>JAZJYT010000109.1:0-11664 GCA_040390235.1 Pseudomonadota bacterium | reverse complement strand
GGGTGTCAGCTCCCGCGGGTTCGAGATGGGCGTGAACCACGAGTTCTGAGCGGCCCCACCCGTGACCCAACGACGCACCCTCCTGCGGTCGGCGCTCGCGCTGCCGCTGGCTTCGGTTTATGCACCGGCGTTTGCCGCCGATGGCTATCCCTCGAAGCCCATCACCATCTATGTCGCCTTCGGTCCCGGTGGGGCCGGCGACGCGGTCACGCGGCGCGTGGCCCAGAAGATGTCCGAGAACATCGGGCAGCCGGTGATCATCGAGAACCGGCCCGGTGCCGGCGCGGCGGCAGCCGCCGTGCCAGTGGCCAAGAGCCGGCCGGATGGCTACACCGTGCTGTTGACGGGCAACGGCTCGGCGGTCAGTTCGGTGCTATTCACCCACCTGCCGTACGACCTCAAGCGGGACTTCCGGCACGTGTCGTCCATCGCATCCTTCGATCTGGCGATGATCGTCGATGGCAAGTCGCCCTTCACATCGGTGGCCGAGGTGCTGGCCTATGGCAAGGCGAATCCGGGCAAGCTCAGCATCGGCGTGTCGCGGATCGGCAGCACGCAGCACCTGGCGGCGGAAATGTTCAAGGCCATGGCCCACGTCGATGCCGTCAGCGTGCCGTACAAGACCACCGGCGACATGCTGGCCGGCCTGCGCGGCGGCGACGTGCAGCTGTCCTTCGAGATCCTGTCGCCCATCCTGGGGCAGCTCTCGTCGAAGACGATCCGGGCGCTGGCCGTGACGTCGGCCCGGCGTTTCCCGGGCCTGCCCGACGTGCCGACCCTGGAAGAGAGCGGTGTGGCGGGTTTCGAGGCCAGTTCCTGGGCCGGCATCAGCGTGCCCGCCAAGACGCCGACCTCCATCGTGGAGCGGCTGTCCCTGGAGATCCAGAAGGCCGTGGCCGCGCCCGACGTGCAGCAGGCGATGCAGGCCATGGGTTATGTGGCCGGTGCTAGCACGCCCGAGCAGATGACGCAACGCATCAACCAGGACATGGCCAAGTGGAAGGCCGTGATCGACAAGGCGGGTGTTCCCAGGCAATAAAGAAGGGGCGCCGATGCCCTGCTGCTGCCTGGGGCACCCGCGCCCTGGCCCGATGTGAACGAACTTCTCCGCTACCCTTCCTTCATCCGCTTCTGGTGCGCGCGCCTGCCTGCCATCGCGGGTACCCAGATGCTGATGCTGGCCATCGGCTGGCACATGTACGAACTGACCGGCAGGGCCTGGGACCTGGGCCTGGTCGGCCTGTGCCAGTTCGGGCCCGCGCTGGTGATGACCCTGGCCGCCGGGCATGTGGCCGACCGTGTCCACCGTGCCCGGCTGGTAGCTCTGTGCATCGCGGTGCAGGCCGGTATCGCGGCCGTGCTGGCCGCAGCGACGATGCTCCAGACCGAGACGCGTTGGCTGCTGCTGGTGATGTCCATGCTGCTGGGTGGCCTGCGGCCCTTCCAGATGTCGGCCCAGCAGGCGCTGGTGCCGACCCTGGTGCCCAAGTCCCTGCTGTCGCGGGCCACGGCGCTCAGTTCCTCCGGGCAGCAGATCGCCGTGATCGGCGGGCCGGCCCTGGGTGGGCTGCTGTTCACCGGCGGCGTCAACACCGTCTACCTGAGCTGCGTGGCGCTCTTCGGCGTGGCCTCCCTGCTGTGCCTGTCGGTGCGTTATGACCATGTGCCGGCGCCGCGCGAGCCGGTCACCCTCCACACCCTGCTGGCCGGGGCCCGCTTCATCGGGGGCAACCGGCTGCTACTGGGGGCCGTGCTGCTGGACATGTTCGCCGTGCTGCTGGGCGGTGCCACGGCGCTGCTACCTATCTTCGCCAAGGAAATCCTCCACGTGGGGCCCGAAGGCCTGGGTCTGTTGCGGTCCGCGCCGGCGGTGGGGGCGTTGCTGGTGGGCGTGACGCTGGCCCGGTATCCCCTGGCGCGCGGTGTCGGCAGGAAGCTGCTGCTCTCGGTTGCCGGCTTCGGTGCCTGCATCGTGGTATTCGGGCTCTCGGCGTCTTTCCTGCTGTCGCTGGCGGCGCTGGCATGCAGCGGTGCGTGCGACATGGTCAGTGTGGTGATCCGCCAGACCCTGGTGCAGCTGGAGACACCCGATCCCATGCGCGGCCGGGTCGCGGCCATCAATTCCCTGTTCATCGGAGCGAGCGGCCAGCTCGGCGAATTCGAGTCCGGCTTCACCGCGGCGGCGCTGGGGCCGGTCGGCTCGGTGGTCATGGGCGGGGTGGGAACCCTGCTGGTCGCCCTGGCCTGGGCCTGGCTCTTCAAACCCCTGGCCGCGCGTGAACACCTGCGCTAACCTGCGCCGGCCCCCTTTCCTCCTCGGTACGTACCCCATGACAAACGACAACCCTGCCACCCTCCCGGCCGACGTGGATCCCCGTTCCCGCTGCCGTTTTCCGCTACCCGACCGGGAGGACCTGGACGAGGCCGGCCAGCAGGCGTTCGACCGGGCCAGCCGGCCCGGCATCATCGCCGGCCTGCAGGGTCCGGCGGGGATCCAGCTGCAGAGTCCGGACATCGCGCCGCACCTCTCTGCCCTGAACAGCTACCTGCGCTTCAAGGCCGGCTTCACCGGCCGGGTCCGCGAAGTCGCCATCCTGGCCACGGCCCGCGAGATGGACAGCCAATTCGAATGGGTAGCGCACGAGGCCGAGGCACTAAAGGAAGGTGTGCCCGCCGAGGCGGTGGACGCCATCAAATACCGCCGCCCGACCGACGGGCTGGCGGAAGAGGACGCACTGGTGATCGGGCTCGCCCGGCAGCTCTGGCGCGACCACCGGGTGGATTCGGAGATGTTTGCGCGGCTGCGGCAACGGTACAGCCAGCGGCAGCTCATCGACCTGGTGGTGCTGATGGGCACCTACGCCAACACGGCCGCCATGCTGGCCGTGGTCGACATGCAGATCCCCGACGGCCAGCCGGCCCTGCTGCCCATTCCTTGAGCGCTACTTAACTGTTGTCTCAAGTCGGGGGAAACTTTACTCAATAGACAGCCGACGGCCTGCACGAAAACAATGCGGCTGCCGCCAACAGCGGTGCGCGGCATGTGCCGCGTCCCGAGAAACACGAGAAATCCAACATGAACACCAGGGTTCTGGACATCCATCCGCACATCATCACCACCGACATGGAGAAATACCCCCGCGATCCGCTGGGGGGCAACCAGTCGACCTGGTCGCGGGACCGGCCCGCCACGGCCGAGCAGCTGATCGCCGCCATGGACGCCGCGGGTGTTGCCAGAGCGGCCATCGTGCAGGCCTCCACCTGCTACGGCTTCGACAACACCTATGTCGCCGATGCGGTGGCGGCGTACCCCGACCGTTTCACCGGCGTGTTCTCGGTGGACATGCGGGCCGCCGATGCGCCGGGGCGTATCCGCCACTGGGTGGACCGCAAGCTGGCGGGCATGCGTATCTTCACCGCCGGCAGCACCATGGTCGGCCAGGGCGACTGGCTGGCCGACCCGGCCAGCTTCCCGGCCTGGGACTGCGCCGCCGAACTGGGCCTTCCGGTGTGTGTGCAGATGCGTTCGGCCGGCATGCCCCAGCTGCAGGTGCTGCTGGACCGCTACCCGCAGGTAAAAATCATCATCGACCATTTCCTCAACCCGCCGCTGGAGGATGGCCCGCCCTACGCCTCCGCCGACGTGCTCATGGGGCTGGCCAAACACCCCAACATCTACCTCAAGCTGACGCCGATGATCGTCAACAGCACCCGCAAGGGCCTGGCCACGCCCGAGAGCTTCTTCTCGCGCGTGATAGCCGAGTTCGGAGCCTCGCGCATCGCCTGGGGGTCCAACTTCCCGACCAACGCAGGCACCTTGTCCGAGCTGTTGGCGCTGTGCCGGTCGGCGCTGTCGGGGGCCAAGGCCGAGGACCAGGAATGGATCTTCCACAAGACGGCCGAAAGCCTGTACCCCGCACTCAAGGCGTAACCGGGGTGGCGCCCCGGCGCTCGCCCGCAACGTCCTCTTTTCTGCCACTTACACACTTACAAGAAGCAAGGTGTTTTCATGATCATCGATTGCCACGGTCACTACACGACCACCCCCAAACAACTGGACGACTACCGCCGCCTGCAGGTCGCCGGATGTGGATGCAACGCGGGCGGCGGCACGCTGCTGCCCCGGCCGGTCATTTCGGACGACGAGCTCCGCGATAGTGTCGAGACGGCGCAGTTGCGCATCCAGCGCGAACGCGGCACCGACCTGACCATCTTCTCGCCCCGCGCGATCGGCATGGGCCACCACATCGGCGATGCGCAGACCAGTGCCGAATGGTCCACCGTGTGCAACGACCTGATCCACCGCGTCTCCACGCTGTATCCCAGCAACTTCGTCGGCGTGTGCCAGCTGCCGCAGAGCCCTGGTGTCGCGCCGGCCAACTGCATCCCCGAACTGGAGCGCTGCGTCAATGAACTGGGCTTCATCGGCTGCAACCTCAATCCCGATCCTTCGGGCGGCCACTGGAGCGACCCGCCCCTGTCCGACAAGTGGTGGTACCCGCTCTACGAGAAGATGGTCGAGCTCGACGTGCCCGCCATGATCCACGTCAGCGGCTCGTGCAACCCCAATTTCCATGCGACAGGCGCGCACTACATCAATGGCGACACCACCGCCTTCATGCAGTGCCTCACCTCGAACCTGTTCAAGGATTTCCCCACGCTCAAGTTCATCATTCCCCACGGCGGCGGAGCGGTGCCCTACCACTGGGGGCGCTACCGTGGCATTGCCCAGGACATGGGCCTGCCTCTGCTGAAGGATTTGCTGCTGAACAACATCTTCTTCGACACCTGCGTGTACCACCAGCCCGGCATCGACCTGCTGCTCAAGGTCATTCCGCCGGAAAATATCCTCTTCGCGTCCGAGACGGTGGGTGCCGTGCGCGGCATCGATCCCGAAACGGGCCACTACTTCGACGACACCAAGCGCTATATCGATGGCGCCGTGAACCTCGCGGAGGCCGACAAGGCGAAGATCTTTTCCGGCAATGCCCGCCGGGTGTTCAGCCGGCTCAAGGTGTGAGTTCCCCGCACTGAAGGGCCCCCGGGGGCGTCGAGGCACGGGCCGGCGGGAGGTGTCATTCGATCTTGATGCCCGTTGCCTTCGCCACTTCCGTCCAGCGCTGGATCTCGGACCTGAGGCGCTGGCCGGCCTGCTCCGGCGTATCTCCCAGGGCTTCCATGCCCTGCTCCTGCAGCCACCGGTCCAGGTCCGGCTGCTTGAGCACGGCACGGATGTCCGCGTTGAGTGCCTCGACGGTGGCCTGCGGTGTCTTGCTGGGCAGGTAGAACTGGTACCAGATGCTCGAGTCGTAGGCCTCCAGGCCCTGGACGCCGCTTTCGGCGACCGTGGGAAGCTCGGGCCAGATGGCGCTGTGTTTGCGGGTGGTGACCGCCAGCGCCCGCAGCTCCTTGCCGTTCCTGGCGTACTGAAGCGCGCTGGGCATCGGGTTCATAGCGAACTGGATGTCATCGGCGATGGTCGCCATCAGGGTTTCGCTGCCTCCCTTGTAGGGCACGTGCACGAGCTTGATGCCCGCGGCCAGGGCGAACTGCTCGGTGGCCATGTGCAGGGAAGAACCGGCGCCGGCCGAGCCGAAGTTCAGCTTGCCCGGGTGGGCCTTGGCATAGGCCACGAACTCGGCGATATTTTTCGCCGGTACCTTCGGGTTGACCAGTATGGCCAGGGGGCCCACCACGGCGGTCGTGACGGGTGTCAGGTCGCGCAGGACGTCATAGGGGAGGTTGCGGCGCAACACCGGGTCGATCGCCATCGTCGAAGTGTTGTACAGAATGGTGGTGCCATCGGGTTCGGCGCGCACCACGTAGGCGGCGCCCACGGAGCCGCCGGCACCGCTCTTGTTGTCGATGACGATGGCGCGGTGCAGGCGCTCGCCGAGCTTCTGGGCGATCTTGCGCGCCAGCAGGTCGGCGGGACCTCCCGCCACATAGGGAACAACCAGCCGGATGGGGCCGGTGCCGGGGATGCCGTCGGCCGCCGTTGCATGCAGGCCGAGGCCCAGCAGCCCGATCAGCAAGCAGCGCCGGAACAGCTGCGTGGGGTGCTGGCGCCCCCGGTAGGACATCTTCGGCATGGTGCGGTCTCCTGGTGTTGTCTCTGTTTGGATGGGCCCGGCACGCTCAGGGCACGGTGCACAGCGCGACGATCTCCGACAGCGTTGCATGGCGCTCCAGATGGCGCAAGGCGTCGAGCAGGCGGGCACTCTGGCCGGCGGGCATGGCGGAGCGTGCGGCCAGTGCCCTGAACTTCGCCTCCTGCTGGGCATCGTCCATCGGGCGCTCGAAATGGCCGACATGGAACGATACCTTCGCGCTGTGTTCGCGCCCGTCGCGCAGCCGTACCCGCAGCACGCTGAGCGGCACTTCGGGCCAGGCCTTCTCCGACGCTTCACCCAGGCGGACTTCGATCTTCTGCATCAGCGCACGCACGTCGGCATGCCGGTAGCGCTGCTGCTCGTACTGCTCGATCGTCACCTCGCCGTGCATCAGGGCCATGGCGATGGTGTAGGGCAGGGAGTGGTCGGCGCTCTCGCGGGTTTCGGGCTTCCAGCGGGACTCCCCGGAACCCATGGCGCGCACCCCCGCGGAGAAGGTCTCCAGCGTGATGTGTTCGATTTCCGCGATGTCCGGCACCTGCCGGCGCAGCTCCAGCGTGGCCTCGATCGCGCTTTGCGAGTGGTAGCCCGAAGGGTAGGGTTTGACACGTGCGCGCAGGATACGGAAAGGTCTGCCTGCCCCCGCCAGTTCGAGCGGGGGGATGGATCTGCCGGCCGCGAGAAAAAGGCCCCGGGAGCCCTCGAAGACCTCCACTGGCCCGGTCATGCCCTTCTGCGCCAGCCTGGCGCAGAAAATGGCGTTGCGCGCCGCATTGGCCAGTGCCGAGCCTTTCCAGTGCGAGACCTCTCCGGCCCGGGTCTGGCCCAGTGCCATGTGCGACACCACGGCGAGGCTGATGGCATGCACCGTCTGCTGCTGCGTCAGCCGCATGAGCCGTGCCGCCAGCGCCGCCGCGCTGACCACACCGAAAGTGGCCTGGTCCCACAGCGTGGTGCCGACGGGGTGCATCACCAGACCGCTGTCATTCAGGGCGCAGATGATTTCGTAGCCGACCACCGTGCCGAGGATCAGCTCCCGGCCCCCGCCGCCGCAGGCCTCCACCACGGCGAGCGCGGGAGCCAGCATGTCGCTGGGGTGGATGGTGCCCTGGCCGGTGTGGGTGTCGTTGAAGTCGAGGTAGCGCACCATCGTGCCGTTGGTGAAGGCCGCCATGTCGACCGTGGTGCGCTGCCCGGTCACCAGTACCGTGGCCGTGGGCGCACCGCCGGCAGGGGCCACCTCGCCGGCCATCTCCTGCGCGATGCGCACGGGCTCCGCCCCCGTCGCGCCCAGGGCGCAGCCGATCGCATCGGTGATGAGGTGCCGGGCGCGTGCCACGACCTCGGCCGGAAGGTCCTCGTAGCGCGATTGCTGGACCCAGGCGGCCAGGGGATCGACGATGACATCCATCAGTAAAACTCCAGTGCAAGAGAGCAGCTGCAATGTAGGTCGTTCCTGTTTGCCGGAGAATAGCGTGCCATCTGGTGGCACAAACTTCACGCAACAACGATGACCTCCGCCCCCCGGCACGTGACGGCCGTCCTCCGCGCACTGGAGGTGCTGGACGCGTTCGCCATGTCCGAGCCACGCATCACGGTGTCGGACCTGGCGCGCAAGACCGGCTTGCCCAAGAGCACGGCCTTGCGGCTCGCGCGTACGCTGGAATCAAAGGGCTATCTGGTTCAGCTCGACAGTGGGGCCTGGCGGCTGGGCCCTTCCACCGCCTGGCTCGCTGCGCGCTACCAGGTGGCGTTCGACCTGCAGGGTGTGGTCTACCCGGCCCTGAAGCGGCTTTCCCGCGTTACTCGCAAGACGGCCAGCTTCTTTGTCCACGAGGGCGACGCACGGGTGCGCCTGATACGGATCGAAGGCGATGGCCAGGCCATGAACGCCCATGTCGGCGAGCAGTTGCCACTCGACCGCGGCTCGGCCGGCAAGGTCATCCTGGCCTTCACCGGCTTGCCCGGACAGCCCTATGACGACATTCGCCGGCTGGGCTACCACGTGACCATCGGGGAGGCGTTCGGCCACCTGGCCAGTGTGGCGGCGCCCGTGTTTGGCGCCGGCTGGTCTGTCGTGGGGGCACTCTCGGTGTCCTGCATGCGCGACAGCGTCGCCGTGGACGATCTCGTCGCGCTGGCACCCGCCGTCATGACCGTGGCCAGGAACCTGTCTTCGGCGCTTTTGAGAGAGGCCCATGGCCGCCCTGCCGCCCAGCTGCCCATGGGCTATTGGCACCCCTGAACGGTCGGTGAGGCATCACACCACCGCCGGAGCGTGCATGGCCCGCACGGCGTCGAACAGGCCGCGAATGGCGGGCTCGGGAATCCCCCGGGTGATGAACACCAGGCGCGAGCCTGTATCCTCGCTCGGCCACCTGTCGAGCGTCACCGGCGGATGCATGATGTGCTGCACCCCCTGCACCACCACCGGCTTGCCCTCCACATTCACGATGCCTTTCACCCGCAGCAGGTCGGGCCCACGCAGCGTGATCACCATCTCCAGCGCCGCAGAAAACCCCTCCCAGGTAAAAGGCTCGGAAAAACGCAGCGACACCGTCTGGATCCGCGGATCGTGGCGCGCCGGCAGGTGCGCGCCCAGGTAGGTAGCGTCCTCCACGCCGGCTGCGGCATCGCGCGGCAGCTCGCCCAGGAACTGCAGCGTATTCTTGCCCGCCCGCGCACTCACCAGGCCCAGGCCCACCAGCTCCGACGGATCGACATTGCCCATCAGCACCTTGCGGATACCCGCCTTGGGGTTGAGGGTGTGCAGGGCGTCGGTGAGCTCGCGGATCTGCGCCTCGCTGGCCAGATCGGTCTTGGTCAGGAAAATACGGTCGGCCAGCACCACCTGCTTGTGCGCCTCGGGCTGGGAGTCGAGCTGGCCCAGGCCATTGACCGCATCCACCAGCGTCACCACCCCGTCCAGGCGGTACTGCGCACTCAGCATGGTGTCGCTGTTGAGCGTCTGCAGCACCGGGGCCGGATCGGCCAAGCCGGTCGTCTCGATCACCACCCGGTCGAAATCGGCGATCTGGCCGGCACGGCGCTGGCCGAACAACTCGCGCAGCGTCTCCTGCAGGTCGGTACGCACCGAACAGCACAGGCAGCCATTGGCCAGCAGGCTGACATTCTCCGAGGACATGGTGACCAGGTCGTTGTCGATACCGATCTCGCCGATCTCGTTGATGACCACGGCCACCCGGTTCATGTCCGGGTGCAGCAGCAGCTGGCGGATCATGGTGGTCTTGCCACTGCCCAGGAAGCCGGTGACGAGGGTTACCGGCAGCTTGCCGGCCAGGGGGTCGCGTTGCATGGCTTGGTTCTCAGGGGATCGTTAAAAGGGAGGGATGCGTCATCCGGCGAGACGCACGCCTTTCCACAGGCCCGACGCCACGAGTTCGCGCGCCGTGTGGAGTATTTCGGCGCCGACGATGGTGGCTGCGGGCGAGAGTTTGTTGGCGGTCAGCGCGAAGAGATAGTTCTGCCGCGTGATTCTTGCATCGGATATGGACAGGGTGCGCCAGTCGCGCCCGCGCTCTCCCTCGGTCTGCAAGGCGCACATGGGCTTGATGGTCGCTCCCATGCCGTCGTAGACGCAGCCCATCAGGAGGGAAAACGAGTCGATCTCGGCAACAACATGGGGCGACAGATTGCGCTGCTCGAACTCCGTCATCACCCGCCTGCGCAGCCCGTGCCCGCCCGTGGGCAGTATCAGCGGCAGCCGCGTCACCTCTGCCAGCGACAGGCTGGTCCGCCGCCCATTCACCAGCTTGCTGCTCTTGGGAAGCATGACAAAAAGCTCCTCCTCCAGGAGCAGGGTGGGCTGCAATTCAGGCACCGTGTCGCGGCTGAAAAGAATGGCCAGGTCCAGCTGGCCAAACCGCATCGAATGCGCGATGTGCCCACTCATCGCCTCCACCACGTTGAGCAGGATGCCGGGGTAGAGCTTTCTGATGCGCCGTGCCAGCGGCAGGCCCAGTGCGCATATCGTGGTGGCTGGCAGGCCCACCGATACCATGCCCTGGACATCGCTGGATTCCTGCCGTGCGATGGAGAGGGCGTCGTCGAGCTGGCGCAGCATGAACTTGGCGTGGTGGTACAGCGCCAGCCCATTGGAGGTGGGGGTGATGCCCTTGGCCGATCGCAGCAGGAGGGGCTTGCCCACCTCTGCCTCCATCTTGGCCACGTGCTGGCTGAGCGCCGGCTGCGCCACGAACAGCAGGCGCGACGCGTGCGCGATGCTGCCGCTTTCGACGATGCAGCTGAAGTAGCGAAGTTGCCGTAAGTCCATACGATGCCGGTTGATGGGGCGGGAGTGTACTGCCAGCCCGGTAGGGGCCTATAACAAAAAACGATACCAGCCTCGGAAAGTTGTAGTTTTGCAGACCGGCTTCCGTCCCTAGAATCGTGCCGGCCTGGTTGTGTCCCCGCATGTGCGAGGCGGCGCGGAATCCACGTTTGGCATCAAAAGAATGAGTTTCACCTTCACCCGCCGTGGCGCAGCTTCCGCGCTGCTGGCCTTCGTTGCAGGAAATGCGGCAGCAGAGGGCGCGTACCCGAACCGCGCGATCAAGATGTACGTGCCCGCGGCGCCGGGTGGCGCCGCCGACTTCGTGGCCCGCATCGTCGGGCCCCGGCTCGGCATGGCCCTGGGCGAGAGTGTGGTGATCGAGAACCAGGCCGGCGCATCCGGAACCATTGCCGTGGCGATGGTGGCGCGCTCGCCCGCCGACGGGTACAACGTGATCATGGCGCAGTCCACCAGTGTGGTGATCGCGCCGCACCTGTACGCCAAGCTGCCCTACGACACCCTGAAGGACCTGACGCCGGTGACGCTGGTCGCCCTGCTGCCCAACATCCTGGTCGTGCACCCCAGTGTGGAAGCGACCACGGTGAAGGAACTGATCGCGCTGGCCAAGGCCAAGCCGGGAACACTCAACTTCAGCTCGGCCGGCGCCGGCGCGCCCAGCCATCTGGCCGGCGAGATGTTCAACAGCGCGGCAGGCGTGAAGCTGACCCATGTGCCCTACAAGGGCGCCGGTCCCGCGGTCAATGCGGTCCTGGCCAACGAGGTACAGGTCATGTTCGCGCCCATCGTGGCGGTCATGGCCCAGATCAAGGCGGGCAAGCTCCGGGCCATCGCGGTGACCTCCGCCAAGGAGGCTGCGGCGGCGCCGGGTGTGCCGACCATCGCCTCCGCCGGGCTGCCCGGCTACGAGATCAGTTCCTGGTTCGGCATCTTCGCGGCCGCCCGCACGCCCCGCCCCGTGGTCGACCGCCTCTACCAGGAGACCCGCAAGGTGCTGCAACTGCCGGAGGTCCGCGGCCAGCTGGAAAAATCCGGCGGCGAAGCCGTGGGAAGCGACCCCGAGGCCTTTGCCGCCTTTGTGCGTACCGAATTCAAGAAGTACCGTGACATCGTGAAGGCTACCGGCGCCAAGCTCGACTAGGCGCCGTTGCGAACACCGAGACCGTCCGCCCGTTCAACCATACCCCTCCCCCGGAGACCCCCATGACGAATTTGACCGCGCCGGCCCAGGCTGGCCGT
>JAZJYT010000108.1:0-5860 GCA_040390235.1 Pseudomonadota bacterium | reverse complement strand
CGGCGTGCGGCATGGGCGGCGTTGAAGCTCAGGTGCGACACGGCCTCGACCACCTTGTGCAGGCGGCCCTCGGTGGCGATGCGCAGCCTGCCGCCGGTGGCCTCGACCTTCAGGCCGCCGGCGGTGAAGGTGCCGACGAACACCAGCGCCTTGGCACCGGCGGTGATGTTGATGAAACCGCCCACGCCGGCGATCAGCGCATCGGCGCCTGCACCGAAGCGGCTCACGTTGACGTTGCCCTGCACGTCCAGCTCGGCCATGCCCAGCACCGCCAGGTCGATGCCGCCGCCGTCGTAGAAGTCGAACTGCGCCGGCTGGTCCACCACCGCCTCGGGATAAGCCGCTGCGCCGAAACTCAGGCCGTCGGCCGGCGTGCCGCCGGTGGGGCCGGCCTCCACCGTGAGGGTAAAACCGTCCAGCCCCGCGGCATTGGCCATGGCGCCCACGGCGGCCGGCATGCCCACCCCCAGGTTCACCACACCCGGCCGGCGCTGGGCGATTTCCAGCACCGCGCGGCGCTGCGCCACTTCGCGGGCGGTGACCGGTGCCGGCACGGGCTCGGGGGTGGTTGCCGAAGCGGGGGAGGGCAGCGTTGCCGCACCGCGCCAGGGCTGCAGGTAGGCGTCGTTGTGCGCCTCGCCAAAAGTCATCCAGTGGTGCTGGGGGTCGCGTGTTTCGACCACGTAGTCCACCAGGATGCCGGGCACCCGGATGGTTTCCAGTGCGCTGTGGTGGTCCACCACCTCGCGCACCTGGGCGATGACGATGCCGCCGCTGTTGTGCACCGCCTGGGCCATGGCCAGCAGCTCGTGGTGGAAGGGCTCGCCCCGGGTACACAGGTTGCCGCGGCTGTCGGCCGCCGTGGCGCGCAAAAAGACGCAGTCGATGGGGAAGGCCGGGTACAGCAGGTGGTCCTCGCCATGCACCTGCAAGGCTTCCACCCAGGGCCTGCGCCCTGCTGCCAGCGCTTCGTGCGCCCGGCGGTTGAGCGCGCCGCCCTCGTGGCGCGGATCGATGTGCGCGCGGGGATCGACGAAGGTGTGCAGCCCCACCCGCGTCAGCACGCCCGGCTGGCCGGCCGCGATGGCGCGGTACAGGTGAGTGATGATGCCCTGCGGCAGGCTGTAGGCCTCGCACTGCTCGTCCAGCGCCAGGCGGATCAGCCGCGGCGCCGAGCGCCAGTGCCCGCCGCACACGCTGCGGGTCATGCCCGGGTTGCCGAAGTGGTTCACCCCGCGCGTGGCCTTGTCGCCCTGGCCGGCCGAGTACACCAGCGACAGCTCGCGCGGGTGGCCGGTGGCCAGAAAACGTTCTTCCAGCGCCGACGACAGCGCTTCGGCATGCCCCACGCCCACGAAGCCCGCGCTGGCGATGGTCCACCCGTCCTGCACCAGCGCCGCGGCCTGTTCCCGGTCGATGATTTTCATGCGGTGCGCCCGCGCAATGCTTGTCTCATGCCAACACCTGTTGTGTGCTGGGGATGATAGCGGCGTGGGCCGCAGGTTCAGAACGCCAGCTTCGCCACCACCCGCACGCTCCTCGGCTCCATCGGGTGGATGTGCCGCCCGGTGATGCCCTCGCTGCCGCAGGCGCCGGACACCGACTCCCGCGCGGTGCAGGAGGCGTAGAGGTACTCGATGTCGTTGCCCTTGCGGCCGGCCAGGTTGAAGATGTCCAGGCCCAGGGTGAGCTGCGGGGTGAGGGCGTAGCGGCCGCCGAAGTTGAGCAGGGCGGTGCCGCGCGAACGCACGCTGTTCTGGGTGTCCAGCGCACGCGGGCCCAGGTAGCGCAGGCGCAGCGTGGCGCTCCACGGGCCTTGCTGCCACAGGGCGCCGGCGGCCAGCACTTTTTCCACCGCGTTGTCGACGTAGTTGCCTTCACCCGAGGACGCCTCGCCGCGGAAGCGGGCGCGCGACACGGCGGCATCGGCCTCCAGCCGCAGGGCGGGGGTGGCCTGCCAGCGCAGCGTGGTCTCGATGCCGCGCCGCGCGCTGGCGCGGCCGGGCTCGGTGGTGCCGGCGTCGCCGGCATAGACCAGTTCCGACGCCAGGCGCAGCTGCCACAGCGCAGTGGTGAGGGTGAGCCTGTCGTCGGGCTGGAAACGCCAGCCGAGTTCGCTGCCGGTGCCCCGCACCAGCGCCGGTACCCGCTGGGCCGGCAGGCCGCTTTGCGGGTCGACGGTGATGGTGGCGCCGCGCACGTCGTTGCTGTGGAAACCGCTGCCGATGTTGGCGTACAGCTCGTGCTGCGGCGTCACGGTGTAGGCGATGCCCAGCTTGGGGCTGGCGATGGCGCCGTGCCCGCTGCCGCTGTTGGCCGCGCCGTACACAGGCTCGCGCCCGGTCACGTCGTAGCGCAGCAGGTCGCCGCGCAGGCCGGCGTAGGCGCGCCAGCGGTCGCCGAGGTAGACCATCTGCTGGGCGTAGGCAGAGAACAGGTCTTCGCTCACCTTGTCGTCGCGCACCGTGTCCAGGCGCTGCCGGTCTTCGGTGTTGTAGAGGCCCACCTGGCCGATGCGGTCGCCGCGCCACTGCACGCCGAAGTTCAGCACACCATCGAGCCCGCCGAACAGGGGGACGCGGTTGGCCATGCGGTGCGCCGCCTGCGCGCCGAACACCCGGCGCCGGTCGGTCTGCTCGAACTGGTCGCCGTGCACCGGGTCGTTGAGGAAGTAGGTGAAGTCCGAGAACAGGTCGAAGCGGTAGGCTATGGCGTAGGCGCTGATGTCGGTCTGGCCGGCCGCGTCGTGCCTGAACCAGTGGGCCGACAGGCTCAGGCGCCGGGTGTTGCCGCCATCGCTGGGGTCGAGCGAGCCGAAGCGGCCGACCTCGCCGTCGTCCACCGCGCGTTCGGGAATCTGGTCGGTGGAGGTCCAGTGGCTCTGGTAGGCCATGCCGGTGACACTGAAACCGCGTGCCCGCGTGCCCTGCGAAAAGCGCAGCACACCGCTGGCCTTGCGCAGCTGCTCGGCCACGTCCCAGGGGCCGTTGTTGCCGGCCAGCTCCAGCGCGCCCAGCCAGGTGTGGTCGTCCTGCGTGACGGAGCCGCCGAACAGGGCGCGCCGGTAGCCGTGGGAGCCCAGGGTGACTTCCCCGAAGGGCTTGTCGAGCGCGCTCACGTAGTCCAGCGTGGCGCCGCCGGCCAGCGAGAAGTCGCCGCCCTCGGCCGCATACGGCCCCTTGCGGTAGCGCACGCCCGAGACCAGTTCGGGAATCAGGAAGTTGAGGTCCGCGAACCCCTGGCCGTGGCCGTGCGTGGGCATGTTGACCGGCATGCCGTCCACCGTGACGGCGAAGTCGGTGCCGTGGTCCAGGTTGAAGCCGCGCAAGAAATACTGGTTGGCCTTGCCGTCGCCCGAGTGCTGGGTGGCGACCACGCCTGGCACGGCTTCCACGATGTCGCCGGGGCGCAGCTTGGGGCGGGACTGGAAGGAAGCCTTCTCGGCCGCGCCCTCGCTGGCGCTGTCGGCCGCGCCAATGGTGGCGTCGCGTGGGCCAGTGACCTGGATGTCGGGCAGGTGGTGGACGGGTTGGGCGCTGGCGGGGTGGGCGGCTGCGGCCAGGGCCAGGGCGAGGGACGCTTGTCTGAGACGGGACGGGGGCACGGGGGCGGTGGGGGTATGAGCTATTTCTGATTATTCATACGTGGGGGGAAGCGGCCATACGCCGTTTGGCTGAGGTTTGAGTCCGGTCTTGCAGAGTTATTTAAATTTATTAAATAAGTGAATCCGCAGGCCGAAAGCGGCTGCATTTTTTTATGCGATTAGCGGCATTTCGTGGTTGGCCGGCGATCAGGCTTTGCCTCGTGACCTATGTGTTGGCGAAGCTCGCGAGTTCCAGTCAGCTCGCAATGACTGAGCATGACATTTCCATCAAGCGGCACTTCGGGGCAGGGCTGAAGAACTTTGCGATGTGTCTTCTGGTACATCCCGCGGCGCGCCGTCAAAGCGGGCACGCGCGTCATGGATATCGGAATAACGACGATCAGCCCAATCGATAAGGCTCGCCATCGGGTCCAGCAGCGATTGGCCTAGAGGGGTCAGACGATATTCAACGCTCGGGGGCTTGGTCGAAAAGACGTGACGGGTAAGCAGTCCGTCGCGTTCCAGATCACGCAGGGTCTGGGTGAGCATGCGCTTGGAAATGTCGCGTATGGCGCGGTGAAGCTCACTGAAGCGCTGCGATCGCGTCGCGAGGGTCATGATCATGAGGATGCTCCATTTGTCGCCGATGCGGTCGAGCACGTCGCGCACGGGACAGTGCACTGCGTCAACTGACTGGGCGTCGTCCGTTTGAAAACGGCTGAATCTCTCGATCGCGCTCGATGCGATGCTCATTCGGGTTCCCCCTCGCCTTTCCTGGTTACTTAAAACTGCCTCCTTGCGGCACGAGAGCATGGTCTCTACATTAGACCTACCCTCAATTGTAGACCCTCTGGGTCAGGAGAACACGCATGTTTTTAGTCATGGGAATTACGGGACAAGTCGGTGGCGCGACGGCAAGGCATCTGTTGGCGCAGGGCAAGGAAGTACGCGCGCTGGTTCGTAACCGCGCGAAGGCGGCCAGTTGGGCGGCCCAAGGCGTCGAACTGGTTGACGGCGATTGGAACGATGCGAATGCCATCGCGCGGGCGCTTGACGGTGTCGACGGCGCATTTGTAATGATGCCGACCGTCTGGGCTCCTTCGGCGGATTTCAGAGAAGCCAAGGGTGTCATCGCGAGCTTTGTCACAGCGCTGGCTGAGGTCGCGCCGCCGCGCGTCGTCGCGCTGTCGTCGATGGGGGCGCACAGATCCCACGGGCTGGGGATGATCACGGCGCTGTCGTTGCTGGAGCACGGCTTGCGCAATCTGCCATCGCCGATTGCCTTTGTGCGCGCCGGCGGGTTTTTCGAGAACTTTCTTTTCGGCCTGCACGCCGCCCAGGCCGGCACGCTTCCTGTCTTCTACAACCCGACCAACCGAAAATCAACCATGGTCGCGACCACCGACATCGGCGCAGAGGTAGCAACGCTCCTGACCGGGCCGGCGTGGTCGGGCCAGCGAGTCATCGAGCTTGGTTCGATGGTCAGCGCCGATGAAGTCGCCGCCCAATTGGGGGCGGTCCTTCAGCGTGACGTCAAAGCCTTTGCCGTTCCGCGGGTTGGGTGGTCGGCAGCGTTCGAGCAGTTTGGCATCCCGAAGGGGCAGACGGGACAGGCCGAAGCGATGTACGAGGCGGTCAACTCGGGCTGGATGGACGCGGGGGTCGAAGGTACGGAGCACGTCGCGGGCACGACGTCACCCGGCGATGTGTTCGCGGCGGCAAAAAACGCCACCACGAAGTAGTTCCGAAGGACCGACCAATGTCTAAAACTACTTGGCGCCAAGTCTTACCCCTGGCGCTTGCCGCGTTCTTCGTCGTGGGGTCACTCAGCAATCTCGTCGCCCCGCAATCTATCTACGAGGAATACCTGAGGTGGGGATATCCGCATTGGTTCCATTTTGTGACCGGGTCGCTGGAACTCGCCACGGCCGTTCTGCTGGCTCGGGCGCCGAGCCGCCTCCTGGGCTCCGCGCTTGGCTGCGCTGTCATGTTGGCGGCGCTCGGGACCGTCACAATCCACGGCGAATACGGGCACGCAGCCCCCCCGCTCGTCGTGGCGGCGCTTTCGATTTTCGTCGGCTGGATTACCTGGCGCAAGCGGCTCTCCGACCCAGTGATGGCTGACACGACTCCCGCCGTCTAAAGGCCGCCAAGCCACCCGCGATGAGCAATCTCCGTCTTGGAGGTAACCCCGAAAGGACCGTTGCCGCGATCCTAGGCCACCCGCTCCAGCGGCGGCGCCCGGTACACCAGCACCTTCAGGGACCGGTCTTCGGA
>JAZJYT010000107.1:0-4836 GCA_040390235.1 Pseudomonadota bacterium | reverse complement strand
TGTGCCCGGGTGCCCCGCCGACCTCGGGGGGTTAATGGACGATTGCGCCCGCTGCCGGGGCGCTGATTCTCGCGAATTCGACTCCGGTGCCCGGAAAAATTCCTGTGATTATGTAAACGAAAGTCGCGCTTGGCGCAAAGCAGCCCCTCAAGCCGAGTTCCTCGGGGGGGGCGAGACACTGCCTCCCGTATTTTCTCACACAGTCGCTTCTTCGAACGCGAACTGCACCCGGTAGGTTACCAGTTTCAGTCCCGGAATTGCCTTAGCCGCCCACCTTACCGGCTCCGAAAATCCCGAGGCGACCAAAATGGATCGTGGCGGTTTACCTTCTTTTTGCGCGTACCAACCGATGTAACGCGCAATTTGCCCGATGGACGAGTCCTTCGCTTCACCTGCCTTCAACTCGATGATGACCGTGCGGCCCTCGGCGTCCCGCGCGAGCAGGTCGAGCCTACCGACATCGCTGGACTCTTGGCGCGAAATGAGCACCAGGCCCGGCTCAAGCACTTCGAGGTGAGTCACTATCTGGTCTTCGAGGTCACGCTCGAGGCTCAAGCTGCTTTCGACATATTCCGTCAGGTCTTGCGGCGTCGACTCATCGACCACCGCCGCTGCCAACTCACCGGCGTCAACGGATGCATCCAGAGTGAAGACTGCCCGATTTGCTTTGAAGTTGGGCGTGGCACGTCGCCCGGCATCGAGCCAGTACTTTGCGTGAGGCTGGCTTGACGCGTTATTTGCCCACCACGCAGGGTATAACTTGGCTGACGCCGGCAACCCGCCCGGCACGATTTTGTCCAGCTGATCGAAAGTCAGAATGACCTGCGCAGCGGGATTGGAAAGCAGTACCGGCGTAAGCTGAGCGTAGCGGGACATTCGGGCCTCGTTGTCTATATAAAAAATGTTGTGAGTAGCTAACAGGGTGAAGTCGACCCTGAATGTCTGCTGGGGGGCCGGCAGCGCACGTTGCTTTAGTGAGCATTGCGCCGTTTCGTGAATATTGCCGCAAGAACCAACGCGACTCCCATCCCCGCATAGAGATACCCAACTCCATGCGGACCAAAAGCGTCACACGCAGCCGCTTTGAATGCCGACCACCGCCCGGTGAAGGGTGGCCGCGATGGATTGGCGTACTCCGCCAATGCCAACGCCAGGCTTCCTGCGGCCAGCCCGCACCACAGCTTCCATTTTCGACTCCAGCGGGAGTAAAACCGCCTTGCAGCCCGGATCGCGGTAAGGTAGCGACTTTTTCTGGAAAATTCTTGCGCCTGTCCCAGCGAACGAACCACCAAAAGGTCAGCAGCAAGGCCGGGCCCAAACAAATGGCAAGAGTCGATAGCATGGTCTAGCAATGTCTGGAATGGGCAGCCGAAAGCGTCTGTTCCGGGATTCAACGGTATTTTCTCAGCCTACCCGAATTTTGACCCCGACTCAGAGGGCGCGAAGCCCAACCTCACCCCCCGAGGCCGGCGGGGTACTCGGGCACAGGACATAAAGGAAGGAGGAGCCGCAGGCGACGGAGGGACAGTCCAGTGCCCGAGTACTCCGCCGGCCTCTCTCCGAACAAGCAAAGGAGGCAGTCCGCACCCAACAGCCCCAGACCCACAGCCCCAGAAACGAAAACGGCGCCCAAGGCGCCGCGTGTCTTCCTGCCGGGAAAGATCAGCCCTCGCTGACCTCGCCCATCTGCGACTGCAGGTAGTTCTGCAGGCCGACCTTGCCCACCAGGTCGATCTGGGTTTCCAGGAAGTCGATGTGCTCTTCGGTATCGTCCAGGATCTTCTGCAGCAGGTCGCGCGAAACATAGTCGCGCACCGTCTCGCAGTGGGCCATACCGGCCTTGATGGTGGCCTGGGCGCCGGTTTCCAGGCCCAGGTCGGCCTTCAGCAGTTCGGGCACGTCTTCGCCGATGCTGAGTTTGCCCAGGTCCTGCAGGTTGGGCAGGCCGTCGAGCATGAAAATGCGGTCCATCAGCCAGTCGGCGTGTTTCATCTCGCCGATGGACTCGGAATATTCCTTCTTGGCCAGCTTGTCCAGGCCCCAGTGCTTGAGCATGCGGTAGTGCAGGAAGTACTGGTTGATGGCCGTCAGTTCGTTCTTGAGCTGGGCCTGCAGGTGGCCGATGACTTGGGGATCGCCCTTCATGGGAGGCCTCTTCTGTAGTGTTGATTCGAGCGGCATTGTGCGGCTTGACCCTGCCGCCGACAAGGCAATCCCCTGTTCTGCCGGTGTGTCTGCGGCTGAGGTTGATAGGCGTTTGTATTAAGGTGCGGTGACCGGGCCCGCCCGGGGGCGTGGACCGGGCATAGAAAATGGCAATGCCCTGCATATGCGCAATTCATGGGGCCGGGGCCCCGGAGCGTCTATGCTTGATCGTCCGTCACCCCTCCATCCAACACAAGGAAAACGTCAATGTCTCTGATCAACAAGGAAGTCCGCCAGTTCAAGGCCACCGCCTACCACAACGGCAAGTTCGTGCCGGTGAGCGAGCAGAGCTTCAAGGGCAAATGGTCCGTGGTGGTGTTCTACCCGGCCGACTTCACCTTCGTCTGCCCCACCGAGCTGGGCGACCTGGCCGACAACTACCCCGAATTCAAGAAGCTGGGCGTGGAAATCTACGGCGTGTCGACCGACACCCACTTTACCCACAAGGCCTGGCACGACACCTCCGACACCATCGCCAAGGTGCAGTACCCGCTGGTCGGCGACCCGAGCGGCCAGCTGGCCCGTTTCTTCGAAGTCATGATCGAAGAAGGCGACGACGCCGGCCTGGCCTACCGCGGCACCTTCGTGATCGACCCCGAAGGCCGCATCAAGACCATCGAAGTGCACGACAACGGCATCGGCCGTGATGCCAGCGAAACCCTGCGCCGCGTGAAGGCTGCCCAGTACGTGGCCGCCCACCCCGGTGAAGTCTGCCCCGCCAAGTGGACCGAAGGCGCCGAAACGCTGACGCCCTCGCTGGACCTGGTCGGCAAGATCTAAGCCGCCGCGCGGTAAAAAGCCTGGGCGCGCCCGGGCTTTTTTTTCCGCCGGATATCACCAGCTATCGGTAATGGAAATTAATAGAAGGTAACTATCATGTTGGACGCCAACCTCAAGACCCAGCTCAAGGCCTACCTGGAACGGGTGACCCAGCCGATCGAGATCGTCGCCTCGCTCGACGACAGCAAGGCGTCCGGCGACCTGAAGGGCCTGCTGGCCGACATCGTGTCGCTCACCGACAAGATCACGCTGGTCGAGCGCACGGACGACGGCGAACGCAAGCCGTCCTTCCTCATCACCAACCCCGGCGTGGACACCGGCGTGCGTTTCGCCGGCATTCCGCTGGGCCACGAATTCACCTCGCTGGTGCTGGCCCTGCTGCAGGTGGGCGGCCACCCGTCCAAGGCGGCGCAGGACACCATCGAGCAGGTCAAGGCGCTGCAGGGCGACTTCCACTTCGAGACCTATTTCTCGCTGTCCTGCCAGAACTGCCCGGACGTGGTGCAGGCGCTCAACCTGATGGCGGTGCTCAACCCCCGCATCAAACACACGGCCATCGAGGGTTCGCTGTTCCAGGCCGAGGTCGATGCGCGGCAGGTCATGGCCGTGCCGACCGTGTTCCTCAACGGCACCAGCTTCGGCCAGGGCCGCATGCAGCTCGAAGAGATTCTCGCCAAGATCGACACCGGCGCGGTGGCGCGCGATGCCGAGAAGATGGCCGCCCGCGCACCCTACGACATGCTGGTGGTCGGCGGTGGCCCGGCCGGCGCGGCGGCCGCGGTGTACGCGGCACGCAAGGGCATCCGCACGGGGGTGGCGGCCGAGCGTTTCGGCGGCCAGGTGCTCGACACCATGGGCATCGAGAACTTCATCTCCATCAAGGAGACCGAGGGACCGAAGTTCGCCGTGGCGCTGGAAGAGCACGTCAAGCACTACGAGGTGGACATCATGAACCTGCAGCGCGCCGAGGCCCTGGTGCCGGCCGCGGCGGGCAGCGACCTGATCGAGGTCAAGCTGGCCAATGGCGCTTCGCTCAAGGCCCGGTCGCTGGTGATCTCCACCGGCGCACGCTGGCGCAACATCAACGTGCCCGGCGAGTCCGAGTACAAGAACAAGGGCGTGGCCTACTGCCCGCACTGCGACGGTCCGCTGTTCAAGGGCAAACGCGTGGCGGTCATCGGCGGCGGCAATTCGGGCGTGGAAGCGGCCATCGACCTGGCCGGCATCGTCGGCCACGTCACGCTGATCGAGTTCGACGACAGGCTGCGCGCCGACGAGGTGCTGCAGCGCAAGCTGCGCAGCCTGCCCAATGTGGCCGTGCTGGTGTCGGCGCAGACCACCTCGGTCACCGGCGACGGCCAGAAGGTCAACGGCCTGACCTACAAGGACCGCGTCTCGGGCGAGGAGCACACGGTGCCGCTCGAAGGCGTGTTCGTGCAGATCGGCCTGGTGCCCAACACCGACTGGCTCAAGGGTGTGGTCGAGCTGTCCAAGCACGGCGAGATCGTGGTGGATGCACGCGGGCAGACCTCGGTGCCCGGTGTCTTTGCGGCGGGCGATGTAACGACGGTGCCGTTCAAGCAAATCATCATCGCCGCGGGCGACGGGGCCAAGGCGGCGCTGAGTGCCTTCGACCATTTGATCCGGACATCGGCTCCGGCTGCTGCTTAAGCCATCCATCTTGATAGAAGAGGGGCACCCCGCGTGGGTGCTCTTTTTATTTCTGCCGTTCGTGCCCCTTGGGGGGAGAGGCCGGTGAGGCACTCGTGCACTGGACTGTCCTTCCGTCGCCTTCGGCGCCTCCCTCCTTTATGTCCTGTGCCCGAGTGCCTCACCGGCCTCCGGGGGTTA
>JAZJYT010000106.1:19739-31114 GCA_040390235.1 Pseudomonadota bacterium | reverse complement strand
TCTTCCCTTCTTGATTTCCCAAGCCCCGAGTACCCCACCGACCTCTGGTGGTGGATCGGTCTTCATGCCCTCCGCGCGAGGGGAAACCGTGGGACTCAGCGCCGGGCACACGGGCTTGCATCCGGCCTACATGCGGGCAGCCCGCGCAGGCTGAACTGACGGAAACTCTCCACGTTCTTGGTCCAGCCGTTGGGCCGCCTGCCCTCTCGGCCCACGGCCACCACCCGCACGGGCAAGGTGCCGAGCCCGCGCCTGACGCCTGGAGCCCCTTGGGGAACCCGCCCGCGTCACTGGCAGCAGGTCAGCTCCCGCCCCATAACCATGCAGAGCGCCCGCAAATAGCCACGACGCAGAGGGCAGGATGGTCCCTCCACCCCCAGAGGCCGGTGGGGTACTCGGGGCTTGGGAAATCAAGAAGGGAGGGCTGGCCGCAGGCCAGTCCGGAATGACATTCCCTTGCCCCGAGTACCCCGCCGGCCTTCGCCGAAACGCCACCAACGGCTGTCCGCGCACATGCCCATGCCCGCGCCCGCGCCTCGAATCCGCTCCCATCCCCGCATTCCCCCCGGCCCGCTCCAGAGCCGCTGTATTTTCCCATGCATAAGGCCATCGAGAGCGAGATACATCTAGTCACAACTAGAGGTGCAAGCCTCCGGTTCTAGTCATAACAAAGGTCATATCCTCCCGGTGAGCAGGGGCTTCAGACCCCTTTTCCGCCCCACCAGGAGACCATCATCGCCCGCCTACGACACCGGCCCGTGCTTACGGCCGCCATCCTCGTTGTCGTCCTCCTGCTGCTGGGGGGCACCACCGCCTTCGCGTGGCATGCGGACATCGACCCGGTGGCCCCACCGGCCCGCACCTCCTTCGACAACCAGCTGATCCAGCGCGGCACCCAGCTGGCCGCCATCGGCAACTGCGCCGGCTGCCACACCGCCGCGGGCGGCACGCCCTTCGCCGGCGGCACGCCGCTGAAAACGCCCTTCGGCACGATCTACGGCCCCAACATCACCCCCGACCCGCAGGACGGCATCGGCACCTGGAGCGAAGACGCCTTCCGCCGCGCCCTGCGCGAAGGCGTGTCGCGCGACGGCAGCCTGCTCTACCCCGCCTTCCCCTACGACCACTTCACCCGCCTGCAGGACACGGACATCTCCGCCCTGTACGCCTTTGTGATGACCCGCGACCCGGTGCCCGGCAAGGCGCCGGCCAACGACATGAAGTTCCCGATGAACTTCCGCTTCCTGGTCGCCGGCTGGAACCTGCTCTACCTGGACAAGGGCCCCCGGCCCACCGACGCGACCGACGCCGCCAAGGGCGCCGAATGGAACCGCGGCGCCTACCTGGCCGACGCGCTGGCGCACTGCGCCGCCTGCCACGCGCCGCGCAACGCCCTCGGCGCAGAAAAACGCGACACGCCCTTCGCGGGCGGCAGCATCGACGGCTGGACCGCCACCGCGCTCGACGCCTCCACCCCCTCGCCCGTGGCCTGGAGCCCCGAGGCCCTGGCCCGCTACCTGCGCACCGGCCTGGCCGACGACCATGCCATCGCCGCCGGCCCGATGCAGGACGTGGTGCTGGCCCTGTCCCACGCGCCCGAAGCCGACGTCAAGGCAATAGCCGCCTACATCGCCTCGCTGCCCGGCCCGGCCACCCCCGAGCGGCAGGCGCGCGAGGCCGCTGCCCGCAAGAAAGCCGAGTCGCCCATGCTGGCCGCGCTGCAGCCTGGCCCGCAAGCGACCGCGGCCGACGACAGCAGCATGAAGCTCGGCGCACAGGTCTATGCCGACAGCTGCGCCAAGTGCCACGACCTGGGCCGCGGCCCCTCGTCGGCCAACGGGCTGCGCCTGCCGCTGGCGCAGGCCCTGTACCTGCCCACGCCGGACAACCTGATCCGCATCGTGCGCGAAGGCATCCACCCGCCGCTGGGCCACACCGGCCGCTACATGCCGGAATTCAACGGCCTGAGCAACGACCAGGTCACCGCCCTGGTCACCTGGCTGCGCCGCCAGGCCACCGACGCACCCGCCTGGACCGATGTGGCCAAGGCCGTCGAAGACACGAAGAAGGCAACGCCATGACCACCCTCAACATCAACGGCCAGCAGCGCCAGGTCGAGTCCGACCCCAGCACCCCCCTGCTCTACGTGCTGCGCGACGAGCTGGACATGCACGGCGCCAAGTTCGGCTGCGGGCTCGGCCAGTGCGGCGCCTGCACCGTCATGGTCGGCAAGGACGCGGTGCTCTCCTGCATCACTCCTCTCTCTCTCATCGGCACCCGCCCGGTCAAGACGGTGGAAGGCCTGGGCAGCATCGACAAACCCGGCGTGCTGCAGAAAGCCTTCATGGACGAACAGGCCGCGCAGTGCGGCTACTGCATCGCCGGCATGGTCATGCGCGCCGAGGCCCTGCTGGAGCGCAACGCCTCGCCCACCGACGCGCAGATCCGCGACCACATGGCCATCAACCTGTGCCGCTGCGGCACCCACATGCGTATCCTGCGCGCGGTGCGCCGCGCGGCCGACGCGCTGGGCAGCTCGGCCAGCGCCGACAAGAAGGGAGCGACCGCATGAGCGCCATCCTCGAAACCGGCATCACCCGCCGCAAGCTGCTCGGCGGTGCCGGCGCGCTGACCGTCGCCTTCTCGCTGACCCCCGCCAACAGCGCCACCCCGGTGGCCGACCCCAAGGCGGTGCAGCCGCCGGCCGCACCGCCCGGCCCGCAGCTGGTGCCCAGCCTGAAGAACTGGCCCATGCTCGACGGCTGGATCCGCATCGACGCGCAGAACAAGGTCACCGTCTTCACCGGCAAGGCCGAGCTGGGCCAGGGCATCCGCACCGCCCTGTGCCAGGTCGCCGCCGAGGAACTGGTGGTGCTGCCGGCGCGCATCACCATGGTCACCGCCGACACCGACCGCACCGCCAACGAAGGCTACACCGCTGGCAGCCACTCCATGCAGGACAGCGGTACCGCCATCCGCCACGCGGCGGCGCAGGCGCGCGAGATCCTGCTCGGCCTGGCCGCGGCAAAACTCAGCGTGCCGGTCGAAGACCTGGCGGTGAACGACGGCACCATCAAGACCGCCGCCGGTGCCAGCATCACCTACGGCGAACTGGTGGCCGACGAAACCCTGCACGTCGAGGCCCAGCCGGTCAGCAAGTTCCGCGACGAGGCCCAGCACACCATCATGGGCAAGCCGCTGGCGCGCCTGGACATCCCGCGCAAGCTCACCGGCGGTGTCGCCTACGTGCAGGACATGAAACTGCCGGGCATGGTGCACGGCCGTGTGGTGCGCCCGCCCAGCCCCGGCGCCACCCTGCGCAGCCTGGACACGAGCGGCGTCGAGAAAATGCCCGGCGTGCTCAAGGTGGTGAAGGACGGCCGTTTCCTCGCCGTCATCGGCACCAGGGAATACCCGACCGTGCTCGCCGCGCAGGCGCTCGCCAAGGCCGCCCAGTGGGACGAACACGAAACCCTGCCCGACCCGGCCGGGCTGTACGAAAGCATCCTGGCCTCGCCGCCCAAGGACCTGGTCATCCTCGACAAGGGCACCCTCACCGGCGAAGGCGGCGCCCGCACCCTCAAGGCCGGCTACCTGCGGCCCTACCAGCTGCACGCCTCCATCGGCCCGTCCTGCGCCGTCGGCCAAATGGTGGACGGCAAGTACACCGTGTGGACCCATTCGCAGGGCGTGTTCCCGCTGCGCGGCGCCATCGCCGAGATGGTCGGCCAGCCGCCCGACACCGTGCGCTGCATCCACACCGAAGGCTCGGGCTGCTACGGCCACAACGCGGCCGACGACGTGGCCGGCGACGCCGCCCTGCTGGCGCGTGCCTACCCCGGCAAGCCGGTGCGGGTGCAGTGGATGCGCGAGGACGAATTCACCTGGGAGCCCATCAGCCCGGCCATGGTCACCGGCGTCACCGCCTCGCTCGACGACAAGGGCATGATCACCGAATGGCAGTACGGCGTGTGGAGCAACACCCACAACGCCCGCCCCGGCGCCGCCGGCGACCTGATCGGCGCGCAGCACCTGGAAACCCCCTTCAAGCCCAGCCCGCCCAAGCCCGGCACCCAGCCCGAAGGCGCGGGCGACCGCAACGCCATCCCGCTCTACAACATCCCGAACACCCGGGTCACCCACCACTTCCTGCCGGTGACACCCATCCGCACCTCGGCCCTGCGCGGCCTGGGGGCCTACATGAACGTGTTCTCGGTCGAGAGCTTCATGGACGAGCTGGCCCGCGCGGCCGGCACCGACCCGGTGGAATTCCGCCTGAAGCACCTCGACGACCCGCGCGCCAAGGACGTCATCAAGCTGGCCATCGACAAGTTCGACTGGAAGAACTACAAGGCCCGCCCCGGCTACGGCCGCGGCTTCGCCTTCGCGCGCTACAAGAACCTGGCCGCCTACTGCGCCATGGCCTGCGAGGTGGAGGTGCGCCGCGACACCGGCGAAATCCGCATCCTGCGGGTGGAATGCGCCGTCGACAGCGGCACCGCGGTCAACCACGATGGCATCAAGAACCAGATCGAGGGCGGCATCGTGCAGTCCAGCAGCTGGACCATGAGCGAGGAAGTCACCTTCGACAAGACCCGCATCACCAGCCGCGACTGGGGCGGCTACCCGATCCTGCGGTTTCCGCAGGTGCCCTGGGCTGTCAACGTGAGCATCATCGACCGGCCCGGCAAGCCCTTCCTGGGCTCGGGCGAGGCCTCCCAGGGCCCGACCGGTGCCATGATCGCCAACGCCGTGGCCGACGCCACCGGCGTGCGTATCCGCCAGCTGCCGCTGACGCGTGAAAGGGTGCGCACCGCGCTGGCTGGCTGACCTGCCTACCGTGACGCCGGTCCATGAAGACAGGCTCTCCGTCCAAGACCACGCCCCGTGGAACGGCCACAATAGCGTTATAACCGGCCATCACCGTCCACACGGGGCGGTCGCCCCTACAACGGAACAGGAGAACTTGAGCATGAAGGTGTGTGTATTCGGCGCGGGTGCCGTGGGCGGCTACCTGGCCGCGCAACTGGGCAAGGCCCCCGGGGTCGAACTGTTCATCGTGGCGCGCGGCGCCAACCTGAAGGCGATCCAGGACAACGGCATCCGGGTCCAGAGCAAGGATGGGCAGTGGTCCGCCCGCCCGGTCGCCGCCACCGACAAGCCCGAGACCCTGCCGCCGCAGGACATCGTCTTCGTCACCCTCAAGTCCACCGCCCAGGCCGGCTCGGCCGCCGCCATCGCCGCCCTGCTGGCGCCGGACGGCCACGTGGTCTTCGTCAACAACGGCATCCCCTGGTGGTGGAACCATGGCCTGCCCAACGCGGGTGATGCCGGCCCCCTGCCCCTGCTGGACGAGGGCGGCGCCCTGTGGAATCTGCTGCCCGCACGCACCCTGGGCTGCGTGGTGTACTCGGCCAACGAAGTCGTGGCCCCGGGCGTGGTGCAGCACAACGGCAACAACCGCTGGGTCATCGGCGAGCCCGACAACAGCAGCAGCGAGCGGGTGCAGCGCACCGTCGCCACCATGCTGGCCGGCGGCCTCGGCGCCGAAGCCTCGACCGACATGCGCCGCGAGGTGTTCGCCAAGCTGATGCGCAACGCTGCCTTCAACACCATCTGCGCCCTGACCGGCCTGCCGGTGGAATGGCTGACGGAAGACCCGTCCCTCAAGGCCCTCGTAGGGGCCGTGATCGGCGAAATGAAGGCCATTGCCGCCGCCCTGGGCATCGACGCGAGCGAAGCCGCCGAGGCGGCCCGCCGCTTCAAGAAGCGGCCCGAAGGCATGACCCTGGAGCAGGGCCAGAAGCCCTCCATGCTGCAGGACGCGATCGCGCGCCGGCCGATGGAGGTGGAGGCCATCCTCGGCCAGGTCTGCGAATTCGCCACCCAGACCGGCACGCCCTGCCCCTCGGCGCGCACCCTGCTGGCGCTGCTGCGCGGGCTGGATGCGCGGATGAAGCTGGGGGCCTGAACTCCGGGGCTTGAATCTGCGGGCGGGGGTCTTCGGGCTTCGGTTCCCGGAACCCGCGCCGACGTGGTTCCTTTGCCTGCGACTGCGGCTGGATTACCATGCACGACATGAAACATCGGATTTACATAAAAATCCGATTTTGTTACAAAATCGGATAACAGGAAACCCATGGTCGCTTGCGTGCGGTGTGGACACGATGTTCTGGCGGATGCCCTGGGACTGCCTGCGGCGCACATTTGCGTTCCGATTCCTCCCGTACCGCCCATTCCCGTGGTGGCGGCCGTAGTGGCCGTGAATCCGGATCTCTACAGGCTTCGGCTACGGCTTCGTGTACCTGATCTCCCCAACCTGTACTGTCCGGCGCCCCAGTTCCAGTTGACGGTCGATACGATTCTGGCCAGTGCGCTGCTGCGCGACCACGAGTTTATCGGGCTCCTTTTGCGCCAGGTCCTCAAGGTCGCGGAACTGTTGAAATACCTCACCGGTGCGCCGGTGGCACGGCTTTCGCATCTGGAACGACTGAACCCGCGGCTTTTTTCCACGCAGAAAATCTTGTCCCTGCCCGTCAAGCGGCCGGCCATCGCGCTGGACGATGAATTCGTCGACGCGATATTTCTCCTGCCCGGCGCTGACCAGGCGGCGCTCTTCAACTTCCTGAATGCCAAGCCGCAGCCCCATACGGCCATCACCCATTTGAGGGATACCGTTTTTCCGAATGGCAGGGAGCTCAGGGCCGCCCAGCTCACTACCGCGCTGACACTGGTGGGCGAGATCGGGGCGAAGTTCCGGGAAGCCATTTCGAAGGACCTCATGCGGATCTGGCTGAAGGCGCGCGCCGAATGCGTGCCGGACTCCGGCGTGTACCCCGCGGCGCAGATGGAAGCGGTCAATCTCAAAGCCCACTACGAGAAACATTGCTGCAACCAGCATGGCAATAACCGGCCGGCCGAGGCGGCCTGGTGGGCCGCCCACCTGCGTTACAAGATCACCCAACAGGACCTGCTGGATTGCGGTATCGCCGACAGCGCGAACCTGCGCAGGGAGATTTTCCCGCACGACCCGGAGGTGAACGGGGCGTCCCGGTTCGAAAAACTATTCGCCACGGGCAGCGCCTACTGCAACGCGGCATTGGTCGACATGCTGTGGCTCCGGCACGGACAAACCTACAAGGCCCAGATCGAGGGCCAGTTCCAGCGGGCCACGAAAGCCTTCATCATGTTCCATGGCGGCAAGATCCAGCTCGCCGCCCGCAAGGGGCTGCAGTTCCTGATTGCGACCTACAACCCGGACCCTCCCCGGGACCACCAGCTGGTCCTGATGTCCTCCTACTTCCCGAACGATCTGGAGACGCATTGGACCGACCTGCGCGCGGACCTGGTCTGGGAACTGAGGGCCTGAGGCAAGGCTTGCTTCCGGGGCGGGAAGACCCTCCATTTCACCCACAGCAGGTACCATGATCCATGGAATTCAGCCTGAATGTCCCGAGCGAAGGCCAGGGCGCGACCTACTACGCGACAAAGCCGAGCGACCCCTTCGACCGATTCACCATTCCGGGCCTGACCGGATGCATGGGCCTGATATGCGTGGTGGACGACAGGAACACCACCACCGGCGGATATGACGCGCTGCTGGTACACGATGCAGATTCCGCTTATCCCACGGCCAGAAGGCTTTTCCGGGATTTCGTGGAGGCTCCTGGCAACGCCAGCCGGAGGGGCCTCATGCACATCGTATGGAGATTCGCTGAAGAAGTGGGCCAGCCTGCGTGGCTCAGGCAGAGCTATCCCGAAATCCCGGGCGACAACAAAAGATTCGAGCTGCACAACACCGTAATTACCTGGCCCGCGACAGCAGCACACACCATCCCGGACAGGAATGGCGGTGCATTCGAGCCACACGCCGTTGGCCGGTCTTTGCAATTGGCCCATCCGGACAAGAAAACCTGGAGTGATGACAAATACTGCAAGTCCTGCCGGAAGGATTTCTCTTTCTTCTCCCGGCGACGGCACCATTGCAGAAGCTGCGGAAGCGCCGTCTGCGACGATTGCTCCGCTGTCGTCTTCCCGCAAGGCGGGCCCCTGGCACCCGGGAAGCCCGACGAGGTCAAGAACCGCGCCTGCGTGGCTTGCCTCAAGGCGCTGAAATCCTGGTTCACGGAATAGGAAATAAACATCTTCCTGGATGGCCTGTTCTTCGGGTGCATAGCCAAAATGTCAACCGCAGACTCTCGACCCCCGGCGTAACCACACCATGCCTCCGCGCACCAACCCCCTGCTGCTGGTCGATTGCGAGCGCCAGCGGCTTGCCCACGAGGATGGCGCGACACAGTATGGCTTTGACATATCCACTTCCGCCCTGGGCCCGGATGGCGCTGGGTACCTCTATGCAGGGACGGGAATCGTGCTGTTTCTGGTGGGCATATCCACGAAACGGCGCAATGCGCTCTGAAGTCAACTTCCGTCAGGGCCCCGGAGCGGACGCCTCGGGGCGCCATCACTAGAATCATGCCTGTATGACGACGCCCGCAAGCAACCTGAATGGCCCGTGCCGATGCCGCCCAGGAAACTGATGTCCCTGCGAGCAGCCGCCGCCACCGACCGCGAAAAAGCCTACCGCGAGCACACGCTCAAGCGCCTGCAGCTCACTGCGCTTGAGATGGGCGTGACTGCGGTGCTGGGCACGGCGGTCGCCCTGCTGGTGCGGCTGCTGGTGCCCGCGCCGGAATACGTCTGGCTGCGGCTGCTGCTGCTGCCGCTGACGGCCTTGTTCGCCTACGCCATCATCCACGTGCCGTCAGTGCGTACTTACGGTGCGGCCTGCATGGCGACCATCGCCACCGTCAGCTTCAGCAACTACCTGGGGGCACTGGGCACCGACCGGCCACTGATGACCTTCCTGCCGGCAGCCATCATCATCGTGCTGACCACCAGCTTCTTCTGGATCACGCTGCGCCAGTGGATCGGGGGATCGCTGGTCTGTTATGCCTTCTTCCTGCCCTTCGTGGTCAATCACACGGCCAGCAGGAGCGACACCGTGTTCAGCCTGATGTTCGCGGTGGTGGCGCTGGTCACGGGTTTTGTCACCCACCTGCGCATACAGGACAACCAGCGCCGCGCCTTCGACCAGGAATGCCGGCTGGCCGAGCTTTCCGTCACCGACACCCTGACTGGCGCCCGCAGCCGGGCCGAGTTCCTGCAGCAGGCCGAAAAAGCCGCCGCCCACGCCCGGACCACGGGCGCGCCGCTCACCCTGCTGTACCTGGACATCGACCACTTCAAACGCCTCAACGACGGCCATGGCCATGCGGCCGGCGACGCCGTGCTGCGCAGCATGTCCGACGTGCTGCAGCAGGCACTGCGCGACAGCGATGTGTTCGGCCGGCTGGGCGGAGAGGAATTCTGCGTGCTGCTGCCCGACCAGGGCGAAGACAAGGCCCAGGCGCTGGCGGACCGCCTGCGCGCCCTGCTGGCCGCGGTGCCGCGGCCCGACGGGCGGCTGACCGTCTCGGCCGGCGTCGCCGGCCTGCGCGACGGCGAAACCATCATGCAGACGCTGAACCGCGCGGACCTGGCCATGTTCCAGGCCAAGCAGGCAGGCCGCGATACGGTGCGCGTCGCGGCCTAGCGTCGCGTTTGTCTTGGGTCTTCGGCCGCCGGCAACAACCCCATCCCCCGCGCACTCGCCACGATCGCCCGCGCCCGGATGACAAACGGAATATCGATCATCTTCCCATCCACCACATAGGCCCCCACCCCATCGCGGTCGGCCTTTGCGGCGGCCTCGACCACCTTCAGCGCATGCACGATCTCGGCGTCCGACGGGCGGAAGGACTCATTGGCCATCGGCACCTGCGTCGGGTGGATGCAGCTCTTGCCCAGGAACCCCATACGCCGCGCCATGGCCGCCTCGGCGCGGAAACCCCCGGTGTCCTGGATGTCGGGGAACACACTGTCGTAGGCAAACACCCCCGCCTGCCCGGCCGCCATGCGCACCGCGAACATCGCCTGCTGGATGGCGGCCGTCTCGCGCCGGTCCATGTTGATCGGCTCGAACATATCGGCCAGGCCCATCTGCAGGCCCACCACCCGCTTGTCGGCCTTCGCCAGCGCGGCGGCGTCGTGCAGCGCCTGGGGCGACTCGATGTTGAGCAGCAGGCCCACCGGCACCGCCACGCCATTGGCCTTCTCGGCGCGGGCGATGGCCTCCGAGGCGGCACGCACCTCGTCCGGGCTGCCCGGCTTGGGTAGGTTGATCATGTGCACACCGGGCAGCACCACCGCGGCCACGTCGTCGGCGAAATACGGCGTGTCCATGGCGTTGACCCGCACGATGATGGTCTTGCCGTGGCCGGCCGATGTGCCGGCGAGCAGGGCACGCACGCCTTCGCGGGCCTCGGCCTTGCGGGCCGCGGCCACCGAATCCTCCAGGTCCAGCGACAAGGCGTCGGCAGGGCCGGCCAAAGCCTTGGCGAACAGTTCAAGACGGGAGCCGGGGACAAAAAGCTTGCTGCGCATAAAAGGTAGGGGCCTGTTCGAAAGTTGGCCTATTCGGCCTTGATGTGTTCGCGCTCGATGGTCTCGGTCCAGCGCCTGGTTTCCTGGTCGATGAAGCTGCCGCAGGCCGCGGGCTTGCTGTCGACAATGTCGGCGCCCTGCTGCAGCAGGCTGGCCTTCACCGCGGGTTCGGCCAGCACTTCACTCATTTTCTGGTTGACCAGGGCGACGATACCAGCCGGTGTGCCGCGCGGCGCGACGACGGCCTGCCAGGTCGCCACGTCGAAGCCCTTGACCGCACTCTCGGCAATGGTCGGCACGTCCGGCAGGGCCGACGAACGTTTGGCCGCGGTCACCGCCAGCGCCCGCAGCTTGCCGTCCTGGATCAGCGGCATGGCCGTCTGCAAGGCCCCAGCGAACATGAAGGTCACATTGCCGGCGATCACGTCAGTGATGACCGGCCCGTTGCCCTTGTAGGGCACGTGGCTGAAGTCCAATCCCAGCGCCTTTTTGAACTGCACGCCCGCCAGGTGGTCCGGGCTGCCGTTGCCCGACGACCCCTGGAAATACTTGCCCGGGTTGCCTTTGACCAGCGCGACGAACTCCTGCATGTTCTTCACCGGCAGGCTGGGCGACACCAGCAGCGCCATGGGCACACTCACCGTGCAGGCAATCGGCGTGAACACCTTGGCCGGCACCAGGTCGGGGCGGCTGTACAGCGCCGGGGTGGTGGTGATGGTGGCGCTGGCGTAGTAGAGCGTGTAGCCGTCGGCCGGCGCCTTGGCGACCTCGGTGGCGGCGATGATGCCGCCCGCGCCCGGCCGGTTGTCGATGACCACCGGCTGGCCGAGCTTCTTGCCCAGTTCGTTGAACAGCACCCGGCCGATGGCATCGGTCGGCCCGCCCGGCGG
>JAZJYT010000106.1:0-19639 GCA_040390235.1 Pseudomonadota bacterium | reverse complement strand
ACCGGGTCCATGCGCTCGATGATGCCGAAGGGCGAGTCATGGCTCACCAGCACCGGCTTCAGCTTGTCGATATGCACCACGTCCGCGCCCGGCGTACGCAGCCCCAAGTCCTGCACGTACATGGCCGAGCGCGCCAGCGACACCCTGACGTGCCAGCTGCCGCCCTCGGTGGCGCGGCGCTCCAGCGCGGCCATGACACCGGCCGCACCCAGGTAGGCGCTGAGGAAATCGTTCAGCAGGTGCGTGGGCACCAGCCGGGGTTTGCCGCCGTCGCCGCCGCCGCCCTCGGTCAGCGCGATGCCGGTGACGGCCTGCGCGATCTGGTCGAAACCCTTGCGCTCGGCCCAGGGCCCGTCACCGAAGGCGCTGACCGACAGGTAGATAAGCCCCGGCCGCAGTTGGGCCAGCGCCTGCGGGCCGAAGCCCAGGCGGTCCAGGCTGGTGGGTTTCCACGACTGCACGAACACGTCGGCGCGGCGCACCAGTTCGCGCAGCCGGGCCGCGTCGTCGGCGGCACGCAGGTCGATGTAGGCGTTGCGTTTGCCGATGCCGGTGTCGAGCAGTTGCAGCAGCGGGTCGGGCTGCAGCGGCGAGGACACCCGCAGCACTTCGGCGCCATGCTCGGCCAGGGTGCGCGCGGCCACCGGGCCGGCGATGACGTGGGCCGCGTCGATCACCCGCAAGTCATCCAGCGGGCGGCGGCGGCTGCGCGGCGGCTCGGCCGGGCTGTCGCCGATCTTCTCGATGCTGATCACCGGCGAGCACGCCAGCAGCGCGCCCTGCGGGTGCCGGCGCCATTCCCCGGTGCTGCGGGTGGTAATGCCGGTCAGGCCCCGGGCGGCAAAGGCTTCTTCGAGTTCGGCCGACTGCCGCAGGGCCACGGCCCTGCCGATGGCCGCCGGGGTGTTGGCGCAGTCCAGCAACTCCAGCGCGCCGTCGCGCAGGTGCGGGTACGAGCCGGTGAGGTAGAACCAGCGCTGGTCGGCGGTGGCGTAGAAACCCGCCTTGAGTTCGCGCTGCAGGCCCAACGGCGGCACCGGGTGACCGTTCTGCCGCTGGAAGTAGTTGCTGCACAGGCCGCAGGCGGCGTGCAGCGCGTCGATGCCGATGCTCTGTTTTTGCCCGCTGGCGCGCGCCCAGCGCTGCGCGGCACCGGCGGCGGTCGCGCCCAGCGCTGCGGCGGTGGCCGTCACCATGCGGTGGGGCGAGCCGAACTCGGGCTCCTGCCCGCTGAAGGCCACGGGTGCGGCCTCCAGCCAGCGGCTGCCGCCGATGCCGGCCAGCAGTTCACGCAGGGCCTGGCCGGCTTCGGTCGAAAAATCGGAACGGTCGGGCATCGTGTCGGCGGGTTGGGAAAGCAAGAGGGAGCACAGGGCGAGCGAAGGGGCAACCGGCTATTGTTCGACCCCTTCATTGAGATGTCTAATACGACATACATCTGAATTCAAGAGGTTTTTTGTCTCATGCTCAACGGCCGACTGGTGCGCCAGTTCATCGCGGTGGCGGAGGAACTCAACTTCCGCAAGGCGGCCGAGCGCCTGCACATGGCGCAGTCGCCGCTGAGCCAGGCGATAAAAGGGCTGGAGGGCATCCTCGGCGTGGAGCTGTTCCTGCGCACCAAACGCTCGGTGGCGCTCACCGCCGCCGGCAAGGTGTTCCTCGACCAGGCGCGCCTGCTGCAGCAGCAGGAGGCACGCGCGGTGGCAGCCACCCGCGAGGCCACGGCCTACGCTGCCGGCCGGCTGGCTCTGGGTTTCATCGGCTCGCTGGCCTACGACCTGCTGCCCGCGCTGGTGGCGCAGTTCCAGCGCCACCACCCCGCCGTACGCCTCGACCTGCTGGAGATGCGCTCCAACGAACAGGCCGACGCCCTGCGCGCCCGCCGGCTCGACGTCGGCCTGGTGCGCCTGCCGCTGGAGGCCGCCGACGGCCTGGCCACCCGCATGCTGCGGCGCGACCACTTCATGGTGGCGCTGCCGGTGGGCCACCGGCTGACCGCGGCCCCGGTGGTCGACCTGGCCGACCTGGCGCACGACAAGCTGGCCTTGTTCTCGCGGCAGCGTGTGCCCTCGATGTTCATGAAGGTCATGACCGCCTGCATCGACGCGGGTTTCCACCCCGACATCGCCTACGAGGTGCAGGAGATCGCCAGCGCCATCGGCATCGTCGCCTCCGGCCAGGCGGTGGCGCTCATCCCGTCGAGCCTGGAGGTGCTGGTACACCCCCTGGTGGTGTACCGGCCGCTGGCCCACCCGGCGCGCGAGATCGCGCTCGACGCGGCGCTGGCCTGGCGCCTGTCCGACCCGAGCCCGACGCTGAAGGCTTTCCTGGACATCGCGCCCGGGCCGGCCTGAGCAGGATCGGCGCGGGTGCAGAATGCGGCCCTCATTCCCCGAGGCCTGCATGTTCACTTCCGTCTCCTACACCCCCGAAGCCACCGGCGCCCTCAGCGGCGTGCGGGTGCTCGACCTGTCGCGCCTGGTCTGCGGCAACACCCTGACCATGGCCCTGGCCGACCTCGGCGCCGACGTGCTGAAGATCGAACCGCTCACCGGCGACACCCTGCGCGACTGGAAGGTGCAGGAGGTCGCCACCGCCTGGAAGGCCTACGCCCGCAACAAACGCAGCCTGTGCCTGAACTTCCGCGGCCCCGAGGCGAAAGACATCCTGCTGCGCCTGGCCGAGCATGCCGACGTGTTCATCGAAAGCTTCCGCCCCGGTTCGCTCGAAGCCATGGGCGTGGCGCCCGACGCGCTGCTGGCGCGCAACCCCAAATTGGTCATCGCCCGCATCTCGGGCTGGGGGCAGGACGGCCCGTATGCACGCCGGCCCGGCTTCGGCACCCTGGTCGAGGGCATGTCGGGTTTTGCCTCGATGAACGGCTTCGGCGACCGCGAGCCGGTGCTGCCGCCCATCTACCTGGGCGACATGACAGCCGGCCTGTACGGCGCCATCGGCGTGCTGAGCGCACTGCGGCATGTGGAGGTGGGCGGCGGCGCGGGCCAGGTGATCGATGTGAACCTGCTGGACCCGACCTTCACCATCCTCGGCGCGCAGGCGGCCAACTACCGGCTCACCGGCAAGGTCAAGCCGCGCACCGGCAGCCGCTCGACCAACAGCGCGCCGCGCAACGCCTACCGCACCTCCGACGGCAAGTGGGTCTGCCTGTCGGGCTCGACCCAGGCCATGGCTGAGCGCCTGCTGCGCAGCATCGGCCGGCCCGAACTCATCATCGATCCGCGTTTTGCCCGCAACGCCGACCGGCTGGTGCATGTGGAAGAACTCGACCGCATCATCGGCGACTTCATCGCCACCATGGACAAGGACACCTGCCTGGATTTCTTCGAGAAGGCCGAGGTCACCATCGGCCCGATCTACGATATGTCCGACATCGAGAAGGACCCCCACTTCCACGCCCGCGACGTGGTGGTCGAGCTGCCGGACGAGGACATGGGCCGCATGCCGGTGCACAACATCTCGCCGCGCCTGCTCGGCACCCCCGGCAGCTTCCGCCGCGGCGCGCCCAGGCTGGGCGAACACACGGCCGAGGCCCTGGCCGGCGCGGGGTTCAGCGCCGAGGAGATCGCGGCGCTGGAAGTCCGGGGGGCGGTGGTGGCGGCGCCCTGAATTAGCGGCTGCTTTCAGGCCGGTGAGCCGGCCATTGGGATGGGTGCATGGAAAAGCCCTCGCAGACATGGCAGCGCTGGAAATCGCTCCGTACCGACCGCTGTCGCATGTCATTGGGAAATGGAAAGTGGGCGCGCATCCATGGCGCGCCTGCACATCGTCGCCTATCAGCGGCGCATGGGTACGTGGCACCGCTTGTCCTTCTCGCCCTGGCTCCCGTACCCATCACTCCATCTACTGCAGGCCTCGATCCAGTCTGCTGAGGGATAGTCGCGCATGGTGGTCGGAAGCGGGATAGCACGCTGCCCGGCAATGCATGTGTAGCCCCAGGTCAGCGCACCGAGGCAAAGTCCCCGATGCAGGCCTGCGACGATAAGGGCGACCACTTCGAACTCATGTTTGAATGCGGTGTTCGGGTTCGGCGTCCGCTCGGGCGTGTCGTACAGCATTGCGCGTTGGGGCGCTTTTTTTTCTTTGTTCTCGACGCTTTTCCACAGGTGATCCTGACGATCGATTCCATGCACCTGAAAATGGCCGTTCATTGCGTTCTTGAAGTCGAGGACCATCCCGAAAACGGGACAGTGACGGGTCTTGGCGGCATTTGGTGGTTTGGATGAGCGCCACTGGCCAATCCTTCACGAGCAGGTGGGGCGTGAAAAAAAATCTCGTCAGGACGCCTTCGGCGCCCGAGCCGGACCACGGTTCATATTGAGCAACATCGAACGAGCCTCTGAGCATAGGAGTTGTGCGGGAAGTGAGCTTGAGCGTTTCCGGACATTCGGTGGAAATGAGGGTCGAGCGGGCCTACCGGGGCAGCCATCCTAAGTGATATCCCGGCGGCCATGTCGCACCGGTGGCAGCCTGCGCCATCAGCTGACTGACGCGCGCTAACATCTGCCTCAGCGCAGACCCAATTGTTTTCTCGCGACTTGGGCAATAGCAGAAACACAGGGATGCGTTATTCGCCGTTCAACCGAAATCGCAAAGAAGTTATCCACCATCTCATCGCTGCGCCCGAGCACTTCGACGCCGTACTGGGTGATGGTCTCCGCGTCGAGCATGCTCGCCGCCATGAAGATGCCCTGTCCCTGGCCGCCAAAGGTTTTCAGCAACGTCAGATCGTCGAATTCACCCACGATGCGGGGATGAATGTGATGCCGAACCAGCCACCCCTCCAGCGAAGTCCGGATGGACGCGCAAGCCCCCTGGACCAGCATCGGGGCGTCATTCAGGCATTGCGGAAAATCGCCCTTGAGCGTGGCCTTGAGCGCCGGTGTGCAGAAGAAGGTCATAGGCGTGCTGCCGAGCGCGTGATTGAAAGCCTTGACGCTGACCCGGTTGGTGATCGGCTCGTCGGCTATCACCAGGTCCAGCCGATGCAATGCCAGCTGGGCCAGGAGCTCGCCAAACTTGCCGACGCTGCAGATCAGCCGTACCGGTACGCCCACGAGCAGGGCTGGTTCCAGCAGCCGGTACACCACTGGCTTGGCCATTGAGTCGGCTACGCCGACCCGGAACTCCAGCATTTTCTGGCTGCCCTGGCTCTCCCTCACGGCGTTTTCCAGTTCGTTGCCGAGCGCGAATATCTTGTCGGCATAACCCAGCGCCAGCCGCCCCTCTTCGGTCAACTCGACCCCACGGCCGCGCTTGCGGAACAGTGCCTGTCCCAACGAGTCCTCAAGCAGTTTGATCTGCTCCGAAAGCGTTTGCGGCGTGATGTGGAGTTGCTCGCCAGCCCGCACGATACCGCCCGCCTTCGCCGCCACCCAGAAGTAGTGCAAATGCTTGAAGTTCACGGTCCATTCCCTTGAGCGCGACGGTGTCGCATTGATGACTGTTCGTATTTTCCGCAGTGACATTCAATTTAATACGAATTTACACGAACAGCTACCTTCCGTAGATTCGCCATCACCTGACCAGAACCTGACCAAGACCTGACCAAAGGCTGACCATAACCGGTAACGACGGTCAGGGCACTGCGGCCTGCGCGGGGGCGTCGGCAGACGCCCCGACCTTGGCAGCAGCCGACGGCCAACCAGAAAGATGGAGCAACACATTGAAAATCAAAAACCAGCCAGACTTCTATTGCGGACTGATGTTCGTGATCACGGGAGTCGCGTTCGCCTGGGGCGCCACGAACTACCAGGTCGGTGACGCCGCACGCATGGGGCCAGGCTACTTCCCCCTGATACTCGGCGCCCTGATGACATTGGTCGGCGTCGGGGTCGCCCTCAAGGCGTTGGGCATCAGCACGGGTGCCGATGAGGAAAAGATCGGAAAGGTGGCATGGCGGCCGCTGGCCTACGTGATCGGGGCGAACGTCGTGTTCGGCCTTTTGCTGGCGGGGCTGCCTTCCTTGCAACTGCCCGCCTTCGGGCTCATGTTGGCCATCTATGCGCTGACCTTCATCGCCTGCATGGCGCAGCCCGACTGGAAATTCTGGCCCGCGCTGGTGCTTGCCACGACTCTTGCCATCGGGAGCTACCTGGTGTTTGTGCTGGCGCTGAAACTCCAGTTCCCCGTGTGGCCCGACTTCATTACCGGCTAAGGCAAATATGGAACTGATCTCGCACCTGTCCATGGGTTTCGGTGTGGCTTTCACGCCGATTAATCTGCTCTACGCGTTTGTCGGCTGCCTGCTGGGCACGCTTATCGGCGTCTTGCCCGGCATCGGCCCGGCCGCCACGATTGCCATGCTGCTTCCGGCCACGTATGCGTTACCGCCGGTGTCCGCACTCATCATGCTCGCCGGGATTTACTATGGATCGCAATACGGCGGGTCCACCACCGCCATCCTGGTGAACTTGCCGGGTGAGTCCTCGTCCGTGGTGACCTGCATCGACGGACATCAGATGGCCAAGAAGGGCCGGGCCGGGCCCGCGCTGGCGGCGGCCGGGTTGGGGTCTTTCTTCGCAGGCTGCGTCGGGACGGTGATGCTCGCGGCCTTCGCGCCTGCCCTGACCGAAGTAGCCTTCAAGTTCGGTCCGGCCGAATACTTCGCGCTGATGGTGCTCGGGCTGATTGGGGCAGTGGTGCTGGCATCGGGCTCCCTGCTCAAGGCCGTCGGCATGATCCTGCTCGGCCTGCTGCTCGGGCTCGTGGGTACCGATGTGAACTCGGGCGTCGCGCGATTCAGTTTCGACGTCCCGGAACTCACCGACGGCATTGGCTTCGTTGCGATCGCCATGGGGGTTTTCGGCTACGGGGAAATCATCAGCAATCTGGCCCAGCGCGAAAATCAGCGCGAAGGCGAGATGGAGGTCTTCTCAGTCAAGGTGCAGGGACTGTTCCCGACCAAGCAGGACTTCAAGGACATGACACCCGCGGTCTTGCGCGGCACCGCCCTGGGATGTGCACTGGGTATCCTGCCCGGCGGCGGCGCACTGCTCTCCGCATTCGCGGCGTACACCGTCGAGAAGAAGATCAAGGCCCGGCCCGGAGAAGTGCCCTTCGGAGAAGGCAATATACGCGGCGTGGCCGGGCCCGAGGCAGCCAACAATGCCGGCGCGCAGGCTTCCTTCATTCCCCTGCTGACACTTGGCATTCCGTCGAATGTGGTGATGGCGCTGATGGTGGGCGCGATGACCATCCACAACATCCAGCCTGGTCCGCAGGTCATGACGAGCAACCCGGAGTTGTTCTGGGGTCTCATCGCATCCATGTGGATCGGCAATGCGATGCTCGTCATCCTGAATCTGCCGCTGATCGGCGTCTGGATCAAGTTGCTGACGGTCCCGTACCGCTTCCTCTTTCCAGCCATCGTTCTGTTCTGCGCCATCGGGGTCTATTCCACCAACAACAACACCTGGGACATCTGGGTGGTCGGATTCTTCGGAATCGTGGGCTACCTATTCCACAAGCTCAAAGCCGAGCCTGCTCCGCTGCTTCTGGGATTGATACTGGGCCCGATGATGGAAGAAAACCTGCGCCGGGCCTTGCTCCTGTCGCGCGGTAACTGGAGCACCTTCGTGACGCGTCCCCTGTCTGCGGGCCTGCTGATCACCTGCGTGGTCTTGCTGCTGATCGTCCTGCTGCCGTCCGTTAGAAAAACCCGCGAAGTTGCCTTTGTCGAGGACTGAAGCCCGACCAAGCCGGGCGTTTTCATGGAGCGCCGCGATCCCTGGATCGTCCGGCCCCGGCATCACACGCCGTCGATGCCCAGCCCCACGATGGAGGTGCCCGCCGCGAAAGGCGTGCCTACCAGCTTGATGACCGTGTCGCCCGCGGCGTAGGTGCTGGTGGCGCCCGTGGACTCGACATAGGCGTATTCGTTGCCGCCATAGATGAACACACTCAGGCCATTGCTGGTCGTGGCCGCGTTCGCGATGACGTTCAAGGCCGCGGCCAGGCTGGCCTGCGTCGAGAAGTCCTGCACGGTGCTGATGTTCGACGCGACGGTGGTGATGCCCGAGATGTCGATCACGTCGAGCGCCCCCGCGTTCGCCCCGCCCGCGGCGCGGTAGTCGGTGATCGTGGTCATGCCCGCCAGCGCCGAGGCGTTGGCGGTGTTGAACACGAAATGGTCGACGCCACCGCCGCCGGTCAGGCTGTGCGCGGCCTGATGGCCCACCGTGATGGTGTCGGCGCCCGAGCCGCCGGTGTAGGTGACGGCCTGGAAGCTCGCGCTGACATCGACGGTGTTGGTGCCCGTGGCCGAGCCCTTGACAGTGGCCGGTCCGCTCAGGCTGCTCGAAGTCCACGAGAACCCACCTTTGGTGATGCCGCTGGCATCGACCGAGGTCAGGCCCGTGCCGGTGTCGGTGAGCGTCAATCCGGCGCTGCCGCTCACCACGATCGACTTGTTCGCGTTCGTGGTATCCGTGATCGTGACCGAGTGGTTGAAGGCTCCGGAAGGGCCCGCGGCCTGCGTATCCGCCGTGCTGATGACCAGGTTCTCCACGCCCGCGGCCGTGATGCCGGTGGAAGCGAAGTTCGTGCCGGCAGCCGAGGCGTCGGCGCTGAGCTTCAGGTTGAAGCTGTCGCTGCCCCCACCGAAGTTGGTCGCCCCGACCACGTAGCGGGTGCCCGCGCCGTCCAGCGTCAGCGTTCCGCCGGGCGACATGTTGTCGAACGTGATGCCGTTGCCCCCGCTCGTCTGTACGCTGTTGTAGTTGCCCAGCACGGCCAGGTTGAGCGTCTGGTTGGTCGCGCCGGTCACGATCAGGTTTTCAAAGCCCGTGACCAGGCCCGCGAACGTCCCGCTGCCAGAGGCTGTCTGGGCGGCCGTAGCGTCGATCGACAAGGTGTCGGTGCCCTGGCCACCGGCCAGCGCGGCCGTGGGGATGAGGGCCCCGATCGTCAGCGTATCGTCGCCGGCACCCAGGTCCATGGCCTTGGTCAGCCCCGTCATGATGGTGACCTTGTCCACGCCCGATCCGCCCGTGAAGGTCGCTTTTGTTCCGTCGAGCGTGATCGTGCTCGCACCCGTGGTGGCGCTGGTGTTGACGGCCGTCGTGGTGGCATGGCCCGACACGTCGGCAACCAGGCCCGCCGAGCCCGAGACCGTCACCGTAGCCAGCGCTGCCATGCCGGCGGTGGAAGTCAAGGTCAGGGTTTGGCTGCCGGCCACCGAAAGCGATATCACGGCCGCTTGGGAGATGTTGGCAAAGCGCGAATCCGCGCCGGTCGTGGTGATCGCCAGGGAGGTGTAGACACCCGAGTCGATCAGCGAGCCGCCGGTTTCGCCGTTCACCATCACGGCCAGGGCGAAGTTAGTCCGCGCATTCAGGTTCAGGTTCCCGTTGCCGATGGTCACGTTGCCCGAGCCACCCGTCAGGCTCAGCGTCGCCAAGGCGTTGTCGTTGATGCTCAGGGTGGTGAAGCCGGTGGCGGACACGCTGGTGATCTTGCCGGCGAGTGTCGTGCTGGCATTGTTCACGTCGTTGACCGTGATGGAGTTGTCCGTCACGCCCGCAACCAGGCCTCCGGCGGTGGCCGCCCTGGCGTTCGTGACGGTCACCGCGGTGGTGTTCGCCCCGCCATTGGCGGTGACCGCGCCCATCGTGGTGGTCGTGCCGTTGGCGTTGTTGGCCGTCTGCGTGATGTTGACGGCGCCGCCGGCGGTGACCGCGATGGCCCCCATGGTCGTCGCCCCGTTGGAGCCGACGTTCACCGTGACCGCGCCGGAGGGAGCGGTCACGCCGCCGATGGTGAGCGTGCCGGTCGTGTCACCCGTGGTCGTCGCGTTGACCGTGGTGCCGCCGTTGATAATCACGTTGCCCGCGGCGATGTTCTGGCCCGTGTAGCTGACCGCTGCGGCCGCCGGCACCACGATGGTGGCGTTGTTGCCGCTGGTGGTGGTGGCGTTGAGCGCGGTGAGACCGGTCCAGCCGGCCGCCGCCAGGTTGAGGGTGCCGCTGGCGGTTACGTTGACCGTCTCGATGTTGGCCACCGTCGTACCGGTGGTGTCCAGGTTGCCCGTCTGGTTGACCGTCAGCGTATCGGTGCCGCCTGCGCCGTCGAGGTTGTCGCCCGCACCGAAGGTGCCCGTGGCGGCCGTGAAAATGTCGGCGCCCGCGCCACCGGCGAACGTGTCGGCGGTGGCCAGCAAGGCGAAGGTTTGCCCGCCGCCCCCGCCGCCCCCACCCGGGTTCGTCGGGTTCACCCCCTGGATGACCAGGATCGTCGTGTCGATCGCCGCCTGCGTGTTGTTCGCCGGCGTCGTCCCGTTCACCGGCAGCAGCCACGCGCGGGCCGCCGCCGCCGCCGCGGCGCCCGAGTAAGCCGCGATCTCGGCCGGCTGGTCCAGGGACGCCGTAAACGCCAGCGCCGCCGAGGTGCGCACCGCCACAGAGGGGCCGTCCACCGACGCGTCGCCCTCGCCGGCCTGCAGGATCACGATCGCCGCGCTCGCCAGGGTTTGGCGCCCCGCGGCGATTTCATTGGTCCAGTACGCCAGTCCGCCCGCGTCCGCCGTCCGCCCCAGGGCGTATTGGTAGACCAGGGCCACCTGGGCGCTGATCGACAGCGTCGAGGGGTACAGAGCCGCCGCCTCCGTGCTCGCCGCGAAGCCCTTCACCACCGCTGCCACCGTCGTGTTCGTGTTCCCCACCAGGGCTGCAACGAAGCCAGCCGACGTTGTCGGCGCGTTCGCTGCGGACAACAGGGCCGTGTAGTAAGCCATCCCACCCGGGTCAGCCGGGCGCCCGAAATAGGCGATGTAGAGCTTTTCGACGATTGCGTTGTAGTTGGATGCAGCGACTGTCATGGGGCCAAGGTCCGTTCACAAGTAGGAAGGCGGTGTTGCGAGAGCGCCCAGCAGGGCGCGAGTCCATCCTAATAGATAGGAATAGAAAAGGCTTTGATAATTCTCGCGAACAAATCTATATTCATGGGAGAACGGACATAAATTTAAATTTATCCGGCTATTTTTGCCTCGGCAATTGGCCAATTGCTCGACCGTATTGGCTCTTCCGGCAATTTTCGCAACCCCATTGGCAATGGGATCTATTCAGCTCGACAGTATCTTTGCCACGCGCGTATTGGCAGGCGTGGCGCGCAGGCGCAGTGCTGGCGTATTGGCAGAAAATGGGGTTTTCGGAAACCACAGCGCAAAGCCAACATGGCGCAAGCGGGCTTACGATCAGATAGTCGTGGCCGAGCGCGCCTGCGCGCAGAGGCCTGGGCCCGGTATGTCGAGGCAGGGGCCCGGCGCCGCCCCCTGTGGCTTACTTGCCGCCCGTGACGTCGAGGAACGTGCCGGTGATGAAGGAAGCCTCGGCGCTGGCCAGCCACAGGATCGCCCGCGCCACCTCTTCAGGCTGGCCGCCTCTGCCCATGGGGATCGAGTCCTTGACACGGTCCACCCGTCCCGGCTCTCCGCCGCTGGCATGCATGTCGGTGTAGATGTGTCCCGGGCGAATGCAGTTGACGCGTATGCCCTCCCGCGCGACTTCCTTGGCAAAGCCGGTCGTGAATGTCTCCAGGGCGCCCTTCGACGCCGCGTAGTCGACATACTCGTTGGGACTGCCGAGCCGGGCCGATGCCGACGAGATATTGACCACGGAGCCGCCCCGCCCCTGGTGGCGGTACGCCATGCGCTTCACCGCCTGCTGTGCACAGAGGATGGGGCCGATGGAGTTGACCGCGAAGATACGCTGCATCCGCTCGAATCCGAGATCCTCCAGCCGGGACTGCGGCGCCAGTACCGCGGCGTTGTTCACCAGCACGTCGATCCGGCCGAACGCCCGGTCGATCGCGGCGAACAATCGAGCGACCTGCCCGGGGTCCGCACTGTCTGCGCGCACGGCCAAAGCCCGGCGCCCCACCGCTTCCACATCCGCTGCCACCGCCAGGGCGGCAGACTCGTTGGAGACGTAGCTGATCGCCACATCGTAGCCTTGTGCGGCAGCAAGCCGCGCAGTCGCCGCGCCTACGCCACGACCTCCACCCGTTATCAGAATGAGCGGCGCCTGCGAAACGGTATCCATTGAGCGAACCTTCATGGGGTAGCGGATTAATGATTATAACCAGGCAACTTGCCCAGGACCGGCGCTACCTGCGCGCACGGATAAATACCGGCTTCGATGAGAATGCATGGACTCGACGAAGCCAATACTGACGAGGAGTTTCTTGTCAAGATGGGGCCAGAATTAAAAGGCCTGCCTGATTAAAATACGCTCAAATAAATTATTCAAGGCAGGCATCCAATGAAATTCGGCCTGTAAATGCCGCCTGAAGGTCTTTATGCACTTGTGCATGGTATGCGACGAATCGACGCTCCTTCACACCATCGGAAGGCAGGCCGATCCACTCGGGTGCGTTGCTGCCGCGCCCTTGTCCATACGGGTGAAGTTGGGGATATCGACGACAAAGCGCTGCCCGAGGACTTCAACCCCGACTTCCTGCGGCAATTCGATGAAGCATTGGCCGACCCCCGAGCCGCCAAGGGCGCGCCGAGCGCCTCGGCAAGGCGCTGGCGATGGTCTACACCATTCATGAATATGGAAAGACAAGCAAGGCCATTCATATGGAGAAACTTGTCAATCCGGGCTCGATGATCGGGTTGAACCAGACCATCTACGGCAGGCTTCGAAACGACTTCGGAGAGACAGCGGCCCATTCGGTGGGGCGTCGGCTCCCTCAGCCCACAGTGCACCAGTGCGGCACCATGCCCCGCCGGAAGGTCTCCGCAATAACCATCAGCGGCCCTTCGGGGGCCTCGACCCGGTAGGTGCGCGAAGCCGACGGGTCGGGGCAACCCACCGCCGCCCACAGCGCCTCGTGCATGGCGGGGATGGCCTCCACGGCGGTGCGGCGCACCCAGAGGCGCGGCAGCAGGTAGCCCATGGGCGCGATGCCGGCCTCCAGGTCGCGCAGTATGTCCTCGGGCAGCCGGTCCACCGCGATGTACGACAGCGCATCCATCATCACGTGGCCCTGCCCGTCCTTGCTGGTCAGGCGCTCGATGTACCGGTCCGATGGCAGCAGCGCCCGCACCGCAGGCGGCACGGCATCGGTCATGCGCTGGTGCACCAGCCGCAGGTGCACCGGCCCGCCCAGGATGGTCTCGCAGGCCCGTGTGGTCGAACCGTCCTGCGTCAGCAGCAGCGGCAGCAGGTAGTCCGCCCAGCGGCGCTGCTCCGCGGAGTCGGTGGGGAGCCGGAACGGCTGGCGCCGGATGTCGGAAGTGCGCACGGCAGGGATCTGGTCGGTGGGATGGGGCCGGGGATGTAGCCGGATGTATGGCCGGGTGGGGCCATCTGGGGCACGGATTTAGTGGCCGCGCCAGTGTGCCACGGCCCGGCCACCCCGGTTCAGACCGCGAATTCGTAGCGGTTGCGGCCCTTGGTCTTGGCCGCGTACAGCGCCGCATCGGCACGTGCCACCAACGCCGGCCCCGTGACCGGCGGCGCACCGGCCGCATGCCAGGCGATGCCGATGCTGGTGCTCACGGCCACCGGCTGGCCCTCCACGTCGAAGGGGGTGCCGGCGATCTGCTCGCAGATCTTCTGCGCCACCTCGCTGGCCATCTCGCGGGTGGCGACCGGCTCCAGCAGCACCAGGAACTCGTCGCCCGCCAGCCGGGCCACGGTGTCGGTGCTGCGCACCGCCGCGCGCAGCCGGGCGGCGAATTCGGCCAGCACCACATCGCCGCCGGCATGGCCCAGGGTGTCGTTGATGGCCTTGAACTTGTCGATGTCCAGGAAGATCAGCGCCAGCGCCGTGCCGGCGCGGGCGGCGCGCGCCAGGGCCTGCGGCAGTATTTCGCCGAAGGCCAGGCGGTTGGGCAGGCGCGTCAGCGCGTCCACCCGCGCCAGGTCGGACAGCTGGCTCTGCACCCGCTTCAGGTCGGTCACGTCCACACTCAGCATGTAGATGCCCGGCACGCTGCCGTCGGCCGCCAGGTCGGGGATGTAGATCGAGTGTGTGGTGCGCGGCACGCCCATCGGCGCGCCACTGCTCTCGAACTCCACCCGCTGGCCGGCCAGGGCCCGCGCGATGTAGTGCTTGCGCAAGGCATACAGCTCCGGGCGCATCAGGTCGCCCACACGCCGGCCAATGAGCGAGGCCGGGTCGCGGCCGAGCCAGCTGCGGTAGGTTTCGTTGGCGAACAGGAAATGCTCCTCCCGGTCGATGTAGGCGATGAGCGCCGGCAGGTTGTCGGTGATGGCACGCAGGCGCTTTTCCTGCTCGGCCAGCGCCCGGCGCGCGTTGACTTCCTTGCTCACGTCGAAGGTCATGGCGAACAGGCCCTGCACCGTGCCGTCGGCGTCCATGTCCGGGATGTAGGAGGCCTTGAAGGTGCGGTCGTCCAGGCCCAGGCCTGGGTCTCCGGCCTTCTGCACGGTGACGATCTCGCCGGCCATCGCCTTGCGGATGTAGGGCTCGACCAGCGGGTAGTCGGCGCCCCGCACCTCGGGCATGAGGCGGCCGACCAGATCGCCCTGACCGTGCAGGTTGCGCAGGTGCGCATTGGCGAAGGTGTAGCGCAGCGCGCTGTCGATGTGCGACACCATGGCGGGGATGTTGTCGGTCAGGGTGCGCAGGAACCGCTCCTTGGCCAGCAGCTCGGCCGTGGCCGCCTGGCGCTGCGCCATCAGCGTGGCGAAGGTGCGCGCCAGGTCGCCGATTTCGTCGGCCGGGTATTCCTGCTCCGCCGGCACATGGTCCGGGTTGTCGCGCACCGCCAGCATGTGCCGGTGCAGCACGGTGATGGGGGCGAGCTGCCGGCGCATCAGCACCATCGCCAGCGTGCCCGCCAGCAGGGCCAGCACGACGGCACCCAGCCAAGCCCAGCGCTCCACCGCATCCACCTGCGCGAAGGCCTCGGCACGCGGGTAGAAGGTGCCCACGATCCAGTTGGTCTGCCGCAGGCGCTTGAACGAGAACAGCCCCGGCACACCACTGCGGTTGACCCCCTCCACGGTGCCCTCGGCACCTGCCAGCGCCAATTGCACGTTGGCACCCGAGCCGGGGCCGCCGTCGCTGCCGAAGGGCTGCAGGATGCGCGCCTTGTTCGGGTGGTCGACCATGGTGCCATTGGTGTTCAGGATGAACAGGTAGCCGGTCTTGCCGAACTTCTGGTCGGCCAGTTCCCCCAGGAAATTGCGCTGCGGCAGGTTGATGGCCGCGATGATGACCCAGCGCACCACACCGTGCACATCCATCACCGGTTCGGTGATGGCCACCTGGGCCACGCCGCTGAGCCGGCTGCGATAGGGCTGCGAAACCACACCGCCCATGGTGCCCACGGTAGCAGTGAAGTAGTCGCGGTCGGCGACGTTGAGCCTGCCGATCTGCCCGATCCCGTTGAGGCTGGCCACCAGGTCGCCGCGCAGGTCGACGAAGGCGACGTTGTCGAACACCCGTTTGAGAGAACCGTGCTGGTCCACGAAATCCTGCAATTGCTCCGGCCCCTGCAGCCGCATGGCCTCCACGCTGTCGGCGAGGGTGCGCAGCAGGATGCGCCGGCTGACGAACTTCTGGTCGATGGTGTCGGCAATGGCCGTCACCCGCTCGTACTGGTCGTCGGTCACCGAGACCTGCATGTTGTGCTTGACCACCTGCAGGGCCGCCGTGGCGATCAGCAGCGTGGCCACGAAGACAATGGCCATCACCCCCGCGCTCAGGCGTGTCTGCAGACCCCAGCGCGGATGGAAGAAGGTGCGGACCATGGCCCGCAGAGCTTACACGCTGCGCCGCCGAAACGCACCTTCGGATACCCGCTTACGATCCCCCGTCCTACACCCTGCCGGTCTTGCGGCCCACGCAGGCGCACACCGCCACCGCCGACAGCACAAAGCCCGCCAGCGCCAGCAGCGACAGCCGTTCGTCCAGCAGCACGAAGCCCAGCCCCGCCGACACACCCGGGATCAGGTAGAACAGGCTGGCCACCTGCCCGGCCTGGCCACGCCGCACCATGACAAACAGCAGGCTGAAGGCGCCGATGGAATTCACCACGCCGAGCCACAGCGTGGCGAACACCAGCTCACCGCTCCAGTGCACGGCAAAACCCTCGAAGTGGCCGGCCAGCAGCGCCACCACCGCGGTGGCCACCGCCATCTGCACACAGCTGCCGCTGCGCAGGTCCATGCCGGCGCAGAACCGCTTCTGGTAGAGCGTGCCCAGCACCAGCCCGCTCAGGCCCAGCACCGTGGCCGCATAGGCCACCCAGGCCGGCGCGGCACCGGCACCCGGCCCCGCCACCCCCGCATGCTGGCCGGCCACCACCAGCGCCACCCCCGCCAGCCCGCCGGCCAGGCCCGCCCACTGCCAGCGGCCGACCCGCTCGGCCAGCCACACATGCGCCCCCAGCGCGGTGGCCAGCGGCATCAACCCGATGATGAGCGCCACCACCCCCGCCGACAGCCCCAGGCGCAGCCCGTAGTACACCCCCGAGAAATGCAGCGCCTGCATCAACAGGCCGACCACCGCCAGGTGCATCCACTCGGCGGCACGCGTCGGCCAGGGCGCACGGGTGGCCAGCGACACCAGCAGCAGCACCCCGGCCGCCAGGCCGAAACGCAGCACCAGCAGGGTGAACGGCCCGGTGTGCGGCAAGGCCAGCTTGCCAACCGCGTAGCCGGTGCTCCACAGCAGGATGAACACCAGCGGCAGGCTGACCGCGGCCAGCCGCGCCAGCGGCAGGGCGGCGAGCCAGGACCCGACCGGCGAAGCAGGAGCAGAAAGGCCCGACAGGCCAGAACGGGAAGGGGGAAGCGGAACGCTGTGCACGGCGGACTCCAGGAAGCAGGACACGATGGCGCTACTGTAAAAAGCCAGCACCAAAGACACAATCCTGCTAAATTTCCTTTTAGTGTTTCCAAAACAAGAACGACTACCGTCTTCTTCGCCTCCCCTCACCCTCCCCCATGCTGCGCCTGGAAGACCTTTTCACCTTCGCCCGGGTAGTCGACGCCCGGAGCTTTTCCGGTGCCGCCCGGGTGCTGGGTACCACCAAGTCGGCCGTCAGCAAGCAGGTGAACCGTCTGGAGGCCCACCTGGGCACCCGCCTGCTGCACCGCACCACCCGCAGCGTCGGCCCGACCGAGGAAGGCCGCGGGGTGTACGAACGCGCCCTGCGCCTGATCGACGACGCCCAGGCGCTGGAGGCCGAGGTGGCTGGCCGACGCGCCGGTCCCAGTGGCGTGCTGCGCCTCAGCACCTCCACCTCCTTCGGCAACCTGCAGTTCACCGCGCTGGTCGGCGAGTTCTGCGCACGCCACCCGCAGTTGCAGGTGGTGCTCGGGCTGAACGATCGCTACGTCGACCTGGCCGAAGAAGGTTTCGATGTGGTGCTGCGCCTCACCGGCAACCCCGGCCCCGGCCTGGTGGCACGCCGGCTGGCGGCCATGCGCTACGTGCTGTGCGCCTCGCCCGCCTACCTGCAGGCGCACGGCACCCCCGCCGAGGTGGGGGCGCTGCAGGGCCACCGCTGCCTGGGTTTCGGTTACCTGCACGCGCCTGAGCAATGGCGCTTCCGCCACGCGGCCAGCGGCGCCACGGCCAGCGTGGAAGTGGGCGGTGCGCTGCGCTTCGAGAGTGGCCTCACCGTCAACAGCAGCGAATCGCTGCGCATCGCCGCGCTGGCCGGCATGGGCATCGCCATCCTGCCCACCTACGCCATCGGCCCCGACCTGCACGACGGCCGACTGGTGGCGCTGCTGGACGGCTGGTTGCCGGTCGGCGGCCTGGCCGATGCCGACACCCTCTACGCCGTCTACCTGCCCAGCCGCTACCCCAGCCCCAAGGTGCGCGCGCTCATTGATTTCATGCTGGAGAAGATGGGCGAGGTGCCGCCCTGGGACCGGACCGCGCAAGGCTGATGGCGATTCTTGTAGGGGAAACTCGCCGGTTTTCCTGCAAGCCCATTAATTGAATCAAAGCCCGTTAAGCTGAAAAACGTTAACTGCGCCTTATGCATATTCCTGCGTCCAGGTGAGCGGTTTCCTCCATATCCACGGGAATCACATGAACCAGAAATTCTTAATGGCCGCCCTGGCCGCCGCCGCCGCGACCGCCCTGCTGGGATGCCAGCCCTCCACCCCCGCCGCGTCCACCGCGGCCCCCGCAGTAGTGGCGGTGCCGGTACCCGTGCCTGTCCCGGGCCCGGCCGGTGCCACGGGCGCCACCGGCTCGACGGGCTCCACCGGCGATACGGGCAGCACCGGCGCCATGGGTACGACCGGCAGCACCGGTGATACCGGCGCGACCGGTGACACCGGCCAGCGCGGCAAGACCGGCGATACCGTCATCGTGGTGCCGCCGACGCCCGCACGCTGACAACGGGGCGCCCCGCCCTTCCAATTGAATAAAGGCCCGCGAGGGCCTTTATTTATTACCCTGCCAGGGCAGGCAGCTACACCACCTTGCTGTCGCGCAGCGCCGCAATGTCGGCCTCCGAGTAGCCCAGCCCCTGCAGGATATCGTCCGCCCCCTGGCCCACCCGCGGCGGCGGCGTATGGGCGCGCGGCCCGTCCGTCGTGAAACGGAAGGCCGCCAGCGGCACCGTGATGTCGCGGCCCACACCGCTTGCTTCCGCGCTGAAATGGTGGAAGAAATCCTTGCTCGGCGCCTGCACGGTGTCGATGAACTCGGGAATCGTCACCACCCGCGCAGCCGGCACACCGGCCGCGTTGAGCAGGTCTTCCCACTCGGCGGCAGATTTCTTGGTGAGGGCGTCCTGGATGCCCTGGCGCAGCAACGGTGTGTGCTCGCGGCGTAGGGCGGCATCGCCAAAACGCGGGTCGGCCAGCCAGTCGCCCAGGCCCACCGTCTGCATCAGGTGCTCGAACTGGTGCTGCTCGTTGATGGCAATGGCCAGCTGGCCGTCGCGGGTGTCGAAGGTGGTGGAGGCCGGCGAGCGGCTCGGTGCCTCGTTGCCGCGCAGCGTGGGGGTCTTGCCCGAGTGCAGGTAGCTGGTCATGACCGAGGACATCAGGGCCAGCGCGCTGTCCTGCATCGACAGATCGATGTGCTGGCCTTCACCCGTGCGCTGGCGCTGGAACAGTGCCGCCGAGATGGCGAAGGCGCCGGCCAGGCCCATGGCGTAGTCGACCACCGGCGGGCCGGACTTGAGCGGGCCGCTCTCGGGTGTGCCGGTCACGCTCATGAAACCGCAGGCCGCCTGGATCACGCTGTCGTAGGCCGGGTAGCGCGCCTTCGGGCCCGTCTGCCCGTAGCCGGTCATGGAGCAGTAGATGATGCCGGGCTTGAGCTTGCGTGCCGCCGCGTAGCCGATGTTGCGCCGGTCCATGGAGCCGGTGCGCAGGTTCTCCACCACCACGTCGGCGCTGGCCACCAGCCTCAGGAAGACCGCCTGGCCCTCGGCGCTGTCCAGGTCGAGCGTGAGCGAGCGTTTGTTCGAACCCTGGGTGATGAACGAGGGCGACATGCCCAGGCTGGCCATCTGCGCGTCGCCCTCGGAGCGCCAGCGGGTGGACTCGCCCGTGCCCACCCGTTCGACCTTGACCACATCGGCCCCCAGCAGCGCCAGCTGGTAGGACGCATAAGGCCCCGCCAACACGCGGGTCAGGTCGATGACACGGATACCGTCAAAAGCTTGCATGGG
>JAZJYT010000105.1:0-17051 GCA_040390235.1 Pseudomonadota bacterium | reverse complement strand
CCGGCTTCGACCGCTACTACCAGATCACCAAGTGCTTCCGCGACGAGGACCTGCGTGCCGACCGCCAGCCGGAATTCACCCAGATCGATATCGAGACCTCGTTCATGGCGGAAGAGGAAATCCGCGACATGTTCGAGGGCATGATCCGGACCGTGTTCCAGAACACGCTGAGCGTGGACCTGGGCGTGTTCCCGGTCATGACCTACCAGGAGGCCGCATACCGCTTCGGCTCCGACAAGCCCGACCTGCGCGTCAAGCTCGAATTCACCGAACTGACCGACGTCATGGCCGACGTCGACTTCAAGGTCTTCTCCACTCCCGCCACGACCAAGGGCGGCCGTGTCGTCGCCCTGCGTGTTCCCGGTGGCGCGCGCGAGACCGGCGGCCTGAGCCGCGGCGAAATCGATTCGTACACCGAGTTCGTCAAGATCTACGGCGCCCGCGGCCTGGCCTACATCAAGGTCAACGAAAAGGCCAAGGGCCGTGACGGCCTGCAGTCGCCCATCGTCAAGAACCTGCACGATGCGGCCCTGGCCGAGATCCTGGCGCGCACCGGCGCGCAAGACGGCGACCTGCTGTTCTTCGGGGCCGACAAGGAAAAGGTCGTCAACGACGCCATCGGCGCGCTGCGCATCAAGATCGGCCACAGCGAATTCGGCCGCAAGAACGGCCTCTTCGAGTCGCGCTGGGCGCCGCTCTGGGTGGTCGATTTTCCGATGTTCGAGCACGACGAGGAAAACGGTCGCTGGAACGCGGTGCACCACCCCTTCACCGCGCCCAAGGACGGCCACGAGGACTGGATGGTCACGGCGCCCGAGAAGTGCATCTCCAAGGGCTACGACATGGTGCTCAACGGCTGGGAAATGGGGGGTGGCTCGGTCCGTATCCACCGCGCCGACGTGCAGCAGAAGGTGTTCGACGCGCTCAACATCTCGCCCGAGGAAGCCCAGGAGAAGTTCGGCTTCCTGCTCGACGCGCTGCAGTACGGCGCGCCGCCGCACGGCGGCCTGGCCTTCGGCCTGGACCGCATCGTCACCCTGATGACCGGCGCCGAGTCGATCCGCGACGTGATCGCTTTCCCCAAGACCCAGCGTGCCCAGGACCTGCTGACGCACGCACCGAGCCTGGTCGACGAGAAGCAGCTGCGCGAACTGCACATCCGCCTGCGCAACAAGACCGAGGCCTGACGCCCGGGGCGGTTTCGCCCCTGCCGCTTGCCAAGGCGCCTTCGGGCGCCTTTTCTTTGGGCGTGTAATCTTCGGTCCATGCCCACCGCTCCTGCCTTCAAGATCCCCGAGTCCGTGCTGGTGGTGATCCACACCGCCGCGCTCGACGTGCTGCTGATAGAGCGTGCCGACCACCCGGGTTTCTGGCAGTCGGTCACCGGCTCCAAGGATTTCCCCGAAGAGTCCTTCGAGGCCACGGCGCTGCGCGAGGTGGAGGAGGAAACCGGTATCGACGCCCGCGCGCCGGGTTGCCGCCTGCGCGACTGGCACCTGGAGAACGTCTACACCATCTACCCGCAGTGGCGGCACCGCTACGCGCCGGGTGTGACCCACAACACCGAGCACCTGTTCGGGCTGGAAGTACCGGCCGGCACGCCGGTGCGCCTGGCCCCGCGCGAGCACACGGCCAGCGTCTGGCTGCCCCTGGCGGCCGCGGCCGAGCGTTGTTTTTCACCGTCCAACGCCGAAGCCATCCTGCTGCTGCCGCGCCTGGCCGGCGGGGCAGCCCCGTAGCAGCGGGGCCCTGCCTGCGCCTCAGGTTCCGGACGCCGCGAGCGAGGCCGGCGCGTCGGGTGCCGGAGGTGTTTCCGGCATGGCGGTGGCCATGTCACCCCCCGGCGGCGGCGCTGCGGGTGCCGGCTCGGCCGGTGGTGTGCCCATGCGCAGGCTCAGGCCGCCGGGCTGGCGGTGGCGGTCCTGTGTCAGCGCAGCGCGGCGCGGCTGGGCGCCGCAGGCCACCCGCAAGGCATCGACGCCGGCCTGCAGCTGCTCCGCTTCGGCGATGCGGGCCTGGTGGCGCGTCAGTACCTGGAAGGCCACGTCGGCGAGCTTGGCGTTCAGCGTCGACTGCCCCGACTGCAGCAGGGCACGCACCGCGCCTCCGGGGTCGCCGCCCAGGCTCAGCGCCATGGCGCTTTCGGCCATCTTGTTGATTTCTGCGTGGCAGTGGCGCAGCACCTCGGCATTGGGCTCATGGGCCACGCAGGCGCTGGCCAGCAGTTCGCCCAGGCCGCGGGAGCTGGCGTAGCGCAGCCCCAGGGCGCGGATCCAGCCGTCGCTTTCCTCGAGTGTGATCGACGTGGCGGCCAGCACCGACAGCAGGCCGCCGAGGTTGCAGGCGGCCTCGAAGTCGAACGCCGGCGAGCGGATCTCGGCGGCCAGGGCGCGCACCGATTCGACGGCACCGGCGAACTGGCGCGAGCGGATGAGCTGGAGGGTGCCCACCACGCCGGAGAAGCGCCGCAGCCGGACATCGTCGGCCTGCTTGTCCAGGATGCGCAGGAAGTCCGTGGTGCAGCGGTCGAGTGTCTTCTTGTCGCCGTCCTGGAAGGCGGCGAAGGCCAGCAGCACCAGCGACTGGGCGTCGAACATCTTCGAGTCGGCCCCCAGCGTGGCGGCCTTGAGCAGCACCTTGGCGGCGGTTTCGCGGTCGCCCATGTAGTAGGCCATCATGCCGTGCTTCTGCAGCCGCACCACCGAGCCGGGGGTGAGCTCGGCCGCCATCTTGTAGGTCTGCAGGGCTTCGTCGAACTTGCCGAGTTCCACCTGGGCGCTGCCCATGACGTCGTAGGCGTCGGTAAAGCTGCTGTCCTCGCCGACCAGGCGCTCCAGGGTATTGAGCGCACGCTGGGTCTGGCCGGCCTCCATCTGCGCACGCGCCACCCCCAGCTTGGCCCAGGGCAGCGCCTTGGCGGCGATGACGGCCTCGAACAGCGCACGCGCCTCCTCGTGCCGGTTGACCCGCAGCAGCAGTTCGGTGCCGATGCGGGCCGCGTACAGCCAGTAGGGGCCGCGGCGCTCGAAGCGCTCCAGGCACAGCGCGCAGGCCGCGTCGAAGTCCTGCGCCTCGATGGCCGAGAAGATGGGCTTGAGGTGCGCCTTGCGCAGCCGTGCCACGTGCAGCCGCTCGAACAGCGTGGCGGCGTTGAAGGGCTTGAGCAGGTAGCCGTCCAGCGCCGACTCGGCCGCCTCGGCGACGGCCGAATAACCGGCCTCGCCGGTGACCATGAAAAATACGGTGGAAAAGGGCAGCAGCTGGGCGCGGCGCAGGTCGTCCAGCAGGTCCTGGCCGGAATACGAACCATCGTGGAAGTCCTGCTCGCACAAGACAAACTCGAACTGCGAGATTTCGAGCTTGCTGCGGGCATCGTGCACCCGGTAGCACTGCACCACCTTGCCGATGCCATAGTCACGCAACTGCGCCACCAGAATGCTGCGCGAGGTCGGGTTGGAGTCGATGACCAACGCCCGGCACTCGGTGATAGGCTGCAGCACAGGACCGTTCATAGGTCTTTCAGAGGATGGTCGTAGATAGTCACAGCAAGAGACATGCCCGCACCAGTGTAAGGGCAATGCGGCAAACGGCTACCATTGGTGCATGTTACAAAAGGCCGATGTCAGCATGAAAACAGCCGATCCGGACGAAGGTGTGCCCGTCTCGGTAAAAATCCGCGAGCGCCTGGTGGCCGCGCGCAGCCGCTTCAACGCCAACGACAACATCGCGCCCTTCATCGAACCGGGCGAGCTCGGGCTGCTGCTCGACGAGGTGCAGGAGAAGATGCAGGCGGTGCTCGACAGCATGGTGATAGACACCAGCCGCGACCACAACACCGCCGACACGGCCCGCCGCATCGCCAAGATGTACCTCAACGAGGTGTTCGCCGGCCGCTACACCGAGCCGCCGCGCATCACCGAATTCCCCAACGCCGAGCGGCTCAACGAACTGATGATCGTCGGGCCGATCACGGTGCGCAGCGCCTGCAGCCACCACTTCTGCCCGGTCATGGGCAAGATCTGGATCGGGGTCATGCCCAACGAACACACCAACGTCATCGGCCTGTCCAAGTACGCACGGCTGACCGAGTGGGTGATGGGCCGCCCGCAGATCCAGGAAGAGGCCGTGGTGCAGCTGGCCGACCTGATCCAGGACAAGACCCAGCCCGACGGCCTGGCCATCGTCATGGAGGCCAGCCACTTCTGCATGTCCTGGCGCGGCGTCAAGGAGCCGGATGGCAAGATGATCAACTCCGTCATGCGCGGCGTGTTCCTCAAGGACGCATCGCTGCGCCGCGAATTCCTCTCCCTCATCCCGCGCAAGGCCTGACCATGCTGGTACGACTGCTCTACGCCAGCCGCGCTGCGGACACCTCGCCGGCCGCCATCGACACCATCCTGGCCAAGTCGCGCGAGCACAACCCCGCCTGCGGCATCACCGGCATCCTGTGCTACGGCCACGGCATCTTCCTGCAGGCCATCGAGGGCGGCCGTTCGGCCGTCAACGACCTGTACGGCACCATCCTGCGCGACCCGCGGCACAAACAGGTGGAGCTGCTGCTGTTCGAGGAAATCGCCGAACGCCGTTTCGGCGGCTGGACCATGGGGCAGGTCAACCTGTCGCGGCTGAACACCTCCATCGTGCTGAAGTATTCGCAGAAGCCGGAGCTCGATCCGTACGCCGTGCCCGGCAAGGCCTCGCTGGCGCTGTTGGAAGAACTGATGGCCACGGCCTCCATCGTGGGCCGCGCCTGAGCGGCACTTTCCCGTCCGGCCCGCCCAGCCCGGGGGCCGGGGCCGCGACGCCGACGGTGCTGGTCGGCTGCGATTTTTCCAGCGCCCCCAGCCGGCGCAAGCCGGTCGTCATCGCCCTCGGCCGCCTGGCCGGCAGCCGGGTGGTGCTCGACGGTGTCGAACGTTTCGACACCCTGGCGGCCTTTGCTGCCTGGCTGGAGAAGCCCGGCGCCTGGGTGGGCGGCTTCGACCTGCCCTTCGGCCTGCCGCGTGCGCTGGTCGAATCCCTGGGCTGGCCGGTGGAATGGGCCGCCTGCATGGACCACTACGGCAGCCTGGCGCGGACCGACATACGCGATGCCTTCGCGGCCTTCTGCGCGGCGCGGCCGGCCGGCTCCAAGTTCGCGCACCGGGCCACCGACGGGCCGGCTGGCTCCAGCCCGTCGATGAAATGGGTCAACCCGCCGGTGGCCTTCATGCTGCATGCCGGCGTGCCGCTGCTGCGCGCGGCGGGTGTGCACCTGGCGGGAGTGCAGCCGCACGACGCCGGGGCGCCGAAGGTGGCGCTGGAGGCCTACCCGGGCCTGCTGGCCCGCGAGGTGCTGGGCCGCCGCAGCTACAAGAGCGACGACCGGGCCAAACAGACCCCCGACCGCCTGATCGCCCGCAAGGACCTGGTTGCCGCGCTGGAATGCGGCCTGGGCCCCTTGGGCCCGCTGCGCAGCGGAATCCGCCTCAAGCTCCGGCCCGCCCAGCACGACCTGCTGGTGGCCGATGCCAGCGGCGACACGCTGGATGCGGTGCTCTGCCTGCTGCAGGCCGCCTGGGCGCTGGTGCGCCACCAGGAAGGCGCGGGGCGGTATGGGCTGCCGGCCGGGGTCGATCCGCTGGAGGGCTGGATTGTCACCGCGCAGGGATGAGCTCCACGTTTCCCGCAGGGCATGTCCTCCTGGGACATGTCACGCGCGTTCCATAGGGGAGGGTTAGCATGAGGTCCGCCACCCGAGGTTCTTCCGCCATGTACCGCCGCATTGTTCATCTCGCCCTGGCCGGTGCGCTGGCCTGCCTGGCCGTGGCCGCAAGCGCCGCACCCGCCCTCTGGTACCAGTGGCGCAGCCAGCAGACCGGCGCCACCGTGTGTTCGCAGACGCCGCTGGGCGAGGGCTGGGTGCGGGCCGACGGGCCCTATGGCGATTCCGGCTGCCGGCGCCGGGTGCACATGATCAGGCTGTAGTGCCCTTCCACCACCCGTGCCCATGACCGACCTGATCCTGATCCGCCACGGCGAGACCGACTGGAACCGGGCCCTGCGTTTCCAGGGCCAGACCGACGTGCCGCTCAACACCGTGGGCCTGGCGCAGGCCGAGCGTATCGCGGCCCGCCTCGGGGCCGAGGCGGTGGACCGCATCGTCTCCAGCGACCTCGACCGTGCCATGCGCACCGCGCTGCCGGCGGCGGCCCTGCTGGGCCTGCCGGTGGTGGCCGAGCCGGGCCTGCGCGAGCAGTGTTTCGGTTATGCCGAAGGCCGTACCGGCGCCGAGATCCGTGCCGACCGGCCCGAGGCCTGGCTGCAGTGGCTGGCCTTCCATGCCGACGGCGCCTTCCCGGGCGGCGAAAGCACCCGGGAATTCCACGACCGTACGGTGGGTGCGGTGCGCCGGCTGGCGGCGGCGCATGCCGGCGAAAACCTGCTGCTGTTCACCCACGGCGGGGTGCTCGACATGGTGTTCCGCGCCGCGCGTGCGCTGAGCCTGGACGGGCCGCGCCTGGCCGAAATCCCCAATGCAGGCTTCAACCGCATCCGGGTCGCGGCCGATGGCGCCATCGAGATCGTGGTGTGGGCCGACACCGCCCACCTCGACGGCCTGCCGGCGCAGCCGGTGTACGACCAGACGCGCTACCTCCGGGAACGCGAGGAAGCCGCGGCCCGCACGCCGCCGGCAGCGGCCTGAGGGCAGGGCAGAGGCTTCCCCCGGTCGTCAGGCCGCGGGAGGCTCGGGCCAGGGCCGCTGCGGGTCGCGGATGATCTCGAAGGCCCGCGCCACCTGCAGCACCCCCAGGTCGTCGAAACGCGGCCCGGCGATCTGCAGGCCGATGGGCAGGCCACCCTTGGTGTAGCCGCAGTTGACCGAGGCGGCGGGCTGCTCCGACATGTTGAAGGGCACGGTGAAGCCGATGTGCTCCAGCGGAAACAGCGGGTCGTTGGTCGGCGAGGCCAGCTCGGCGGCAAAGGCGGGCATCGGCGCCACCGGGGAGATCACGTAGTCGTAGGCGGCACAGGCGCGCACCGCGGCCACCCGCGTCACGTAGAACTGGTTGTGCGCCTGGAAGACTTCCGCGCCCGTCATGCCGGCCGCGCTGTCGGCCCAGGCCTGGATGTAGGGCAGCACACCGGCCTTGCGTTCGGCCGGCAGGCCGGCCAGGTCGAGAAACGAACGCAGGCGCCAGTAGCGGTCCATGCCGTCGAGCATGGCCTGGGTCATGAAGGGCGCCATCGGCTCCACGGTGGCACCGGCACGCTCCAGCAGCAGGGCGGCGCGCTCGATGGCTTCGCGTACCCCGGTCTCCACCGGCAGGCCGCAGCCCGCGTCGAGCAGCAGGCCGAAGCGCAGGCCGCGCAGCTTCTCGGCCCCGGCATCGAAGTTTTCCCAGGCGATGTCGGCCGGCGGCAGGCTCATGGTGTCGCGGGCATCCGCTTGGGACAAGGCCCGCATCATCAGCGCCGCATCGCCCACGCCGCGGGTCATGGGCCCGGCGGCGCGGCCCATGGCCGGCGGGTCGATCGGCACGCGGCCCAGGCTGGGTTTCAGGCTGAAGATGCCGCACCAGCCCGCCGGCAGACGCAGCGAGCCGCCGATGTCCGTGCCCAGGTGCAGCGGACCGTAGCCGGCGGCTGCCGCCGCGCCGGCGCCGGCGCTGGAGCCCCCAGGGCCCATCTTCAGGTCCCAGGGGTTGCGCGCCAGCGGGTGGAAGCTCGACAGCCCCGAGGACAGCATGCCGTAGTCGGGCATGGTGGTCTTGGCCACCAGCACCGTGCCGGCCTCGCGCAGGCGTGCTGCCGGTGGCGCGTCGGCCGCCATGGGCACCAGGGCGGTGGCGGCGGTGCCCAGCGGCATCGGGTCGCCCCGGGTGGCGATGTTGTCCTTGAGGGTCAGCGGCACACCGTCGAGCGGGCCCAGGGCCTCGCCGCGGCGCCAGCGCGCTTCGGACAGCGCGGCCTGGGCCAGTGCGGCCTCGGGCCGCAGCAGGTAGGTGGCCCGCAGGTGGGGCTCCCAGCGGTCGATGCGGTCGAGCACCGCACGGGTCACCTCGACCGGCGACAGGGCGCCGCCGCGGTAGGCGGCGTGCAGCGCCGCGGCGTCCATGTCGTGCAGTCCGCCGGCGGGCGGCCGGCCGCCAGGGGCGGGGGTGCTGAGGTCCATCGGGCCATTATGGCGGTGCGGCGGCCGGCTTGCCGCGGGGGCCGCCGTGCCTGTCGGCCGTGGGGTGTTTCGCGGTCCGGGATAATCGGCCCATGGCGCTCATGATCACCGACGAATGCATCAACTGCGATGTCTGCGAGCCCGAGTGCCCGAACGATGCCATCTACGCCGGTGAGCTGATCTACGAGATCGACCCCCACCGCTGCACCGAATGTGTGGGCCACTTCGACGAGCCGCAGTGTGTGCAGATCTGCCCGGTCGCCTGCATTCCCCTGGATCCCGCGCACCCGGAAGACAAGGAAACCCTGTTCCAGAAGTACCTGCGCCTGCAGCAGGCCAGCCCGCCGGCTCAGGCCGCGTAGCGGCGCGGCAGCAGCACGCGGAACACCGTGCCCGTGCCGGGCGTGGAATCGACCTCGACACTCGCGTTGAGCAGTTCGGCGATGCGTTTGACGATGGACAGGCCGATGCCCTCGCCCTGTTCCTGGCGGGTCGGGCGGTTGTCGGCGGCCTGGCTGGCACGCACGTCGCTGGCCGAGGGGCCGGCCTTGCCGGCGGCGCCGTCCGCCGTCCGTGTTTCGTTCGACAGCCCGGTGGCCTCTTCCAGGGCCCCCGCCAGCGGTGAGCCCGGCCCGGCGTGGAAACCGGGGCCGGTATCCTGCACCGTCAGCATCCAGCGCTTGCCGTCGTCCCGGGGCGCGTCGCCCCAGTGCACCGTCACGCCGCCCTGCTGGGTGTACTTGATGGCATTGAGCACCAGGTTCTGCGTCAGCCGCCGCAGCTTGACCGCATCGGCCTCCACCAGCAGGGGCGCCGGGCCGTCAAAATGCAGGAACAGCTTGCGCTGCTCGGCGTAGGGCTGCAGGCCCTCGCAGAACTCGCGCAGCAGCGTGCCGGCGTCCACCGGAGCCACCTGGCGCTGTTCCTTGCCCGCCTGCAGGCGGGCCAGCTGGGTCACGTCGTCCAGCAGCAGGCGCAGCGAACTGACGTTGCGCTCCAGGATACGCAGGAAGGTGGTCCGCGAGCTGTCGGGAATGGCGGGTTTGTTCAGCCCCGCCGTGGCGTTCACCACCACCCCCACGTTGCCGCGCAGGTCGTGTGCCACCTGCTGCCACAGCTCGGCGCGCTCCTGCTCCCATTCGTGCACCTTCTGCAGCGCCTGCTCCAGGTCGTTGATGTGGCCCGAGGCCTCGAACTGCTGCAGGCGGAAATACTGCGCCGCGCTCTCGCTGAAGCCGATGCTGCACAACTCGGCCCAGGCGCGCCGTGCGGCGGCCATTGCGCCACGGTCGAGCTCGGGGTGGTCCGCGTCGTAACGGTCGAGTTCGTCGACCATACATTCGTTCAGGCGGCCGAGCTCGCGCGACACCTCCATCAGGTCGTAGCCCTGCTGCCAGCGGTGCAGGCCGTGGGCGGCGGCCTCTTCGGTCTGCTCGGCCGCCAGCGCCTGGCCAGGCGCGCTCACCGCGGGGTCGAGCTTGCGCTCGAAACTCTCCAGCAGGCCGGGGATGTGGTCGTTGAGCTGGGCGCGCGGCAGTGCATCGCCGGTGGTCAGTTCCGGGTCGCTGCGCACCGCACCCCGCCAGGCCTGCAGGATGTTTTCTCTGCGGGCGCGCAGGTGCTGGGCCAGCGCGGCGAATTCGGCTTCGAAAGCTGGCATGGGAATGTGTTTTTCCATCGGCCTGCGGCCGTACCCCCCATTTTGCCGCAGAGCGCCCCCAGGCCGCTGCGCGCAAACCCGGTCGACACTGGGGGTCGAATTTAGCGGGCCTCCAGCTGTTGGTAGACCGCCTGCGCCACCCGTGCCAGCTGGTCGCGGCTGGCACCGGCCGACAGGGCGTAGCCGAAATCCTTGTCGACCCAGTAGAAGACGTTGACCGCGCCTTCCTGCCCGAAGCGGAAGGCGGTTTCGCGGCCGGCGTCCTCGCGGGTGATGTAGAGCGTGAGTTTCTGGCCCTGCGCATCGCCGAACATGAACTGCGCCACCGGCCCCTTGCCGCCGGGCAGCAGCCGGCCGCCGATGAGTTCGTAGCCCAGCGTGTGCAGGTCCGGCGGGCGCACCGCGGTGCCTATGCGTTTGGTCAGCCAGTTGACCAGCGCCTGCTGCTGGTCGGCGCCGACCTCCACCGGGCGCCGCGCGTCGGGGCTGTAGACCACGTGCGCCACGGCGGCGCGCTGGGCAAAGCCGTGCAGGGTGGTGTCGCCGGCCGCGGCCAGGGCCTGGCGTGCGGCGGCCGCAGCCAGGGCCTGGCTGTCCACCGCGCCGCGCATCCACCAGGCCGAACCCGCGCTGGCCACGGCGATGGCGATGCCGGCGGCCCAGCCGCGCACATTCCAGGCCGGCCACATCGGTGGGGCGGGGGCCAGCGGCAGGCGCAGGGGCAGCGGTTCGTCCAGCACCGGGTCGAGCAACTGCTTGAGCGCGGCGTTCTGCGCCTTCCAGTCGTCCACCCGTTCGCGGGCGGCCGGCTGCGCGTCGAGGAAGGCCTCGATGGCCGCCCGCCGCTCGGCGGGCAGCAGCCCATCGGCAAAGGCGTGCAGGTCGGCCTCGGTCACCGGCGGCACGCCATCGGCGCCCCCGGGGAAGGAATTCAGGTGCGGTTTGTGGTGGTCCATGTCATTTCACCCGGCGGATCGGTACGGCGGCCAGGGCCTGCGGGGCGGCGGCACGCCCCTGCAGGTCCTGGCGCAGGCGCTCGCGTGCACGTGCCAGGCGCGACATCACTGTACCCACCGGCACGCCGATCACCGCGGCGGCCTCCAGGTAGCTCAATTCTTCCACCGCTACCAGCAGCAGCACCTCGCGCTGCTCGGCGGGCAGGCGCTGCAGGGCGCGGTCCAGGTCGCGCACCTCGATGCGGTCGGCCTGTTCCGCACGCTGCGGCAGTTCGGGCAGGTCGTCGCCCGCGGCGTCCTCCGGCCGGCTGCGCTGGGCGCGCAGGCCGTCGATGAACTGGTTGTGCAGGATGCCGAACATCCAGGCCCGCAGGTCGCCGCGTTTCTGCCACAGCGAAAAGCGGCCCCAGGCGCGCTCCAGCGTGTCCTGCACCAGGTCGTCCGCGCGCGCCGCATCGGACACCAGGCCGCGCGCATAGCGGCGCAGGCTGGGGATGCAGGCAACGATGGAGGATTCGTCCTGGGCAAGCATGGCGGGATGCGGGATGCCGGGACCTTACTTGATGACGTGCCAGTTGTTCTTGAAGTTGTCGCCCATGGCGTCACCGGCCTTCATGTCGGACTTGTACGTGTACACCGGCTTGCCCTTGTAGGCCCACTGCTTGCTGCCGTCGTCGCGGGTGACGATGGTCATGTTGCCTTCGGGCTTGGCGTCGGCCGCGGCCATGGCGGGCGGCCACAGGCCGGCGCAGGGACCGTTGCACATGCTTTTGCCGGCGCCGGCGGGGTCGTTGTCGAAGGTATACAGGGTCATGCCGGCGGTATTGACCAGCATGCCGCCGGCCATCTTGACCGGTACTTCGGCATGGGCCACGGCGGCGAACAGGGCTGCGATGGAGAGCAGGGCGGTCGGGATCAGGCGCTTGTTCATGGGAACTCCTTGGGTAAGCGACGGTTGGGACACACCTGCATAGACGCAGCGGTTCAGCTGTTTATTCCTTCCGGCCCCGGTTTTTCCACCAGGACCCTCGGTGGCTTGGGCCGGGGCGGTTTGTCGGTGTGCACCAGCATGGTGGCCTTGTCCATGTCGCCGGCCAGGAAGGCGGGCACCGCCTTCAGTGTGCGGTCGGTGCACTGCTCGATAGCGATGCGGTCGTCCTGCGAGGGTTTTTTCAGCACCCAGTGGATAACCTCGCCCTTGGCGCCCGGGTGGCCGATGCCCAGGCGCAGGCGCCAGTAGTCGGGGCTGCCCAGCTGGGCGTGGATGTCGCGCAGGCCGTTGTGGCCGGCATGGCCGCCACCTTTCTTCAGCTTGGCCTGGCCCGGGGCGATGTCGAGCTCGTCGTGGGCCACCAGGATTTCCTCGGGTGCGATCTTGTAGAAACGCGCCAGCGCCGCCACCGCCTTGCCCGAGGCATTCATGAAGGTCAGCGGCTCCAGCAGCCAGACGGCCTGCCCGCCGATATTGGCGCGGGCCACCAGGCCCCAGAAGCCCTTTTCCGGGGCGAGGTCGAGTTTCCATTCGCGCGCCAGGGCGTCGATCCACCAGAAACCGGCGTTGTGGCGCGTGGCCTCGTAGTCCGGGCCAGGGTTGCCGAGGCCGACAAAGAGCTTGATCATGAAAAAGGCAAAAAAGGGGCGCCGCAATGTAGCACGCAGCGCGGTTATCGCCCCGCGCCGGGGCAGGGTGGCGCCGCAACCGTTATCCTCCGCGCCCATGACTACGAAGAACGGATTCGATTTTTCTCCCGCCGCCATCACCACGCTGGCGCAGTCCGACGTGGCGCGCGCCCTGCTGGAAGACGTGGGCGCCGGCGACCTGACGGCCGGGCTGGTGCCCGCCGGGCGCACCGCCGTGGCCCGGGTGCTGGCGCGCGAGCCGGCCATCCTGTGCGGCGCGCCCTGGGTCGAGGCCACGGTGCGCCAGCTCGACCCCACCGCCCGCATCGACTGGAAAGTGGCCGAAGGCGGCCGCTGCGCCGCCGACCAGGTGGTGCTGGAGCTGCAAGGCGACGCCCGCGCGCTGCTCACCGCCGAGCGCACCGCGCTCAACTTCCTGCAGATGCTGAGTGCCGTGGCCACCAAGACGGGCATCTACGTGGAGGCGGTGCGCGGCACCCGTGCCCAGATCGTCGACACCCGCAAGACCCTGCCGGGCCTGCGCCTGCCGCAGAAATACGCGGTGCGCACCGGCGGCGGAGTGAACCACCGCATCGGCCTGTTCGATGCGGTGCTGATCAAGGAAAACCACATCGCCGCCGCCGGCGGCATCACCGCCGCGCTGCAGGCCGCGGCGCGTGTGGCGGCCCAGGCGAGTTTTGTCGAGATCGAGGTCGAGACCCTGGCGCAGCTGCGCGAGGCCCTGGCCGTCGGGGTGCAGATGGTGCTGCTCGACAACATGCCGGTGGCCGACCTGCACGAGGCGGTGCGCATCAACGACGCGGCGGGCGAACGCCGCGCGGTGCTGGAGATTTCCGGCGGTGTCACCCTCGACAGCATCCGTGTGCTGGCCGAGACCGGGGTGGACCGCATCTCCTCGGGCGCGCTGACCAAGGACGTGAAGGCGGTCGATTTCTCCATGCGTTTTGTCGAAGGAGCCTGACACCATGGCCGCCACCGTTTTCGACGTCGAGTACGAACAGCCGCTGGAGTCGGCGGGCGCCGCCTGCTCCACCCGCCACGCCTGGGCCCGGGTGCCGCCCGAGCCGGCGCCGGACGAACGGCTGGCGCTGAAGCAACGCATCCGCCGCCTGCTGCAGGAGCGCAACGCGGTGATGGTGTCGCACTACTACGTGCACCCCGACCTGCAGGACCTGGCCGAGGAAACTGGCGGCCTGGTCAGCGACTCGCTGGAAATGGCGCGTTTCGGCCGTGACCACGCGGCGCAGACACTGGTGGTGTCGGGCGTGCGTTTCATGGGCGAGACGGCCTGCATCCTGTCGCCGGAAAAGACCGTGCTGATGCCCGACCCGGACGCCACCTGCTCGCTCGACCTGGGCTGCCCCATCGACGCCTTCAGCGCCTTCTGCGATGCGCACCCCGACCGCACCGTGGTGGTCTATGCCAACACCAGCGCGGCGGTGAAGGCGCGGGCCGACTGGGTCGTCACCTCCAGCTGCGCGCTCGACATCGTGCGGGCACTGAGCGAGGGCGGCCACAAGATCCTGTGGGCACCCGACCGCCACCTGGGCGGCTACATCCAGCGCGAGACCGGCGCCGACATGGTGTTCTGGAACGGCGCCTGCATCGTGCACGACGAGTTCAAGGCCTTCGAGCTGGAAGACCTGAAAAAGCAGTACCCCCTCGCCAAGGTGCTGGTGCACCCCGAATCACCGGCCGACGTGGTGGCCCTGGCCGACGCGGTGGGCTCCACCTCCGGCATCCTGAACGCCGCGCGCGAGATGGATGCCAAGGAATTCATCGTCGCCACCGACAGCGGCATGCTGCACAAGCTGCGTACGCTCAACCCCGGCAAGCTCTTCATCGAGGCCCCCACCGCCGGCAACAGCGCCACCTGCAAGAGTTGCGCCCACTGCCCCTGGATGGCCATGAACGGCCTGGCCGACGTGGCGCGGGTGCTGGAGACGGGGGTCAACCGGGTGTATGTGGACCCGGCGCTGGGGTTAAGGGCGCGCGAGCCTATCGACCGGATGCTGGCGTTTACCGCGGCGTTGAAGAGCGGGCAGGCAGCGGGGAGTCTGGTGCCGAATATCGGGGCGGCGTGAGGCTGCGGCGCACGAGCAGCAACGTGGACGCCAGCAGCAACGCCAACCCGCTGCCCGCCTCGGCCCAAATGGTCGCATTGGTCACCAGCGTGTGTTCGGAGCACAGCGCCAGCGTGTAGTGCGCCAGTCCGTCCAGTCCGAAGGCGCCATAGGCACCGATCAGCAGCACGCCCGCCGTATGCCAGCCACGCCGAGCCACGAGCAAGCCGGCCAGGCCGAGGCTGGTGATTGCCAGCCAGGCGAGATACACACCCTCGCGTGTCAGGCCGCGGGGCAAGCCGGGGTAGTAGGCGATGAACTCGGCGTTGTGGGCGAAGTGCGCCAGGCTGGCCAGTAAATACACGGCCACCAGCAGCGCCATGCGTGGGGACAGGGTGGCGGTACGTGCGGCCATGCGGTGGGTGCTGCTGTGCCGGCGGGCTGTCAGCCCGCCCGCGTGAATTCCAGGTTGTCGATCAAGCGCGTGGAGCCGATGCGCGCAGCGCCCAGCGCCACCAGTTCAGTTTCGCCCAGCTCGGGTGCCAGCAGGTTGCGGCGGCTGCGCACCGTGAGGTAGTCCGGCGCCCAGCCGCGGGTGGTGAGCGCCGCCAGCGCCTCGGCCTCCAGCGCCGGCAGGTCGCGCCCACCGGCCTGTACCTTGCCGGCCAGGGCACGCAGCGCTTGCGACAGTGCAATCGCCTCGGCCCGCGCGCCCGCATCCAGGTAGCCGTTGCGCGAGGACAGCGCCAGCCCGTCGTCCGCGCGTTCGGTAGCACCGGCCACGATCTCGACCGGCAGGGCGAACTGCCGCACCATGTGGCGGATGACCAGCAGCTGCTGGTAGTCCTTCTGGCCGAACACCGCTGCGTGCGGCTGTACACACTGGAACAGCTTCATCACCACGGTGCAGACGCCGCCGAAGAAACCGGGGCGGAAGTGCCCTTCCAGGATGTCGGCCAGGGCCGGGTCGGGCTGGATGCGGAAGGTCTGCGGCTCGGGGTACAGGTCGGCCTCGCGCGGGGCGAACAGCACGTCGCAGCCCGCGGCTTCGAGCTGGGCGCAGTCGCGGTCCCAGGTGCGCGGGTAGGTGTCGAAGTCCTCGTGCGGCAAAAATTGCAGGCGGTTCACGAAGATGCTGGCCACGGTGGCGTCGCCCCGCGTTTTAGCCTGGCGCACCAGGGCCAGGTGGCCGTCGTGCAGGTTGCCCATGGTGGGCACCAGGGCCGGCCGTTGGTACTGCGCCAGGTGCGCCCGCAGATCGGCGATGGAATGGGCGATGAACATGCTTACCAGGCGTGCTGTGCGTCGACCGGAAAACTGCCATCCTTGACGGCGGCCACGTAGGCGCGCATGGCCCCCAGCACGCTGTCGTTGCCTTCCATGAAGTTGCGTACGAATTTCGCCATGCGGCCCAGGTTGATACCCAGCATGTCGTGCAGCACCAGCACCTGGCCGGCGCAGCCCACGCCGGCACCGATGCCGATGGTGGCGCAGTGTTTCATCTCCTGCGTGAGCGCGGCCGACAGCGCGGCCGGCACCATTTCCAGCACCACCATGGTGGCACCGGCCTGTTCCAGCTCCAGCGCGTGCTGGCGCAGCCTGGCGCCGCCTTCCTCGCCGCGGCCCTGCACCCGGTAGCCGCCCAGGGCGTGCACCGTCTGCGGCGTCAGGCCCAGGTGGGCACAGACCGGGATGCCCCGGTCCACCAGGAAACGCACCGTGTCGGCGGTCCATCCTCCCCCTTCGAGCTTGACCATGTGGGCGCCCGCCTGCATCAGCACGGCGGCGCTGCGCAAGGCCTGCTCGCGCGACTCGTGGTAGCTGCCGAAGGGCAGGTCGCTGATGATCCAGGCCGTGCCCTGCGCGCGCTGCACGCCGCGCACCACACATTCGGTGTGGTAGCGCATGGTCTCCAGCGCCACGCCCACGGTGCTGTGCAGGCCCTGGCAGACCATGCCGAGCGAATCGCCGATCAGCAGGCATTCCACACCGGCCGCATCGGCCATGGCGGCGAAGGTGGCGTCGTAGGCGGTCAGCATGGTGATCTTCTCGCCGCGCGCATGCATCTCGGCCAGCCGGGGCAGGCTGACGGGCTTGCGGGTCGCCAGGCCGGCGGCGGGCGCCAGCGTGCCGTAGGGGGTGCCGGGCGATGCGGGGGAGGGTGTTGTGCTCATGCGGTGCCTCTCAGGCCAGGGCCGCGGCCTGCACGGGGATGAACGAGCGTTCTTCCTGGATGCGGTTGGCACCGTCCACGAAGACCAGCTGGGGTTTGAAGGCCTGGACCTCGGCCTCGGCCACCTGGGCGAAGGCCGCGATGATGAGCAGGTCGCCTACCGCCGCGCGCCGCGCCGCCGAGCCGTTGACCGAAATCATGCCGCTGCCGCGCTGGCCGCGGATGGCATAGGTCACGAAACGCTCGCCGTTGTTGATGTTCCAGATGTGCACCTGCTCGTTCTCCGCCAGGTTGGCGGCGTCCAGCAGGTCTTCGTCGATGGCGCAGGAGCCCTCGTAGTGCAGTTCGCAGTCGGTCACCGCCACGCGGTGGATCTTGGATTTGAGCAGGGTGCGGTACATGG
>JAZJYT010000104.1:0-24629 GCA_040390235.1 Pseudomonadota bacterium | reverse complement strand
GCACCACATGTTCACCACCGGCATGCCGGTGACCGGCCAGCTGTTCTTCATGTACGCCACGATGCTGATCGCCGTGCCGACCGCCGTGAAGATCTTCAACTGGATCGCCACCATGTGGCAGGGCTCGATGACCTTCGAGACCCCGATGCTGTTCGCCGTCGGTTTTATCTTCGTGTTCACCATGGGCGGCTTCACCGGCCTGATCCTGGCGATGGCGCCGATCGACATCCAGCTGCAGGACACCTACTACGTGGTGGCCCACTTCCACTACGTGCTGGTGGCCGGTTCGCTGTTCGCCATGTTCTCGGGCTTCTACTACTGGAGCCCGAAGTGGACCGGTGTCATGTACAACGAGACGCGTGGCAAGATCCACTTCTGGTGGTCGCTGATCTCGTTCAACGTGACCTTCTTCCCGATGCACTTCCTGGGCCTGGCCGGCATGCCGCGCCGCTACGCCGACTACCCGATGCAGTTCGCCGACTTCAACGCCATCGTGTCGGTCGGTGCCTTCTTCTTCGGCTTCGCGCAGCTCTACTTCTTCCTGTTCGTGGTGCTGCCCACCATGCGCGGCAAGGGTGCCACCGCGGCACAACGCCCGTGGGACGGTGCCGAGGGCCTGGAATGGGAAGTGCCGTCGCCGGCGCCCTTCCACACCTTCGAGAACCCGCCCAAGCTCGACGCCACCGCCACGCGCGTGATCGGCTGAGCTTCGCCGGCCCCGGTACTGCGACTGCTGCCCCATGACACCTGAACAGAAAAAGAACAACCGCCGCCTCGCGCTGATCCTGGCGTCGATCGCGGTGGTGCTGTTCGTGGGTTTCATCGCCAAGTCGGCGATGCTGGGCCACTGAGCGTGGGCAACAAGCGCGCTACCGCCAACGTCCGCATGCTGGGCAAGCTGGCCGTCGTCGTGACCGGCATGTTCGCCTTCGGCTACGCGCTGGTGCCGCTGTACAACGCCATCTGCGAGATGACGGGCATCAACATCCTGGCCGTGGGCGAGACCCAGCTGCCGGGCAAGGTGGCCGCCAACTCCACGCTGCCGGCCAACACCCAGGTCGATACCAGCCGCAGCATCACCGTCGAGTTCGATGCGAACGCCCGGGGCCCGTGGAGCTTCAAGCCCGCGGTCAACACCCTCACGGTGCACCCGGGCGAGCTGGCCACGGTGATGTACGAGTTCCAGAACACGCAGAACCGGCGTATGTCGGCGCAGGCCATCCCCAGCTACGCGCCCAGCCAAGCGGCGGCGCACTTCAACAAGCTGCAGTGCTTCTGCTTCAACCAGTACACCCTCGACCCGGGCGAGAAGAAGCAGTGGCCGGTGGTCTTCGTGATCGATCCCAAGCTGTCGAAGGACGTGAAAACCATCACGCTGTCGTACACCTTCTTCGAGGTGGGTGGCAGGGTGCCGGCGCCGCCGTCCGACATCGCCGCCGATCTGGACGTACACGATGGCAAGCCTGCCGCCGGGGCGCGCTCGTGAGTGCGCAGCAGCAACAGCAGCAGCCTTCCGGTGGGGGCGCGTCCTTCGGGCAGACCATCAAGGCGGTCTTGTGGTCCTTCGTGGGCATGCGCAAGTCCAGCGGCATGGCGCAGGACATGCGGCTCAACCCGCTGCACATCGTCATCGCCGCGTTCGCGGGCGTCGTTATTTTTGTGCTGGCGCTGGTAGCGCTGGTGCATTGGATAGTTTGAACTAAAGAGCCGAGAGAGATCCAGGAGCAGAAATGAGCGCATCCCACACGAGCGGAACCCCGTACTACTTCGTGCCCGCACCCTCGCGCCACCCGGCGGCGGCGGCGGCTGGCCTTTTGTTGGTCATCTTCGGCGCTGCCCAGTGGATCAACGGCCATGACTGGGCCGCCTACGTGCTGGCCCTGGGGCTGGTGTTTTTCCTGGTGGTGCTGTTCCAGTGGTTCAGCCAGGCCATCGGCGAAAGCGAGAGCGGCCAGTACGGCCACAAGATCGAGATGTCCTTCCGCTGGAGCATGGCCTGGTTCATCTTCTCGGAAGTGATGTTCTTCGGCGCCTTCTTCACCGCCCTGTGGTGGGCACGCTCGCATTCGCTGCCGGCCCTCGGCAGTCTCGACAACGCGCTGCTCTGGCCCGACTTCAAGGCCGTGTGGCCCAGCCTGGCCGCCGGCGCCACCGCCGCGCCCGGCAACCTGATCGAGCCCTTCGAGACCGTCGGCCCCTTCTGGCTGCCGACCATCAACACCGCGCTGCTGCTCAGCTCGGGCGTGACGCTGACCATCGCCCACCATGCGCTGCGCGAAAACCACCGCGCCAAGACCATCGGTTTCATGTGGATCACCGTGGTTCTGGGCCTGATCTTCCTGTTCGTGCAGGGCTACGAATACCACCACCTGTACACCGTGGGCAACCTCAAGCTCAGCTCGGGTGTCTACGGTTCGACCTTCTTCATGCTGACCGGCTTCCACGGCTTCCACGTGTTCATCGGCATGCTGATGCTGCTGTTCACCACGCTGCGCCTGCAACGCGGCGACTTCACGGCCGAAAAACACTTCGGCTTCGAAGGCGCCGCCTGGTACTGGCACTTCGTCGACGTGGTGTGGCTCGGCCTGTACATGCTGGTGTACTGGTTGTAAGCCGTCCCGTGACGCTTTCCACACAAGGCGCCGCAAGGCGCCTTTTTCATTCAGCCCGTATTCGACCGGTTCTTTCCTTCAGGCCCCGGGCGGAATGCCCGTCGGCTGGATCCAGCCCAGCTTCCAGGCGATGAGGATGCAGATGAACAGCAGCACCGAGAACCCGACGCGGAAGGCCAGCGCCCGGGCCATGTTGCTGGTCTTGGCCTTGCCGTCGCGGCCGTCGCGCATCATGAAAAACAGCGCGGTGCCCAGGCTCCCCAGAATGGCGACGAACGCCGCAATGACGAAATATTTCATACCCGGGATTATCCGGCCGGCCCCATGAGCGCCCAGCGCCGGGTCCGGCTGCGTTCGGTGCTTGTGACCCTGGCCGCGGTGGCCGGCATTGCCGCGACCGCGCTGCTGGGCCGCTGGCAACTGTCGCGCGCCGCACAGAAGGAAGCCGTCTTCGCCGCCACCGTGCAGCGCGGGGCGCTGCCGGTGCTCGACGGCCGGGCGCTGCAGTCCGCCCTCGGCGGGCTGCCCCTCGACCCCGCAGCCAACCCCACGGCGGCCACCGCCGCCACCGCCACGCTGGAGCCGCTGGTGCACCGCCAGGTGCTGCTGCGTGGCCACTGGCTGCCGCGCTTCACCACCTACCTCGACAACCGGCAGATGGACGGCAAACAGGGTTTCTACGTGACCACGCCCTTGCAGCTCGACGCGGTGGAGGTGGCCGGCGGGGCTGGCGGCGCAGGCGGGGGGGAGGGCGCCCTGGTGGTGCTGGTGCAGCGCGGCTGGGTGCCGCGCAATTTCGAAGACCGCGCACGCCTGGTGCCGGTCGAGACACCGGACGGCCCGGTCGAGGTCGCGGGCCACCTCGCGGCCTCGCCCGCGCGGCTGTACGAGTTCGGCCACGGCGCTGGCGACCGTACGGCCGGTGCCGCCGGCGCCCCGTCCGAAGGGTCTTCCGTGATCCGGCAGAATCTCGACCTGGCCGCCTACCGCCGCGAAACCGGCCTGCCGCTCGCGGCGTTGTCGGTGTTGCAGTCCGGTGCCGCCAGCGAAGGGCTGCAGCGCGACTGGCTGCCCATCACCGCCGGGGTCGAAACAAACTACGGCTATGCCTTCCAATGGTTCGGGCTCTGCGCCCTCATCGTCATCCTCTATGTCTGGTTCCAACTCCTCCGACCGCGCAAACGCGCTTGAACCAGATGACCATCTGCTCGGGCTGACGGTGCACACCCTGCCCGAACCCGGGGAGGCGTCGCAGGCACAGCAGCGCACCCGGCAGGGCCGCTGGAAAATGCTGCTGGTCATGCTGATCTGCGCCGCGCCGGTCATCGGCTCCTACTTCACCTACTACGTGATCCGGCCGAGCGGCCACGGCGGCTTCGGCGAGCTCATCGCCGACCAGCCCGGCCTGCCCGATGCGGTGGCCACCGCACGCGACGGAAGCACCGTCAAGCTGCCCAGCCTCAAGGGCCAGTGGCTGCTGGTAAGTGTGGGCGGCGGCGCCTGCGACAAGCAGTGCGAGCAGTACCTGTACCTGCAACGCCAGCTGCGCGAGGGCCTGGGCCGCGACCGCGACCGGGTGGACTGGGTCTGGCTGGTGTCCGACGCCGCGCCGGTGCCCGCCGCGTTGGACGGTGCGCTGCACCAGGCCACCGTGCTGCGGGTGGCGCCCGACGTGCTGGCGCGCTGGCTGCAGCCGGCCGCCGGCCACCAGTTGCAGGACCACCTCTACCTGGTCGACCCGATGGGCCACTGGATGATGCGTTTCCCCGCCGGGCTGGACAAAAGCAACGCGGCCAAGGCCAAGGCCGACCTGGCCCGGCTGCTGCGCGCCTCCGACTCCTGGGACAAGGAAGGCCGCTGAACGGCATGGACGCGCCCTACGACCTGTCGCCCGCCGCCGGCGTGCTGCTCACCGGCATGGCGGTCGCGCTCGTGCCGCTGGTGGTCTTCGTGGCCCGCAACCGCCGTGCCGCGCCGCTGCGCCGGCTGCAGGCGCTGGCCGCGCTGGTGTTTTTCCTGACCTTCGACCTGGTGCTGTTCGGCTCCTTCACCCGGCTCACCGATTCCGGCCTGGGCTGCCCCGACTGGCCCGGCTGCTACGGCGAGGCCAACCCGGTCGCCGCCCACGCCCAGATCAGCGCCGCGCAGGCCGCCATGCCGACCGGCCCGGTGACCCACCACAAGGCCTGGATCGAGATGGTGCACCGCTACCTGGCCGCTGGCGTGGGCGCACTCATCATGGTGCTGATGGCCCTGGCCTGGGTGGGCTGGTGGCGCACGCGCAAGGGGCGCAAGGCGGGTGCCGCCGTCACCGTGCATCCCCTCTGGCCCACCGCCACCTGGCTCTGGGTCTGCCTGCAGGGCGCCTTCGGCTGGCTCACCGTGGTGTGGAAACTTTTCCCCGCCATCGTGGTGGCCCACCTGGCCGGCGGCATCGTGCTGCTGGCCCTGCTGGGCATCCAGTGGGCGCGCTACGGGCTGGCCGCCGCCGGCCGCGCGCCGGTGGCGCTGGCCCGCGGCGCCCGTGCGCTGCTGCTGCTGGCGCTGGCCGTGGTGGCGGTGCAGGTGCTGCTGGGCGGCTGGGTCAGCACCAACTATGCGGTGCTGGCGTGTTCCACCTTCCCCGACTGCAATGGCAGCTGGTGGCCGGCCATGGACGCGGCCCAGGGTTTCGAGGTCTGGCGGCCGCTGGGCCTGCTGCGCGATGGTTCGTCCATCACCTTCCCGGCTCTGGTCGCCATCCACTACATGCACCGGCTGTGGGCCTATGCCGTGCTGCTGGTGCTGGCGCTGACGGCCTGGCGCCTGTGGTCGGCCGAAGGCCTGCGGCGTCCGGTGCGCTGGCTGGCCGCGCTGGCCGCGCTGCAGCTCGCCACCGGTATTTCCAACGTGGTGCTGGACTGGCCGCTGGTGGCCGCGCTGCTGCACACCGGCGGCGCCGCCGCGCTGGTGGCGGTGCTGACCTGGATGCTGGCGACCAGCCGTGCCGTGCCCCGCACCGCCGCTTCTCCTTCTGCTTCTTCGTCTTCGTCTTCTTCTCCTGCCGCTGCCTCCGCGGGCATTCCCGGGCATTCCGCATGACCGTCGCTATTTCCCCCACCCCTCCCGCACCTTCGCGTGTGCGCCAGTTCTACGCGCTGACCAAGCCGCGGGTGGTGCAGCTCATCGTCTTCTGCGCCCTCATCGGCATGGTGCTGGCCGTGCCCGGCCTGCCGAGCTGGCCGCAGGTGGGGCAGGCGGCCATCGCCTGCCTCGGCATCTGGCTGGTGGCGGGCGCCGCCGCGGCCTTCAACTGCCTGGTGGAAAAAGGCATCGACGCCAAGATGCGCCGCACCGCCTGGCGCCCCACGGCGCGCGGCGAACTCGGCGACGGGCAGACCCTGCTGTTCTCCGGCCTGCTGTGCGTGGCCGGCTCGGCCATCCTGTACTTCTGCATCAACCCGTTGACCATGTGGCTGACCTTTGCCACCTTCGTCGGCTACGCGGTGGTCTATACCGTCATCCTGAAGCCGATGACGCCGCAGAACATCGTCATCGGCGGGGCCTCGGGCGCCATGCCGCCGGTACTGGGCTGGGCCGCCATGACGGGCGAGGTGTCGCCCGAGGCGCTGATCCTGTTCCTCATCATCTTCCTGTGGACGCCGCCGCACTTCTGGGCGCTGGCGCTGTACCGGGTGGAGGACTACCGCAAGTCCGGCCTGCCCATGCTGCCGGTGACCCACGGCAACGAGTTCACCCGGCTGCAGGTGCTGCTCTACACCTTCATCCTGTTCGCCGGCTGCCTGATGCCCTTTGTCTACGGCATGAGTTCGTGGATCTACCTGGCGGCGGCTGTGGTGCTCAATGTCGGTTTCTGCGGCTACGCCTTCGCGCTGTGGCGCAACTATTCCGACGCGCTGGCGCGCAAGACCTTCCGTTTTTCCCTGATCCACCTGAGTGTGCTGTTCGCCGCGCTGCTGGTGGACCACTACGTGCTGTGAGGCCCCCGATGACCCTTTCTTCGACACCGCTGCGTACCCGCGATTTCCTGAAGCTGCTGGCTGCCGTCCCCGCCGCCGCCGCGCTGGCCGCCTGCTCCAAGAGCGGGCAGGGCCCGGCCCAGCCGCAGCAGGCCTTCAACGCGGTGGACCTGACCGGCGCCGACTACGCCAAGGACTTTTCGCTGCCCGACGCCGAGGGCAAACAACGCAGCCTGGCCGACTTCAAGGGCAAGGTGGTGGCGCTGTTCTTCGGCTACACCCAGTGCCCCGACGTGTGCCCCACCACCATGGCCGAGCTGGCCGAGATCAAGCACCAACTGGGCGCCGATGCCGACCGCCTGCAGGTGGTGTTCATCACCGTCGATCCCGAGCGCGACACCCCCCAGGTGCTGTCGGCCTACATGGCCAACTTCGACCCCGCCTTCGTGGCGCTGCGGCCCACGCCCGAGCAGCTCACCGCCACTGCCCGCGACTTCAAGGTCTACTACAAGAAGGTGGACGGCACCAAGCCCGGCAGCTACACCATGGACCATTCCGCCGCCACCTACCTGTACGACCCGCAGGGGCGCCTGCGGCTGTACAGCCGCTACGGCGGCGGTGCGCAGCCGCTGCTGTCGGACATCAAGGGGCTGCTGCAGGGGGCCTGAGGCGCCATGGCGTTCGAGCCCTGGCCGCTGCCCTGGCCGGTCACGCTGGTCCTGGTGGCCTACGCGGCCATGGGGGTGGCCTGCTTTACCGCCTACGCTCTCGACAAGTCCGCCGCCATCGCCGGCCGGCGGCGTATCCCCGAGGCCACGCTGCTGTGGCTGGGCCTGGCCTGCGGCTGGCCGGGCGGCCTGCTGGCGCAGCGGCTGCTGCGGCACAAGACCCGCAAGCAACCGTTCCAGCGGCTGTTCCGGGCGACGGTGGTGCTGAACCTGGGGGCCGCCGCGCTGGGGGTGTACCTGCTGGCGGCGGTGGACCGGGTGGGCTGACCACGCCCGCCGAGACGCTACCGAATGTGACAATCTCCGCGGCGGCGCGTGGGAGACTGTTCCGGCCCGCCGCCGATCCGCCTGTTGCCGCTGCCCCTTTATGCCCGCTGCCCCCGCTCCGCTGCCCGCCACCCCCGCCGAGCGCATCTTCGCCGGCGACAGCGCCATGGCGCAGCGTATGCGGGCCCACGACTGGGCCGCGACGCCGCTGGGGCCGCCGGCCCTGTGGTCCGAGGCACTGGCCACGGCGCTGCGTATCCTGCTGACCTCGCGCTTCGAGATGTGGCTGGGCTGGGGCCCGGACATCCGCTACTTCTACAACGATGCCTACGTGCCCACCCTGGGCCGCAAGCACCCCTGGGCGCTGGGCCAGCCCATGCGCGAGGTCTGGTCCGAGGTGTGGGAGCAGGTACAGGACCGGGTGCGCACGGTGTACGAGCGCGGCGAGGCGACCTGGGACCAGGCGCTGCTGCTGTTGCTGGAGCGCGACGGCTATGCCGAGGAGACTTACCACACGTTTTCCTACAGCCCCATCCTGGAGGCCGATGGCCGGGTGGGCGGGCTGTTCTGCACGGTCACCGAGGAGACCCACCGGGTCATCAGCGAGCGCCGGCTGTCCTCGCTGCGCCAGCTGGCCGCCGGGCTGGCCGGCGCGGCGGCGCGCGAGGACGTGCTGGTGGCCGCCTGCGCCGCCCTGCAGGACGCCAACCGGGACCTGCCCTTCGCGCTGCTCTACCTGTTCGACGACGAGGGCCGGGCGCAACTGGTCTGCACCGCCGGCATCGCGGAAGGGCACCGGCTGGCGCCGCTGGTGCTGGATGCCGCCCACCCCATGCCTTCCGCGCCTCCCGCGTCTTCCCCGCCGGGTCCGCCCTGGGATGCCCGCGGGCTGGCACCTGGCGAACCCGTGCGGGTGGTGGCACTGGCGCCGGCCGCCGACCTGCCCACCGGGCCCTGGGCACAGGCGCCGACGCAGGCGCTGGTGGTGTCCCTGGGCGGCGGGGAAGGGGAGCGCGCCCTGGGCTTCCTCGTGGCTGCGGTGTGCCCGCACCAGCGGCTGTCGGTCGACTACGAAAGTTTTGTGGGCCTGCTGGCCGGACAGGTCACCGCGGCGCTGTCACGGGTGGCGCTGGCGCAGCAGGATGCCGCCGAGCGCGACCGCCTGCGGGCGCTGTTCACCCAGGCGCCCAGCTTCATGTGCGTGCTGCGCGGGCCGCGGCATGTCTACGAACTGGTCAACGAGTCCTACCTGGGGCTGGTGGGCCGCCGCGGGGTCGAGGGCCTGCCGATCCGCGAAGTACTGCCCGAACTGGAGGGCCAGGGTTTCTTCGAGCTGCTCGACGAGGTGCTGCGCAGCGGTGTGCCCTACCGCGGCAGCGCCGTGCGGGTGGCGCTGCGCACCGCGGCGGGCGGCCCGCCGGTGGAGCGTTTCCTGGATTTCATCTACCAGCCCATCGTGGGCGCCAAGGGACGCATCGACGGCGTCTTCGTGGACGGCTACGACGTCACCGAGAAGATGCAGGCGCAGGAGACGCTGCGGCAGCTCAACAGCGGGCTGGAGGCGCGCGTCGCCGAGCGTACCCGCGACCTGGCTGCGGCCATGGGCCGGCTGCAGGCCGAGTCGGCCGAGCGTGCCGCCGCCGAGGAGGCGCTGCGCCAGGCGCAGAAGATGGAGGCGGTGGGCCAGCTGACCGGCGGCATCGCACACGACTTCAACAACCTGCTGCAGGGCATCACCGGCTCGCTCGACGTGCTCAAGCTGCGCCTGAAGCTGGGTCGCACCGAGAACGTGGAGCGCCTGCTCGACGGCGCCATGGCCTCGGCCCAGCGCGCCGCGGGGCTAACGCACCGCCTGCTGGCGTTTTCGCGGCGCCAGCCGCTGGACCCCAAACCGGTGGATGCCAACCGGCTGGTCGGCGGCATGGAAGACCTGCTGCGGCGGACCATGGGCGAGCGGGTGCACATGCAGCTGGCGCTGGCCGACGGCCTGTGGACCACGCTGTGCGACGGCAACCAGCTGGAAAACGCGCTGCTCAACCTCTGCATCAACGCCCGCGACGCCATGCCCGACGAGGGCATGCTGACCATCGCCACCTCCAACGAAAGTCTGGCGCCGGGCGATGCGCGGCTGGCCGGCGACACCGCGTCCGGCGACTACGTGTGCATCGCCATCGGCGACACCGGCGTGGGCATGCCGCCCGATGTGCTGGGGAAGGTGTTCGAGCCCTTCTACACCACCAAGCCGCTGGGCCGGGGCACCGGCCTGGGGCTGTCGATGATCTACGGCTTCGCCCGCCAGTCGCGTGGCCAGATACGGCTCGACAGCGCGGTGGGCGAGGGCACCACGGCGTGTATCTACCTGCCCCGCCACGACGGCGCGGCCGCGCCCGCCGACCGCCTGCCGCAACTGGGCGAGGAGCACCGCTCGGACACCCGCGAGACGCTGCTGGTGGTCGAAGACGAGCCGGTGGTGCGCGGCCTGGTGGTGGACCTGCTCAGGGGCCTGGGCTACCGGGTGCTGGAGGCCGGCGACGGCGCCGCGGCGCTGCTGATCCTGGAGTCCGACGTGGGCATCGACCTGCTGGTGACCGACATCGGGCTGCCGGTGGTCAACGGGCGCCAGGTGTTCGACGCCGCACGTATCGCCCGGCCCGACCTCCGGGCGCTGTTCATGACCGGTTATGCCGAAGGCGCGGCCATGGAGGGCGAACTGCTGCGGCAGGGGGTGGAGCTGATCACCAAACCCTTCCCGCTGGAGAGGCTGGCCTCGCAGGTGGCGCGCATGCTGGGGCGTTTGTCGCCAACAATGGAGGCTGAAGGCTGACGGCAAACCAGAGGAGACACATGACCATCGCGGAAGAACTCGCGGGCTTCGTGGCCCGTACCCGGCTGGACGACCTGCCGCCGCTGGCGCTGGAGCGCGCCCGGATGGCCATCGCCAGCACCGTGGCCAGCGCTGCCATGGGCCTGGACATCGGCTCCACGCGCATCATCCGCGAGGTGGAGAAGGAGCAGGGCGGCGCGGCGCAGGCCACCGTCTGGTTCGATGGCGCGCGGCTGTCCGTGGCCGGCGCGGCGCGGGCCAATGCCGTGGCCAGCGATGCCGCGGCCTCGGACGACAGCGACCTGCGCAATATCGCGCACATCGGCACCATCGTCGCGGCCACCTCGATGGCCATGGCCGAGCGGCTGGGCCGCGGCGGGCAGGACGTGCTGCACGCCATGGTGCTGGGCTACGAGGTGGCCGGCCGCATCGACGAAGCGCTGACCCCGGGCCGCACGCAGAAGGGTTTCCACAGCAGCGTCTCCACCATCTTCGGTGCCGCGGTCGCCACGGGCACCCTGCTGGGCCTGGGCGCCGGGCAGATGGCACACGCCATCGCGCTGGCCGCCACGTCGATCGGCGGCCTGGCCGCGGCCGCCGACAGCAGCTGGTCGCGGGAGTACCACGCGGGGCTGTCCGCCACGCTGGGCGTGCAGGCGGCACTGGCTGCGAAGCGTGGCTACATCGCCGAAGCCGCGGTGCTGGAAACCCCGCGCGGTTTCTTCGCCGCCTTCGGCGGCCAGGCGCTGGAGGATGTCACACGGGGCCTGGGCCAGTCCTGGGACATCGTGACCAACATGGCCATCAAGCTCATGCCCGGCGGGCACCTCAACCATGCGGTGGCCGAAGCCGCCGCCAACGCCGCCACCGAAGGCCAGGTGGACCCGTACCAGGTGGACCAGGTGGTCATCGGCTGCACACAATTGCGCGACCGGCGCAACGGCCCCACCCACCCGACCGACCTGATCGGCATTGCGCACAGCATCTACTACATCGTCTCGGCGGCAATAGCCGACCGGGGCTTCACCTGGGTGCATGCCACCGAGGAGAAGCTGCACGACCCGCGCATCCGCGTGCTGCTCGACAAGGTGGCCTACGACCCGACCACCGGCCCGCTGCCCGACCGCTTCCTGCACCACCACGGAGGCACCGTCACCATCGTGATGAAGAACGGCCAGCGCTTTTCCAGCACCTGCACCTTCCCGCGCGGCTCCGGCCCGCGGGGTGTCGAATGGGCCGACGTCGATGCCAAGTACCGGCAACTGGTGCCGCTGGCCGGGCTCGGTGCCCCACAGGTCGAGCAAAGCCTGCAGCTGATCCACGGCTTCGGCGCCCTCGCCACCCTGGAACCCCTCACCCGCCTGCTGCTGCGGCCGGCCGCCTGACACTCTCCCGGGAAGAAAACATGCCGACTTTTGTTGTCGAAGACGACCGTGTGCTGCGCCAGGCGCAGATAGTGCTGGACCCGGCCACCTCCGCCGAGCGTATAGCCGCCTACACGGACTTCAATGCCCACGACCTGGCGGACTACCCCGGCTGGCTGGCCGGGCTGCGCGCCCGCCTGCCGGGTACCTGGCCCGCCACCGTGCGGCTGGTCAACGACGACGCGGAGTGGGCCGCCGCCCTGCCCGATGCCGAGGTGGCCATCGTGGAAAGCCAGGAGATCGGCCCGGCCCAACTGGCCCTGGCGCCCCGGCTGCGCGTGGTGGTCAACTTCGGCCTGGTGGCCGACAACGTGGATGCCGAGGCCTGCCGGGCCCGAGGTATTGCGGTGCTGACGCTGCGCCGCCGCACCAACATCGCCATGGGCGAGCACACCCTGCTGCTGGTGCTGGCCCTGGCCCGGCGCCTGCCGCTCATTGAGGGCATGGTGACCAAAGAGCGCATGGCCGCGGCCGGCTTCGCGCACCGGCCCTACGACACCCGCCATACCGCCGGCGCCAACTTCGCCCGCATTCCCGACCTGCGCACCCTGCACGGGCGCACGCTGGGCCTGCTGGGTTTTGGCGAAATCGGCCGCGAGGTAGCCGCCATGGCCCGGACCTTCGGCCTGCAGGTGCTCTACCACAAGCGCACCCGGCTCAGCCCGGCGCTGGAGCAGGAGTTCAAGGTGCGCTACTGCGGCTTCGACGAACTGTTCGAACGCTCGGAATTCCTCAGCGTGCACGTGCCCTACTCACCCCAGACCAAAAGCCTGGTGGATGCGGCGGCGCTGGGGCGCATGCAGCCCGGTGCCTACCTGGTCAACACCTCGCGCGCCGATGTCGTCGACCACGATGCGCTGGTGGACGCGCTGCGTTCCGGCCGCCTGGCCGGCGCAGGGCTGGATGTCCACTACGGCGAACCGGCGCCCGCCGGCGACCCCTTGCTGGCATTCGGCAACGTGGTCCTCACGCCGCACATGGGCGGCGGTTCGCGTTTGAACATCCTGCAGGATGTCGAGGAAATGCTGCTGGCCCTCCATGCGGCGCTGCACGCCGGGCGCGGCTGAAGCGCAGCCGCCGGGGTGATAACCGGCGTATATCGCGCCATAAGCAAATAGTCCTTTTGGGAACGGCCGGACAGTCATAGCATCCCGCGTGCACGCAAGGACCCCGCCACACCGGGCGGGGTACGCAGGGTCCGGCGACTTCCAGGAGACTTTCGTGAAATTCAAGATCTGGGCCTGCGCCATCGCCGCGCTGTGCGTTCCATGCCTTCCCGTGGCCGCGGCCGAGGCCGGCTATCCCGACAAGCCGGTCCGTCTGATCGTCGCCTCTCCCCCGGCCGGCGCTGGCGACTATTTCGCCCGCGCCATCAGCGTCGGCCTGGGCAAGAAACTCGGCCAGAGCATCATCATCGACAACCGCGGCGGCGCCTCGGGCACCATCGGTGCCACTGCGGTGGCCACCGCGCCGGCGGACGGCTACACCATCCTCATGGGCCAGTCCACCGGCATGGTGGTGGCGCCACACATCCTCCCCAAGCTCGGCTACAACACGCTGACCGATCTCAAGCCCATCAGCCTGGTGGCCTCCCAGCCCATGGTGCTGGTGGTGAACCCCAAACTGCCGGTGCACGACCTGAAGGAATTCATCGCCTATGCCAAGGCCCATCCGGGCGAGCTGAACTACGGTTCGTCGGGCAGCGGTTCACCCAGCCATCTGGCGGGCGTCCTGTTCGATGCAGCGGCGGGCATCCAGACAGTCCATGTGGCCTACAAGGGCGGCGCGCCGGCCATGAACGCCCTGATGGGCGGCGAGATCCAGTTCCAGTTCGCCCCCATCGTGGCGGTGATGACCCAGGTGGAGGCCGGGCGCCTGCGCGCGCTGGCCGTGACCTCGGCCGAGCCCACTCCGGCCGCCGCCCATGTGCCGACCATCGCCGCCGCCGGCGGCCCGCCCCACTTCGCCCTGTCGGCCTGGTTCGCCTTGTTCGCTCCGGCCCAGACGCCGCCGGCCATCGTGCAGCGCCTATACCAGGAAACCCTGGCCGTGCTGCAGGAGCCGGAGATGAAAGCCCGTTTTCTGAAGGAAGGTGCAGACGCCATCGGCAGCACGCCCGAGGAATGCGACCGTTTTGTGCGGGCGGAATACGCCAGGTACGCCAAACTGGTGAAGGACGCCAACATCAAGGGCGATTGAGCGCGCGGGAGGGCGAAAGCATCGCCATGCATGGAGGGCGGGTGGGTTGGTCGCCCTCAGTCCATCCAGGACGCGGCGGCGAACCGCTGCACATCCTCCGACTGGGGGCCGAACGCGCCCAGCAGCACCGGCAGGCGGGACACGGCCTCGGCCCGCGCGATCCACTGCGCCGGTGTGAACACCGCGTCGGCTTCGTAGACCGGTGTCGCGGCGCCGAGCAGGGCTGTCAGCGCGGACTGGTGGGCCAGGTCGGGTGTGGTTTTCCAGGGCAGGCTGCGGAGGGTGGTTTCCGGGCCCAGCCGGTAGGCATCGCACCAGCGCAGGCCGCCGCCGGCGGTAGCCACGGCGGCCATGGGGTTGGCCATGTGGGTGATGGCGTCGAGGTGGCTCACCAGCAGGCCATCGAGCCGGCCCGCGGCGCGCAGCGCATAGCGCAGCAGCACGGCATCGGGCTGGCCGCGGCGGAAGCGGCCCTGCCAGCCGTCGCCGGTGTTGTGCGGCTCGGCCAGCACGTCCAGCGCGGCATCGGCCGTGGGCAGCGGGCCGGCGCCGTGGCGGGTGGCATAGCTGCGCAGCACGCCCAGGTGGCGTACCGGCGCGGTGATGCCGGCATCGGCCAGCACCGCCTCCACGGCGGCGGTGGAGACGGTGCTCCAGCTGGTGTGCGGGTGGAAACCGCGCCATTCGTCCAGCAGCACTCCCTGCGCGCCTTCGAACAGCACGGTGCCGGGAAGGGCCAGCCGCGCCGCGATGGCTTCGGGGCTGGCCGGCGGCGCGCGGTCGAGGCAGGGCTGCACCGCGGCCAGCCAGCGGTGGGCGACGTTAGGATCGGCGAGCAGCGCGCGTTCCTGCGCTTCTCCCTCGGGCACGCCGTTCATGCCGTGCCGGCCCTGCCGGTCATGCGGACCATGTGGCCCCTGCGGAAAACCGGGCTCCGAAAATGCACGCTGCAGCGCCAGGCGGATGGCGTCGAGCTTGCCCAGGGCCAGCCCGGTGTCGGCCAGTTCGCCGTAGTGCAGTGCCGTGGCGGGATCGGCCAGCGCCTGGCGCACGGTTTCTCCCGCACCCACACCGCAGCTGCCATGCGCCGCCGCGCCGCGCGCCCATTCACGCAGCCGCCCGGCGGCCTGGTGGAAGGGTGTGGTGACGCGGCAGCGGGCGTCCACCCGTAAACGGTCCAGACCGTCGTGCACGCCGGCGCGGCGCAGGGCGGCGTCTTCCACCAGCAAGGCCGTGGGGTGTACCACCACCGGATACGCCAGCACCGTGGCCGTGCCGGGCACGAAACTGCCGGCACCGAACTGCGAGAAGGTGTGGTGGCGGCCGTCGGCCAGCACCACGTTGTGACCGGCCTGCGCACCGCCGTTGAAGCGCACCACCGTGTGCGCTGCCCAGCGGCGGCACAGGTGGTCGGTGAACAGGCCCTTGCCGCAGTCGCCGAAGCCCAGGCCGAGCAGCGACACGTACCGGGTCGGGGAGCGGGTCAGCCGAAGATCTTCTTCCACCAGGAACCCACGGTGGCGCCGGCCGAATACGAGGCGGGGTGTGCGCGGTATGAACTGCGCCTGGGCGCATTCGGGTCCAGCAGCTCGGCATAGGCTTCGAGCGCATGCGCCACGGCGGCGACGCGTTCGGGCGCGGTGCCGTGCGCGGCCATGACCTGCGCCAGCGCGTCCAGGCTGGGCGCGGCGCCTTCGGTCAGGGCCACGATGCCGGCGGCCACGGCGCAGGCGTCGTCGGGCGAATCCATGCAGATCACGTGGTCGCCCAGCAGTTCGCGCCAGCGCGGCTCGCAGTTGGCCCGGCGCGACGCGCCGGGTATCAGGAAGAACAGGTGGAAGCTCTCGGCCGCGGCGGCGATGACCTCCTCGATGGGAATGTCCTCGTCGAGCTTCTCGCCGATGAGTGCCTCGACCTGGTGGCGCGACACGGCGGGGTAGGGCCGCTCGTCGCCGGTCATGAACAGGTAGCCGCGCTTCTTGCGCTTGACCCAGCAGTCGATGTCGGTGTGCTGCGCCAGCACGTAGAAGGCGAGTTCATAGCTCTCGTCGCCGGTGCCGCCCCCGCCGCCTTCGAGGTAACTCCAGGTCAGCCACTGGTCCATCAGCGAGGCGGTGGATTCGAACTGGCCGACCTGCAGCGGCGCCCGGTCGGAGGTGGCGTCGCCGATGGCCATGAACAGCAGCTGGGGGTCGGCCACGCCGCAGTCGCCGAGCAGCTTCATGAAGGTGGGCAGCTCGCGCTGCGCCAGGCTGCGCGGTATGCCGCCCATGGAACCGGTGACATCGAGTGCGAAGACGACGGCCAGGGAGTTCGGGTGGTCGGCGTTGTCGCGCGACTCGCGCACCTTGAGGCCCTTGGGGTCCATCAGCGCATGGGTGCTGCGCTGGCTGAACACCTCCTGCGCGGGCAGTGCGCTGCGGTCGGCCAGCAGGGCGGCGTGGGCGGCGTGTGAATAGTTTCCGTAACCCATGGGGGTGGTACTCCTCGGTGGTCAGGCGCCGGCCGGCGCGGGATCAGGATCAGAATCAGGATCGAAAAGGACGAACTGCGGCGCGCCGAAGGCCGCGCGCGCCGCGGCGCTGAGCGCGGCTTCGGCAGCGGCGGCGTCTTGTTGTGGCGGTGCGGTGCCCGCGTCCTCGCTGCACTGGCGCAGCAGGTCGGCCAGCGGGGCGGGGGTGTGTTGGCCGACGCCGGGGGTGCCGGTGTCGCGGCCGCCGTGCAGCACGGCACGCACGACCCAGGCCGCCTGCCGCAGGTCGCGCGCGGCGCGGGTAGCATGGGCCGCACCGGTGGCATGCCGGGCCTGGCCCCAGCCGATCAGCAGCACGCCGTGGTCACGCGGGTGCACCAGCGCATGCGCCGGCGACAGGTCGCCATGGCTCCAGCCGTGGGCGTGCACGAAGCCCAGCACCTCCAGCATGCGGCGCCACAGCCACACTGCGTGGCGCGGGTCGATGCCCTCCGGCCGCGCGCGGGCCACGTCGGCCAGGCTGCCCCAGTAGCCGGGCGGATGGCGCAGCAGCAGCGCGTCGCGCGCGCCGTCGGCCAGGCCCTGCGCCAGCCCGGTGCCGATGGGCTGCGGCAGGCGCCGGGTGAAATAGGCGGTGCCCGGCCCCTGCAGTGCCTGCAGGGCCTGGAGCACCTCGTGTTCGCGGGCCAGCATGCCGCGGCTGGCGCCGCCGCGGGCCAGCTTGAGGGTGACACGTTCGGGCAGCGGCCCCAGGCGCTCGGCCAGCAGCACCTCGCTGTGTTCGCCCTGGCCGAGGGTTACCCGCACGGTGTAGCGGGCGCCGCGCCATTCCAGCAGCCGGCCGCCGCCCGCCGGCACGGCCTGGGCGCGCTGCCAAGCGGCGCGGAAGTCGGCGCGCCGCACCGTTTCCTCGCCGCGCATGAGGGTCGCGCCGCAGTAGCTGCATTCCACCGTGCGCCAGCGCGCCGCGCGGGGCAGCGGCGCGGCGCATTGGGGGCACAGGAGTGCGATGGGGGAGAGCATGGGCGCGGGAGGGCGAAGCGGCAGGCTGGGTGACGCGCCCGAGGATACCGTGCACCCATGGCGGCACCCGTCAGGGAGTGTTGCCCGTGTATGCCGCCACGGGCCGCAGGCAGGCCCGGCTACCGGGGCGGCGACTCGGCGCCCGGCTGCACCGGGTGTTCGTCCACGTCGGCCGGAGTCGACGTCGCGTGTTTGGTGCCGTGGTCCAGCATCACCCGCTCCAGGGTTGTGTTCTCCGCTTTAGGCGAACATGCCGCCATGAGAACGGCGAGCAGACAACCCGCACCGGACGTGAATCGCATAGGGCCCCTCGGTACCTTTAATGGGGCGACTCTATAACCGAAGGCCGGAAAATGTGCCGAAAAAGCGTGGCACCCGATGTAAACCATTAGATACAAATAGGTACAAATGGGCTCCGGGGGCGTCACCATGAAAAAAGGGCAGCCCCTTGCGGAACTGCCCTTTGGGCGCGGGAGGCGAAACCGGCTCAGGCGTACTCGGCCAGCGCCTTCTTCATCTTCTTCATCGCCGCCGATTCGATCTGGCGGATGCGCTCGGCGCTCACGTGGTATTCGGCCGCCAGTTCGTGCAGCGTCATGCCGCCCGAGCCGTCGTCGTTGACCTTGAGCCAGCGCTCTTCCACGATGCGCCGGCTGCGGTCGTCCAGCGCTTCCAGCGCGGTGGCGATGCCGTCGGTGGCCAGCACGTCGCGCTGGCGCGATTCGAGCATGGCGGTGGGTTCGTGCGCCGCGTCGGCCAGGTAGGCGATGGGACCGTAGGCCTGTTCGCCGTCGTCCGAGGGCGACGGGTCGAGCAGCACGTCGCCGCCCGACAGCCGGGTTTCCATCTCCATGACCTCTTCGCGCTTGACGTTCAGGCGCTCGGCCACGGTGTCGATCTCGTGCTCGCTCAGCGTGTCGCGGTGGGTGGCGGCGTCGCCGGCCGCGGCATCGGCCTTGAAAGCCTGCTTCATGGACCGCAGGTTGAAGAACAGCTTGCGCTGGCTCTTGGTGGTCGCCACCTTGACCATGCGCCAGTTCTTCAGGATGTACTCGTGGATCTCGGCCTTGATCCAGTGCATGGCGTAGCTCACCAGCCGCACGCCCTGGTCGGGGTCGAAGCGCTTGACGGCCTTCATCAGGCCGACGTTGCCTTCCTGGATCAGGTCGCCGTGCGGCAGCCCGTAGCCCAGGTACTGGCGGGAGATGGAGACGACCAGGCGCAGATGCGACATCACCAGGCGGCCGGCAGATTCGACATTGCTGTCGTCGCGCAGTTCGCGGGCGTAGCGCTGTTCTTCCTCAAGCGTCAGCATCGGCATGCGGTTGACAGCCGAGATGTAGGCATCGAGGTTGCCCAGCGGAGGCAGGAGGGCCCACGTGTTGGCGGTGGCGACAGCGGTCGCGGCACCGACGGTGGCGTTGGCGGCTCCAGCAGTTTGAAGTTTCATACCGGGAATCCTTTCCTCATTCACTTCGCATATTAGCACTCGGTTGGAGGGAGTGCTAAGGCACAAGTTCCCTGCGCGACCGTACAGAGGGCTATGGCGCCGATAGTTTTTCCCCTGGAGGATCCGGCTATCGCTGCCCAGGCAAAGATTGCCAGGGCCTGGAAGAATATTAGGGGAAAACCCGCTGTGTGCCTGTCGGACGGGGCCGGACACCCCTGCCAGCGACAGGGCTACCGGTTTTTGCCGGTGGTAGGTATGAGCCCTGGGCTTGTGAGAAGTTCGGGCGCGGGAAAAATTCGGGGCTTGGGTCGAGGTTCGGGAGCGGGGCCGGGTGCGGACAGCCTTCTTTGGCGCTTCGGGGGGCGACCGGTGGGGCATACCGGGCACTGGACTGTCCCCCGAGTGCGGCTGCGCCGCCCTCTCCGCCTTGATGTCCTGTGCCCGGTATGCCCCACCGGCCGCGGGAGTGCTGGTGGGGCCGCTGCACTTCCTGCGGAGTGGTCGCTTATCACCGCAGGGTCAGGACGGCGACAACCTACCCCGCGGATACGGAGCGGGAGCGTTCGACGAAGGCCCTCCGCGGGGAGGGCAGGGCGGTCGATTCCACCCCCCCGTGGCCGGTGGTGGCGCCCGGGCACAGGAAATCAAGGAAGGAGGAGCCGCAGGCGACGGAGGGACATTCCAGTGCCCGGGCGCCACCGCCGGCCACTCCCCGCAGAGCCAACCCAACGGCTGCCCGCACCCGCACCTGAGCTCGGAATTCGCTCTACCGCCCCGAAGCGCCCCTAACCCAGCAACGCCTGCGCGAACTCCCGGGCGTCGAAGGTCTCCAGGTCTTCCAGCTTCTCGCCCACACCGATGAAATACACCGGAATCGGCCGCTCCCGGGCGATGGCCGCCAGCACGCCGCCCTTGGCCGTACCGTCGAGCTTGGTGACGATCAGGCCGGTCAGCCCCAGCGCATCGTCGAAGGCGCGCACCTGGGCCAGGGCGTTCTGGCCGGTATTGCCGTCGATCACCAGCAGCACCTCGTGCGGCGCGCTGGCGTCGGCCTTCTGCACCACCCGCTTGATCTTGACCAGCTCCTGCATCAGGTGCAGCTGCGTGGGCAGACGGCCGGCGGTGTCCACCAGCACCACATCGCGCTTGCGCGCCTTGCCGGCGGTGACGGCATCGAAGGCCACGGCGGCCGGGTCACCGCCCTCCTGCCCGACGATCTCGACCGTATTGCGGTCGGCCCAGACGGTGAGCTGTTCCCGCGCCGCGGCGCGGAAGGTGTCGGCGGCGGCCAGCAGCACCCCCGCGCCTTCATTGGCCAGATGCCTGGTGAGCTTGCCGATGGAGGTCGTCTTGCCCGCACCGTTGACGCCCGCCACCATGATGACGGTGGGCGTGAACTCGCCGATGACCAGCGCCTTTTCCAGCGGCTTCAACAGGTGGGCCAGGGCATCGGCCAGCAGCCCCCTGACGGCGGCGGGCTCGGTGGCGCGGGCGTCCTTCACCCGCTGCTTGAGGTCGGCCAGCAGGTACTCGGTGGCTTTGACGCCGGTATCGGCCATCAGCAGGGCCTCTTCCAGCTCTTCGTAGAGCGCGTCGTCGATCCTGGTGCCGGTGAAGACGGTGGTGATGCTGCTGCCGGTCTTCTTCAGGCCGGTGCGCAGGCGGTCGAGCCAGCCGGCGCGGGCGGCGGGGGCCGGTTCTGCGGGCGGGGGAGGAGAAGGAACCGGTGCGGGGGGCGCGGCAACAGGTGCCGGGGGCCGAGCAGGGACTGCGAAGGGGGCTGCGACAGGAGTGGGTGGGGGTGGGACCGGGGCGGCCACCGGCGCAGGCACAGGCACAGGCACAGGCGCGGGAGCCGGTGCAGGTACGGGCACAGGCACCGGTGCAGCGACCGGTGCCGGCGGCTCGGCCGGCGCCAGGCCGAGCTGGCTCTTGATCCAGCCCAGCGCCGAGGCGGGCGCGTGGGCCGGGGCCGGGGCGGCTACGGGTGCAGGCGCAGCCGGGGGTGCGGCTGCTGCGGGTGTTGCAGGCACGGCGGCGTCCGCGGCCGGCGTGGAATCGGGGACGGGAGGTTTTTTCTTGAAAAAACTGAACATTGGGCGCGTTCTTAGAATCAGTCATTCTATGAAACGTACCTTTGCCCTTCTCGGCCTGGTGGCCGCCCTGGGCGTTCACGCCCAGGCGCCCAGCCCCGTCACCGGTCCCACGCCCGGTCCCACCCTGCCCATCGGCCCCGCGGCGCCCGTGCCCGGCCGGGTGGCAGCGCCGTCCGGCGAGGACGCGGCGGTGCGGCAGTTCACCCTGTCCAACGGCATGGCGCTGATCGTGCAGGTGGACCGCCGCGCGCCCACCGCCGTGCACATGGTGTGGGTACGCGCCGGCTCCATGGACGAGGTGGACGGCACCTCGGGCATCGCCCACATGCTGGAGCACATGATGTTCAAGGGCACCCCCACCGTGCCGGCCGGCGAGTTCTCGCGCCGGGTGGCGGCGCTGGGCGGGCGCGAGAACGCCTTCACCAACCGCGACTACACCGGCTACTACCAGCAGGTGCCGGCCAACCGGCTGGAAGACGTGATGCGGCTCGAATCCGACCGCTTCGCCCACAACCAGTGGGCCGACAGCGAGTTCCTGAAGGAGCGCGAGGTGGTGACCGAGGAGCGCCGCATGCGCACCGACGACAACCCGCGCGCCCGCCTCTACGAAAACCTCAGCGCGCAGGTGTGGCAGTCCTCGCCCTATCGGCGGCCCATCATCGGCTGGCCGAGCGACATCGCCGCCTTCACCGCCGACGACGTGCGCGACTGGCACCACCGCTGGTACGTGCCGGCCAATGCCGCGGTGGTGGTGGCGGGCGACGTGGACGTGGCCCAGGTGCGCCGCTGGGCCGAAAAATACTACGGGCAGATCCCGGCCCGCCCGGTGCCGGTCCGCAAGCCGCGCACCGAGTCGCCGCAGCTGGGCGAGCGCCGCTTCGACTACCTGGCGCCGGCCGAGCAGGCCTATGTGGTGCTGGCCTTCAAGGCGCCGGGGCTGGAAAGCATCGACGCGGCCACCCCCGAGGCCGGCGATGCGCTGGCGCTGACCATGCTGGCCGCGGTGCTTGACGGCTACGGCGGCGCCCGGCTCGACCGGGCGCTGACGCAGGGGCCCGACCGGGTGGCCGACGGCGTGGATGCCTCGCACTCCCTGGTGGCGCGCGGCCCGAAGCTGTTCACGCTGTCGGGTGTGCCGGCCGCCGGCCATACCGCCGCGCAGTTGGAAGCCGCGCTGCGTGCCCAGGTGGCCAAGGTGGCGGCCGAGGGGGTGGGCGAGGCCGAGCTGCGCCGGGTCAAGGTGCAGTGGCGCGCCGGCGAGGTCTTCAAGCGCGACTCGGTCTTCGGCCAGGCCAACGAGCTGGGCAGCAACTGGGCCGAGGGCATGCCGGTGGATGCCGACCAGCGCCTGCTGCAGCGGCTGGAACAGGTCACCGCCGCGCAGGTGCAGGTCGTGGCCGCCAAGTACTTCGGTGATACGCAGCTGACGGTGGGCACCCTGGTGCCGCAGCCCGTCGACCCGTCGCGCCCCCGCCGCCCTCCTGCCGCCGCCGAAGGCGCCGGCGAGGCGGTGCACTGATGCCAAGGACTACCGTGCTTACTTATTCCCACCGTGCCTCCCGGCGTGCCCACCGTGCGTGCCATGCGGCCGTTGCGGGCGCCACCCTGGTCCTGGGCCTGCTGCAGGCGCCGGCCGCGCTGGCCGCGCTGCCCATCACCCACTGGACGCGCCCTGACGGCGCCCAGGTGTATTTTGTCGCCAGCCCCGCCGTGCCCATGGTGGATGCCCAGGTCGATTTCGACGCCGGCAGCCGGCGCGACCCGGCCGCGCAGGCCGGCCTGGCGCAGCGCATGGCGGCCATGACCGACAAGGGGGTGCTGGCCCACGGCACCGAGCCGGCGCTGGACGAGAACGGCACGGACGACGCCTGGGCCGACCTGGGCGCGCAGTTCGGCGGCGGCGCGGGCGCCGACCGCATGAGCTTCAACCTGCGTTCGTTGTCCGACCCGGCCCTGCTCGACAGCGCGGCGCGGCTGGCGGCCCGCCAGATGGGCGAGCCGTCCTTCCCCGACGACGTGTGGCAGCGCGAGCGCCAGCGACTGGCCGCCGCCCTGCGCGAGGCCGAGACGCGGCCCGCCACCCAGGCGGCACGCGCCTATGCCCAGGCGGTGTACGGCACGCACCCCTACGGCCAGCGCACCACGGAGGCCACGCTGGCCGCCATCTCGGTGGCCGACATGCGGGCGTTGCACACCCGCCTGCTGCATGCCTGCGCGGCCAAGGTGAGCATCGTCGGCGCGCTGGATCGGGCGCAGGCCGACACCCTGGCCGGCACCCTGCTGTCGCGCCTGCCACCGGGTGGCTGCGAGGCCCTGCCACCGGTGGCCGAGGTGGTCCCGCTGGCCGCGCCGCAGGAGGTGCGGATTCCCTTCCAGTCGGCGCAGGCCCATGTCTTCATCGGCCAGCCGGGTGTGCCGCGCTCCAACCCGGACTACTTTGCGCTGACCGTGGGTAACTACATCCTGGGCGGCGGTGGCTTCGTGTCGCGCCTGACCGAGCAGGTGCGCGAGAAGCGCGGCCTGAGCTACAGCGTGTACAGCGGCTTCGACTTCGGCACCCATGCCGGCGCCTTCACCGTCGGCCTACAGACACGGCCCGACCAGGCGGGGCAGGCGGTGCAGGTGGCGCGTGAGGTGCTCGCCGGCTTCGTGGCCGGTGGCCCGACCGCGGCCGAGCTGAAGGCCGCGCAGGACAACCTGATCGGCGGTTTTCCGCTGCGCATCGACAGCAATTCCAAGCTGATCGGCAACGTGGCCAACATCGCCTGGTACGGCCTGCCGCTGGACTACCTCGACACCTGGACGGCGCAGGTGCGCAAGGTGACGGTGGCCGACGTGCGCGGCGCCTTCCAGCGCGCGCTGGACCCGGGCCGCATGGCCACGGTGGTGGTCGGGGGCAAGCCGTGACGGCGGCCCCCAGGCGCAGCAGGCCGGCCGGACCGGGCGGGGCGGCACGGCGCGGTGCGCCGGCACCCGTGCCCGTACCTGCGCACAGCGGTGCCGGCGAGGTGCGCATCATCGGCGGCGCATGGAAACGCACCCCCCTGCCGGTGCCCGCCCTGCCGGGCCTGCGGCCGACGCCGGCCCGGGTGCGCGAGACTTTGTTCAACTGGCTCGGCCAGGACCTGACCGGCTGGCGCTGCCTCGATGCCTTCGCCGGCACCGGCGCGCTGGGCCTGGAGGCAGCCTCGCGCGGTGCCGCCGTGGTGCTGCTGTGCGAGCAGGACGTGCGGCTGGTGGCCGCCTTGCGCAAGGCACGCGAGAAGCTGGGCGCCAGCGCCGTGGAAGTACGGCGCGGCGACGGCATCGCCGCCCTGCGTGAACCCGTTTCCGCCCCCTGGGACCTGGTGCTGCTGGATCCCCCTTTCGACGCCGGCCTGTTCGACCCCGCGCTGCAGGCGGTGGGCAAGGTGCTGGCGGCCGATGGCCGGGTGTACCTGGAAGCACCGGAGGCCTGGACCGACGAACGCCTGGCCGGCTTCGGGCTGCGGGTGGAGCGGCACCTGCGCGCGGGGGCGGTGTTCGCCCACCTGCTGGCGCGGACGGGGCCGGTGCAGGCCGCCTGAGCGGCGGG
>JAZJYT010000103.1:0-31689 GCA_040390235.1 Pseudomonadota bacterium | reverse complement strand
TATGGTGTCGAGGAGCGGCTGCATGCGGACTGGCAGTCTAATGGCACTTGTCCGAGTTCAGCACCCCAGTGACTGCTTGTTCGGCGATGCCACGCCGGCGGCCCGCCCCCCCGGCCGCCAGGCATACGTGGCATCGGCGGCGGCCGCCGCTGCCTGTACGGCCGCCAGCAGGGTCTGGGCGGCGGAACTCAGGTTCTCCCGGCGAAAGGCCACGTTCAGCGCAACCTGCGCCAGCGCGCCCGGTTCCTGGAGTTCCACGAACACCACGCCCTGGGTCGCCAGGCTGCGCACCGACTGGGGCAGCAGCGAAACGCCCAGGCCCGCCGCGACCAGGCCGACCACGGTGGCGATCTGCACCGCCTCCTGGGTGATGCGCGGCTCGAAGCCTGCCGCCCGGCACAGGTGAACGGCCTGTGCGTTCAGCGTGGGCACCCCGGTGGCCGACAGCAGCACAAAGGCGTCGCCCGCCAAAGCGTCCAGTGCAATGGAAGGACGGGCGGCATGGGCATGGGACGCCGGCAGCACGGCGACCAGCGAATCCCGGAAGATCACCTCGGTGGCCACGTCGCGCTCCAGGGCTGCGGGCGTCACCAGGAACCCCATGTCCACCGCGTCGCGGTTGACCAGTTTCGCCACCTCCAGGGAACTGCCCTCGGTGAGTTGCAGCGTCACGGCTGGAAACTGCTGGCGGAACGAGGTCAGCAGGCGCCCCAGCAGCGCGAACACCGCCGGCGATATGAAGGCCAGCCGCACGGTGCCCGACTCGCCGGCGGCGGTGCTTTGGGTGCGCTGCACGGCGGTGGCGGCCTGGTGCATCAGGCGCCTGGCCTCAACCTCGAACATCTCGCCCGCGGGGGTCATCAGCACCCCCTGGGGTGTGCGCAGGAACAGCTGGGTATCGAGCAGGGCTTCCAGCCGGATGATGGCCTGGCTCAAGGGCGGCTGCGCCATGTGCATGCGCTCCGCGGCCTTGCGGAAGCTGCGCAGTTCGGCGACGGCCAGGAATTGCTGGACCATACGCAGGTCGAGTAAGGGGGCCGGGCGCATTGCACAAGCATAAGCCCTTGCCCCTGCCGCGCCCGCGGGCGAGACGGCGGTGGTCTGGCGCCGGACCAATTTGGTATTGGACCGTGCTGCGCGGCGTGCCTAGTATCCGCGCCGATGAAGATAAGCTCGATCGAAACCATCCCCATCGCCATCCCCTACGAAAGCGGTGCGGCACCCCAGCTCCTGGGCGGGCGCCCCCGCACCCGGATGGAAAGCCTGCTCATCAAGGTGACCACCGACAGTGGCCTGGTCGGCTGGGGCGATGCCTTCGGCGTCAACATCTGGCCGGTCACCCGGGCGCTGTTCGACCGCCTGGTCACGCCCCTGTGCATCGGCGCGGACCCACTGGCGCGCGACCCCCTGCTCGATACCCTGGCGCGCACGCTGTACCACTTCGGCCTGTCCGGCCCGCTGCAGTACGCGCTGTCGGGCCTGGACATCGCGCTGTGGGACATCGCCGGCAAGGCCGCGGGGGTGCCGGTGCACCAGCTCATCGGCCCGCTGCGGCATGCCACGCTGCCGGTCTATGCCAGCCTGCTGCCCTACCGCGACCCGGCGCTGGCGGCGCGCTACGCAGCCCGCGCGGTGGCAGAGGGCTACCGCCACGTCAAGCTGCATGAGCGCGACGTGGCGTCGGTGGCGCAGAGCCGCGCGGCCATCGGCGACGCGGCCCTGATGGTGGACGTGAACTGTGCCTTCGACCTGGCCGGCGCGCAGGCCTTTTGCGAGCAGATCGCCGAGTTCGACCCCCTGTGGGTGGAAGAGCCGGTGTTTCCGCCCCACGATTTCGAGGCCATCGGGCAACTCGCCGCGTCCACCCGCGTGCCGCTGGCCCTGGGCGAAAACGTCGGCACGGCGTTCGAACTGGAACGGCTGGCCCGGCAACTACCCATTGCGTACATCCAGCCCAGCACCGTCAAGGCCGGTGGCATCACCACGCTGCTCCAGGTACAACAGGCGGCACACGGCAACGCCAAGTCCATGATGCCGCACAGCGCGTATTTCGGCCCCGGGTTGCTCGCCACGCTGCATGTGCTGTCCACGGTGCAGGGCGCGCCGGTGATCGAGCGCTTCTACTGCGAGATGCCCGTAGAACTCTGCGGCGAAGCCACCCGCGTGATGCGCGGCACCATGCGGGTGCCGGACGTGCCGGGCCTGGGTTTCGAGCCCGACCCCGACGTGCTGCACCGGTACGCGGCCTGAACACGGAAAAACAAAGGAGACCCCCCATGCAACGCAGGAATTTCACCCTCACCACCACCACCGCCGCGGCAGCGCTGCTGATCGCAGGCGCGCTGGCCCCGTGCGCCGGCTTCGCCGCCGACAAGTTCCCCTCGCAGCCCATCCGGCTGATCGTGCCCTACGCGCCGGGCGGTGCCTCCGACGCGCTGGCGCGCCGGCTCGCCGTGGGTGCCGACAAGAGCCTCGGCCAGCCCCTGGTCGTGGACAACCGCGCCGGCGGCGCCACCGTGGCCGGCACCAACGCCGTCGCCACCGCGCTGCCCAACGGCTACACGCTGGGCGTGGTCGACAGCGCCTTTCTCATCAACCCCGCCCTGCTGGGCGACAAGCTGCCCTACGACACCGAAAAGGCGTTCCGCGCCGTCATCCTCATCGCCACCGCGCCGGTGGTGCTGGCGGTGAACAGCACCGTGCCCGTGCACAGCGTGGCCGAACTGGTCGCGCTCGCCAGGCAGAAGCCGGGCGAACTCAATTTCAGCTCCGCCGGCAACGGCTCGGCGCTGCACCTGGCCGGCGAGGAATTCAAGCTCGCGACCGGAACCCGCATCGTGCACGTCCCCTACAAGGGCGGCGGCCCGTCGATCATGGCGGTGGTGGCCGGCGAAACGCAGATGACGTTCTCCGCCCCCTCCACCATCCTGCCCCACATCCAGTCCGGCAAGCTACGCGCGCTGGCCGTCACCGGGCCCCGGCGCATCGCCTCGTTGCCGGGCGTGCCCACCTTCGACGAACTGAAGCTGAGCAGCGTGGACGCCGTGATCTCCTTCGGTGTCATCGCCCCCCGGGCGGTGCCCGATGCCGACATCGCCACCCTGTCGGCTGCCTTCGACAGCCAATTGAAGGTGGAGCAGACGCGCCACGGCATCAGCGAGCTGGGCTTCGACGTAGCGGGCGGCCCGCCCGATGTGTACGCCAAGCTCATCACCCGCGAAATCGCGCGGTGGAAGACGGTGGTGCAGAGGGCGAACGTGCACGTGGATTGATCACCGCGGCGGGAAGCTGATGTGTGCACTTGCCGGCCTCCCGGGGATATCCCCCTGGATTACCACGACGAACAGCCGTCAGCATGATCCATGCTGCTTTCCGAAACATTTATTCGGACTATTACGGGAAAATTCTGCGATGGGGGCTCATGAATTATTGGGGCAGAACGGGCCTCAATTTTGCAGGCATCGGGAGATTTTCTGCCGTTGGCCTGCCTGCCGAACCTTTCGCACCTTAGCCCAGCCAGGGTATATAGAGCATGCCGGCCGATTCCGTGCCGATCAGCGCAGACTGGTTCTCGGCTGATTCCGAAAACCCGATAAGCACATCGGCCCGCGCGGCGCCGTGGGCGAGGTTATTGACGTGGTAGGCCAGGCCGGCCGCATCCGGCCCGCGGTGCAGCACGTTGGCATAGAGTTGGGTAACGAAGCCGGTGTTGTCCAGCGAGCCGTATTTGTTGGCGAACTCGGCGCTGGTGACGAAGGACTGGGCCACGTCATGCAGCGCGGCCCCCTTGTCGAGCGTGGCGATCTGGTAGCCGAGGCCGGCTGCGTCAGGCTTGCGGTTGAAGGCGGCTTGGTAAAGGCGATAGGCTTCTCCGCCGGTCCCGTCCACGTCGATTGCGAAATTGCCGTCCGCGAACTGCAGGCGTTCCACGCCAATGAGGAAGATGGGCTGGCCCGGGACGTGGCTGACGAGCGTGACGCCACTGGAGTCGCGGGCGACCGAACTGTAGAAACTCCGCGGGCCGCTGAACACCGCGGTGTCTAGCCCGTCGCCGCCCAGCATGAAGCCGCTGGTGGTATCGAAAGTTATGTGCAGGGCATCGTTGCCGCCTAGGCCCCACAGGAAGCCCATGCCTTGCACGGTGTCGTTACCTGCGGTGCCGGCCAAGTCGCCGGCGCGCGGACCCGCCGCCTGGAACGCGGCGAGGGTGGTACTCTGGTATTGATAGAGCATCAGCGCGTCGAACTTGGCGTTGGGGCCGGTGGCGTCCCATTGTGGGTCCACGTAGTAGTCGCCCGTGACGGCAGCGATGAAACTGACGTTTGGAGTAAAAAAGCCTGGAGCAGTCGAAGTAGTGGTGACCGGCAGCGGGTTGCCGGCGCTGTCGTACACCACCGCGGCGCTGCTGCAGACCTTCGAGGCCATATAGGTGTCGCCCGCGATGACGTGGAACTTGTCCAGGCTGCCTACGGTCTGCCCCGCACTTTCGGCCCGGTAGTAAGAACTTGTGAGAAATTGGCCGAGCGAATAAGAAAGGACTGCCGGGCTGAACGACACGGTCTGGGCCGTGGCCATCTGGGCTGCGGTAAGGGGGGCGGCCATGGGACTTGTTGTTACTAAAGTTACTGAGGAATATAAGGCATTCCAGATGTCGCCACCATCCGGTGGGCGCCGTGGTGTCGCCGGCAGCGGTTATTACTGCCGGCCCACAAGCCCCAGTTTCGATCTAACCGAAGAAGTGTTGTTTGTATCCTGAATGTCAAGATATTTTCATGCATACGATTGGTAAAGTGCGGGTCGGCAAATCGCCTTCCATCCGAGACAAAAAATGGCTTTTCTCTTCACCCTGACCGAAGCTGCCGCGAAATACGGTGTGGATTATTTCGACATGGTGGGCAGCGCCAGCATGTTCAGCTCCCTGGCGGGCCTGCAGGCCAGCACTTCCGCCGCGGTGGGGAGCACGGTGCTGTATACGGTGGCCGCCAACAACGGCGCGCCCTATGTGCTCCATCTGGCCGTTCAGATCACCGGCGCCGGCGGCCAGTATTCCGCCACCACCTACACCGTCAGCCGCACGGATACGGGCGAAAACCTGTTGCAGGGCACCGGCGGCGTGGGCTCCAACACCCCGAGCTTCCAGCCGTTGACGGACCCGGCGCTGCTGCTGGCGGGTGACGACACCTTCCGCGGCAACTCGGCCAACAACACCCTGCGCGGCTACGCGGGCAGCGACTACATCGATGGCGGCGACGGCACCGACACCGTGCTGTACCCCGATCCCCGGCTGCTGTACGGCTTCACCAAGATCGGCAACACCATTACCGTGCAAACCTCGGCCGGTGTCGATACCCTGGTCAATGTCGAGCGCCTGAAGTTCTCCGACCAGACCATGGCCTACGACACCACCGGCACCACGGGCGAGGCTTACCGGCTGTACCAGGCGGCATTCAACCGCACGCCCGATACGGCGGGCCTGGGCTACCACGTGAGAAACCTGGACAAGGGCGTCAGCCTGCACGACGTGGCGCTGGGGTTCGTCAGCAGCCCCGAATTCGCCAGCAGCTACGGCCCGCTGGACAACACCGGCTTCGTGACCCAGCTGTATGCCAACGTGTTGCACCGGGCGCCCGATGCGGGCGGCCTGGCGTACCACGTCGGCAATCTCAATGCCGGGGTGGCCCGCGCCGATGTGCTGATCGGGTTTTCGGAGTCGCCCGAGAACCAGGCGGCGCTGGTGGGGGTCATGGCCCGGGGCATGGTGTTTGATAATGCTTAGGTGTGGCCTGTTGCCAGAACGTACAGAGCCCTTGCTGGACACCACCGCGCAAAAACCGAGCGTGGTGACGGGCTTAAACCCCGCGCTTGCATTTTATTCAGGCCCATTCTGCTGGGGGCGTGCGAACCTTGGTACCGTGGGCTAGATTTGCTCTTCGGTGTAGCTGTATACGGGCGGTTGTTCGTGCGGCTCGTGGGGCTTTGGAGGATTTGCCCGCTTCAACGCGGTAAGTTCCAGCAGCAGGGGGTCGCTCTCGGGGAAGGGTGGCGTGGGGTTCAAGCCCCTGCACCGTTCATAGTAGTCCTTGCTGATCTTGCTGAGTCTCTGGCCCTCGGGTGAAATTTCGCCGACCTTGCGGATGACTTCATAGAAAAGGTGCCCTTCAGCCCCATCCACATTGGTCTTTCGTTTGTATTCCGCGTACTGCCCCGGAAAGTATTCGTCGAACGTATCCTTCGACATCTTGGCATACATCATGTTGATGTTGTTGATCTGCACCTCGGCAAAGCAGGACGCATATTGGGCCGTGCGAACGGACTCCGACATCGGCGGCATGGGTGTGCCGAGAAAGTGGTTGTCCATGACGTTTTTGATCATGAAGTGGTACTGACCGAACTGGAAGACGAAATTGTGGTCCGTGTAGCCGGTTTTTTTTCCGTCCTTCGCGTCATCCTTCGGCAGTTGGAATCCATAGCGCGGAGAGAAAATCTGCCGGATGGTGGAAGTCAGCTTCAGCCAGTTGGGGCTGTCCATCGGGGAATTGTCAGGCAGCACCAGGGTCGTTCTTGCATAGTCCTTGAGTTCTCCCCAGTCACCCACCCTGCCGGACTTGGGGACGTAGATCTTCTCCTCGGCACGCTCCCGCCCCTTGAGCGGCGCCTTCATGATGGTGATGTTCAGTTCGGGCAATCTTTGCGCCAATGCCTCCATGAGCCAATCCAGCTTGAGCTTGGCAGCCAGGGCCGGGGAGACCAGCACGGGGGCCACCGCCCTGAGCGGATCATTGAAGAGTCGCCCTTCCTGCTTGGCCGCGGCCAGCACCTGGAACTGGTGCATCCCCTTTTCGGCGGCGATACGCTCGGGGGTATGTTGTGTTGCCATCTGCGGACCTTTCAGCAACAGTGTTGCCGCTCTGCAAGGGTGGATGATGGCCGGGGCACGTTGCGTGCGGCGCTCAAGGTCTGGAATGGGAACCTGGAACTTTACTGTAGCACCCAGCAGCGGTTCGCGGGCCGGGATACGGCCCGGTGGCCTAGGAGTTTCCCGGGGGGCGTGGCATATCGCACGCTAAATACGGACGAGCCGCATTTCCGCGCGTGTATTGGCGTTGCGCGGGCTTACCATCTGGGGAGTCCTCCTGCGGGCGGCCGTATTTCCACCTTTCCCACACGCCATGCGCTCCCTCAGCATCGAGAAAAGAATCCTCCTGATCGTCATGCTCGGCATGCTGGCGGCGACCGCGGCGCTGGCCGCCCTTACCGGCCAGCTGCTGTGGAGCGGCACCCGCGACATGCTGCTGCGGGAACAAGCGGGCTCGGCGCAGGCCATCGTGCGGCGGGTGCACAACGAACTCAGCCTGCGGCGGACGGCCCTCGAAAGCCTGGCCCCGCAGCTCGAACAGGACGGGGTGCTGCTGCCGCCCGAACGCCTGCAGGAACTGCTGCGCAGCGGCAGTACCCTCAACCAGCTGTTCAAGGGCGGTGTGATCGCCGTCGACGCCACGGGTGAGGGTATTTCCGAGTCGGTGGCGGTGCCGGGCCGGCTGGGCAACAACTACAGCAGCATTCCCTACATCGCCGAGGCGTTGCACGAAGGGCGGGCCCTGCTGGGGCCGCCGATGATGGGCAAGGCGCTCAAGGTGCCGCTGATCGGCATGGCGCAGCCCATCTTCGGGCCCGGGCGCAAGGTCATCGGCCTGCTGGTCGGGGTGATGGACCTGGCGCAGGGCAGCATCTTCGACCGCATCGACCAGGAAATGGTCGGCGCCGGTGGTTCCCTGTCGATCATCGATCCGGCCAGCCGCGTCTACGTCACCGGCAGCGATGCGGTGCAGGCGCTGCAGCCCCTGCCGGTCGCCGGTACCAGCGCCCTGGTCGACCGCGCACTGGCCGGCGAGGAAAGCGGCGTGGTGCTCGACCGGCAGGGCCACCGTATGCTGTATGCCGCGGCCGTGCTCCCCGACACCGGCTGGGTGGTCATGGAAACCCGGGCGATGGAAGACGCCTTCCTGCCGACCATGGCGCTGCTGGTCAAGTCGGTGGCGCTGGTGGTGCTGCTGATGGTGCTCATCGGCGCGGTCGTCTGGTGGATGCTGCGCTGGACGCTGGCGCCGCTGGGGCGGGCTGCCGCCGCCATCGACGACATGGCCGAAGGCCGGGCGGCCAGCCAGCCGCTGCCGGTGCAGCGCCACGACGAGGTCGGCAAACTCTCGGCCGCCTTCAACCGCCTGCTGGTGCTGCGCGACGAGCAGGACCGCCGCCTGCAGCGCGAGCGCGACTTCCTCAAGCGCCAGTTCCAGCAGTCGTCCGACGGCATCGTGCTGGTGGAGCCCGGCTCCTGGCAGGTCGTGGACGCCAACCGGCGGGTGTCGGACATCACCGGCCACCCGGTGGCCGAGGCCATCGGCCAGCCGCTGCCGGCCCTGCTCGGTGTGGAGGGCGAGGGCCTGGCCACCCTGCTGGCGGCGGCGACCGACGCCGCGGCCAGCAGCGCGACCGAATGTGTGGCCCGCCACCGCGACGGCCATGGGCTCGAGATCGAGATCACCGCCACCCGGGTGGCCGTCGGCGAGCACCAGCAGGTCATGGTCAACCTGCGCGACATCACCGAGCGCAAGAAGAGCGAACGCATGAAGAGCGAGTTCGTCTCCACGGTGAGCCACGAACTGCGCACGCCGCTCACCTCCATCGCCGGCTCGCTGGGCCTGATCAACGGCGGGGCCCTGGGCGAGGTGCCGCCGATGATGCAGCAGATGCTGTCCATCGCCCACCAGAACAGCAACCGCCTGAGCATGCTCATCAACGACCTGCTCGACATGGACAAGCTGGTGGCCGGCCAGATGACACTCGACATGCGCGAGATGCCGCTGCAGCCGCTGCTGGAAGAGTCCATCGCCAACAACCAGTCGTATGCGCAGCAGCACGGCGTGAGCTACCACGTGTCGCCCGACCTGGGGCTGCGGGTGCGGGCCGACGGCATGCGGCTGCAGCAGGTGCTGGCCAACTTCCTGTCCAACGCGGCCAAGTTCTCCCCCCAGGGCAGTGTCGTGGAGGTGGTGTGCGAGCTGCGCGGCGCTGTGGCGCGGGTCAGCGTACGCGACCGCGGCCCGGGCATTCCCGCGGCCTTCCGTGCGCGTATCTTCCAGAAATTCGCGCAGGCCGATGCGTCGGACACACGCCAGAAGGGCGGCACCGGCCTGGGCCTGGCGATCACCAAGGAACTGGTCGAGCGTATGGGCGGCCACGTCGGTTTCGATTCGGTCGAGGGCGCGGGCTCCACCTTCTGGTTCGAGCTGCCCCTGCTGCACGACACGGCCGCCGCCATCGAGACACGCAGCGTGCGCGGCAACGGGCTCAAGCTGCTGGTGGTCGAGGACGAGCCCGACATCGCGCTGCTGCTCAAGGTGATGCTGGGCCGCGCCGGCTACGCGGTGGAAGTGGCGCATTCGGTGGCGCAGGCGCGCGAGAAGATCTTCGCCGGCGGTTTCGCCGCGGTCACGCTCGACATGCGCCTGCCGGACGGCAACGGCGCCGACCTGGTGCGCGAGCTGCGCGCCGATGCCCGCACCGCCGAGCTGCCCATCGTCGTCATCTCCGCGGCGGCCCATGCCGGGCGGCTGGCGCTGAGCGGCGGTTTCAGCGCCATGGACTGGCTCGACAAACCCATCGACGAACGCCGCCTGCTGGCCGCGCTGCGCCACGTGATCCGCAGCCGGGGTGAAATCAGCATCGGCGGCAAGCCGCGGGTGCTGCACGTGGAAGACGATGCCGACCTGCACCTGGTGGTGGCCGGCCAGGCCGCGGCGCTGGCCGATTTCGACAGCGCCGGCAGCCTGGCCGAAGCGCGTGTGCGGCTGGCCAGCGGCATCTACGACCTGGTGCTGCTCGACCTCGGCCTGCCCGACGGCAATGGCTGGGACCTGCTCGACGAACTGCATTCCCAGCACCCCGGCCTGCCGGTGGTGGTGATGTCGGCCAGCGAACTGACCGGCGACCAGCTGGAACAGGTGCAGGCCGCGCTGGCCAAGTCGCGCACCAGCGAGGAGCGCTTCCTGTCCGTACTGAAAAACCTGTTGCCCGCCGTGGCGGACGACATCGGAGAATCCGCATGAGTGAATTGACGCGTGTGCTGCACGTGGAAGACGACCCCTCCATCCAGGCGGTGGCCAAGGTGGCCCTGGAAATCGTGGGCGGGCTGAAGGTGCTGACCTGCTCCTCGGGGCAGGAGGCGCTGGACCAGGTCGCGGCCTTCGCGCCCGACTTCATCCTGCTCGACGTGATGATGCCGGGCATGACCGGCCCCGAGACGCTGGAGCGCCTGCGCGAGGTGGTCGACATCGGCGCCATCCCGGTGGCCTTCATGACCGCCAAGGTGCAGCCCGCCGAAATCGAGTACTACCGCAGCCTCGGTGCGCAGGACGTGATCGTCAAGCCCTTCGACCCGATGCAGCTGGCGGCGCAGGTCAAGGCCATCTGGAAGTCGGCGAATGGCGGCAACTGATCCTGCCCAGGAGGCCCTGCGCCACCAGCTGGCGGTGCTGGCGGAGCAGTTCAACCAGCAGATCGGCAACGAGCTGCGGGCCATGGCGGTGCTGGCCGAAGAATTGCCCGGCCTGGCCGGGCGCGACCCGCAGGGCGCCGGGCTGCAGGCCCTGCGCGACCGCCTGCACCGCATCGCGGGTTCGGCCGGCACCTTCGGTTTTGCCCAGCTGGGGCAGGAGGCGCGCCAGCTGGAGCAGTGGGCCAGCCTGTGGCTGGAGCAGCGCGACCTCGACCCCCAGGCCCTGCGCGGTTTCGTCGAGCAGGTGTGCGCCCTGCGGCTGGAGCCGTCGCAGGGGGCAACCCTGGCGGTGCCCGGCCCGCTGGTGGCGCGCCGGCTGGCGCACGACGAGAGCTACCGCATCCACATCCTGGAAGACGACGCCACCGCCGGCTGGGGCATGGCGCTGACGCTGCGCAACTTCGGCTACGAGGCGGTGCACTACATCGACGCCGAGAGTTTCCTCGCCGCCTGCCGGGCGGAGCCGCCCGATGCGCTGGTGGTCGATATCCACCTCGGCGACGGCATGGTGGACGGCCTGGCCATCGCCGAGGCCGCGCAGAAGGAACTGCCGGCGCCGGTGCCGCTGCTGGTGATCACGGTGGACAACTGCTTCGACACCTGGCTGCGTGCGGTGCGCGCCGGGGCCACCGGTTTCTTCGGCAAGCCGGTGAACCTGGCCGAGCTGGAGAACCGGCTGGAACGCAGCTTCGTGCAGCAGAACGCCGAGCCCTACCGGGTGCTGATCGTGGACGACGACTCGACCCTGGCCGAACGCTACGCCCTGGTGCTGCGCGCCAGCGGCATGCAGGTGGAGATCGAACAGCGGCCGGCGCTGGTGCTGGACGTGATGCGCAGCTTCCACCCCGAGGTGCTGCTGCTCGACGTGATGATGCCCGGCTGCTCGGGGCCGGAGCTGGCGCAGATCATCCGTTTCCACGACGACCTGCTGCGCATCCCCATCATGTACCTCTCGGCCGAGACCGACATCGCGCGCCAGATGGCGGCGCTGCTGAAGGCCGGCGACGACTTCGTCACCAAACCGATCTCCGACAACGCCCTGGTGGCCACGGTGTTCGCACGTGCGCAGCGGGCGCGCCTGCTGAGTGCGGCCCTGTCGCGCGACAGCCTCACCGGGCTGCTCAAGCACGGCGACATCAAGGAGCAGGTGGCGATGGAGGTCAACCGCCGCTCGCGCGGCGCCAAGGTGGCCAGCGTGGTCATGATCGACATCGACCACTTCAAGAGGGTCAACGACAGCTACGGCCATGGTGTGGGCGACAACGTCATCCGCAGCCTGGCCAACCTGCTGCGCCAGCGCCTGCGCCGCGCCGACCAGCTGGGCCGCTACGGCGGCGAGGAGTTCGCCGCGGTGCTGCCGGACTGCCCGGCGGGCGACGCCCTGGTCATCCTCGACGCCATCCGCCGGCATTTCGCCGACCTGGAGTTCATGGGCGACGGCCGGGCCTTCCACGTCACCCTGAGTGTGGGCATCACCGAGATCCTGGCCGACGACAGTGCCGCCGAACCGCTGGAGCGCGCCGACCGCGCCCTCTACGAAGCCAAGGCCCAGGGGCGCAACCGGGTGGCGATCTCGTCACCGCACATCGGCTGACGCCGGGGCAGGGGGCGCTGCCCGGACGGCCTCACGGCACCCACCAGTAGCGCACCGCGTGGAAGAACACCGGGGCGGCGAACACCACCGAGTCGAGCCGGTCGAGCATGCCGCCGTGGCCCTCGATCATGGCGCCCCAGTCCTTCACCCCGCGGTCGCGTTTGATGGCCGACATCACCAGCCCGCCGAAGAAACCCATCACGCAGACCACGAAGGACAGCAGCGCCGCCTGCCCGGGGTTGAAGGGGGTGGCCCAGTACAGCGCCGCGCCCAGCGCGGTGGCGCTCAGTACACCGCCGACCAGGCCCTCCCAGGTCTTCGACGGCGACAGCTCGGGCGCCACCTTGTGCCTGCCCAGCAGCTTGCCCCACACGTACTGCAGCACGTCGCTGCTCTGCACCACGATCACCAGGAAGGCGATCAGCAGCAGGTTGCGGCCCTCGAAACCGGGGATGTTCAGGGTCAGCAGCGCCGGCACGTGGCTGATGCAGAACACACACACCATCAGCCCCCACTGCACCTTGGAGGTGCGCTCCAGGAACCGTTTGGTGTCGCCACCCACCGCCGCCAGGATGGGCAGCACCAGCGAGGCATAGACCGGAATGAAGATGGAGTACAGGCCGTACCAGTCGATCCACACCAGGAAATACTGCACCGGCAGCCCGATGTAGAAGGCCACGGCAATCGCCGCGTGGTCGCCGCGCCGGGTGTAGGCCAGGCTGATGAACTCGCGCAGCGCGTAGAACGAGACCAGGTAGAACAGCACGATCACGCCGCCCTTGCCGAAGGCGAAGGCCAGGCCGATCAGCGCCACCATCACCCACCAGGCGTTGACCCGCGCGTTGAGGTTGTCGATGACCGCATGCGGCCGGCCGTGCGCCACGCGCCACTTCAGCAGCCAGGCGATGGCCGAGGCCAGCACCAGCACGCCGGCCACGCCGCCGAACAGCTGCACCGTGGTCTGGGTGGAGGGCGACATCATGCGGGCCTCCCGTCTTCGGCGCGGTCGTATTCGGGCCGCAGGTCCAGCAGGGCATCCCGGGCGCGGGTGATGAAGGCCGCCTTGTCCTCGTCCGGCAGCAGCAGCACCGGCGCACCGAAACGCACGGTGCAGGCCAGCGGTATCGGCACCAGCGTGCCCTTGGGCAGCACCCGCTTGAGGTTCTCGATCCACACCGGCACCAGGCGCACCTGCGGGTAGCCGTGCGCCAGGTGGTACAGGCCGCTCTTGAAGGGCAGCAGGATGGCGTCGCCGGTGTTGCGTGTGCCTTCGGGGAACATGATGAGCGAGTCGCCGGTGCGCAGGGCCGCGGTCATCTGCTCGACCGGGTTGGGTGCGGAGCTGTCTCCGGCGCCGCTGCCGTCGCGCCGGATCATCAGCGCGCCGAACACGTCCTGCCCGATGAAGCGGCGCAGGGGCGAGGTCATCCAGTAGTCGTAGCCCGCCACCGGCCGGGTGCGGGCGCGCAGCTCCGCCGGCAGGGTGGACCACAGCAGCACGAAGTCGGCATGGCTGTTGTGGTTGGCGAAGTACAGCGTCTGCCCGGCCTGGGGCAGGCTGCCCGACCAGATGGCACGCACGCCGGTGAGCAGCCGGGCGAACAGCACGATCAGGCGGCCGGCGATGGCGGCAACGGCGCGGCGCGGGGCGGAGGTCTTGTCCATCGCCATCACCGCAGGCAGCCGATGGCCACCAGCCACAGCACGCACTGCAGCACCACCGCCGAGCGGTGCCAGCGCAGCAGCTGCAGCGCGCCGGACAGCCGTACGTCGAGCGGCCGGGTGTCGCCGGTGTCGGTCCGCAGGCCCAGCGCGGCCAGGCCGGCGTCGAGCCCGCCGAACCCGCCGAGGTGGCCGATGCGGCCCTGCGCCAGGGCATCGAACAGGGCCGCGTCGAACTGCAGCCGCATCGCCAGCACCCGCTCGGCGAGGCCGGCGGCCACCACCAGCGCCCATGCTGCCAGGGCCCCCAGGGGCAGGTAGTCCGGCGTGCCCAGCATGACCAGCGCGGCGCAGCCCGCCAGTGCCAGCGCCGACAGGGCCAGGCCCCAGGCGGCGAGCACCCGCCCGGCGTTCAGCCAGGCGGCGGTGGCGGCGCAAAGGCCGCGTTCGTTGTCGGTCATGGTGTTTCCTTGTGCGTGGGGCGCGCCGGCTGGCGGGCAGCCCAATACGCGAGTGTGCCGGTCCAGGCGGTGCCCAGCACCATCTGCGGCCGGGCGCGGCGCACCGTGGCCAGCGCGCCCGCCATGCCGTCGGCCGGATGTACATGGCAGAGCCAGGCCACGGCCGTGGCGGCGCTGCGCGAAAAACCCAGGGCGCAGCATACCCACACACCGGCTTCGGCCGCCGCGGCCGCCTGCCCGTCGAGCAGCACCACCGCACGCTGCAGCCGGCGCGGCGGCGCCGGCACCAGATCCAGCAGGGGCACGCAGCGGGCGCCGGGCACATCGGGCAGCTGCAGTTCGGCGCACAGGCCCAGCAGGCGCGGCCGGCCGGCGTCGGTCCATTCCTGCAAGGTCGGTATACGCCCCAGCCGCAGGCCGGGCGCCACCAGGACCGATGCGGGTAGGCTGCGCGTCCACAGCCAGGCGTTCAGCGCGGCGGCGAGCCGGCAGGGCGCCAGCAGCCAGCGTGCCGACCAGTGCATGCGGCCCCGGCTGTCCATACGGAAGCCGCGTGCACCCAGGCCGGCATAGTTCAGCGCCACCAGGGCCAGCGACAGGGCCGGCCAGCCCAGCCACAGGGCATAGCCGCTGCCAGCCAGCACCAGGGCCAGCCCGAGGCAGGCGGTGGCGCCCAGCCCGTACAGGCCGGCCAGCACCCGGCGCCGCGGCTCCCGCGCCAGCCGCCAGGCGCGGGGCAGGGCGGCTACCCGTTCCAGCGGCCACAGCCACACACACAGCACCCCCAGCGCGGCGCCGGTGGGGATGTCGATGAAGTGGTGCTGCCAGGTGGTGAGCACCGAGGCGCAGATCAGCAGTGTCCAGGCATGCAGCAGCAGCCGTGCCCAGCTGCTGTGCAGGAACTGCCGGTACCAGTCCCACAGGATGACGGCCAGCGCGATGTGCAGCGAAGGCGCCTGGTTGAAGGGCTGGTCGAAACCGCGCAGCGCGTTGAACAGGAAAGCCGGCGCACCGCTGGCCGCCGGCTGGCCGAAGCTGAAGTGCAGCGGCCACAGCAGGAAACACGTCACCGCCAGCAGTTGCACCGTCAGCAGCCGTGCGGCATGCCGGTCCACCCCATGCCGGCTGCGGCCGAGGAACAGCGACAGGGCGTAGAAGGCATTGATCGACCAGTACGGAAAGATTGTCCACGGCCAGAACGGAATGCCGTGCTCCCAGGCGAACACCACCGAGGGCACGTGCGCCCGTCCGGCCGCCCACCCGTTCGCCAGGCCGTAGCTCAGGTAGAACAGCGGCCCCAGCAGCACCAGCCAGGCCGCGGCGCGCCGGAAGGGCCGCCAGCGCCGGGGGTCCGCCGGGGGCGCAGCCGTCATGCGCCGGTGCGCTGCGCCAGCGACACGGTGAAGATGCCCCACTCGTCCACCCGCTGGGCGATCTTGCGGAAGCCGGCGGCCTCCACCAGCTGGTCCATCTCGGCCTGGGTGCGGCGGCGCATCACCCAGGCCTGGCCCTGGCGGTGGCTGGTGAGGGCGCGGGCGATCATCTCCAGCTGCGGGTGCCAGGGCTGCCCGGTGTAGACGATGTAGCCGCCCGGCTCTACCGCCGCGGCCACGCCGGCCAGCGAGTTGGCCACCGCGGTGTTGTCGGGAAAGAGCTCGTACAGGCCCGACACCACCGCCACCGTGGAGCGGATGGCGAAGTGCGACAGGCTGTCACGGTCGAAGGCGTCGACCTGCTCGAAGCGGGCCAGGCCCTTCAGGCCCTTCTCGGCGATCAGCACACGGCCGCTGCGCACGTTGAGTTCGCTGTAGTCGCGCAGCAGGATGGAGGCCGGCCGCACCGGGCTGGACAGCACCGCGTCGAGCACATAACGGCCATGGCCGGCGGCAATGTCCAGCACATGCACCGGCCGCGGCACCGCCGCCACCCGCGCCATGGCCTCGCGCAGCAGTTCTTCCACATGCAGCTTGCGCTGGCGGATACCGCGCCAGCCGATGGAGTCGAGGTAGGCCCGGTCCACCCGTTTGCCCAGCAGGGGTGCACCCTGCGGCTGGTTGCGGTAGACGTAGTCGAGGGTGCTGCCGGAGTCGAAGCCCGTCTGGTGCCCCAGCCGGATGCCGCGCGACAGCAGGCCGCCCAGCCGCAGGCCGGCCCGGGTCAGCGCCCAGTACAGGCCGCGCGGCGACAGCAGCGGCAGTGGCGCTGCCAGAGCCTGTGCCTCGTCGGCGGTGGCGCCCTGGCGGTCGGCGGCCAGCAGTGGCACCGGCGCGGGCGGCCGGTCGAACAGCTGCAGGATGAAGTCGCGCACCGCCCGTACGGCCGGTGCGCGGTCGCGCTCGCCCAGCGTGTCGTGGAAAAAGCCGGGCAGCTCGCGTTTGCTTTTGACCGCGCTGCCCAGCCGCGCGAAAAAGCGGTGCTGCGGCCCGTGGTGCACCACCCAGTCGGCACCGGACACCAGCAGCTGCGTCGGCGCCACGATGGCGTTGGCGTCTTCCACCACCCGGTCGGCCGCGGCGTACAGGCCCAGCAGGATGTTGACCGCGATGGCCTTGCTGATCAGCGGGTCGGCCTCGAAGCTGGCGATGCGGACCGGGTCGTGGGTGAGGAACTTCGCCTTCACGTAGCTGGTGACGAAGAACAGCCCGCGCAGCTTGTGCAGCAGCGCCAGCCCGGTCCGGGCGAAGGGCACGTAGAGCTTGACCTTGAAGGCCGGGGAGGCCAGCGTCATGCCGCGGATCTTCGGTGCGTAGTCGTGCACCCAGGTGGCCACCAGCACCGCGCCCACACTCTGCGCCACCACATGCATGTCTTCCGGCGCGATGCCGTGTGTGCTGGTTATGTGATCGATGAAGGTCTGCACGTCGCGCACCGAAGTGCCGAAGCTCGGGCTGTAGCCGCGCAGCCCCGGCGAGCGGCCGTGGCCGCGCGCGTCCCAGGCGAAGAAGTCGAAGCCCGGCAGGTCCAGCTCATCGACCAGGTGTGCCATCCGCGCACCATGCTCGTGCCCGCGGTGGAACAGTACTACCGCGCCGCGCCGCGGTTCCTGGGTGGCCGGCCAGTGGCGGTAGAACAGGTCCTCGCCGTCGTGGGTGGTGAAGAAGCTCTCTTCGACGGGCCGGTCGGTGAGGGGCAGGGGGGCGGCGGTCGCGGGGGTGGAGTCGGTATCGGTGCTCATGCGGCGAAGTGTGTGGCCCTTGTGTGAAACTCACGCAACAGGATGCGCTTCGGCCAGCGCGCGGCGCACCCGGTTGCAGGTGGTCCAGCCGACCAGCAGGGCCAGCAGCGGCATCAGCAGGGCGGCCCAGGCCGGCAGCGGGCCGCCCAGCGCCACGTACAGGCCCAGGGCGCCGAAAACGAAGGCCCGGTCGCTCTTGCCCAGGGGCCCGTCGTAGCGGCGCGAGGCGCCGACGGTGGGGCCGAGCGCCCCGGCGAATTCCGACAGCCCCGCCAGCACGATCACCGTGCCCACCCAGAAGCCGCCGAAGGGCGCCACCAGCGCGAAAGGCAGGTACAGCGCGGCGTCGGACAGCACGTCGGTCAGTTCGTTCAGGAAGGCGCCCAGCGCACTCTTCTGGCCGAACTCGCGCGCCAGCATGCCGTCCACCGCGTTGAAAGCCATACGCACGAACATCCACAGCGGCACCAGCGCAAAGGCGCCCCGGCCCACGGGTGCGAAAAACAGCCACAGGCCCAGGACCACCGATACGGCGCAGGCGGCCAGCGTCACCTGGTTGGCGGTAACGCCCAGCGTATACAGGCGCGCCACCAGGGGGAGCAGCAGGGCCTGGAAGCGGGGCTTGAGTTCATAAATGGACATATCCATGCATTCTGCATGGAGTTGGGGTCCCGCCGGGGCTGCCTACACGGCCCGCAGCGGCACGGCCCGCCGCGCGGCCTGGGTATCTTTGCTATCGCGGAACTCGGTCGGCGTGCAGCCTTCGAGCTGGCGGAAACGGCGCGAGAAATAGGCCTCGTCGTCGAAACCCACCTGGTCGGCGATGTCGGCCACCCGCTGCGTGGTGCCCAGCAGCAGCGGCCGGGCCGCGTCCATACGCAGGCCGGCCAGCAGGTCGACGAAGGACTTGCCGAGTTCGCGCTTGACCAGGTGCGACAGGTAGTTGGGCGACAGGCACACCGCCCCGGCCACGTCTTCCAGCATGATGCGCCGCATGTAGTTCTCGCGCAGGAACTTCACCACCCGGCGCACCGCCGCGCTGCGCGACATGCGTTTCTGCTGCTCGGCCTCGTTCTGGCCGAAGCGGTCGGCGTACTTGCGGCATACCAGACCGATCAGCGCCAGCAGGTGGGAGCGGATCAGCTCCATCGAGAAGAACTGGCGGGTGCTGTTCTCGGCCAGCATGGCCTCGCACAGGCCGATGGCGGTGGCCGTCTCGGCCGGGTTCAGCTGGAAGTCCAGCGCATCCTGGAACTGGAAGGGCGCCAGCTCCGGCGCCTGCCACAGCGGCACGTCTTCCAGCTCCAGCGGCCCGGCGTCGAGGTCGCTGCGCAGGAATTGCAGCCCGAAGCTCAGCACGTAGTAACGCGAGCCGGGCGGATGCGAGTGGTAGTGCACCCGGTCCGGCAGGATGAAGGACAGCATGCCAGGCGCCAGGGCGCGGGTCGATGCGGCCAGGTGCATCTGCGCCGGGCCTTCCACATGCAGGTGCACCTGGAAATAGTCGTGGCGGTGCAACCGCGCCTCGGAGCGCCGCGGGCCCTCGCGCCGCACGTCGAAATCCGCGTGGTCGCACAGCTGCGCCATCGAGTAGGTGCTGAAGGCGCGGGGGGGAGAACTCACGGGCGGAAGAAGGGGCGGTGCGGGACGATTATGGTGCGCCCCGCGCCGGGCGTAGCGTGGGCTAAACCCGCATGCCTCACTGGTCCTTGCCGATCAGCCCCTGGCTGGCGAGCTGGGTCCAGCGGGCGGTTTCGGCCTGCAGATACTTGCCGTACTCGGCCGGGCCCATACGCCCGGGCTCGCAGCCCAGGGTGGCGATCTGCGCCAGGATGGCGGGTTTCTTCAGCCCCTCCTGCAGCGCGGCCGCGATGCGCGCCACCACCGGCGCGGGGGTGCCCCTGGGCGCCATCAGGCCGAAGATGGCGGCCAGGCTGTAGCCGGGGTAGCCACCCTCGGCCACGGTGGGCAGGTCCGGCGCGTCGGGCCAGCGCTGGGGCGAGGTCACGGCGATGGCCCGCACTTTGCCGAGTTTGGCGTTGGCGAAGGCGGTGACCGGTCCGTCGAACATGATGGGCAGGCGGCCGCTGAGCAGGTCGACCTGCGCGGCGCCGGTGCCGCGGTAGGGGATGTGGGTCATCGGCGCGCCCGACATGGCACTCAGCAGGGCACCGGCCAGGTGGCTCACGGTGTTGACGCCGGCTGAGCCGTAGCTGATGGGGTGGGTGCGGGCGTAGGCCACCAGTTCGGCCACCGTGTGCACCGGCACCGAGGGGTGCACCACCAGCACGTTGGGCGAGCTGACCACCATGCCGATGGGCGTGAAGTCGCGGTCCAGGTGGTAGCCGATGTCCTTGTTGACGATCGGGTTGATGACGTCCGAGGTGGCGTTCATCAGCAGCGTGTAGCCGTCGGCCGGTGCACGGGCCACCGCCACCGAGGCGATGGCGCCGCCCGCGCCGGCGCGGTTGTCCACCGTGACCGGGGTGCCCAGCACCTCCTGCAGCAGCTGCGCCGCGATGCGGGCCGAGCCGTCGGCCACGCCACCGGGGGCGAAGCCCAGGATGATCCTGATCGGCTTGTCGGGAAACGCACCCTGGGCCCAGGCCGCGGGAAAAGAGGCGCCGCAGGCGGCGGCCACGCCGGCCGAAAGCAGGCTGCGGCGGTTCGGGCTGTGGCGGTTCAAGAGGTGGTGGTGCATCGGTGTCTCGTTTTTTCGGGTCATGGTGGTTGTCAGGCGGTGGCCGTCGTGGCCGCGGTGGCAGGGGCGCCGCGCCGGCCGACCGCCTCCGGGTTGCAGACGTTGAGGGGCTGGCCCTGCGCAAAGGCGACAACCTGGTCGAAGGCGTTGCCGAAGGCGAACTCGTGGCTGTCGCGCTCGATGTAGCCCAGGTGCGGTGAACACAGGGCGTTGTCCAGCGCCAGCAGCGGGTGGTCCGGCGGCGTAGGTTCGGTCTCGTAGACATCCACCGCGGCCTTGCCCGGCCGGCCGAGGCGCAGGGCATCTTCCAGCGCGCCGGGCTCGACCAGTTCGGCCCGGCTGGTGTTGACGAACAGGGCGGTGGGTTTCATCCCTGTCAGGTCGGCCGCCGTCACCAGGTGGCGGGTGGCCGCCAAGTAGCGCAGGTGCAGGCTCAGCACGTCGGATTCGGCGAAGAAGGCCGCGCGGCTGTCGGCCGTGGCAAAGCCGTCGCGCCGCGCCTTCTCCAGCGTGCTGTCGCGGCCCCACACCAGCACCCGCATGCCGAAGGCCTTGCCGTAGCCGGCCACCAGGGCTCCGATGCGGCCGTAGCCGTAGATGCCCAGCGTATGGCCGCGCAGCCCCTGGCCCAGCGCCGATTGCCAGCGCCCGGCCTTCAGGCCGGCCACCTCCGTGCACAGGCTGCGCTGCGCCGCGATCACCAGGCCCCAGGTCAGCTCGGCCGTGGCGTAGGACGGCCGGGTGGCCGAGATCGCCGACACCACGATGCCCAGGCGGGTGCAGGCGGCCAGGTCGATATGGTCGGTATGCCCGCTCTGGCTGATCAGGCGCAGCTGCGGCAGGCGTTCCAGCAGCGCGGCGGTCATCGGTGTGCGCCCGCGCAGCAGCACCACGGCCTCGGTGTCGTGCAGGCGTTCGGCCAGCAGGGCCACGTCTTCGGTGTGGTCGGTCCAGATACGCACCTCGTGGCCGGCCAGGAAGCGGAAACATTCCAGCGCGGCGATGGCGTTCTGGTAGTCGTCGAGGATGGCGATCTTCATGGAGGGGCAGAGGGCGGGGAGGGGTCGGCTCAGGCGTTGGTCGGCAGGTCGGCCACCGAGGCGCCGGCGTCGATGATCTTCAGCTTGCGTTCTTCCGCCGCGCCCTTGGCCAGGCACAGCGCCAGCACTTCGGCGGCGCGGGCGCGGGGGATGAAACACACGCCCGTGTCGTCGGCCAGCACGATGTCGCCGGGCGACACGCGGATGCCGGCGATCTGGATGTCGCCGTTGATCTCCACCGTCTCCAGCCGGCACTTGCCGGTGACCGGGGTCACCTCGGTCGACCACAGCGGGTAGTCCACGCTGCGCGAGTGCGCCAGGTCGCGGATGCCGCCCTGCACGATGGCGCCCATCTCGCCCTGGCGTTTGCCGGTCTGCGCCGAGATGCCGCCCATGTTGGAGACACCCGGCACACCGTCGATCACCACCACGTCGCCGGGCAGTGCCAGGTTGTGCGCCTCGAACTCGGCCATCTTGTTGACGTGGGCCTTGCCGGTCTCGTAGGGGTGCTCGCGCTGCACGATGTTGCGCACCGTCAGCGCCGGGCCGACGATGCATTTTCCCGTGAGGGTGGGGCGCAGGGTCGAGGCGCCGATGGCGCCGGTGATGCCGAGTTCGTCCAGGATGTCGGAGACCACGCCGCTGGCGTCGCCCAGCGAGCGGAAACCTTCGATCAACCCGGCCTCGGGCCGGGGCACCTCCATCAGGCGGATGCGGTCGCGGGCGATCTTGCCGGTGAGTTTTTTCTCGGTAGCCATGGGGGGGGCAGTCCTTTCGAGCGGGTGCCGGCACGGTGCGGGCCGGGTGCGAGGCGCATGGTAGGCATGGCCGGACGCCTGGGGCTAGGACGAATCCGCTTTTCTGCTGGACATTCGTGTGCCTGCGCCCGCCGGGGCTTGCTCCGGCGGGTGGCTTGGCCTTACAACCCAGGCATCAACAAGAACCGGAGACCTGCATTGCGTACACCCCTGGAATCGGCCACGCGGCGGGCGCTGGCCGCGGCCGTGGCGGCCCTGGCCCTGCCGGGCGGCGCCGCGCATGCCCAGGCCCCGGCTTCGGCTTCGGCAGCGCTACCCGCGGGCTGGCCGGCCCGGCCGCTGCACCTGGTCGTACCCTTCGCGCCTGGCGGTGGTGCCGACATCGTGGCCCGCGCCATCGCCGTGCCGCTGGGCCGGCGCCTGGGCCAGCCGGTGGTGCTCGACAACAAGCCTGGTGGCGGCGGCACGCTGGGCGCCGACCTGGTGGCCAAGGCGCCGGCCGACGGCTACACCCTGCTCTACACGACACCCGGGCCGCAGCTCACCAACCCCTGGCTCATGCCGCGGCTGCCCTATGACCCGGCCACCGACCTGCTGCCGGTCAGCGGTGTCATCCGCGGGGCCAGTGTGCTGGTGGTCAACAAGAACGTGCCGGCGCGCAACGTCAAGGAACTCATCGCCTATGCCCGCGCGCATCCGGGCCGGCTCAACTTCGGCAGTGCGGGCGTGGGTTCGTCCAGCCACCTGGCGGGCGAGCTGTTCAAGCACGACGCCGGCATCGACATCGTGCACGTGTCCTACCGCGGCAGCGGCCCGCTGCTGCTCGACCTGCTGTCGGGCAACGTGGGTTTGGCCATCGACGCCACCGCGGTCTACCTGCCGCACATCCAGTCGGGCGCGCTGCGCGCCATCGCGGTGGCCAACCGCGAGCCGGTGTCGGTGCTACCCGGCGTGCGCCCCATCGCCGACGACCTGCCGGGTTTCGAGGGCTCGCCGGTCACCTACATCAGCGTGCGTGGCGGCACGCCGCCGGCCCTCGTCGAGCGGCTCAACCGCGAGGTCAACGCGGTGCTGGCCGAGCCCGACACGGCCCGCTTCCTGCAGGGCAACGGGCTGCTGCCCCTGGGCAATACCCCGGAGCAGATGGCCGCGCTGGTGAAGAGCGAGTCGGCCAAGTGGCGGGACGTCATCCGCAGTTCGGGCGCGCGGGTCGACTGACGGCCCTGCATTCGTAACCGGGGCGACGGGATGATCTGCATGCCGCAGGCGGGGCGCACCGACGGCACGCATTAGCATCGGTACTCCAAGAACCAGGAGACATCCATGCAACGACGATTCGCCCTGCTGGCCACGGGCCTCGCGCTGGCCTGCGGAGCCGCCTTCGGCCAGGCCGCCTACCCGGACCACAGCGTCAAGCTCATCGTGCCCTATGCCCCTGGCGGCAGCGCCGACATCGCCGCGCGCCTGGTCGTGGACGAATGGGCCAAGGCCCTGGGTGCGCCCATGTACATCGACAACCGCGCCGGCGCCGGCGGCAACCTGGGGGTGGACGTGGTCGCCAAGTCGGCGGCCGACGGCTACACCATCGGCCTGCAGACGGTGTCGCTGGCCATCAACCCGGCGCTGACGCCGAAGATGCCCTACGACACCCTGAAGGACCTGGCGCCCATCGGCATGGTGGCCAGCTCGCAGCACGTGCTGGTGGTCAACAACAAGCTGCCGGCGAAGAACGTCAAGGAACTGGTCGCACTGCTCAAGGCCGCGCCGGGCAAGTACAGCTACGGCTCGGCCGGCGCGGGCAGCACCTTCCACATGTCGGCCGAACTGTTCAAGGCGGTGGCGGGTGTCAGCATCCTGCACATCCCCTACCGCGGCGGCGGCCCGGCGCTGGTCGACACCATGTCGGGCAATGTCGACATGAGTTTCCCGGTGCTCTCGGCCGCGCAGCAGCAGGTGCAGGGCGGCAAGCTGCGCGCCCTGGGGGTGACCGGCACCCACCGCTCCGCGCTGATGCCCGACGTGCCCACCATCGCCGAGGCCGGTGTGCCCGGCTACGCCTTCGAGACCTGGTTCATGGTGTTCGCCCCGGCGGCCACACCCAAGGCTGTCATCGACAAGCTCAACGCCAGCCTGAACCAGGCGCTCAATACGCCGGCACTCAAGGCCCGCATGAGCAAGGAGGCCTTCGACCCCACCCCTGGCACCCCGGCCGAGGCCCGCGCCCGGCTGGAAAGGGAAATGCCGGTATGGGCCCGGCTCATCAAGGAGCGGGGCATCAAGGGGGAGTGAGGGCCTGCGGCGTCAGTTGTCGAAAGTCATGCCGTTGGCGATCACGCCGATCAAGGCGGCCTGGTTCTCCGGCGATTCGCTGAAGGCCGTCAGCACGTCGGCGCGCGCCACGCCTGTGTTGAGGTTGTTGACGTGGAAGGCCAGGCCCCCTTGGTCGGGCGTTCGGTGCAGCACGTTGGCATACAGCTGCGTGACGAATGCCGTGTTGTTCAGGGCGCCATACTTGGCGGCGAATTCCGGGCTGGTGATAAAGCCCTGTGCCACGTCGTGCAGGCTCTGGCCGGCATCCAGGGCCCGGGTCTGGAAGCCCAGGCCGCCGCTGTCCGGCGTGCGGCCCAGCGCCGCCTGGTACAGGCGGTAGGCCTCGCCGGCATTGCCCGATGTGTCGTAGGCGATGGTCTTGTCGGTGAATTTCAGCCGTTCGACATTGACCAGCGTGTCCACCCCGTCGGCGCCCGACACCGTGTAGCCGGTCGTGGTCTTGGTAACGTTGTAGGACGCGCGCGAGCCGCCGAACACCGCCGTGTCGGTGCCCGCGCCGCCATCGATGCGGTCGTTGCCGCCGAAGCCACGGAAGGTGTTGTTGAAGGCGTTGCCGGTGATGGTGTCGGCCCCGCTGTAGAGCAGGACGGGGTTGGTGATCACGCTCAGGTCGGTGGACGACACCGGAATGGAGCCGGCCACCGAGGACAGCACCTCGCCGGTCGCGGTGCGTGTCACCAGTATGGCGGTGACGACGCCGCCGGTGAAGCTGGTGACGGCGCCCACTTCGGTGACCGTAAAACCGCCGCTGAAGTTCAGCGTGACCGAGATCGGCACGCCGATGGGAACGTTGTTCCCGTCGAAGCTGGTCGAGTAGCTGGCCAGCCCGCCCAGCGCGTTGGTCGATGCGCCGCTGGCATTGGTGGGGTCGTCCAACCCGTACTTGTGGGCCGCGTCGGTGTAGGCGATGGTGAAGGCCATAAACTCGTTCTCCTTTTTTTCCTGTTGGATGCAGGCCCTCCGGCCCGGGATGATTCTGCACGATCGGCGTGCCGCGTGCAGGCCGGGGGGCGGGTGCGGTAGCGGGTGTCGATGCGGTCGAGCCGACGCAGCAGGCCCGGCCATTCCATCACCCCCGGGGTGGGGCATGTGTTTCTCCAAGGGGTGGCGGGGCCGGGGCGCCATGATAGGCACCGGGCTTTCCGCTTCGGCATAGACTGGAAGATTCCCGAGAAAAACAGGACCGACACCATGTACCAGGAGCTCGCGCTTTTTATCGACGGTGAATTCATCACCGGGGGCGACCGCCCCTCGGAAGAGGTCACCGACCCCGCCACGCTGGAGCCGCTGGGCCGGCTGCCGCATGCCACCCGCGCCGACCTCGACCGCGCCCTGGCCGCGGCGCAGCGCGCCTTCGAGGGCTGGAGCACCAGCTCGCCCATGGAGCGCTCCAAGGTGCTGCGCCGCGTCGGTGAGCTGACCCGCGAACGTGCGCAGGCCATCGGCCGCGACATCACCTGCGACCAGGGCAAGCCCCTGGCCGAGGCGGTGGCCGAGGTCTCGCGTTCGGCCGAACACGCCGAATGGCATGCCGAGGAATGCCGGCGTATCTACGGCCGGGTGGTGCCGCCGCGCCAGGCCAACGTGCGCCAGCTGGTGCTGCGCGAACCCATCGGTGTGTGCGCCGCCTTCACGCCCTGGAACTTCCCCTTCTCGCAGGCCATCCGCAAGATCGCCGCGGCGGTCGGCGCGGGCTGCAGCATCATCCTCAAGGGCCCGGAAGATTCACCCAGCGCGGTGGTGGCGCTGGCCCGCCTGTTCCACGACGCTGGCCTGCCGCCGGGGGTGCTCAACATCGTGTGGGGCGTGCCGGCCGAGATTTCCAAATACCTGATCGAGTCGCCCATCGTGCGCAAGGTATCGTTCACCGGTTCCGTGCCGGTGGGCAAACAACTGGCCGCGTTGGCCGGTGCGCACATGAAACGTGTCACCATGGAACTCGGCGGCCATTCGCCCGTGCTGGTGTTCGACGACGCCGACGTGGAGCCCGCCGCCGAGATGCTGGCCTTCTCCAAGATCCGCAACGCCGGCCAAGTGTGTGTGTCACCCACGCGTTTCTACGTCCAGGAAAAGGCCTATGACAAGTTCCTGGCCAAGTTCACCGACGTGATGAAGGCCATCAAGGTCGGCAACGGCCTGGAGGCGGCCACCCAGATGGGTCCGTTGGCGCATGCACGCCGCATCGCCACCATGGAGCAGTTCCTCGACGACGCCGACAGCCGCGGCGGCACGGTGCTGGCCGGCGGCGCCCGCCTGGCCGGCGCGGGCCAGGCGGGCCACTTCTTTGCACCCACGGTGGTGGCCGGCCTGCCCGACGATTCCATGCTGATGACGCAGGAGCCCTTCGGCCCCATCGCGCCGGTGGTGCGCTTCAAGGACACCGAAGAAGCCCTGCGCCGCGCCAACAGCCTGCCTTTCGGCCTGGCCTCCTACGTGTTCACCGAGTCGCTCAAGACCGCCACCCTGGTGTCGAACCGGCTGCAGGCCGGCATGGTCAGCATCAACCACTTCGGCCTGGGGCAGGCCGAGACGCCCTTCGGCGGCATCCAGGACTCGGGCATGGGCAGCGAGGGCGGCACCGAAACCTTCGACGGCTACCTGGTGACCAAGTTCGTCACCCACGCCTGAGGCCGCCGCTTCAATCCATCGTCGCGCCGATGTCGCGCACCAGCTTGCCCAGGCGTTTGCCGTCGGACTCGACCAGTGCGCCGAAGGCCGCGGCGGTGCCGGCCACCACCGGCGTGCCGATGGCCTCCCAGCGGGTGCGGAAGGCCGGGTCCTTGAAGATGTCGTTGAGGGTGGCGTTGAGTTTGTCCACGATGGGCTGCGGTGTGCCGGCGCGCACGGCGATGCCGTGCCAGCCGGTGAGCTCGTAGCCCGGCACGCCGGCTTCGGCCATGGTCGGCACGTCGGGCAGCTGCGGGCTGCGCCGGGCCGAGGTGACGGCCAGCGGCACCAGCTTGCCGGCCTGGATGTACTGCAGCGAACTGCCGAGGATGTCGAACATCACGTTGACCTGGCCGCCCAGCAGGTCGTTCAACGCCGGGCCCGCGCCGCGGTAGGGCACGTGCGTCATCTTCACGCCCACGCTGGTGTTGAACAGCTCGCCGGCCAGGTGCTGGGGCGTGCCGTTGCCGGCCGAGGGGAAACTCAGCGCAGGGGTGCCGGCCTTGGCCAGGGCGATCAGCTCCTTCACGTTTTTGGCCGGCACCGAGGGGTGCACCTCCAGCACCAGCGGAAAGGCCGACAGCTGGATCACCGGCACCAGGTCCTTCAGCGGGTCGAAGGACATGCTGCGGTACAGCGAGGGGTTGACCGACATCGGCCCGCTGGCCGCCAGCAGCAGGGTGTGGCCGTCGGCCGGCAGTTGCTTGGCCACCTCGCCACTGCCCAGGTTGCCGCCGGCACCGCCCTTGTTGTCGACCAGCACCGGCACGCCCAGCCGCTGCTGCAGCGCCGGCTGCAGCATGCGGGCCATCAGGTCGGTCGGCCCGCCGGGCGGGTAGGGCACGATGAAGTGGATGGGTTTGGACGGCCAGGCCGCGGCCGGCTGGGCCAGGGCGCCTTGCGGCGCCGCCGCGGCCAGGCAGGCGGCGAACGGGAGGGCGGACAGGGTCCGCAGCAGTTGTCTCTTGCGCATGGCGCTGTCTCCTCTTGTTGTTGGAGCCGCTACCTTATTCGATCCGGATGTGGCGCTCCTTCACCAGCTTCGACCACTTCAAGCTCTCGGCGTCGATGAAGCGGCCGAAGTCGGCCGGCGAGCCGCCGCCGAACTCGTTGCTCTGCGCCAGGATGCGGCCCTTCACGTCCGGGTGGTCCATGGCCTTGACGAAGGCCGCATGCAGCCTGGCCACGATGGCCGGGGGTGTGCCCTTGGGCAGCACATAACCCATCCAGTTCGACACCGTCACCTGCGGGTAGCCGGCCTCGGCGAAGGTCGGCACCTCGGGCATGGACGGCAGGCGCTGGGCCGAGGTGACTGCGATGGGGCGGATCTTGCCGGCCTGGATGGAGGGCAGGGCGGCGCCGGTCTGCTCGAACATCAGGTCCACCTGGCCGGCCAGCAGTGCCGAGGAGGCCGGGCCGCCGCCCTTGAAGGGGACCCCCACCATGTCGATGCCGGCGGCGCTTTCGAACAGTTCGGCCGACAGGTGGTGCGCACCACCCGGGCCGGCGTTGGCGATGTTGAGGGCGCCGGGTCGGGCCTTGGCCGCGGTCACGACGTCGGCCACCGTGCGGAAGGGCTTGTCGGCCGGCGTGGTCAGCACCAGCGGGCTTTTTTCCAGCAGCACCAGGGGCACCAGCGTCTTCGGGTCGAAGTTCACCTTGGGGTAGATCCAGGGGTTGACCGCCAGCGGGCCGAAGCTGCCCATGCCGATGGTGTAGCCGTCGGGCGCGGCGCGGGTCAGCAGCTCGATGCCGATGTTGCCGCTGGCGCCGGGCCGGTTGTCCACGATCACCGGCTTGCCCAGGATGGCCGCCAGCTGCTGCACCAGCAGGCGGGTCTTGACGTCGGTATTCCCGCCCGCGGCGAAGGGCACGATGATGGTCACGGCCTTGCTGGGGAACTCGGCTGCGGTCTCGGCGCGGGCGTGCGGCAGGCCGGCCAGCAGGGCGGCCGCGGCCAGCAGCGGGGCCGCGCGGCGGGTGAAAACGATGGTCATGGCGGGTCCTCGGACAGTGGAAGAACAGGCAAACCGGAGGCAGGCGGGTTTGCACTAAATTGCATTTTATGCAGCCATTGTGCAAAATAGCATCCTATGGAAAACACTGACGAATGGTCTTCGGGTGTGCTGGAAGCCGGTGGAGCGTGCTACCGCTTCATGGATCTGCCCGCGCTGTTCGGCGACCGGCTGGCCGCGCTTCCGACCGTGCTGCGCCTGCTGCTGGACAACGTGCTGCGCAACACGGAAGGCGGTGAGCGTTCGGCCAGCGTGTCGGCGCTGTTCGGCTGGCTGGAGACGGGCACCAGCGCGGCCGAGATCGCCTTCCAGCCTGGCAGAGTGCTGATGCACGACACCACCAGCACGCCGGCGCTGGTCGACATCGCTGCCATGCGCGACGCGCTGGCCGAGGCCGGGGTGGACCCGGCACTGCTCAGCCCGGTGCTGCCGGTCGACATCTCGGTGGACCATTCGCTGGCGGTCGAGGCCTATGCCCGGCCCGGCGCGGCCGACGACAACCTGCGCACCGAAATCCGCCGCAACGCCGAGCGCTACCGCTTCCTGCGCTGGGCCGGTTCGGTGCTCGACGGTGTGCGCCTGCACCCGCCGGGCACCGGCATCATGCACACCATCAACCTGGAGCAGCTCGCCACCGTGGTGGCCACGGTGCAGCTGCAGGGCGAGGCCTGGGCCGTGCCCGACATGATGATAGGCACCGACAGCCACACCCCCATGGTCAACGGCATCGGGGTGCTGGGCTGGGGTGTCGGCGGCCTGGAGGCGCAGACGGTGATGTTCGGCATGCCCACCATGCAGCGCATCCCCGAGGTGGTGGGGGTGCGCCTGACCGGCGCGCTGCGCCCTGGTGTGCTCGCCACCGACCTGGCGCTGACTGCCACCCATCGGTTGCGGGCCCTGGGTGTGTCGGGCCAGTTCGTGGAGTTTTTTGGCCCGGGTGTGTCCACCCTGGACGCGGGCGCACGGGCGGTGGTGGCCAACATGGCGCCCGAGTACGGCGCCACCACGGGCTTCTTCCCGGTGGACGGCAATACGCTGGCCTACCTGCGGACTACCGGCCGCAGCGAAGGCCACATCGCCCTGGTCGAGGCCTATTGCCGCCGCGCCGGCCTGTGGTTCGACCCGGCGGCCACACCGCGTTTTTCCCGCAGCATCGAGATCGACCTGTCGGCCATCGGCCAGCACATCGCCGGCCCGCGCCGGCCGCAGGACCTGCTGCCTTTCGGCGACAGCGGGCGGGCGCTGGCGGCCGCCGGGTTCGTGCCGCGCGCCGCACCGAGCGGCCTGCCGGTGCACCCGGTGGCGCTGGCCGCCATCACCAGCTGCACCAACACCTCCGACCCGCGCCTGCTGGCCGCCGCCGGCCTGGTGGCACGCCGGGCGCGCGCGCTGGGGCTCACGGTGCCGCACTGGGTCAAGACCTCGCTGGCCCCCGGCTCACCGGCCGCCGCCAGCTACCTGCAGCGCGCCGGCCTGCTCGACGACCTGGCGGCGGTGGGTTTCGGCATCGTCGGTTTCGGCTGCACCACCTGCATCGGCAACTCCGGCCCGCTGACGGCGCCGCTGGTCGCGGCCCAGCAGGCCGGCCAGAGCCTGGGCGTGGCCGTGCTCTCGGGCAACCGCAATTTTCCCGGGCGGGTGCACCCGGACATCGAGCTGGGTTTCATCATGTCGCCACCATTGGTGCTGCTGTTCGCCCTGGCGGGTGATGCCGCACGCGACCTGTCGGCCGAACCGGTACAGGTGGCACCCGATGGCCGCCCGGTCTACTGGCAGGAGCTGTGGCCGACCCACGAAGAAGTCGATGCCGTGGTGGCGCTGGGCGCCGACCCGGCCGACTACCGGCGCGATTTCGAGGTCGCCAGCCGCAACCCGCTGTGGTTCGCGCTGGAGGCGCCGGCCACGCCGCGTTTTCCGTGGGACGCGGCTTCCACCGCGCTGCGCCGGCCGCCCTTCGCGGCGGCCGACCAGGGCAGCCTGCTGGGCGCCTACACCGCCTACCCGCTGATGGTGCTGGGCGACGACATCACCACCGACCACATCTCGCCGGCCAGCGCCATACCGCCCGACAGCCTGGTGGCCGACTACCTGGTGGCGCGGGGCGACGACCGCAAGGACCTCAACGTGTTCGCCTCGCGCCGCGGCAACTGGGAGGTGATGCTGCGCGGCGCCTTCCACAGCAAGACCCTGGTCAACCTGCTGGCGCCGGGCGCACCCGTGGCCCACACGCTGCACGTGCCCAGCGGCGAGCTGATGCCGGTATGGGACGCCGCCGAGCGCTACCGCACAGAAGGCCGCGCCGTGGTGCTGGTGGCCGGCGAGCGCTACGGCACCGGCTCCTCGCGCGACTGGGCCGCCAAGGCGCAGCGCCTGCTGGGCCTGCGGGCGGTGCTGGCACCGAGCTTCGAGCGTATCCACCGCTCCAACCTCATCGGCATGGGCATCCTGCCGGTGCTGCTGCCCGCGGGGGTGGGGCCGCAGGCGCTGCAGTTGCTGCCGGGCGACCGTTTGGCGGTCGATGCCCCGGCCGGCACGCTGGGGCCGCGTTGTGCGGTGCCAGTGCGTATCCTGCGCCGCGGCGGCAGCGTCGAAATCCTGGCCGGCGTGGCGGCGGTAGAGACCCAGCTGGAGGTGGACCTGCTGCGCGCGGGTGGGGTCATCCCGCTGATCCTGGCGCGCACCCTGGCGGCTGCGCGCGGCGGGGCCGGTGCCGAAGCACGCCGCGCCTGA
>JAZJYT010000102.1:0-19058 GCA_040390235.1 Pseudomonadota bacterium | reverse complement strand
GTGGAATTTCATGTGTTTTGGGGTGCCGAGATGGTTGTTGCCTCACCAGCTCGCCGCCTGTCTCCCTGGGTTGATGGGTACGGAATCGCAAGAACTTACAACTCGATACTGTGCCCGCCGGAGACCGTTTCCGTCTATTGAGTATTCCTTCCGTCAAGTTGAGTAACTGGTTAACGAATAGGGCTGCGAAACCCGCAAGCCGGTTTCATCTCTCCCTCTTAACCGAGTGCTCAACTCACACGAAATTTATCTCAATAGACCGAAAAACCGACGCATGCAAATATCAGCGCCTGCCGAAAAAAAGCGCTGCCAGAAGGCCGCACACACCTTGGAGACATGCACCCCGTGAACAGGCCGATATGGAGTCTGCGCCGCCGCACCGCGGCGCTATTGATTGCAACGCTGGGCCTCGGCTGGGCCGTGGCGGGTTCCGCACAACAGACCTTTCCCAACAAACCGATCCGGCTCCTGCTGCCCTATGGCGCTGGCGGCATCGGTGACACGACAGCCCGTGTCATCGCGCAGAAGATAGGCGAGAACATGGGACAGCAGATCATCGTCGACAACCGGGCCAGCGCCGGCGGCGTGCAGGCCTTCTTGGGCGGCATCCAGGCCCCGGCGGACGGGTACACCCTGGTCATGGGCGGCAACGGCACGGCCATCAGCCAGTCCCTCTTCAAGTCGCTGCCTTACAACATCCTCACCGATTTCACCCAGGTCTCGGCGATGTCGAAGTTCAGCCTGCTGCTGCTCGTCAGCCCGGACTCGCGTTTCCACTCCGTCGCCGAGCTCATCGCCTACGGCAAGGCCAACCCCGGCAAGCTCACCTTCGGCACCTCCAGCATCGGCTCGACCCAGCACCTCGCCGCCGAGCTGTTCAAGTCGGTAGCCGGCGTCCAGGCCGAGGTAGTGCCCTTCAAGGTGGCGGGCGCCCTCTATACGTCGCTGCACGCGGGTGACATCGATCTGGCGTTCGAGTTCGTGCCGCCGGTGCTGACCCAGATCAAGGCCGGCAACGTGCGTGCACTGGCCATCGCCGCCGACAAACGCAACCCCAGCCTGCCCGATGTGCCGACCACCGCCGAAAGCGGCCTGCGCGGCTACGAGGTCAGCTCCTTCAACGCGGTGTCGGTCAAGGCGGGCACACCGCGCGCCATCGTCGACCGGCTGAACCAGGCGTTCGTCGCGGCCATCAATTCCCCCGAGGTGACACGCAAGCTGCACGACATGAATTCCGAACCCTACGCGCTGACCCCCGAGCAGACGCGCCAGCTGATGGCCTCAGAAATCACACGCTGGAAAGCCGTGATCGAACACGCCCACATTCCCCGCAACTAGAGAACCCGAGCGAGCCCCCCATGATGAGAACCGTCGTAGTCCGAAACATTCCCCGCGGCCCGCAAGCCGCCATCGACGCCCTGTGCGTCGCCGGCGTTGCCACCGTGCACGAAGCCATGGGCCGCTCCGGCCTGATGCAGCCCTACATGCGCCCCATCTATGCGGGCGCTGCCATTGCCGGCACGGCCGTCACCACCCTGACCGCGCCCGGCGACAACTGGATGCTGCATGTCGCCATGGAGCAGTGCCAGGCCGGCGACATCCTGGTGGTCGCCTGCATGGGCGACAACACCGACGGCATGATCGGCGACCTGATCTCCTCGGCGCTGAAGGCCCGGGGCGTGCGTGGTGTCGTGATCGACGCCGGCTGCCGCGACATCCGCCCGCTGACGGAAATGGGCTTCCCGGTCTGGTCCCGGGCCATCTCGGCGCGCGGCACCGTCAAGGCCACGCTGGGCAACTGCAACCTGCCGGTCGTGTGCGCCGGCGCGCAGGTGAACCCGGGCGACGTGATCGTGGCCGACGACGACGGTGTGGTCGTGGTGCCCTTCGCCGACATCGAGAAGGTCGCCGAACTGGCGGCCCAGCGCACCGAGAAGGAAAACCGCTCGCGCCTGCGCTACGACAAGGGCGAGCTGTCGATCGACGTAGCCAACATGCGCCCGGCCCTGGCGGCCGCCGGCCTGGTGTACGTGGACAGCGCCGCGGACCTCTGAACCTCCCGCCGGTCCGCACAACGACCCGCACCCCCTCCTTGCATTCCGCTTTCACCCTCGTAAAGAAGACTGACAGATGAGCAACACCCCCCTCCCGCTGAAGATGGCCATTGCCACCTACGGCCACACCGCAGCACTCAAGCAAGGCCAGGTGACCATCGCAGGCGTGCAGCCGGACTTCGTGGAAGTCAAACCCATCATCGCGGCCTTCCGCCGTATGGTGCGCGACGTCGAGTTCGATGTCTGCGAAATGGCGCCCGCCACCTACATGATCGCCCGTGAGCATGGCTCGCCCTTCAAGGCACTGCCCATCTTCATCTTCCGGCGTTTCCACCATGCGGGCCTGGTGTACCGCGACGACGCCGGCATCAAGGTGCCGAAGGACCTGGAGGGCAAACGCGCCGGCGTGCGCGCCTACTCGGTCACCACCGGCATCTGGACGCGCGGCATCATGGCCAACGACTGCGGCGTGGACAACGACAAGATCACCTGGGTGGTGGACGACGAGGAACACGTCAAGTCCCTGGTGCTGCCGCCCAACGTGGAACATGTGGCCGAAGGCCAGTCGCTGGTGGACCTGATGGCCAGCGGCGAACTCTCCGCGGCCTTCACCGACAACGCCGGCATCGGCCGCGCCGGCGCGCCGACCGAGGGCTGGGCCGAGGCCTGGCACGGACAGAGCAAACCCAAGCCGGCGAACTACCTGGAGATGTTCCCCGACGCCGAAAAACTCGAAGCCGACTGGTTCCAGCGCACCGGCATCTATCCGGTGCACGGCCTGATCACCGTCAAGGAGGAAGTCCTGGCCAAGAACCCCTGGCTGGGCAAGGCGCTGTACGACGCCTTCCTCGCATCCAAGAACCTCTACCTGCAGCAATTGGCCGCCGGCGACAGCGTCTCGGACAAGGACACGCACTACCGGAAGATGGCCGAGATCGTCGGCGATCCGCTGCCCTACGGCATCGAAGCCAACCGCGCCTCCATCGAAGCCATGATGCTCTATTGCCACCAGCAGGGCCTGCTGAAGAAGCAGTACGCCATCGAGGACATGTTCATCAATCCCGGCGCCTGATCGCCCCGACCGAGACCCCTGCCATGGTTACCCGACTCATCGACATCCACCCCCACATCATCTCGCCCGACACCCAGCGCTACCCCATCGCACCGCTGGGCGGCGAACGCTCGGAATGGTCCGCCGACCGGCCGGCGACCTTCGAGCAATACCTTTCCGACATGGACGAGGCCGGCATCGACAAGGCCGCCATCGTGCATTCGTCGACCACCTACGGTTTCGACAACTCCTACCTGGCCGACTCGGTCGCGCTGCTGCCCCAGCGGGTCGACGGCGTGTTCTCGGTCGACATCCTGGCACCCGACGCCTCGGACAAGATCCGCTACTGGGTCGACCGCGGCCTGGGCGGCCTGCGCCTGTTCACCACCGGCAGCACCATGCCCGGCCAGGCGCCCTGGCTGGAAGACCCGCGCCTGCTGCCCGGCTGGAAGACGGCCGGCGACCTGGGCCTGTCGGTCTGCGTGCAGATGACCGCCAAGGCGATCCCGCAGCTGGTGAAGCTGCTGGAGCGCTTCCCGGACACCCCGGTCATCATCGACCACATGCTCAAGCCGACGATCTCCGATGGCCCGCCCTACCCCGGCGCGCAGCACCTGTTCGACCTGGCGCAGTACCAGAACGTCTACCTCAAGATGACCAGCCGCAACACCACCATGTCGCAGCAGGGCCAGGCCACGCCGGAGACCTTCTTCGGCCGTCTGGTGCAGGACTTCGGTGCCCACCGCATCGCCTGGGGCTCCAACTTCCCGGCGACCGAAGGCTCCGTGCCGGAGATGGTCGCCGACCTGAAGAAGTGCATCGCCTTCCTGTCGCCCGAAGACCAACACTGGATCATGGCCGGTACGGCGCAGAAACTTTATCCGCACCTGGCCGGCTAGAGCCGCCCTCCCGGCGCCAGATCCGATTCACTCCAACCCGACCAAGGATAGTCATGAGCGCAACCGCAACGGCGTCCCTCACGCTGAAAACCAACCTCGCCGACAACGCCGTCAACAAGGCCCTGAAGGACGGCCGGGTCACTTCCGACCTGGTGAGCTTCGACTTCTGCGGCCCCAAGGCCGCACACGATGGCTTCAAGCCCATGGTCCGCAACAACGCGTTCGACGCGGGCGAGCTGGCCATCGTCACCTACCTGCAGGCCAAGGCCTACAACAAGCCCTACGTGCTGCTGCCGTTCCCGGTGGTGGGCCGCTTCCAGCACCACTGCATCGGCTACAACAAGGAATTCGGCCACCTGAACCCCAAGGACATCGAAGGCAAGAAGGTGGGTGTGCGTACCTACGCACAGACCACCGGCCTGTGGGTGCGCGGCATCCTGCAGCACGAATACGGCGTCGACCTCGACAAGGTCACCTGGATGACGATCGACGAGTCGCACCTGGCCGAGTACAAGGACCCGGCCAACTGCCAGCAGCTGCCCAAGGGGGCATCCATCGGGCAGATGATGCTCGACGGCGAACTGGCCGCCGCCATCATGGGCGCGGACATGCCCAGCGACCCCCGCATCAACCGGCTGGTGCCCGACCCGCATGCCGCGGCCAAGGCCTGGTACGAGCGTGAAGGCGTGGTGCCGATCAACCACATGTTCGTGGTGCACCAGGACCTGTCGAAGAAGCACCCCGAAGCCGTGCGCGAAATCTACCGCATGCTGCTGGAAAGCCGAAAACTCACCCCGGCCGAGTCCCTGGCCACCTTCCCACCCGTCGGCCTGGAGGCCAACCGCAAGGGTATCCAGATGGCCATCGAGTGGGCCTTCGAGCAGAAGATCATCCCGCGCAAATTCTCGGTCGACGAACTGTTCGACGAGACCACGGCGGCACTCGGCGCCTGACACACAACAAGGCGCCCCGCAGGCGGGGCGTCCGGGACAACTCCAGGTTCGGCGGGCGGGCACCCAGATGCCCGCCCGCCGTTTTTTTACTGCAGCGGGATGCCGGCCTTCTCGATCACGCCCTTCCACTTGGCGATGTCCGCCGCCATGCGCTCGGTCATCTGCTCCGGCGTGCTGCCGGCCGCCACCACGCCCAGCAACTGGAATTCCTTCTGCACGTCGGCGCCGCCGACGGCCTTGGAGATTTCCCGGGACAGGCGGCGCACCACGGCGTCCGGCGTGGCGGCCGGCACACTGACGCCGTTCCAGGAGCTCGCATCGAATCCGGGCAGCGCACCCTCGGCCAGCGTGGGTACATCCGGCAGCCCCGGGAACCGCTTCTTCGAGGTCATCGCCAGCACCTTCAGGGTCTTGCCCGTGACCAGGCCGAGCACGGGAGACAGGATCTCCAGGCCCACCTGCACGTCACCCGAGCGCAGCCCGGACATGACCTCCGCCGTGGTCTTGTAGGGCACGATGGTGGCCTGGATGCCCGACATCGAGCGGAACATCTCGGCGGCCAGGTTCTGCGTGCTGCCGACCCGCACGGTGCCGATGTTCAGCTTGCCGGGGTTGGCCCTGGCGTAGGCGATGACGTCTTCGGCCTTGTTGAAGCCGGACGTGCTGCTGGCGAGCAGCGCCAGGTCGAACGTGGCCATCGTCGATACGTGCTTGAAATCCTTCATCAGGTCGTAGGGCAGCGTCTTGAACAGCGCCGAGGTCAGCGCCGTGCCGCTGCCCGCCATCACCATGGCATAGCCGTCGGGCCGGGCCTTGGCGACGGTGAGCACGGCCACCACCGGGCTGGGCCGGTTCTCGATGACGACGGGCTGGCCCATGCTCTCGGTCACCTTCCTCGCCACGATACGGGCGACGGTGTCACCGGCGCCTCCCGCGGCGAAGGCCACATACAGCTGCAGCGGCTTGGCCGGGTAGGATTGGGCGATGGCCGGGGTACCGGCCGCACCACAGGCCAGCGCCAGGGCGCAGCCCAGTGCAGAACGTCTTTGAATCACAACTGTCTCTCCTTTGGTATTCCATATCCGTCGAACCCGTCAATTTCACATGTTGGCGCCTGCGCGTCGATTGAGTAAAAATTCCTGCATGTTGAACACCTGGTTAACTGCCCCTCCACGCGGGGTATGCTCGCGGTCCCCGGCATTGTCCCGCCGTGTGGCACCGGTACACGGGAGAACCCATGTCGCAAATTGACTGGTACCTGCAGATCAACCTGAAGGCGCGCCACCTGCGCCTGCTGGTGGCGCTGGACGACTTCGGCAACCTCAAGCAGGTCGCCGAGATCTCCCATGTCACGGTGCCCGCCGTTTCCAAGGCCCTGTCCGAACTGGAAAAGGGGCTGGGGCTGGAGCTGTTCTCCCGGACCACCCAGGGGCTGCGGCCCACGGTCTACGGCGAGTGCCTGATCGGCCATGCCCGCACCATGCTGGCGAACATCAACCAGGCCCGGGACGAGCTGCGGGCCCTCAGTTCCGGCACCGAAGGCAAGATCCATATCGGGGTATTCCCGGCATCGACGTCCGTGCTCCTGCCACGCGCCCTGGCCCTGTTGAAGCAGAAGGCGCCGGGCACCCGTGTCCTGGTGACCGAAGGCACCGTGAGCACCCTCATGCCTGAACTGTGGCAGGGCAAGATGGACATGGTGGTGGGGCGCCTGCCGGTGCGCAACTCCCTGCCGGGCTTCGAGGAAAAGGAGCTGCTGGAAGACCCGGTGATGCTGATGACACGGCGCGACCACCCGCTCTCGAAAGTGAAGAAGCTCAAATGGTCGGACCTGAAGTCCTACCCCTGGGTCCTGCCCCCCGCCGGCTCCTTGCTGCGCGATCCCCTGGAGCGGATCCTGGAACGCCACGACATCTCGCTGACCAACAACTACATCGAAACACTGTCGACCCACCTGGCGCGCGCCTACCTCAACATGACGGATGCCATCGGGGCGATGGCGGGCGCGGTGGCCAAGGACCCTTCCCAGCCGCTGGCCATCCTGCCGCTGAGCCTGCCCCGGCTGATGCGGCCGGCGGGTGTCTTGTGGAACAAGAACCGGGCCCTCACGCCTGGCGCCAACCTGATGATCTCCTGCCTGGAAGAAGCGGCCGCCAAACTGAGCAGCCAGTACGTTGCGCGCCCCGCTTGACCAAACACTCAAGCCGCGGGAGGCTTTATTCAATGGACGTGCCGCCGCCTCCGTGAAACATTTGCGTCTCGATTTGGCGATCCATGCCAAACCATAAGTAGACGGAGACAGAGATGACACATCGCGCAAGGCCCCCCACACGCCGCGCACTGCTTCGGGGGACGGCGGTCCTTGCGTTCGCCGGCATGGGGGCTGCCGCACAGGCCCAGGACTATCCTTCCAGGCCGCTCGTGCTGCTGGTGGGGTATGCCCCGGGAGGGGCCGGCGACATCATCACCCGGCGGCTCGCCCAGAAGATGTCCGAACACTTGGGGCAGCCGGTGGTCGTGGACAACCGCGCAGGCGCCGGCGGCGTCGTCGCGACGATGCTGGCGGCCAAGGCCAAGCCGGACGGCTATACCCTGCTGCTGACGGGCAATGGTCCCGCCATCAGTTCCGTGCTGTTCAAGAATGCGCCCTACAGCCTGTCGCGGGATTTTCGCCACGTGTCGTCGATCGCGTCCTTCTACCCCGCATTCATCGTCGACGGCCCGTCGGAGTTCAACTCCATCGCCGACGTCCTGGCCTATGCGCGGACGCACCCGGGCAAGCTCAGCATCGGCACGGCCAACATCGGCACCACCCAGCAACTCGCCGCCGAGATGTTCAGGTCCATGTCGGGCATCGATGCGGTGGTGGTGCCCTACAAGTCCAATGCGGAAATACTGGCGGCCCTGCGCGCCGGGGACGTGCAGGTGGCGGTGGACATCCTGCCGCCGCTGCTCGGGCAGATCGCCGCGCGGAGTATCAGGGCCCTGGCCGTCACCTCCAGCCAACGCTTCCCCGGCCTGCCCGCCGTACCGACACTTGCCGAGAGTGGTTTTCCCGGGTTCGAAGCCACGTCGTGGGGCGGGATCAGCGTGCCCGCCCACACACCCGATGTGGTGGTGGAGCGGCTGGCCCGGGAAATCCAACAGGCCATGGACTCACCCGACGTGCGGATTCCGCTGCAGAACATGGGTTTTGTCGCCCAGGCGAGCACGCCGGAGGAAATGACGGCGCGCACCAACCGCGACATCGTCAAGTGGCGGGCGGTGATCGAGAAGGCCGGGATACAGCAGCAGTGAAAGGAACCAGCGGTTGCAGCCGCCACCGCACCGCGCCGTGCAACGGAAATTCCGCATGCCTGCACTGCCGCCATGGCGGTGCGCGGCCCTGGGGCGGTCCCTAGACTTTCCACGACGCATCTGCCGGCCCGCCACGCGGGCCCATGGCAGCCTCCATCCTTCGTGAAAGTCTCCCATGCTCCAGGCAGCACCACCCACCCGCTCCGCACCAGGGCCCGCCCCTGGCCAGGTCCAGACCGCCGCCCAGGTGCTGGTCGACGCGCTCCGCTTGCATGGCGTGGACCGTGTCTTTTGTGTGCCCGGCGAGAGCTACCTGGCCGTTCTGGATGCGCTGTACGACGTGTCCGGCGAGATCCAGCTGGTGGTGGCCAAACACGAGGGCGGAGCCGCCAACATGGCGGAGGCCGACGGCAAGCTGACCGGACGCCCCGGCATCTGCATGGTCACCCGCGGGCCGGGGGCCACGCATGCGAGCATCGGCGTCCACACTGCACAGCAGGACTCGACGCCGATGATCCTGTTCGTCGGCCAGGTGGCCCGCCACCAGGTGGGCCGCGACGTATTCCAGGAGGTGGACTACTACGCCATGTTCGGCAAGCTGGCCAAGTGGGTGGTCGAGGTCACGGACCCGTCGCGCATGGCAGAGACCGTGGCCCGGGCCTTCCACATGGCCGTTTCCGGCCGACCCGGGCCGGTGGTCGTGTCCTTGCCGGAAGACATGCTGACCGAAGCCAGCACCGTCGCCGCCTTCCGGTCCACGCCCCTGGCGCCGGTCGTCCCGCACCCCGACACGCTGCAGCAGGTGGCGGCGATTCTCGGCCGCGCACAGCGCCCCCTGGTCATCGTGGGCGGCAGTGGCTGGACCGAGGCCGCGTCGAGCACCCTGGCTTCTTTCGCCCGTGCCTGGGACCTGCCGGTGGCCTGTACCTTCCGCCGGCAGGACGCGCTGGACAACCGCCATCCGCAGTACGTGGGCCACCTGGGCCTGGGGATGAGTCCGGCCCTCCGGCAGATGGTGTTGGATGCCGACGTCATCCTCGCGCTGGGCCCCCGCCTGTCCGACATCGCCACGGAGGCCTACACCCTGGTCGAGGCGCCGGTCCCGCACCAGCGGCTGGTCCATATCCACGCCGAGGCGTCTGAACTCGGCCGTGTGTTCCGGCCGGAAATCGGCCTGCAAGCCACCACCAGCGCTGCCGTTTCCGCCTTGGAAGCCCTGCCCGCACCGGAACGGCGGACCTGGCATGCGTGGACGGCCACCGCCCGCAAGGCCCAGGAAACCTTCACGCTGCCCCCGGCCCGCGCCGCCGAAGCCACCGGCGTGGACATGGCAGTCGCCATGGCGCACCTGGGCGAGACGCTCCCCGACGACAGTATCCTGACCAACGGGGCGGGCAACTACTCCGTGTGGGTACACCGCTTCTACCCGTACCGCCGGGCCCGTACCGAACTGGCTCCGGTCTGCGGCGCCATGGGTTATGGCCTGCCGGCCGCCGTCGCCGCATCGCTGCGGCACCCGGACCGGAGTGTGGTCTGCGTGGCGGGTGACGGCTGCTTTCTGATGTACCCGCAGGAGATGGCCACCGCGGTCGAGTACGGCGGCAACTTCATCATCCTGGTGGTCAACAACGGCATGTACGGCACCATACGTATGCACCAGGAGAACCACTACCCGGGGCGGGTCAGCGGAACACGGCTGCGGGGCCCCGACTACGTGGCGTTGGCCCGGGCGTTCGGTGCCTATGGCGAACAGGTGCGCGAGACACAGGACTTCCCGGCGGCATTCGCTCGCGCCCAGGCGCATGGCGGGCTCGCACTGCTGGAGCTGCTGACCGATCCTCGGCAGATCACCCCGGGCAAGCGGCTGGATTGAACCCGGCGGTCAGGACGCCATACGCTCCACACCGGGCCACTGGCCAGTCGCCACCAGGCGGGCCACGACCTCGCGCAGCAGGCGGGTGACCTGCGCCAGCCCCGTGACGGGCGAACGGTTCTGCGCGGTGGCCAGGGCAACCGTCCGCAGGGCATCGACGCCCTCCATCGGCACGGCCTGCAGCAGACCTCTTTCCACGTCTTCCTGTACCGATGCCAGCGGCAGGATGGTGCAGCCATGGCCGCCCTGGACGAGGCGGCGGGTGATGAAGGTCGAACCGTCGCACTCCATTGCCAGATTGACACGCCTGCCCTGCTTCTGCGCCCAGCTTTCGGCCAATGCCCGCAGGCCGTGCGCGGTGCTGGGCAGTACCAGCGGCAGATCGATGGCCTGGAAGGGATGGAAAGGCAGCGGCGGCAGCGGATACCCGGCAGGCAGGATGCAGTGGAGCGGCTCCTGCAGCAGGAACTCGTATTCGACGATCGGGGTCCGGCTCGGGACATACAGCAGCGCCACGTCCACCTTGCCCTCCTGCAGCCACTCCACGAGCTCATGGCCGAACCCCTCTGCCCACTGCAGACGAGCGCGGGGAAATTCTTCACGCAGCGCATGGGCCATAGGGCCGAAGCAGACCTGGGCGATGGTCGGCTGGGCCGCCACGACGATCTTGGACGGGCCCTGCGCGGCCAGGTCTGCGGCCACCCGGCGTGCGTGTTGCAGCGTGTCGCCCACCTTGGTCGCCTCCTCCAGCAGCAGCGTTCCCGCATCGGTGAGCACCATGCCCCGGCCGCTGCGGTGGAACAGCTTCACCCCGACCTCCTCTTCCAGGCGCCCGATGTGCCGCGTCAGCGTGGAGGGCTCCATGCCCAGCTCCCCCGCGCCGCGGGAAATGCTGCCGCTGCGCGCGACGGCGCAGAAGTACTCGAACGTATTGGCATCCATGGCGTTCGACTGTACCCGCCGCCAGCGGCAGGTACAGGGGCCCGGGAGGACGGGCGGAAAACCCCGCTTATTGCAGCGCCGAGAACGCCGTCGGTGTCAGCAGGCTATTCATCACATTGGCGGTGAGCGGCCCGTTCTTCTCGCTGTCGGTCCGTTTGGCCTTCCATTCCGGGTCGGCCTGGAATGCGTTCCACTTGGCCTCGCGTTCGGCCAGGGACTCCCAGGCCAGCAGGTAGGTCAGGTCGTTCGACGATTCCCCCACCAGCGTGGTGAAGAACCCTACCGGGCGGATGCCGTGCTTGTCCCACAGGGGCAGGGTATCGGTCTGCAGGCGCGCCAGCAGTTGGGGCAGGCGGCCGGCCACCGCGCGGTAGATACGCTGTTCGTAGATCATCCGGAAGTCTCTGAGTCTGAGTCGCTGGTTGTCCAGCGGCCCATTGTCGGCGCCACCAGAGCACCGGGCTATCCTGGCCGGCCACTAGCTGATAGAACAAAACGTCATAGCCGGGCTTTCGTTATGTCCATACACTCGATCGATGGACCTCAAGCAACTGGCGTATTTCATCCGCGTGGCGGAACTGGGCAGCTTCACCCGGGCCTCCATCGTGCTCGACGTGGCACAGCCGGCGCTCAGCCGCCAGGTGCGCCAGCTGGAGGTGGAACTGGGGCAGAACCTGCTGCTGCGTAATGGCCGCGGGGTGACCGTTACCGACGCCGGCAAGCTGCTGCTGGAGCATGGCCGCGGCATCCTGCACCAGGTCGAGCGCGCCCGCGAGGACCTGGGCCGGGTGCGCGGCGCCCTGGCCGGGCAGGTGGCGGTCGGCCTGCCCCCCAGCATCGCCAAACGCCTGACCGTGCCGCTGGCGCATGCCTTCCGGCAGCGCCTGCCCGATGCCAAGCTGTCGATCACCGAGGCCTTGTCCAATGCCATGGCCGAATCGTTGCACAGCGGCCGGCTCGATATCGCCCTGCTGTACAACCCGGCCCCGTCGGCCGACATCGACAGCGTGGTGCTGCAGGAGCAGGACCTCTACCTGATCAGCGCCACCGCCGCGGGGGGCGGGACGCAGCCGGTCACGCTGCGTGAAATCGCCGGCATGCCGCTGGTCATCCCCACGCTGCCCAACGCCATCCGCCTGCAGGTGGAGACGGAGTTCGCCAACATCGGCTGCCGACCGCAGATCGCGCTGGAAATCGACGGTGTGGCGGCCATCCTGGGCCTGGTGGCCGACGGCGTGGGCCACGCGATGATGCCGATGATCGCCGTCGCGACCGCGCCGCACCCGGACATCTTCGCGACCCGCCGCATCGTCCAGCCGGACCTGCGCAGCCGCCTGGCCGTGGCGGTCAGTAGCCGGCGTCCGGCCACGCTGACGCAGCAGGCCGTGCTCAATCTCATCCGGGAACTGATCGCCGGGACCTCCAGCACGCCAGTGGCCTGAGGCGCGCGGGTTCAGTCGTACCAGTAGAGGCGCGTCGGGTTGTCGACGAGCAATTTCTGCAGCAGCGCCGCGTCGTCGGTGAAGCGCGGCAGCAGGTCCACCAGTTGGCCGTCGTCGGGCATCTCGCGGACATTCGGGTGCGGCCAGTCGGTGCCCCACAGCACACGGTCGGGCGCGGCCTCGATCAGCCGGCGCGCAAAAGGTGCGGCATCGGCGTAGGGGCCGCCTTCGGCCGCGGACAGCGCGGCGGAGATACGCTCCGCACCGCTCACCTTGACCCAGGCGCGCTCGTTGCTGCGCATCAGTTCCAGCAGCAGCTCGAAGGGCCGTTGCGCCTGCCCGTTCTTCACCATGGTGCGGCCCATGTGGTCAATGACAAAAGGCACCGGCAGCCCCAGCAGGAAGTCGCGGTAGGTCACCAGGTCTTCCGCATCCAGGTGCAGCACCAGGTGCCAGCCCAGCGGTTTGATGCGCTCGGCCAAGCGCTGCACGGTGGGCAGGTCGGGTGCGCCGCCCAGGTGCTGCACGAAGTTGAACCGCACCGAGCGCACGCCACCTTTGTGCAGCGCCTGCAGTTCGGCGTCGCCCACGCCAGCGCCCACCATGGCCACGCCACGGTAGGCATCGGGCGCGTAGGCGATGGCATCGAGCATGGCGCTGTTGTCATGGCCGTGCGCGCTGGCCTGCACCAGCACGACACGCGCTATGCCCAGCAGCTTGTGCAGTGCGCGCAAACGTTCCGCCGGCGCATCCGGCGGTGTGTAGGTGCGCTTGCCGGAATACGGAAAGCGGTCGCCGGGGCCGAACACGTGGCAGTGCGCGTCGCAGGCACCCGGGGGCAGGCGGTAGGCCGGTTGGCTCGGGTTCGGGTGGGGGGGCAGGATGGTGGCCGGGGCGGCGGTGTCGGAGGTGCTCATATCGGGTCGGTCTACAGCGTTCGGGGCCGGGGGTTCATTGCTTGGGGATGCCGGCGTGCTCGATCACCTGGGTCCAGCGCTGGATCTCGCTCTGCAGCAATTTCGACAACTGCCCGGGCGTGCTGCCCCGGGCTTCCACGTACATGTCGCGCAGGCGCTTGCGCACCTCCGGCGAGGCCAGGGCGGCATTGGCTTCGCGGCTCAGCCGCTCCACCAGGGCCGGCGGCGTCTTGCCCGGTGCCGCCAGGGCGTTCCAGGCGGCGACATTGAAGTTCGGCACGCCGCTCTGCGCCACCGTGGGCACGCCGGGCAGCTCCGGCGTGCGCTTGTCGCCCATCACGGCCAGGGCCCGCAGTGCGTTGCCCTTGATCTGGGTCACCATGGGCGCGAGGATCTCCACCGCCGCGTCGATCTGCTTGCCGCGCAGCGCGGTCACCAGGGCGGGCGTGCCGTTGAAGGGCACCACCTGCACGTCGATGCCGGCACTGGCCTTGAACATCTCCGCGGCGAGGTTCTGCGAACTGCCGACGTTGATGGACCCCAGGTTCACCTTGCCCGGGTTCGCCTTGGCGTAGGCCAGCAGTTCGGGCAGGGTCTTGTAGGGCGACTCGGCGGACGTCACCACCGCCATGTCGAAGTAGCCCAGCGTGGACACCGGCGCGAAGTCCTTCAGGGTGTCGTAGGGCAGCGACTTGAACAGGCCCGCGCTCACCGCAGTGCCGTTGGACATCAGCAGCAGGGTCAGCCCGTCGGGCGCCGCCTTGGCGACGGTGTCGGCCGCCACCACGCCACCCGCGCCGGGCTTGTTGTCCACCACGATGGGCTGGCCCATGGATTCGGACATTTTCTGCGCCACCACACGCGCCGTGAGGTCGCCCGCGCCGCCGGGCCCGAAGGGCACCACCAGCCGGATCGGTCGGGAAGACGTGGATTGCGCCACGGCAGCCGCCGGGGCGATGGCCGCGGCCACGGCGGCCATCAGCGCGCAGGCCACGCGCCGCCGCATGAAAAATCGGTTCAGCATGTTCGTCTCCATTTTTTTAGAAGCGGTGGCGCATGCCCACCGCGAAGCTGTTCTGGCCGCCAAAGCCGGTGGCCCGGTCGCGCAGGTACACGGCATACAGGTCGGTGCGTTTGGACAGATCGTAGCCATACCCCAGCGCGTAGGTGTTGCGTGTGGTGTCCGGGGCGCTCGTCGCCTCGCGCAGGGTGTGTGAAGCCGACGCCATCACGCGCCCCAGGCCGGCCGGTACCGCCACGCCGAGCTGGGTGGTGTCGCTCGTGGCCCGCAGGTCCGGTGTGCGCGAGCGGGAGAAGGTGCCGTACAGGCGCAGCACCCGGAAGTCGTAGGAGGCGCCGCCCATGCCCACCTTCTGGCTGCCGATGGCCGTGGTGAAGCCAGGGCCGGTCTTGGCCTGCTGGCCCGACACCACCGCTGCGAACGGGCCCTTCGCGTAGTTCACCGTCAGGTTGAAGTTGCGCACCCCGGTGCTGGTCTGCGATTCACCGAAGGTGTACAGCGCATTGGCACGGAAACCGTTCACATCGGGCGAGCCGTACTGGATGGTGTTGTCCCACACGCTGTCGCCGAGCACCGCGCGGTTGTAGTTGGGCGACCAGGTCTGCAGCATCAGGGGCGAGAGCTGCAGCGACCCGCCGAAGGGGTTGAACGCGCCCGTCGCCAGGTACAGCGGATTGGTCTGCCGGCCCAGGCTCAGCTGGCCGTACTGGTTGGCTAGGCCCACCCAGGAATTCTTCGAGAAGTACGGGTCGGTCGCGTTGCGCCCATTGGTACCCGCATCCACCTGGAAAAAGCTCTCCAGGCTGAACAGCGCCTGCAGGCCCCCGCCCAAGTCTTCCGAACCGCGTATGCCCCAGAACGCCGTATTCATGCCGCCGCTGTTGACCACCGCCGTGCGGCCCGGCTGGTCGCTGCGGCGCATGGAGCCCATATAGGCATCGACCAGACCGTAGAGCACCACGTTGCCGCTGGTGGCCGCGGGCTGCGCCTGGGCCGACGCCATGCCGGGAAGGGTGGCACTGGCCATGCCCAGTGCGACTACCAGCGGACGAAATAGGGTTTGCCTCATGCGATCTCCTCCTAGGGTTGTTATGCAGCCGGCCCCTGCAACCGATGCGCCAGCGCGCAGCGAATATCGCAAGATCAGAGCCCTGTCACAAGACTTGGATCGCACTTACAGATATATTATTTCGGCATAACTTGGACCCTATTCCGCCGGCAGAGATGGCAGGCGCACGCTCCCCGCTAATTGCCTATGCGGCCAGCGCCCCGGCGGCGCGTTGCAGGGGCAGCCAGGCCGGCGCTGTCGCGCAGGCAGGCGATGAGTTGCTCCGTGCCCGGCGTACGCCGCCTGCCGCGCAGAGTGATGATGCCGACCGGCGGCAGCTCGATCGGCACGGCCAGCGGCAGCACCTTGAACAGGCCCTGCGCCTGGAAATGCCGCCCCACCGTCCGTGCGACGAAGGCCACCGCCCCGCGTTCGCGCACCCCCGTCAGCTGCACCAGGAAAGACGCCGTCTCGATCAGGTCGGCCGGCGGCAGCAGGCCATGGCGGAAGAACATCTGGTCGAGTTTCACCCGCAGCGAGGCCCAGGGCGGCGGCATCACGCAGGGCAGTTGGGCCAGGTCACGCCAGTGCGGCCGGCGCTTGGCCGCCAGCGCATGGTCGGGCCGTACGACGGCCACCATCGGCTCGTTGTAGAGCGCCTCGGTCTCCAGGTCGGGCGAGGCATAACCGGGCTCCAGCCGGCCGACGAACAGGTCGAGCTCGCCCAGGCGCAGGCGTGGCAGCAGCCGCGTGAGGTCGCCCTCCTCCACCAGCACCGTGGCCTGGGAGGAGCGGCGCTTGAGCATCTCCACGGCCTGGGCCAGCAGCACCGGCGTCGCCACCACCATGGCCCCGACGCTGGTGCGGCCCGCCGCGCCGCTGGCCACGGCGGCCAGTTCGTCGCGTGTGCGGTCGTAGCCGGCCAGCACGGTGCGGGCAAAACGCACCACGCTGCACCCATAAGGCGTGGGCTCGGTGCCGCGGGTGGAACGCTCGAACAGGCGCAGGTCGAACATACGCTCGATCTCGGCCAGGTTCTTCGACACGGCGGGCTGCGTCAGCGAGAGGAACTCGGCGGCGCGGCCGAGGTGGCGGAATTCGTCCAGCGCCACCAGCAGTTGCAGGTGCCGCAGCTTGAGGTTGGAACGCAGGACGCGGTCGATCTGGGTCATGGTGCGAACATAACCCAAACGGCATGAAGAGAGTCCATTACTTCATTGGATTGTTATGAATACTTGCCAAAGAATGCGGACCTGCGACCGCCTTCCCCACAACGATAGAGACACCATGCCAACCTGCTTCTCGCACGACCGCCGCACGTTTTCCCTGAGCGCCCTGGCGGCCCTGGGCACCGCCACCCTCGCTACCCTGCCCGGCACCTCCCGGGCCGCGACCTACCCCGAGCGCCCCATCACCTTCATCTGCCCCTGGCCCGCGGGCGGCACGGCCGACCAGTCGATGCGTGTGCTGTGCACGGTCGCGGCGCAGCACCTGGGCCAACCCATCGCCGTGGAAAACCGCGCCGGCGCCTCCGGCATGATCGGCACCAAGGCCCTGGCCATGGCCCGGCCTGACGGCTACACCATCGGGCAGATCCCGATCTCGGTCACCCGTTTCTCGCAGCTCGGCACCCTGCAGCTCGACCCGCTCAAGGACCTGACCTACATCGCCCGCACCTCGGGCCAGACCTTCGGCATCGCGGTGGCGGCCGGCAGCCAGTGGAAGACGCTGCCGGACCTGGTCGCCTTCGCCAAGGCCCATCCCTCGAAGCTCACCTACGCGCACGCCGGCGTGGGTGGCGCCACGCACGTGGGCATGGAAGAATTCCTGATGGTGGCCGGCGCGAAGATCGACCAGATCCCCTTCAAGGGCGGCGCGGAAGCCCTGCAGTCGGTGCTGGGCGGCCACGTCGACATCCTGGCCGACTCCAGCTCCTGGGCCCCGCACGTCGAGGCCGGCAAGATGCGCCTGCTGGCCACCTGGGGCGAGCAGCGCACGCCGCGCTTCAACAGCGCGCCCACCCTCAAGGAACTGGGCTACGACGTGGTGGTGGATGCGCCCAACGGCGTGGGTGCGCCCAAGGGCCTGGACCCGGCCGTGGCGGCCCGCCTGCGCGACGCCTTCCACAAGGCCACCGCCAGCCCGGAATTCAAGGCCGTGTGCGACCGCATCGATGCGCCGGTGATGTACCTCGACGCCGCCGGCTACGAAAAATACGTGGAAGCGACCTACCGCAAGGAAACCGTGCTGATCGACCGCCTCAAGCTGCGGGAAATGATGAAGGCATGAGTGACGGCATGCACCCGACCGCGCCCGCACCGCTGATCCGGCTGCACCCCCACGACAACGTGCTGATCGCCCGCGAGGCGCTGGCACTCGGCCAGGCCGTGCCCGAACTGGGCCTGCGGGTGCGCGCCCAGGTGCCGGCCGGCCACAAGATCGCGGCCCGGGCCATCGCCCGCGGCGAGCGGGTGCTGAAGTACGACACGGTGATCGGTGCCGCCATGCGCGACATCGAGGCCGGCGAGCACGTGCACGGGCACAACCTCGAACTGGTCGACTACGCCCGCGATCCCGGCTTCTGCAGCGACGTGCGCCCGGTGGCCTACGTGCCCGAGGCCGAGCGTGCGCAGTTCATGGGCTTCGTGCGGCCCGACGGCCGCGTGGCCACACGCAACTTCATCGGCATCCTGTCCTCGGTCAACTGCTCGGCCACCGCCATCAAACACATCGCCGCGCACTTCACGCCCGAGGTGCTGGCCGCCTACCCCCAGGTGGACGGTGTGGTCGCCTTCGCGCAGACCAGCGGCTGCGGCATGTCCTCGCCGAGCGAGCATTTCGACCTGCTGCGCCGCACCCTGGCGGGTTATGCGCGCCACCCCAACCTGGCGGCGGTGCTGATCGTCGGCCTGGGCTGCGAACGCAACCAGGTGGCCGACCTGGTCGGCTCCCAGGGCCTGGCGCCCGGCGGCAGCCTGCGCACCATGGTCATGCAGGACACGGGCGGCACCCGCGCCACCATCGCCGAGGGCATACGCGCCATCCGGGAGATGCTGCCGGCGGCCAACGACGTGCGGCGCCAGCCGGTGTCCGCCAGCCACCTGAAGATCGGGCTGGAATGCGGCGGCTCGGACGGTTTTTCCGGCATCTCGGCCAACCCGGCGCTGGGCGCGGCCATGGACATCCTGGTGCGCCACGGCGGCACCGCCATCCTGTCGGAAACTCCCGAGATCCACGGCGTGGAATTCATGCTCACACGCCGCGCCATCACCCCCGCGGTGGGGCAGAAGCTGCTCGACCGGCTGGCCTGGTGGGAACGCTACACGGCCGGGCACAACGCCCAGTTCAACGGCGTGGTGGGCCACGGCAACCAGGCCGGCGGGCTGGCCAACATCTTCGAGAAGTCCCTGGGCTCGGCCATGAAGGGCGGCACCACGCCGCTGCAGGAGGTCTACCAGTACGCCGAGCCTATCGACAAGGCCGGTTTTGTCTTCATGGACTCGCCCGGCTACGACCCGGTGGCCTGCACCGGCCAGATCGCCAGCGGCGCCAACCTGATCT
>JAZJYT010000101.1:0-18034 GCA_040390235.1 Pseudomonadota bacterium | reverse complement strand
AGTTGCTCTCCATGCCCCAGATGGCGACCACGACGCTGGCCGGAACGCCGTAGCGCGCCGCCGCGGCATCGGCTTCGGTGCGTACCTGCAGCAGCTTGTCCTGGCCCCGCGTTACGCGTTGCGGCGACACCGCGGTGTCGAGGTAGTCCCACACCGCGCGGTTGAACTCGGGCTGCCTGCCGTCGAGTTCCACCACCCGCGGCAGGTAGTGCACATCGTCGAAGGCGCTGTGCACGGTCGTGTCATCGATACCCGCTGCCAGCGCGCTGGCGCGCATGGCCGCCACCCAGCGCACAAAACCTGCCTGGAGGGCTGCGTCGCTGTCAGGTGCCTGGGCCGAAGCTGCGCCGGCGGACGATGGGGGAGGTGAGGGAGTGGGTGAAGGAGCGGGCGGTGCAGCAGCCTGCACTGGCGCGCTCGCCGGCGCGACGGCGCAGCCCGTCAGGGCGAACGCCAGCGCGAGGCCAGCAAACCGGAGGCGGTACGACGGGAAGGGGGCGGCGGTGTACATCTGCCCATTTTCGCCTGCCGCGCAACCCGTGCGCGCCTGTGGCTCAGCGCTCCCTGAACCCCCGGTGCCGGCGTTCGGTCATCGCGCCGGCGGGCTCCGCCATTCTGGGGTCTTCGGTGCGCCCCGGGGAGGCGCGTCAGCCGCTTGCCGCGGTCAGGCCAGCGCCTTGCCGAATGTCGCGAGGAGGCGCGACCAAGCTCGCTCGGCCTGGGCGGCATCGTAGACCTGGGTATCGGGCGGGCACCAGCCGTGGGCCGCCGGGTACACCTCCACCTCGGCCAGGAGCTTCGCGCTGTCGAACGCCGCGCGCAGGGCGACCTTGGCTTGCGGGTCTTTGGTATCGTCGCTCTCGGCCACCGCAATCAGGTACTGCGCCTGCGTCTGGCCCACCAGGCGATGGGGGCTGTCGGGCGCCGAAGTCACCATGGCGGCGCCGTGGAAGGTGCCGACGGCGCCCACGCGGCCGGGCGCCACGGTAGCCGTACGCACCGCCATCGGACCGCCCATGCAATAGCCCGTGGTACCCAGTTTGCGTGCCTTGTCTACTTCGGACTGCGCATCGAGCCAGGCCACGAAGGACTTCCCATCGCTCAGGTGCATGGCCGGCGTCAGGGCCTGCATCAGCGGCATTACTTCAGCGAGGGGCGTTTTTCCGCCCTGCGCCGCCGTAGGCGCCTTCTTCTGCCGGTAGAAGGGGTTCACCACCAGCACGCTGTAGCCCGATTCGGCCAGCCGCCGCCCCATCTGCCTGAAGGCTGGGCGAAGACCAAACACGTCGGGCCACACCAGCACGCCGGGCGCGGCGCCTGACGTGGGCGCGACAAAGTAGGCGTCGCAGGTGCCATCTGCCGTGGTGATGGTGACTTCGCGTTCGGCCACGGCCACGGCATTGGCCACGCCGGGCAGCGCAGTCAGCAGGCCGGCGGACGCGGTCCACGCAGCAAAGTCGCGGCGGGTGTACTTCTTGAGTTCTTCCTGCTCACTTGCATCACACATGGTCGATTCCCCTTTGTTTAAATCACATCGCAGCCAAGCTTGTGCCACAAGTCGGGACGGCGGGCAAGCCAAGGCTGGCCGGGCTGGCGCTACTGCTCGGTATAGGCCACCGTCAGCCCGCCGTCGATGAAGTAGGTGCTGCCGGTCACGTAGCTGGCCTCGTCGCTGGCCAGGAAGGCCACCACCGCGGCCACCTCCTCGGGCTGGCCCAGGCGGCCCAGCGGGATCTTGCGCTGCAGCGGGATCAGCAGCTCCGGCGTTTCCATCAGGTGTTTGTTGATGGGCGTGGCAATGGCGCCGGGCGCCACGTTGTTGATGCGGATGCCCAGCGGCGCCAGTTCGCCCGCCAGGTCGCGGGTGAGCATACGCACCGCGCCCTTGCTGGCGCAGTACGAGGCGAAGTGGGGAAAAGCCAGCTCCTCGTGCACCGAACTCATGTTGACCACCGCGCCGCCGCGCTTCGCGGCCTGGCACTGGCGCACGAAGGCCTGGGTGCCGAAGAATATGCCCTTCACGTTGGTGTTCATCACCAGGTCGTACTCGGCCTCGGTGGTGTCCCAGAAGTCGGAGCGGCGCTCCACCCCGGCGTTGTTCACCAGCACGTCGAGCGGGCCCAGCGCGGCCACCGCCTGCTCGACCATGGCGGCGAACTCGGCGGGTTTGCTGATGTCGGCCGGGAAGAACACCGCGCGCCGGCCCAGGGACTGGATCTCCGCGATCATCTCGTGGCCGTCGCCGTCCTGCAGCCGGCCGTTGAGCACGATGTCGGCCCCTTCGGACGCCAGGCGCCGTGCGCAGGCCGCGCCTATGCCCTGGGTGCTGCCGGTGACGAGGGCGGTTTTTCCGGTGAAGCGTGGCATGGTCTTTTCTCCTGGGGTGGATGGATGGAAGGCGTGGGGGCGTATGGATCAGGGGCGGTCAGAGCAAGGCCGCCAGCGCGGTCCAGCCGGTCTGGTGGCTGGCGCCCAGGCCACGGCCGGTGTCGCCGTGGAAATACTCGTGGAACAGCAGCGGCGCGGCGTCCGGGTCGCGGGCATCCGGGTCGGCCGCGTTCTCGCCGCGCGCGCCCGAGCCCGGGCAGTGGCCGTCCGCCCCGGGCCGGAACAGGTCGAGCAGGCGCTGGCGCAAAAACTCCGCCACCTCGCCGATGGTGCACATCCTGCCCGAGCCGCTCGGGCATTCCACCCGGAAGTCGTCGCCGTAGTAGCTGTGGAAACGCAGCAGCGATTCGACGATGAGGAAATTGATCGGCATCCACACCGGCCCGCGCCAGTTGCTGTTGCCGCCGAACATGTCGGTGTCGCTCTCGGCCGGGGTGTAGTGCAGCGCATAACGCGCGTCGCCCAGCGCGTAGTCGAAGGCATGTTCGCCGTAGGCGCGCGATACCGAGCGGATGCCATAGGGCGAGAGGAACTCGTGTTCGTCGAGCATGCGCTGCAGCACCAGCTTCATGCGGTGGCCGCGCAGCAGGCTGAACAGGTGGCGCGGCGGTTGCGGTTCTGCCGACGCTGGGGCGGGAACGGCCTGCACCGCCGCGGCGGGCGGATCCTGCTCGCCCGCGGCCGGGGGCGCCGCCGGGGCGGCCACATTGGGGTTGCGCCAGTGGCTCACCAGCACGTCCAGGTCGGGCCGCTTGGCCAGCAGCACGTCGAGGTGGCGGCGCAGTTTCACCAGCTTCTGCATACGCGCCTCGTCCAGCACCTCGACCGCGAACAGCGGTATCAGCCCGGTGATGGTGCGCAGCCGCAGCCGGCTGGTGCCGCCGCCGGGCAGGCGCACCAGATCGTAGTAGAAGCCGTCCTCCTCGTCCCACAGGCCTTCGCCCTCGATATGGCCCATGTTGGCCATGGCCCCGGCGATGCGGAAGAAGTGCTCGGCGAACTTGATCGCCAGGTCCTCGTACACCGGGTCGTCCTGCGCCAGCTCCATGGCGATGCGCATGAGGTTGAGTGCGTACATCGCCATCCAGCTGGTGCCGTCGGCCTGCTCCAGCTCGCCGCCGCCGGGCAGGGGTTTGCTGCGGTCGAACACCCCCACGTTGTCCAGGCCCAGGAAACCGCCCTCGAAGATGTTGTTGCCGCTCTGGTCCTCGCGGTTCACCCACCAGGTGAAGTTGAGCATCAGCCGGTGCAGCACGTGGCGCAAAAAGGTGGTGTCGGGCTTGCCGGTGATGGCCGCGTCGCGCTGGTACACCTTCCAGGCGGCCAGCGCCTGCACCGGCGGGTTCACGTCGCTGAAGTTCCACTCATAGGCCGGCAGCTGGCCGCTGGGGTGCATGTAGCGGTCGTGCAGCAGCAGCGTGATCTGCTTCTTGGCAAAGGCCGGGTCGATGGGGGCGAGCGCGATGCAGTGGAAGGCCAGGTCCCAGGCGGCGAACCACGGGTACTCCCACTTGTCGGGCATCAGGATCACGTCGTGCGCCCGCAGGTGCTGCCAGGCGGTATTGCGCCCGCCCGGGGCCTTGCGGGTGGCGGGGGGCACGCCGCTGCCGGGGTCGCCGGCCAGCCAGCGGCGCACGTCGTAGGCATAGAACTGCTTGTTCCACAGCAGGCCGGCCCAGGCCTGGCGCTGCACCCGCCGGCGCGCCGCGTCGTGCGCCGGGTCCTGCCGCGCGTCGTAGAAGGCATCGGCGGCGCCGCGGGCAGCCGCCATGGCGGCGTCGAAGCCGGCGAAGCCGTGTGCCGAGGCCGCCCGACCTGCCATGGGCGTGGCGGAGGCCCCTGCGGGTACGGCCGGCAGCGCCGTCAGCCGTACCCGCAGCACCACACTGCCGCCGGCCGGCACGTCGAAGCGCCGCCAGGCCGCGGCCTTGGTGCCGAAGGGCTCGGTCCGCACCGCGTCCTGCCGGCCGTGTACCACCCGCTCGTCGATGCCGTCCTTGAACACGGCCTGCGGCCCCGCGCCGGGCGCGGCCAGGGTCTGCGGGTTGCCCAGGCCACCGAGCGCGGCGATGCGCGCCAGGTTGGTGCTGTTGTCGGTGAAGAGGAAACAAGCGCCGTCGGCCGTGTGGCCCTCCGCGCCTTCCACCCCGAAGGCGTAGCGGCCCAGGGTGGCGTGCTCGGCCACGAGGGTGGCCGCGTCGTCCTGCAGGCGGATCACCGGGCTGTCGCCCGCCTCGCGCTCGGCATCGGCGCGGAACCAGAGTGTGGGCAGCAGGTGCAGCGGTGCGGCCGTGTCGGCACGGTTGTGCGCGGTGTAGCGCAGCAGCAAGTCGGTCGGGCCCTGCTTGGCGATCTCGATCACCACGTCGAAGTAGCGCCCGCCGTCGAGGATGCCGGTGTCGGCCAGTTCGTACTCCGGGTCCTCGCGGGTGCGGCGCGCATTCTCCTGCACCAGCCGGGCGTAGGGGAACTCGCCCTGCGGGTAGCGGTACAGCATACGCATGTAGCGGTGGTCGGGCAGGTTGTCGAGGTAGTGGTAGACCTCCTTCACGTCCTCGCCGTGGTTGCCCTGGCTGTTCGACAGGCCGAACATCTGCTCCTTGAGGATCGGGTCCTGCCCGTTCCACAGCACCAGCGACAGGCACAGGCGCTGGCGTTCGTCGCTGATGCCGGCTATGCCTTCTTCGCCCCAGCGGTAGGCGAAGCTGCGCGCCATGTCGTGGTTCACCGCCGACCAGGCGTCGCCGGCCGGGCTGGCGTCCTCGCGCACCGTGCCCCACTGGCGTTCGGACAGGTAGGGACCCCACAGCAGCCAGGGCGCGTCGTCCGACGGCACCTCGGGTTCGGCGGGCGCCGGCGGGGCCGGCAGCATGGTGGGCAAGGCGAGCGGGATCATGGATGTATTCAGGTCGTCGTGGCCGAAGCCGGGGACAGTAGCAGCAATGTGTGGCCGTCGGGGTCGTGCACGATCCGTACCGGGGGTGCGGCATCAGCGCCGCCGCCCGCCGCCGCCCATACGGTGCAGGTGCCCAGCCCGTGTGCTTCAGGGCCACCAGCGGCAGTGCCGGGCCGGTGGTAGCCGAGCAGTTCGAGGTGGGGCGGCGCACCGCCCGCGGCCAGCCCGACCACCTCGACCACGGGAGCTGGCAAGCCATCGAGTTGGGCCTGCTCCGGCCCGCGGTTGGTCTGCCGCGCGGTTTCGAACAAGCCCAGCAGGTCGCGGTAGAAATCCACCGAGCGGCCGGCATCGGCCACGGTGATGGCGGAGTGGTCTATGCCTAGCGTCAATGCGCACGTCAGTGCGGACCTCCGTGCGGACACCGGTGCGGGCGGTGGCACCGTTGCCGTTCCGGTCGCCCCTTGCCAGCGCGGCGGCACCTGCCCAGGCGCGAAGGCGATCAGTTCCACCGGGTGTCCGTCGGGGTCGCGGAACTTGCAGGCACGCACACCGCCGGAGGCGGCCGGCAACTGCACCGGGCCGCCACGGGTGATGCTGCGCAGCGCGGGCGCTGCTGCCCGCACCCGCCGCCATGCCGCGTCGATGTCGGGCGTGACGATGGCGATGTGCTGGAAACGGGGATCGTCGGCACCGCCATCGGGCCAGGCGGTGGTGCCGGCGGGCGACACCCCATGGGCGCTTGCGCAGGCCGCCAGCAACAGGGTCTGGCGCCCCAGCCGCAGGCGGGCCAGTGCCGGGGGCGGCTGGCCCCAGGCGGTAGCCAGCGCCAGGGCCAGCGCGGTGTCGTCGGCCGCGCTCGCCGCACGCGCCGCGTCCGCCGCACTGGCCGCATCAGGCACAAAACCCAGCGCATCGTGGTAGAAGGCGCAGGCCCGTTCCAGGTCGGCCACCGGCCGCACCAGTTCCACCAGGCACACAGCCTGTCGCACGGCCTGCCCCACCGCCTGCGTGGGCAGGGTGCTCACAGCAGCGCGGCCCCGCGGGTGTTGGTGTAGATGGCGTACAGCGTGTGCGAGGCGCAGATGAACAACCGGCTCAGCGCCCGCCCGCCGAAACACAGGTTGGCCACGGGGTAGGGCACCCGCAGCCGGCCCAGCAGTTCACCGCCAGGCGCGATGCAGTGCACCCCATCGGCCGCGCCGGTCCACAGCCGCCCATCCACGTCGCAGCGAAAACCGTCCGCATGGCCGGGCGCCACGGTGTGGAAGACGCGGCCATCGGCCAGCGACGCGCCATCGCCCGCCACGTCGAACACGCGGATGTGCCGCACCGGCTTGGCGGCGAACTGCAGGCCGGTCTCGGCGATGTACAGGCGTTTTTCGTCCGGCGAAAAACACAGGCCGTTGGGCCCGTCGAAATCGTCTGCGACCACCCGCAGGCTGCCGTCCGCCGGGTCGAGCCGGTAGACCCGCGCCGGCAGTTCCTGCACCTGCTTGCCCCCCTCGTAGTCGGTCTGGATGCCGTAGGGCGGGTCGGTGAACCAGATGCTGCCGTCGCTCTTCACCACCACGTCGTTGGGCGAGTTGAGGCGCTTGCCTTCGAAGCGGTCGGCCAGCACCGTCAGCCGGCCGTCGAGCTCCACCCGGGTGATGCAGCGGTGGCGGTGCGAGCAGCCGATGAGGCGCCCCTGCCGGTCGCGTGCATGGCCGTTCTCGAAACCCGCCGGCGCGCGGTAGGTGGACATGCCGCCGTCCTCGGTCCAGCGCAGGATGCGGTCATTGGGCAGGTCGCTGGCCAGCAGACAGCCCTGGTCGGCGAACCAGACCGGGCCTTCCAGCCAGCGGAAACCCGTGCCCAGCGTCTCCAGCTGCGCGTTGGGCAGCACCAGGGCACGAAAGGCGGGGTCGATGGTGTCGTAACTATCCATGTGGTGTGTGGGTGCGGGCGGCTATTTCAGGTGGCCCGGCGCGCGCACCGGCGGCACATGCAGCTGCACCGTCATCAGGTGCGCCGGCTGGTCGCCCACGGTGCCGGATCGGTGGCCCTTGCGGCCCTGGGCGTCGGGCTTGCAGTGCTGGTCTTCGCCCAGCGAGAGTTCGCCCGGCCCCATCTCCACCCGCGTGCCGTCCATGGACTCGACGAACCAGCGGCCCGACAGCGGCACGATCCACTGCGGCGCCGGGTTCTCGTGCCACTCGCCCACCCAGCCCACCGGCTGTACGGTGAAGACCACCGTGGCCTCGCTGCGCGCCTGCTCGTCGTTCCACTGCGGCGCGGCGCCACCTACGCGGTGCGGGTGGAAGGCGTCCAGCTGGCACAGCACCTGGTGGCTCACGCCCTGTTCGTCGGTCCACAAATGCCAGTAGCCGGTGGTCGGAGCAGGGGCCGGGTCCGGGGAGCCGGGGGTGTCGTCGTGTGCCATGTCCGCCTTGTCCGGTTCAGAAACCGCGCCCGATGGCAACCAGCAGCAGGCCGCCCACCAGGCCGAAGTTCTTGGTGAAGTCCCAGAAGTGTGCGCGGCCCACGCTGGCTCCTTGTTTCCAGAAATCGCCGCTGGCCCAGAACGGGTGGAACAGCAGCGCCGTCACCGCGCAGTAGGCCGCCAGCAAAAACGCCATGGGCTCGGCCCACCAGCCGGCCACGATGCACACCGGTGCCACGATCTCCAGCGCGCCGCCCAGCACCAGCAGCAGCGGCGCGAAGGCGGCGGGCACGATGGACGAGCCGGCCTGGGCCACGGCGTCCTTCCAGTGCAGCGCCTTGTCGAGCGCGCTGAAGGGAAACATGCCCACCAGGCAAAACCGCGCGATCACCGGCCAGGGCAGGGCCTGCTGCAGCCAGGCCACCGCGTCCGCCACCAACGCCGGCTGCGTGGTCATGCGGCTGTGCCTGCTGCTGGCACGCACAGCGGTGTGGTCGCGGCCGGGCCCCGGTCCACCGCGCCCATCCGCCGCCGCAGGTGGTCGGCCACCCGCAGCGCGTTGGCGATGATGGTCAGGGTCGGGTTCACCGCGCCGATGGACACGAAAAAACTCGCGTCGGCGATGTAGAGGTTGTCCAGCTCATGTGCCTTGCAGTCCAGGTCCAGCACGGAAGTGCGCGGGTTGGTGCCGAAACGCGCCGTGCCGGCCTGGTGGGCGGTGCCGCCGATGGGGATGTTCTGGCCGAAAAACAGCTTGCGCTCCAGCAGGTGCGGGTGCACGTCGGCATCACGCAGCAGGTGTTCGAGCTTGGCGCGCAGGCGGCGGTGCGCCTCCATGTTGTTCTCGGTGATGTCCAGCAGCACACTGCCGTCCGGCCGCAGCGAGATGCGGTTTTCCGGCCGGGGCAGGTCTTCGCTGGAGAGCCAGAAGTCCATCGAATGCCGCGCCAGTGTGTCGAAGGGCATGTCGGGCAGCCACTCCAGCCACTGCGGCAGCACCTCGCCGCGGATCTGCTCGGGGTGCGTCTTGGCGCACATCTGGATCAGGCCCAGCGGGTACTGCCAGTCGTCGGCGCCGAAGTAGTAGTCGCTGACCGCCAGTGTCTTCTGGAACACCGTGTCGTTGGGCTCGCGCGCCACCGCCATCAGCACCGACTGGTTGTGCCGCATGTAGTTGCGGCCCACCTGGTCCGAGCCGTTGGCCAGGCCGTGGGGGTGCTTGTCGCTGGCCGAGCGCAGCAGCAGCAGCGCGGTGCTGAGCGCACCGCAGGCCAGCACCACGATGTCGGCGGTGAAGAAGGAGGTTTCGCCCTTGCGTTGCAAGCCCTGGTGCTGCACATGTACGCCGGTGACGGTGGTGCCCGCCGCATCGGTCTCGACCCGCGACACATAGGCATCGGTCATCAGCGTCACATTGGGCCAGGCCGCCAGTGTCGGGTCGATGCAGATCACCTGCGCGTCGGCCTTGCCGTTGAGCAGGCAGGGAAAACCGTCGAAGGCATCGCAGCGGATGCAGCGGCTGGTGGGGGTGGCCTTGCCGTCGCGCTCGTCCAGCAGGATGCCCAGCGGCAGGTGGAAGGGGTGCGCGCCCTGGCGCCGCAGGCTGTCGGCCAGCGCCTCGATGCGCGGCTCGTGGCTCACGGGTGGGTGCGGGAAGGTGGTGGAGCAGAAGGGCTCGTTCGGGTCCTCGCCGCGCTGGCCGTGGACGTGGAACAGTTTCTCGGCCTGGCCGTAGTAGGGCTCGAAGGCCTCGTAGCCCAGCGGCCAGGCGGGTGAAATGCCGTCGACGTGCTGGACTTCGCCAAAGTCCCGCTCGCGCATACGTAAAAGCGCCGCGCCGTACATCTTGGAATTGCCGCCCACGTAGTAGTGCAGGCCGGGCGCGAAGCTGCGCCCGGCCGCGCCGTACCAGGTCTCCTTGGCCTGGTAGGCCCCGTCCACGAACACCGTCTTGGCATCCCAGTTGGCCTGGCTGCGCGGCAGGTAGTCGCCGCGCTCCAGCACCAGGATACGTTTGCCGGTGGGCGCCAGCCGCTGCACCAGCGCGCCCCCGCCCGGGCCGGAGCCGACGACGATCAGGTCATAGTGGGTGGACTGCTGCATCGTGGGTGGGCTTTCTTGTGTGCTTGTCGCACGGCTCGCTTCGGGGAAATGCTGCGCTGCCACATGATAGGGATGGCGGGTGAGCGGGTCTGTATCAAGGAGGCAAACCGGGTGCTGTCTGACAGGCGGTTGGTGTTTTGGCTTTTGGTTCCCCTGCGTGAGGCGGGGGCCGGGGGTTGCCCGGCAGCAACCTACTTCTTCTTTGCTTCGCCAAAGAAGAAGTAGGCAAGAAGAAAGGCGAGCCTGCTGCGAGGGTCCCCTGCGGGGACTGCCTTGCGCTGCTCGCGTTAGCCGGGGTCCCGCTCAAACTCGTTCCGCTACGCTGCACTCAAACAGTCGCGGGCCCTGATCCGTCTAACGCTCCGCTGCTCAGCCTCGCAGAAGGCGTGGAGCAGCCAGGAGACCAGATACCGAACAGCCGAAGGAACAAGGACGCGCCGTGGCGCGTCCTTGTTTTTGCTATAGGCCTATCTATCTATTGCTTTTGGGGCTCTGCGAACAGCGACCTTGGGGCCGGCGGACATTGGCCGGCAATCCTCAGGTGACCGCTTCAGGCTAATTGTTGCAGCCAAATTTGGTAGTTAATCGTCAACTGCGACCGAAAGTCGCCGGTCGTTTTCCGCGTTGACGGATGGCTGCTCTAACCTTGCGCATTCAACCGGTCGATGCAACACACGCGTTAAACATCTCGGCCGGCGTGGCAAACCCGAGGGTTTTTCTGGGCCGCTCGTTCAATTGTCTCGCAATCTCGTCCAGGTAGGCTTGTGAATGGCCGGAGACGTCGATGCCCTTGGGCAGGTACTGCCTGAGCAGTCCGTTGGTGTTTTCGTTGGTTCCCCGCTGCCACGGGTTCTGCGGATCGCAGAAGTAGACCTGGATGTCGGTCGCCAGGGTGAAGCGCTTGTGGCCTGCCATTTCCTTGCCCCGGTCCCAGGTCAGTGACCGGTAGAGCTGCTGGGGTAGCGTCTGGGCGTGGCGGACCAGTGCCGCGACTACCGTGTGGGTGTCCTTGTCCACCACCTTGACCAGCATCACGTAGCGGGTCTGGCGCTCTACCAGGGTGACGATCTGACTGTGAACATCGCCAAACAGCAGGTCGCCTTCCCAGTGCCCTGGCACCGCCCGATCTTCCACGGAGGCTGGCCGCTCGCTGATGGACACGGTATCGCCAATCTTGCCGTGCGTGTCGGTCTTCTGGGTGTAGTAGCGTGAACGGCGCATGCCCCGCGTGCGCCGCAGGTATTCAAGCAGTTCCTTCTTCAACGCGCCTCGCGTCTGGATGAAGAGGGTGCGGTAGATGGCTTCGTGTGACACGTGCAGGGCGGGCTCGTCCGGATAGGTGCGCTTGAGCCACCCGGCGATCTGTTCGAGTGACCACTGATTCTGCATTTTGGTGGCCACGATGTGCGCCAGGGCTGGGTTCTGGGCCAGCTTGCATGGCTTGGGGCGATGCCCACGTGACCAGGCGGCCTGGTCGGCCACCGCAGCCCGGTAGGCGTCCTTGCCGCCGTTGCGATGGAGCTCCCGGCTGATGGTCGACGCAGCGCGGTCCAGCCGGGCGGCCACGCAGCGGATCGACTCGCCCGCGGCCAGGCCACGGGAGATCTCCTCCCGCTCAGCCAAGGTCAACGCCAACCTGGAGCGGTGGCGTTCGGGTGGCCGGATGCCCCCGGTCTCTGCCAGAATTCGGTGGATGGACGTATGGGGACGGTCGAACAACTTGCCGATCTGGTGCAGGGTGTCTCCCTGCTTCCAGCGGTCCCACATCAACGCCTTCTGGGCTTGCGTGTAGTAAATCCGTGGTCTGCGCTGCATGTACACACTCCTTTGCCGCTTCTGCGGTTAGTGTGTTGCATCGACCGGTTGAATGCGCACCTAGAAAGTTGTCAGATTTCCGCAATCAGAGTTGGTGGAATGAACTTACGTGACTCTTGGCGCACGGCCAGCAGCCTCTTTTTCAGCCCTGGAATTAGGACGCGTCCGAAGGCCCTATCCGACCTGTCTGATCCAGTCCCTAACAATACTTTCAATGCGATCAATCTCTAGTTGCGGCAACATGCCAGTGTGCATGATGATGTTGCGCGACATCTCAAGATCGTTGAAGCGCGAGGTGACCCACGCTTGATCGGGAAACAAGTCTGAAAAATTGTCCCAGTTCGCAATGATGATTTGGCCTAGGTTGCCGAACATCGTGTAGCCAATCAGCGCGGCTGAACGTGGCGTGTGGTATCTCGCATCGGACTCCTTATCTTTTAGCTTCTCAACGGCGAGTTTTATTTTGTTCGGAACCGACGTGCTCCACCAATCCGTGCCGACCCGTGCAAGAAGCCGTTCGGTAATTAGTTCCCGCACAGAGTTCTCAAGGCAGAAGAACGCCATAAAAACCGAGGCCATTTGCGTCGCATCGTAGACGACGCGCGGGCTAAACCCTGCTTCCTCCACATTAATGGTGGGTGGAGTGGCGACGCTTCCCCGGACTGAGATGCCTTGCTCACTCAGCTGGGAGAGTGAATTCTCGGCCAGCATCGCATTGAACACAAATTGCTTCATGGGCGCCTCAAATCCCGAGGTTTTCTTTGAGGCTCTTGAAGATTGCGTTGTAAACGGTTATGTCCGTGGTCACCGGCAAGTGAATCTGTATGTTGTAGTGGTACTCAGAGGGCCTACGATGAACAGGTTCTTCCAAAGGGGCTTCTGTCTTTGTCTTGGCCGGGACTACTGCAGGCTCTTCGACTGCCGCTGGCTTCGCAGCCTGACTTGCTTTAGTCGGTTTCGGTTCAAATTTCCCGAGCGAAGCAAGCGTCTTAAATGTGGTGTAGTAGCGGGCGACGCTTTCCTCGTCTTTTCCGGTAATACGTGCCATTGCTCCTTTAACTTCAGTCTCAGGGGCAGTGTTCATATTCGAGTCAATGGAGAACAGGTCTGCATATGCAACTCGCATTCTTTCAGCCAGGACGTACTTCCAGTCGTTGGGATCTCGGAGTCGATCGTAGCTCTCAGTCGGGGCGCCGGATTCGTTGATAAAACCCAGCATCTTCATGACCGATATCATCGCCCGATCGTTGGACGCGGTGAAGCCCCAGGTGGCAAGAGTTTGCTGCCCAACTCTTTCGGGCCTCGATGCCGATCTAACACGCGCAAAAATCGGTTCCAGCTTGTTGTTCGAGATGATGTATGCATACGAATCAGGCACCTTCACTTCTCCTGTTGTTGCGGGGAACATTTAGCTGTTATCTGGACCATCTGAATATTATTTATCGGGCCACACAGACGAGATTAGTTAGCCCAACCGTCCTTGAAGTCATCAAGCAGTTGTTCTTTTTTTCTAAACCCAAGCGGCCGCCGATTAATTTGTCAACAAAGCGAAGGGATGATGCTTCATCTTCGGTCTCCTCTGGCGCATCGCTGTTCATGTCAAATTTTTTTCCGCCTTCAGTGGATCCGAAAACGGTCGACTGTCCCAGAACTTTATATTACTACCAGTCCCATGAAAAATACGCGCCTTGAGGCGCGCACTTGTAGTTTTATGGCTGTTCGGCTGTCCAAACGCCTTCTGCGAGGCTGAGCAGCGGAGCGTTAGACGGATAAGGGCCCGCGACTGTTTGAGTGCAGCGTAGCGGAACGAGTTTGAGCGGGACCCCGGCTAACGCGAGCAGCGCAAGGCAGTCCCCGCAGGGGACCCTCGCAGCAGGCTCGCCTTTCTTCTTGCCTACTTCTTCTTTGGCGAAGCAAAGAAGAAGTAGGTTGCTGCCGGGCAACCCCCGGCCCCCGCCCCACGCAGTGGACCAAGAGCCCGATAAACGTCAGCTAGCCGTCTTCGCAGCAGCAGCAGCCTTGGCAGCAGCCAACGCAGTCATATTGATCACCCGCCGCACGGTAGAAGAGGGCGTCAGGATATGCACAGAAGCCGCAGCCCCCAGCAAAATCGGCCCAATCGTCATCCCATTGCCACTGGTCGTCTTCAGCACGTTGAACAAGATGTTCGCCGAATCCAGGTTCGGGCAAATCAGCACATTGGCCGCACCGGTCAAGGTGCCATCGGTCACCCCCGAAGCGGTGCGCACGGTTTCCGACAAGGCCGAGTCGCCATGCAGTTCGCCTTCGGCCTCGATCTCCGGCGCCAGCTTCTTGAAGCGCTCGTAGGCGTCCCGCATCTTCAGCGCCGACGGCCGGGTGGAGCTGCCGAAGTTGGAGTGCGACAAAAACGCCACCTTGGGCGGCAGGCCGAAGCGCTGCACTTCCTCGGCGGCGGCCAGGGCGATGTGCGCCAGCTGCTCGGCGTCGGGCGAGTCGTTGATATACGTGTCGGCGATGAACAGCGTCTGGTCGGGCAGCATCAGCGCGTTGAGGGCGGCAAAACCGTGGGCGCCGTCCTTCAGGCCGATGATGCTCTCGACATGCTCCAGGTGGTGGTCGTAGCGGCCGACCAGGCCGCAGATCAGCGCATCGGCGTCACCCAGCTTGACCATCAGCGAGCCGATGAGGGTGCTGGAGCGGCGCACCGCGGCCTTGGCGGCCTCGGGCGTGATGCCGTTGCGCTGCATACGCGCCTGGTAGGCTTCCCAATAGCGGCGGAAGCGGGGATCGTCTTCCGGGTCCACGTTGTCGACCTCGCGGCCGATCTTGAAGCGCAGGCCGGCCTTGGCGATGCGGGCCTCGATCACCGCGGGGCGGCCGATCAGGATGGGGCGGCAGATGCCGTCGTCGATGGCCATCTGCACCGCACGCAGCACACGGTCGTCTTCGCCTTCGGCAAAGGCCACCCGCTGCACCGAGGCCTTGGCGGCGTCGAACACCGGGCGCATGAACATGCCGGTCTGGTAGACGAAGCGGGTCAGGCTTTCGCGGTACGCGTCATAGTCCTGGATAGGACGCGCGGCCACACCCGAGGCTTCGGCGGCACGGGCCACGGCCGGCGCGATGCGCAAAATCAATCGCACGTCGAAGGGCGTGGGGATCAGGTAGTCGGGGCCGAACACCAGTTCCTGGCCCGGGTAGGCGGCGGCCACCTCGTCGCTGGTCTCGGCCTTGGCCAGGTCGGCGATCTCGCGCACGCAGGCCAGCTTCATTTCTTCCGTGATCTTGGTGGCGCCGCAATCGAGCGCGCCGCGGAAGATGTAGGGGAAACACAAAACGTTGTTGACCTGGTTCGGGTAGTCCGAGCGGCCGGTGGCGATGATGCAGTCCGGGCGGATGGCCTTGGCCAGTTCGGGGCGGATTTCTGGTTCAGGGTTGGCCAGCGCCAGGATGATGGGCTGCCGGGCCATGGTCTTGACCATCTCGGCGGTCATCACGCCGGGGGCCGAGCAGCCGAGGAACACGTCGGCGTCCTTCACCACGTCGGCCAGGGTGCGGGCATCCGTCTTGCGGGCGTAGCGCTTCTTGGACTCGTCCATGCCGCCCGGGCGGCCTTCGTAGATCACGCCCTTGGAGTCGACCATGTAGACGTTGTCGGGGTGCACACCCAGGCCGATCATCACGTCCAGGCAGGCGATGGCCGCGGCGCCGGCGCCCGACACGGCGATCTTCACCTCGCCGATCTTCTTGTTGACCAGCTCCAGGCCGTTCAGCAGGGCGGCCGAGGAGATGATGGCGGTGCCATGCTGGTCGTCATGGAACACCGGGATGTTCATGCGCTCGCGCAGCTTCTTCTCGATGTAGAAGCACTCGGGCGCCTTGATGTCTTCCAGGTTGATGCCGCCCAGCGTCGGCTCCAGCGCGGCGATGATCTCGACCATGCGGTCCGGGTCGCGTTCGGCTAGTTCGATGTCGAACACGTCCACACCGGCGAACTTCTTGAACAGGCAGCCCTTGCCCTCCATCACCGGCTTGGCGGCCAGCGGGCCGATGTCGCCCAGGCCCAGCACGGCGGTGCCGTTGGTGATGACGCCCACCAGGTTGCCGCGCGAGGTGAATTCGGCCGCCAGCGACGGATCGGCCTCGATGTCGAGGCAGGGGTAGGCCACGCCCGGCGAGTAGGCCAGCGACAGGTCGCGCTGGTTGTACAGCGGCTTGGTCGGCGTGACCGAAATCTTGCCTTTGGTGGGCAGGCGGTGGTAGTCGCGGGCCGCATCGCGCAGCGCGTGTTCAGCCGCGGAAAGCTGGGTTATTTCGGCTGCGGTAACTTGGTTCATGGCAGGTGTCTCGTGGTCCAAAGCGGACGCGGAGCTTACTCCACCCGCAAGCCCTTTTTATTGTGCAGTGCGGCAATTCCGCCCTGTGACCGGGGCGGTTCGAGGGCACAGCACAAAGCCGCGCCGGCGCGGCTGATGGCGTAGTACTCGAAGCCTTCCTGCTTCATGCGGTGCGGTGCCCATAGGTAGGTTGCGCGAACACTGCCGCAACATCGGTGCCCGTTCGCTTCGAAATCTCCTGCCCTCATTCTTGAATTCGCAAGTACACTTAGTTACTATTGTATCGACGTGATGGTAAACGGGAGAGCGATGTGAAAAAAACGGCAGCTTGGGCGGTTTTTGTTTTTTCAATGTTTGTGGGCCCGGTCGCGCATGCGGCACCCAATGGATGTGGATCCGGTTGGAGCATTTATTTCGTGCCCAACCAGATACCTGTATTGCAATGCAATTTCCTGGAATCCTGCAATCATCATGACGATTGCTATGCACAATGTGAAAACAGCGTCGAAGGCGCATGCGAGTACCGGAGGTGCCGTCCTGGCGGCGATCTATTCAAGGACATTAGATGCGATACGGACGTGAAATTGATGAAGCTGTATGGCGATGCCATGCGCCGAAAGAAATCGTGTGACGTATCCTTCTACACATCCATGGTCCAGCAGAACGCCGGTTGGGCATGTCGGGCTTTTGCCATTGTCTACACCAAGGCAGTGAAGGATTTCGGAGATGGAGCATTCAACGGACTAAATGCGATGCAAAACACTCCGGCGCTCAAGCAGGGGGAGCAGGAATACAACCATGCGTTGGATGAATTCTTCCGCAGTGCCAATGAAACAGAATTTCAGGAATTCGTCCGAACCCAGGAAGCGAGGGATGGCGAGGTCAAACTGTGCGGGCGCATCATCTATACAAAGGCGGCTGGGCTGCAGAATGTTCCGGAAGATCGGAGCATCAAATGCCCAAATTGAACGCTCCTGTCCCTCCGAGGCTGTGCCGCACGCTTCTGGTCGCCCTGTTTGGTTTTTGCTCAGGTGTGGTACATGCCCAAAATCCGCAGTTACAGCGGGAGCTTGTCCATGACCTTTGCGATAGAAGCGCAATCATGGTGATGGAAAAATACCGGCCCCTGCTTTCAGAATACCCCGAGATATTTCGCAGTAAAGATTTGGTGGTTTTTTCTCCGTTGATCGAATTCAACGCCGTGGCGCGATCTGAGCAGCAGCGCGTCGTCCTTACCTATGGCATGTGCGATCGGTTGTTCCTGATGCTCCGGGCCTATGGGCTCGGGAGCTTCTATCATTCGCCTCTCGCTCAGCTGAAAGCCTATACAACCTATTTGAATTCAATCACTCGGAAGCAACTGGAAGATGTCGATCGGGGTCAGTGGCTGGAATTCGAAATACTGCCCTTCGAATTGTGGGCGAAACTAGACTTAAGTACTCTCGACGAATCAGCACGCCGGGCGATCGATGGGAGTGTGTCCGAAGCCATGGGCCTGGCACTGAGCTTTGTCATCGGTCATGAAGTGGGTCATCTCGCCCACAAGGACAAACCGTACAACAAAATTTCAAAAGCGGACGCCCGTATACAGGAAAGGAACGCGGATGATTTTGGTATGACGCTGGCAATGCGCGCTGTTCAGGATCCAGTCGAATACCTCGCATTCATGCTTCCTATGACCATCATGTTCGATATGGAAAACTACGAAGTTCCAGTGGCTGACAACGTTCATCCCCCCATGGGGTGCCGTTTGGTGAGGGCGGTTTTTGCCACGGATCTGTTCGGCATCATCGATGCAAATCCGGAGTTGAGGCAACGGTATTCCGCCATGATGGGTATGTCCCCGCGTAAGGTCATCGAGCAACTGAGGCCGGGACTCACGGATCCACGCTGTACGAGCTAAGGAACCTCTGCAAAACCTACTTTTCTCGATTTCAGAGCTATTGAAATCAACGGGTTACGAGCTTGGTTGCCTCAAGAACTGGGGTTTTGCAGACCTTCCCTAACGGTTCTTTTAAAGCGCCGCGCCGGCGCGCCCGATGGCGTAGTACTCGAAGCCTTCCTGCTTCATGCGGTGCGGTGCGTACA
>JAZJYT010000100.1:0-14582 GCA_040390235.1 Pseudomonadota bacterium | reverse complement strand
CACCCGTTCATTCTAGGTTGGGATGCTGCCTGGATAATGCGCGCCGAAGGAAACCCATGGACATCATCGCACTACCTCTCGACTTCATCCTGCACGTGGACCGCTACCTGGAGGCGTTCGTGCAGCACTACGGCGCCTGGGTCTACGCCCTGCTGTTCCTCATCGTCTTCGTGGAGACGGGCGTGGTGGTCATGCCCTTCCTGCCGGGCGATTCGCTGCTGTTCATCGTCGGCGCCCTGGCCGGCGCCGGGCTGCTGCACCTGGGCATCGCCTGCCCGGTGCTGCTGGTCGCGGCGGTGCTGGGCGACCAGTGCAACTACGCCATCGGCCGGCATATCGGCCCGCGGGTGTTCCAGTGGGAGAATTCGCGTTTCTTCAACCGCAAGGCCTTCGACCAGGCCCATGCCTTCTACGAGCGCTACGGTGGCATCGCGGTGATCATGGCGCGTTTCCTGCCCTTCATCCGTACCTTCGCGCCCTTCGTGGCCGGCGTGGCGGCCATGCACCGGGGGCGTTTCACCGCTTACAACGTGGCGGGCGCCCTGCTGTGGGTGCTGGGGGTGTGCGCGGCGGGCTATTTCTTCGGCAACCTGCCCTGGGTGCGCAGCAACCTCGAAAAGATCATCTGGGCGCTGGTGCTGGTGCCCAGTGCGCTGGCGGCGTTCGGTGCGTGGCGGGCAGGCCGGCGCGAGAACGGCGCAAACGCCTGACGAACCCGACCCCTGAAAAGGAAAAAGGGAGCGCTGCCTTCGCGGGCGGCGCTCCCTTTTTTTTCAAGCTGGCGCCTTCGCGCCTGCCTGTCGCGGGTCAATAGCCGCGGTTGTAGTCGTTGCGGCGGCCGACTTCGTTGCCGATCAACGCGCCGGCGGCAGCGCCGCCCACGGCACCGGCGGTACCGCCGAAGATGGCATGGCCGGCCACACCGCCCGCCACGGCGCCGACGCCGGTGCCGAGCTGCTGGTCGTTGGCGCAACCACTGAGGCTGATGAGGGCGGCTGCAGCCGCGGAGAGGAGGAGAGTCGTCTTCATTGTGTTCACCTTGGGTTTGGTTGGAAACCAGGTCCGGAGGGGGAAGCCCCGGAACGTCGGGCCTGTGGACACAATGTAGGAACCACCAGGGCGGCCGGCTGTAGGAAGATGCCACCGTACCCTGTCGTACATCCCCGGGGCGCTGCGTGGGGCCTCTCGCCCCTATAGCGTGCGGCTTCGCGCCAAAGGGGGGTTCTTCGAGAAGTACCCTTGTATGCCGCGCAACAGCGCATCGGCCAGCTTGACCTGGTACTCGGGGTCGCGCAGCCGGGTTTCTTCCTCGGGGTTGCTGATGAAGGCGGTCTCCACCAGCACGCTGGGGATGTCGGGCGCCTTCAGCACCGCGAAGCCGGCCTGCTCGACGCTGCCCTTGTGCAGCTTGCCGAGTGCGCCGATCTGGCCCAGCAGGGCGCTGCCGAGTTTCATGCTGTCGTTGATCTGTGCCGTGGTGCTCATGTCGAGCATGGCGCGCTGCACGTGCTCGTCGCGCACACCGACGTTGAGGCCGCCGATCAGGTCGGCGCCGTTCTCCTTGTTGGCGAGCCAGCGCGCTGCCGAACTGGAGGCGCCGCCCTGGCTCAGCGCGAACACACTCGCGCCCTTGGCCGCGGGGGTGGTGAAGGCGTCGGCATGGATGCTCATGAACAGGTCGGCCTTGACGCGGCGCGCCTTGTCCACCCGCTGGCCCAGGGGCACGAAGAAGTCGGCGTCGCGGGTCATGAAGGCGCGCATCGGGTTGCCGTTGAGGGTGGTGGCGTTGATGCGGTCGCGCAGCAGGTAGGCCACCCGCAGCACCACGTCCTTCTCGCGGGTGCCGGCCGGGCCGGTGGCGCCGGGGTCCTCGCCGCCGTGGCCGGGGTCGATGGCCACGATGATGATGCGGTCGGTGCGGGTGCTGCTGGGCGCCGGGCCGGTCGGGGCCACGGGTGCCGGTGGCGGGGCCGCGGCGATGGCCGGCGGCACCGGCGGCAGGGGCAGCGGCCGGGGCAGACCCGGCGCTGCGTTGGGTGTGGGTTTGTCGGACTGGCGGGCGATCAGGTCGCCCAGCGGGTCGGGTGCGGGGTTCTGCGTGTCGCGCAGCCGGCTGGCGATCAGGTCTTCCAGCGGGTCGACCTCCTGCGCCGGATACAGGTCGAACACCAGCCGGTGCTGGTAGGCCGCCACCGGCGGCAGGGTGAACACCTGGGGCCGTGCGGCCTGTTTCAGGTCGAGCACCAGGCGCACCACGTTGGGGGCGTTCTGGCCGACCCGCACACCGGCGATGAAGGGGTCGTCGCTCTTCACCTTGGCGATCAGCTCCTTCAGCCCGGCGTTGAGCTCGATCCCCTCGATGTCGACCGCCAGCCGCGGCGGGCTGGCGACGAAGAACTGTTTGGCGACGAGCGCTGCGTCGGACTCGATGGTGACGCGGGTGTATTCGGCCGCGGGCCAGACCCGCACGGCGACGATGCCCGCGCCATGGGCGATCTCGGCCGCGCCGAGCAGCAGCAGCACGCTGCCGGCGCGCAGGATGTCGCGGCGGGTGGGTTCACGGGTGGGGCGGCGTCGTTTCATGCGAGGGGGTTTCCGGGTTCCACGGATTTGTGCAGCAGCAGCGCGCCCGTGGCGGTGCCGGCGGTGATGGCAACGTGCCGCACGTCGAACTCGTCGACCTCCAGGCTGATGTCGAGGTCCGCGTCGGGCAGCATGCCGGCGGCTTTTTCCGGCCATTCGGCGAGTTTCAGGCCCGGGCTGGCGAAGATGTCGCGAAAACCCGCGTCATCCCACTCGCGCGGATCGTCGAAGCGGTAGAAGTCGAAATGCCAGGCTTCCCAGGCGCCATCGGGCCCGCGGGCCTCGTGCGGTTCCACCACCGCATAGGTCGGGCTCTTGATGCGGCCGGCCACGCCCAGCGCGTGCAGCAGGTGGCGCACGAAGGTGGTCTTGCCGGTGCCCAGGTCGCCGTGCAGGGCGATGAAGGCGTGGCGTATTTCCGGCGCGGCGGCCAGCCGGCGCGCGAAGGCGCGGGTGGCGTCCTCGTCGGCCCACAGCAGCTTGACGGGCGCGGCGGGCGGGTTTCCTACAATTCCGGGGGTATGGTCAGCGGTAGTCAACTGGTTTCTCGGATACGGGAATGGGCACGCGAACTGGGATTCTCCCAAATCGGCGTGGCGGGGGTCGACTTGTCTGCCGCGGAGCCCGGCCTCCTCGCCTGGCTGGCCGAGGGGTTCCATGGCGACATGGCCTACATGGCCCACCACGGCCTGCGCCGCGCCCGGCCGGCCGAACTGGTGCCGGGCACGGTCAGCGTGCTGACCGTGCGTATGGACTACCTGCCCGCCGACACCCCGGCCGACTGGCAGCAGCTCGAGTTCGACCGCCTGCAGCGGCCCGCGGAGGGCATCGTATCCCTCTATGCCCGCGGCCGCGACTACCACAAGGTATTGCGCGGCCGGCTGCAGAAGCTGGCCGACCGCATCGCGGCCGAGGTCGGGCCCATCGGCCACCGGGCCTTCACCGATTCGGCGCCGGTGCTGGAAGCCGAACTCGCCGCGCGCAGCGGCCAGGGCTGGCGCGGCAAGCACACGCTGGTACTGCACCGCGAGGGGGGGTCGATGTTTTTCCTGGGCGAGATCTACCTCGACCTGGCGCTGCCCGAGAGCGAGCCGGTGACACCGCACTGCGGCCAGTGCCGCGCCTGTATCGACGTGTGCCCGACCCAGGCCATCGTGGCACCGGGCCGGCTCGACGCCCGGCGCTGCATCTCGTACCTGACCATCGAGCACGCCGGGCCGATTCCGGTCGAACTGCGTCCGCTGATGGGCAACCGCATCTACGGCTGCGACGACTGCCAGCTGGCCTGCCCCTGGAACAAATACGCCCGGCCGGCCACCCTGGCCGATTTCGATGCCCGGCCTGGGCTGCGCGACCAGCCGCTGGCGGCCTTGATGGACTGGACCGAAGCGCAGTTCCTGCAGCGCACCGAAGGCGGCCCGATCCGCCGCATCGGCCATGAACGCTGGCTTCGCAATGTAGCGGTGGGCCTTGGCAATGCCCTGCGGGCCGGGGCCGACGAGGACGGCGCGGCGCAGGCCGCGCTGCGGCGGCACACCGGCCATGCGAGCGCCCTGGTGCGCGAACATGTGTCCTGGGCGCTGGAGGGTGCGGTACCGCCGGTGCTGACGCCAGGCTGACGGCAGGCGGGGGCGCAACGGGTTTTCCCCGACGTTAGGGGCCCTGCGCGGTGCTGCCATGGCGGTCGCCAGAGTTTAGGATTCCTGCTTCATGAAACGCGGAGGAATACACACCATGCAACGCCGTACCCTGGTAGCCATCGCCCTGGCAGCATCGAGCGCGGGCGCTTTTGCGCAAGGCTGGCCCACCAAGCCCATCCACCTGGTGGTGCCCTTCGCCCCCGGCGGCACGACCGACATCGTGGCGCGTGTCATCGCCGAGCCGCTGGGCAAGGCCCTGGGCATGCCGGTGATCGTCGAGAACCGGGCCGGCGGCGGCGGCGCCGTGGGCGCCGACTTCATCGCCAAGTCGGCGCCGGACGGCTACCAGTTGGGTGTGGCCACCGTGTCGAGCACGGCGGCCAACCCGGCCATCAACCCCAAGACGCCGTACAACACGCTGACGGACTTCACGCCCGTCGTCAACATCGCGGCCACGCCCAACATCATTGCCGTCAACCCCCACTTCCCGGCCAAGAACTACCAGGAGTTCATCGCCGAGGTGAAGAAGTCGCCCGGCAAGTACTCCTTCGCCACCTCGGGCACCGGCGGCATCGGCCACCTGCTGATGGAGCTGTACAAGAGCATGACCGGCACCTACATCACCCACATTCCCTACCGCGGCGCGGGCCCGGCGCTGAACGACGTGGTGGCCGGCCAGGTGCCGATGATCTTCGACAACATGCCCTCGGCGCTGCCCTTCGTGCAGCAGGGCCGCCTGGTGGCCATCGTGGTCGCGGCGCCGCAACGCCTGGCGGTACTGCCCAACGTGCCCACTTTCAAGGAGGTCGGCCTGGAGCCGGTCAACCGCATGGCCTACTACGGCATCCTGGGGCCGAAGAACCTGCCGCGCGAGATCGTCGACAAGATCAACGCGGGCGTGAAGAGCGCCCTGCAGGACCCGGCCGTGCGCAAGCGCATCGAGGACACTGGCTCCATCGTCATCGGCAACACGCCCGAGCAGTTCGCGCAGGAAATCAAGGACGAGTTCGAGGTCTACAAGCAGGTCGTGAAAAAGCAGAACCTGAAGCTCGAATAAGGCCTGCGTCTGCTGAAAAAGCCGCCCGTCCCCCAGGACCGGCGGCTTTTTTTTGCTAAGGTGCGGCCATGACCCCCGACAGCCAGCACCGCATCGACGCCTTCATCGATGCGTTGTGGCTGGAAGACGGCCTGTCGCGTAACACCCTGGCCGCCTATCGGCGCGACCTGTCGCTGTACGCCGACTGGCTGCAGGGCCAGGGTGTGGGCCTGGACCAGACCGGCGAGCCGCAGCTGCACGGCTACTTCGCAGCGCAGCACGCCGCCACCCGCGCCACCACGGCCAACCGGCGCCTCACCGTGTTCCGCCGCTATTTCCACTGGGCCCTGCGTGAAGGGGCGGTACACGAAGACCCGACCCTGCGCCTGCAGGCCGCGCGTCCGCCGCTGCGGGTGCCGGGCACGCTGTCGGAAGCCCAGGTCGAAGCCCTGCTCGCCGCGCCCGACGCCGGCACGCCGCTCGGCCTGCGCGACCGGGCCATGCTCGAACTGCTGTACGCCAGCGGCCTGCGGGTGAGCGAGCTGGTCGGCCTGCGCATGTTCCAGCTCAGCATGAACGACGGCATCGTGCGGGTCACCGGCAAAGGCTCCAAGGAGCGGCTGGTGCCTTTCGGTCAGGTGGCGCGCGAATGGCTGCAGCGCTACGTGGCCGAGGCCCGGCCGCAGTTGCTGGGGGGCCGGCAGACGGAAGACCTGTTCGTCACCGAGCGCGAAGGCGCGGCCATGACCCGCATGAACTTCTGGCTGATCGTGCGCCGCAACGCCGTGGCCGCCGGCATCCGCTCGCGCCTGTCGCCGCACACGCTGCGCCACGCCTTCGCTACCCATTTGCTCAACCACGGCGCCGACCTGCGGGCGGTGCAGTTGCTGCTGGGGCATGCGGACATCTCGACCACCACCATCTACACCCACGTTGCGCGCGAGCGGCTGAAGACGCTGCATGCGCACCACCATCCCCGGGGCTGAGTCCATGGACCTGGACCAAGCCTTGTTTTCCTGACCTGAACCTGCGGAGAACCGCCATGTCCCATCCTTCCCGACGCACCACCCTGGCCGCGCTGGCGGCCCTGCCCCTCGTCGTGCCGGAGGCGGTCCGCGCCCAGGCCTGGCCGAGCCGGCCGATCCGCCTCATCGTGTCCTATCCTGCGGGCGGGGTCAGCGACATCGTGGCGCGGGCACTGGGCGACCGCATCGCCGGCCGGCTGGGCCAGCCGGTGGTGATCGAAAACCGGGCCGGCGCCAGCGGCACCATCGGCATGGACGCGGTCGCCAAGGCCGTGCCCGACGGACACACCATCGGCTTCTCGGCCATCAGCCCGCTGGTGCTGACGCCGCACCTGGGGCCCACGCCCTTCGACCCGCAACACGACATCGCGCCGGTGGCCAGCGTCATGTATTCGCCGGTGCTGCTGCTCGGCACTTCGGCGCTGGGCAGCACCAGGGATTTCCGCGGCGCCATCGCCCTGGCGCGGGTGCAGCCGGGTGCCGTGCGCTGGGCCACCTCGGGCCAGGCCTCGGTCGGGCACATCATGCTGGAGCAGGTCGAGGCCACCGCCGGCGTGAAGATCACCCACGTGCCCTACAAGGGCGGCGGCCAGCAGATGAACGATGCACTCAGCGGCCAGTTCGAAATCCTCTCCACCAACGCCGGGCCGACCGTTTCGCAGTACATCAAGGCCGGCAAGCTGGTGCCGCTGGCCGTGGGCGCACCGGTACGCCTGGCCAGCCTGCCGGACGTGCCCACCCTGGCCGAACTGGGGTATGGGGCGGCCAATTCCTCGTCCTTCTTCGGTGTGTTCGCCCCCAGCCGCACGCCGGCGGCGGTGGTGCGCCGGCTGAATGCGGAGATCAACCGCGCCCTGGCCGAGCCGGCGCTGCGCAAGCAGTTGCTGGACAGCGACAACGTGCCGGCCACGGGGACGCCTGCGGACTTCGCGCGGCAGATCGTGGCGGAGTCGGCGAGTAATGCGAACATCATCAGGGCCGCCGGCATCAAGGCGGGTTAAGTTGGGTTCTTCCTGCGGAGGGCCGTGCCACTGCGTGGGGCGGAGGCCGGGAGTCGCCCGGCGGCGAGTCACTTTCTTTGCAACGCCCAAAAGAAACTAACGAAAGAAAAGGCACCCCCGCAGCGGGCTCGCCTTTTCTTTGCCTACTTTCTTTTGGCGAAGCAAAAGAAAGTAGGTCGCCTGCCGGGGCGACTACCCGGCCTCAGCCCCACGCAGTGGCCGCAGCAGCCAAAAACTCAAACCCCGAGGTTATCCGCCCAGGCCAGCGCATTCAAATGTGCCCAATTGACCTGGTGGTTCGACAACTGCAAAGTCCCCGCCGCCTTGGCGAAGGCTGCTTCGTCCCCGCTCTCGCAGGCCTCGGTCAGGTCCAGGAAGGGCGCGTAGATGCCGGTGCGGCGCAGCAGGGCGTCGAGCACCGGCTGCGGCAGCGCCACCGCCTCCAGCGCCTTGTCGATCGACACACCCAGCATGGCGTCGAGCAGCGAGAACACACCCACCACAAAGGCGTTGTCGCATTCGTCGGGCGTCATCATCTCGGCGGCGAGCAGCTCCATCAGCCGGCCGCGGATGACCGCGGTGGTGCCCAGCGCCGGCGGCGAGCCGTCGCTGGAGGTGGTCATCAGCAGCGCCGCCCAGCGGAACAGCTTGTTGAGGCCGAGGATCATCACCGCGTGGCGGAAGGAGGTGATCTCCACACTCAGGCCGAAACCCGAGGAGTTGATGAATCGCAGCAGGTTGAAGGACAGGGTGGGGTCCTTCTTGAGCAGCTCTTCGATCTCGGCCGCATCGGCCTGTTTGCGCACCAGGTTGATGAGCTGGATGATGGTCGCCTGCGAAGGCCGGATGGTCTTGGACTGCACCAGCGCCGGCCGGGCGAACCAGTAGCCCTGGAACAGCTTGATGCCCAGGCCGGCCATACGCCAGTGCTGCTCGGCCGTCTCGACCTTCTCGGCGATGATGTGGGCCGAGGTCTGGGCGTGCACGAAACGCACCAGCGACTCCGCCAGCTCGGGCTTGAAGGCCGTCATGTCGAGCTTGACGTAGGAGGCCAGCGGCAGCCAGGCGGCATAGGCTTTTTTCAGCGCCCCCTGGTTGAAGGCCAGCTGGAAGCCGCGCGCCTTGACCTCCTGCAGCACCGCGGTGCGGTAGGCGATTTCGTCGGGAGAGTCGCCCGGAAGGGTCGGCAGCTCCAGCACCACGCGCTCGGGGTGGATCAAATCCAGGTGGTCGCCGCCCAGGCTGTCGTGGGTACAGTTGATGAAGACCGTGTTGCGGCCGATCAGGGCATCGGACTTGGCGCTCGACAGGGCGTTGAACAGCAGGGCGGCGTCGGTCGCGGCGGTATGCTGGGCCGCAGGCGTGGAGCGGTCGAACAGTTCGTAGCCGATGACCTTGCGGTGGTGGTCGACGATGGCCTGGCGGCCGATCAGGCCGGCGCCGAATTCTTCCGCGGGGGTATCGGTGCCGGCTTCGGCTTCGGTTTCCACCGGGATTCCGGGAAGGCTGGACATGGTGCGGAGGCTCGGGCGGCGGTGTTGCAGATGGAAACGATTTTAGGCCCTGCGCGCCCCGAGCGCCGGCCTATTCGGTAGGAATGCCGTCGGACCAGGCCAGCGCCTGCAGGTGGGCCCAGTTGATTTCCTGGCTGTTCAGGCCCAGTGCATCGGCCGCGTTGCGGAAAGACACGTCGTCGCCGGTCTCGCAGGCTTCGGTCAGCTGCAGGTAGGGGCCCAGGGGGCCGGTGCGGCGCAGCAGGGCGTCGACCACGTCGTCGGGCAGCGTGAGCAGGCCGACCGCCTGGTCCATGGGCATGCCCAGCATCACGTCGAGCAGCGAGAAGATGCCGGCGACGAAGGCGTGGTCGCGCACGTCCGGCGGCAGGCGGTCGCCCACCAGCAGCTCCATCAACCGGCCGCGTACCACCGCCATGCTGCCCACGGCGGGCGGTGTACCGCTCTTGGAGGCCAGCAGCAGCAGGGCGGCCCAGCGGAAGAGCTTTTTCAGGCCCATGATCATGACCGCATGGCGGAACGAACTCACCTCGCGCTGCAGGCCGAAACCCGACGAGTTGATCAGCCGCATGAGGTTGAAGGCCAGGCCCGCGTCTTTCTTGAAGACTTCCTCGATCTCGTCGGTGCTGGCCTGGCGCCGCACCAGGTTGACGAGTTCGATGGCCGCCTGCTGCGAGGGCGATACCAGCTTGGTTTCCACCAGCGCCGGGCGGGCGAACCAGTAGCCCTGGAACAGGGCGAAACCCAGGGCCTTGGCCAGTTCGAACTGCTCGCTGCTCTCGACCTTCTCGGCGATCAGGTCGACGCTCTGCAGGCGTTGCGCCCGGCGCACCATGGTGCGCAGCTCGGGCAGCGCGATCGCCGACAGGTCGAACTTGATGTAGTCGGCCAGCGGTAGCCAGGGAATATAGGCATCGTCGAGCACACAGGGGTCGAACGCCAGCTGGAAACCGCGCTCGCGCAGGCTGGCCAGCACTGGCGCGCGGTTCTCGATCTCGGCCGCGTTGTGCCCGTCGACGGGAGGGATCTCCAAGGCAACCTTGTCCGGCTGGATCAGGTCCAGGTGGCCGCCCGAGAGGCTGTTGTGGGTGCAGTTGATGAAAATCTGCACCTTGCCGATCAGGTCTTCCGAGCCGGCATGCGACAGCGCATGGAAGATCAGTGTCACGTCGCTGGCCGCCGTGTGCGTGCTGCCGCCGCCCTGCGAGCGGTCGAACAGCTCGTAGCCGACGATGGCGCGCGCGGTGTTGACGATGGCCTGGCGCGCGATGATGGCTGCGGGAGTGTCGGTGGCGGTAGGCATGGGGCTTGGGGCGTATAACAAAGGCGGGGCGGTCGGCCATTCTAGAAGTCTTCGGTCGCCGCGGGGTCGCCCGACAGCCACAACAGCTCCTCTTCGCTGAATCCAGCCCGCTGGCGCGCTTCGGTGTTGAACGGCGGCCGCAGCCGCGGCGCCTCGTGGCGGCGCGCCAGCACGCGGTAGTGGCGCACCGGGTCCAGCCCTTCGCGGTCGCACAGCCAGCGGTACCAGTGGTTGCCGATGGCGACGTGGCCGACCTCGTCGTGCAGGATCACGTCGAGGATGGCCACCGCGGCCAGTGCATCGGCGGTGCCGGCCTGGCGCAGCTTGCGCTGGATCGGTGGTGTCGCATCCAGGCCGCGCGCCTCCAGGGTGCGCGGCACCAGCGCCATGCGGGCCACCACGTCGTGTGCGGTGCGTTCGCACATGGACCACAGGCCCTGGTGGGCCGGAAAGTCGCCATAGTTGTGCCCCTGCGTGCGCAGGTGCCCGCGCAGCAGGGTGAAGTGGTGGGCCTCCTCGGCGGCCACCCGGATCCAGTCGCGGTAGTAGTCGTGCGGCATGCCGCCGAAGCGCCAGACCGCGTCCAGCGCCAGGTTGATGGCGTTGAACTCGATGTGCGTGATGGCATGCAGCAGCACCGCGCGGCCCAGCGGCGTGGCCGGTGAGCGGCGCGCCACCGCGGTGTGGGCAAGCAGTTCGGGGCGGGCGGGCCGGCCGGGAAGGGCGCCGGGTTCTGCTGGCGCCGCGGGAGCGTCCGGCGCGATCGAAAAGGCGGTGAAATCGCGGTGCAGCGCCTGCGCGGCAGCCACCTTGGCGCCGGGGTCGCCGAGGCACAAGGCGTCCAGTGCGGCGCGGCGGATGTCCATGCCCCGATTCTAGGCAGCCGCACGTTGCCGGGCGGCCGGGCGTTTTGCTTTCTAGAATGGTGGTTTTTTGCGGGAGACGACGGTTATGGCGATCTACGAACTCGACGGCACGGCGCCGCAGATGCCGGCTTCCGCCTGGGTGGCCGACAACGCGCAGGTGATCGGCGACGTGCGGCTGGGCGAGGACGTGAGTGTCTGGTTCGGCACCGTGATCCGGGGCGACACCGCGACCATCACCGTCGGCCGCGGCACCAACGTGCAGGATCTGAGCGTTTTGCACGCCGACGCCGGCATGCCGCTGACCATCGGCGACAACGTCACGGTCGGCCACCAGGTGACCCTGCACGGCTGCACCGTGGGCGACGAATCGCTGATCGGTATCGGTGCGGTGGTGCTCAACGGCGCGAAGATCGGCCGCAACTGCCTGGTCGGCGCTGGCGCGCTGGTGACCGAAGGCAAGGAATTCCCCGATGGCTCGATGATCCTGGGCAGCCCGGCCAAGGCGGTCAAGCAGCTGTCGCCCGAGCAGATCGAGGGCCTGCGCAACAGCGCGCGGCACTATGTGGCGAACGCCCAACGTTTCGCCGCCGGCCTGCACCGGATTGCATGAGCCCCTACGCTCCGCACTTTGTGCCGTCGCTGTCCTTCATCTGGAAAAAGATTGTCCGAACTCCATAAATTCATCTTCGACGGCCTGCCGGTGCGCGGTGCCATCGTGCGGCTGACCCACGCCTGGACCGAGGTGCTGCGGCGGCGTGCGTCGAACTCGGCGACCGGCGCCTATGCCGTGCCGGTGGCGGAACTGCTGGGTGAAATGGCGGCTGCCGGTGTGCTGATGCAGGCCAACATCAAGTTCCAGGGCGCCCTGGTGCTGCAGGTCTTCGGAGACGGCCCGGTCAAGCTGGCCGTGGCCGAGGTGCAGTCCAACTTCGCCCTGCGCGCCACTGCCTCCGTCATGGGGCCGGTGCCTGAAGGCGCCCCCCTGAGCGCCATGGTCAATGTGCACAACAAGGGCCGCTGCGCCATCACACTCGACCCCGAGACCAAGTTCCCCGGCCAACAACCCTACCAGGGGGTGGTGCCGCTGTTCGGCGACCAGGGCGAGAAGCTCGAACGCCTGTCCGACGTGCTGCAGCACTACATGCTGCAGAGCGAGCAGCTCGACACCACGCTGGTGCTGGCCGCCGACGACAAGGTGGCTGCCGGCCTGCTGATCCAGCGCATGCCGGTGCAGGGCGAGGGCAACCTCGAAGGCAGTCTGGTGAGTGCCAACGAGGCCGAGATCGGTCTCAACGAGGACTACAACCGCATCTCGATCCTGGCGTCCAGCCTGCAGCGCGAGGAACTGCTGACACTCGACGTCGACACCATCCTGCGGCGCCTGTTCTGGGAAGAAAAGCTGCTGCGTTTTGCCCCGCAGAATGGCCCGGGCGGCCCGCACTTCGCCTGCACCTGCAGCCGTGAGCGGGTCAGCAACATGATCCGCAGCCTGGGGTCGGAAGAGGCCGACGGCATCCTGGCCGAACGCGGCGACATCGAGGTGGGTTGCGAGTTCTGCGGCCAGCAGTACCGCTTCGACGCCGTCGATACCGCACAGATCTTCACCGACAAGCTCGGGCTGCCGCCGGCCAGCGGGGCGGTGCAGTAGGGGGCGGTAACGCCAGGCCGGACGCGGGGCGCTCAGCGCCCGCGCAGCCGGGTGAACAGCCGGTGCTCGCAATCGGCGTCGCCGCAGGTGCCGCAGGTGCCGCAGCACCAGGCACCGGCGGTTTCCGTCCGCACGGGCATGCCTGCCGGGGGGACTTCGCCGGGCGTGGGTGGCAGCGGACCGATGGCGTCCAGCGCATGGCGCAGGCGTGCTTCGCCGATCCCGTAGACCATCTGGAAGGCAATGCCGGCCTCGCCCAGCACCCGGCGCAGCATGGTATCCACCGGCTCCCGCACATGCGGTCCATCGCGTTGCAGGCCATCGGCCACCCAGGGCAGGTCCAGGCCGGTCAGCAGCGTGCGGTGGTAGCGGCGCTGGTGCGCAAGCGCAAAGGGGTAGAGCGAACGGTCGCCGAACAGCAGCTCGCTGTAGAGGGCGGTCATCAGTGGTGTGGTGTCGGCGACCACCACATCGACCGGTGTTGCCCCGCCGCCATCCAGCAGGCTCTCCACGCGGCGCGCCTGCTCCGTGGCGATGCCTTGCTGCTCGTCGGGGCGCGGGGTACGTCCTTCGGCTTCGCACCACAGGCGCAGCACCTCCGGCACCAGCGCCACCCGCTGGCCGCGCGCGGACAGGGCTGCCGTCAGGGCCGCGCCCAGTTCGGTCTTGCCGGTGCTTTCGGCCCCCAGCAGGGCGATGGCCCGTGTCATGGCGCCACCGCGCCGGCTGCCGCCGCCGCGTCCGCCATGCGGCGCCGCCAGGCGGACCAGCCGGCGATGCTGAGCAGCGCGAAGACCGCGTAGAGCAGGGTGGTCAGCCACAGGCCCTTGTAGGCAAACAGGCCGGCGCCGACCACGTTCACCGCCAGCCAGGCAGCCCAGTTCTCGACGAACTTGCGCCCCAGCAGGAACTGGCCGACCAGGCTGGCGGCGGTGGGAAAGGCGTCCCACCAGGGCACGTCGCTGTCGGTGAAATGCAGCAGGAAGCCCGCGATGGCCGGCCACAGCAGGGCGCAGGCCAGCACTGCGCCCCAGCGTCCCCGGCGGCCCAGCCGGGTGATGGCCAGCGGTGCGCCGTCGGCCCGGCGGCCACGCAGCCATTCGAACCAACCCCACAGGGCCACCAGCGCGAAAAACAGCTGCAGCCCGGCGTCGCCATAGAGCCGGCTGTGGCGGAACACAAAGAAGTACAGCAGCGAACTGGCGATGGCCAGCGGCCAGCCCCAGTGGATCTCACGCATGTTCATGCGCACCATCCACAGCGCCAGCACGCAGGCCAGCACCTCGGCCCAGCTGGCAGGCGCCCCCCACAGGGTGAAGGCGGTGGAAAAGAGGACTTCAGTCATGCGGTAGGGGCATGGTAGCGCCGCTGCCTGGACCACAGCAGCGACACACCGGGCCCAGGAGATGCGGCCGAACCGCCGGGCCGCCCCAAGGCGGCCGCGCCTTCCCCTCGGGGGATGGCGAATTACACGAACGCAGTGAGTGAAAAGCCGAGGGGCCCTACTTCATGAACTGCACGAAGATTTCGTTGGGCCGCACCATGCCGAGTTCGTTGCGGGCCTTTTCCTCGACCATGTCCATGCCCTCGCGCAGGTCGTTGACCTCGGAGGTCAGGCGCTCGTTGACCCGTTGCGCCTGCGCATTGGCCTGCTGCTGCGCCTCGATCTTCTGCCGCATCTGCTTGACCTGGGGCACACTGCCGCGCCCCAGCCACAGCTGCGCATGCAGCATGGCCAGCGCTGCGATCAGCACGACGGGGACGATGCGGTTGACCATGGTGGAGGCGGCTCCTGCGAAGGGTACGGCGGCCGGCGGACTTTAACGCAGGTTGTAGAACGCCGAACGGCCGGGGTAGACCGCCACGTCGCCCAGGTCTTCCTCGATACGCAGCAGCTGGTTGTACTTGGCCGTGCGGTCCGAGCGCGACAGCGAGCCGGTCTTGATCTGGCCGGCGTTGGTGCCCA
>JAZJYT010000099.1:0-37249 GCA_040390235.1 Pseudomonadota bacterium | reverse complement strand
AACTGTTCGACTGAGTTTCTGCCGCGTTCGTGCTCTGACGGTGGGATGGATTCGGACTGCCTTCGCTTACGCATCAGGGAGCGGCCGGCGGGGCACACCGGGCACTGGACTGTCCCCCGAGTGCGGCTGCGCCGCCCTCTCCTCCTTGATGTCCTGTGCCCGGTATGCCCCACCGGCCGCGGGAGTGCTGGTTGGACCGCTGCACTTCCTGCGGAGGGGGCGCCTATCGGCGGCTCTGCAGGATCAAGACGGCGACGACCTACGCCGTGGATACGCAGCGTTCGACGAAGGCCCTCCGCGAGAAGGGCAGGGTGGCCGATCCCACCCCCGTGGCCGGCGGTGGTACCCGGGCACAGGAAATCAAGGGGGAGGAGCCGCAGGCGACGGAGGACATTCCAGTGCCCGGGTACCACCGCCGGCCACTCCCTGATGCGCAAGCGAAGGCTGTCCGCTCCCTGCATCCACTCTACCTTGAAGAACTAACCAGCAGCGTTATCGCCCACGATGCCCCAGCGCGCCAGTGCCGCGTCGTCGCTCACCCGCGCGTCCACCCAGTGCGCGCCTTCGGGCGTGGTTTCTTTTTTCCAGAACGGCGCCTGGGTCTTCAGGTAGTCCATCAGGAACTCGCAGGCCTGGAAGGCCTCGCCACGGTGCGCCGAGCTGACGGCGACCAGCACGATCTGCGCGCAGGGGCCGAGCGGGCCGACGCGGTGGACCACCCTTGCCGCGCGGATGTCGAAGCGGGCCAGCGCGGCGTCGATCATGGCCTCGATGGCCTTTTCGGTCATGCCCGGGTAGTGTTCCAGCTCCATCGCCGACACGGCCGCGCCGCCGCTGCGGTCGCGCACCGTGCCGACAAAACTGCACACCGCGCCCACGCCCCCGTCACCCGCATGCAGGCGCGCCACTTCGGCCGACAGGTCGAAGTCGGCCGTCTGGATGGAGACACGGGGCGAAGGGGCGGATACGGACATGCCGGAATTGTGGCACCACCCCGCCCTGCACCCGGCACCCGGCACCCGGCAAAGAGGGGGCCGCTCAGATCTGCTGCAGCGCCGCCACGATGCGGTTGGTCTGCCGCAGCCGCAGCGCCAGCTCCAGCGCCAGGTTGACCAGGATCTGGTGGGCCGCCTCGGGCTGCTGCTCGGCGTAGCGGTCGAAAGCTTCGCGGGTGAGCACCGACACCCGCAGGTGGCCGGCGGCGATGGCGCTGGCCGTACGCGGTGAGCCGTCGAGAAAACTCATCTCGCCCAGCGTCGCGCCCTGGCGGATGCGCGCCAGCCGGAAACCCGTGGCGCCGGGCAGCACGATGTCGACACTGCCCTGCATGATCACCATGATGGCGTCGTCGCGGTCGCCCTGGGCGAACACCTGCTCGCCCGGCAGCAGGCTGCGCGGCTGCAGGATGGGCAACAGCGCCTCGCGCCCGGCCGGCGACACACCGGCGAGCAGGGAGGGCCCCGTGTCGCCGGGGGTGTCGCCCGGACCGGGGGCCACCGAGCGCAGCACCTCGGCCTCGGCCCATTCCAGGCCCCGGTCCACGTCGGGAAACACCGGGCAGCCCGCCACCGCCCGCAGGGCAGCGCCCACCTCGCCATCGTCTTCGCCATGGCCTCCGTTGGTGCCCCCGTTGTTGCCCCCGCTATTGCCCCCACTATCGGCCGGCAATCCGCACACCGCCATGGCAGCGCCCGACTGCAGCGCATCGGCCTGGGCACGGGCGAAAGCGAAGGTGATGGTGCTGTCGGCGCTGACCACCCGCGACCAATCCACCACCACAAAGCGCCCGGCCGTGCACTGCGCGTGCAACAGCGCCTGCAGCCGGCTGGCTGCGCCGAAGAACAGGGCGCCCTCCAGTACCACCAGGCCGATGCGCTGCGCGTTGTCGGCCAGGATGCGCGCCTCGGTGCCGGTGCGCGCGCAGCGCGACTGTGCCTGCCGGCCGTCCTGGATGGCGCGGGCCAGGTGCCGGCCGTTGCGCAGCGCGTACAGCAGCAGGCCGGCGATGACCCCGACGAGCACCGCCAGCACCATGTTGAACAGCACACCGGCACCCACCACCATGGCCACCGTGAGCAGGTCCTCCCGCTCCAGGCCGCCAGGCCGGCGGCCCCGCAGCCAGCGGACCGCCAGGCGCAGCGACGGCAGGTCGGCCGAGGTCCAGGCGTTGTGCAGCAGCAGGCCGCAGACACTGGCCAGCGGCACCAGCACCAGTGCACCGCTGGCGCCCACGGCGCAGGTCAGCACCGCCACCAGCACCATGGCCCGGCCGTCCAGCGGCCCCTGGTGCAGGGCCGCCCGGGTCGACGTCCACGACGGCCCCAGCGGCAGCGAGCCCAGCAGGCTGGCGCAGAAGCCGGCCGCCAGGCGCGGCGCCCAGTCGGCGGCACCGGCCGCGCGCCGGTCGTCGAGCTGGCTGGCGGCCTCTTCGGCCACCACGTTGTTGAGGAACATCAGCGCGGCCAACGTGGCGCTGGCCAGGGCCACGTCCTGCAGGATGGGCAGCACCGGCACGCCGGGCCGGGCCAGCCATTCCCAGGGCAGGTGCAGCACCGGCAGGGACAGGGTGAGGCCGCCCTCCATCAGCGGGCGCAGGCTGTGCACACCCCCCAGGGCCAGGGCCAACGCCAGCAGCGAGCCGAATACCAGGCCGCTCATGGCCGGCGGCCAGCGCCGCAGCCGGTACTGGGCGAACAGGGCCGCCGCCAGCCCCAGCAGGGCCACCAGCACGAACCAGGGCCCGTCGGCCGCGCGGCTGCGCCACAGCACCTGGGTCTGCGACAGCACCAGCGTAACCGCCAGGGCGCTGTTGAAGCCGGCGAAGACCGGCCGCGGGATCAGCACCGCAAAACGCTGCAGGCGCAGGGCGTAGAACAGCGGCACCAGCGCCGACGCACCGGCGCCCACCGCCATCACCAGCACCAGGCGCAGCGAGGGCGTGTCGGGCAGGCCCCAGCCGGGAATCTTCAGCACCAGCTGGTCGAGCAGGCCGACCAGGGTACCAGCCTCCAGCAGGCGGATGGAATACACCATGGGCCGGCCGCTGCGGGCGGTGACGAACTGCAGCACCACCATGCCGATGAGGGTGGCCAGCACCGCGGGAGCGATCAGGGCGACGTCGACACGCGCAAAGACCAGCCCGATCGCGCCCATGGCCAGCGGCAGGGCAAAACCCGCGCCTTCGAGCGCCACCGGCATCGGCCGCGCCACGGGCCGCCCCGGCTCCGCGGAGGACGCGGCCGGCAGGGGGGAGTGCGGCAGGGCAGCCATGGCGCATTGTGCAGCGCCAGAAGCGTGCCAGGCTACTGAAAAACGCCAGGGCGGCGCTGCACGGCTCGCCCCGGGGCCAAAAAACCTCAGCCGCCGGTGACCGGCGGGAAAAAGGCCACTTCCGCGCCCTCGTGCAGCGGCGCCGATTCGTCGCGCTGCAGCACCTGGTCCACCGCGATACGCACGGCCCGGCCGCGCGCCAGGCTGGTCGCCCACACACCACCGCGGGCGATGAGTTCGTCGCGCAGCGCGCTGGCGCTGGTGGCGGGTGTGTCCAGCAGCTCCTGCCCCGTTCCCACGGCTTCGCGCACCGAGGCGAAATACTTCACCAGGAGCTTCATGCCAGCAGTTCCGCGAAGGGCAGGAAACGCACCGTGTCGCCCTGCGCGATCGGCGTGCTGGGCGGGTTGTCGACCAGGCCATCGCCCCAGGTGACCGAGGTCAGCACCCCCGAGCCCTGGTGGCCGAACAGCTCCAGGCCGCCGGCCGCGTTGCGGGCGACACGCAGGAACTCGCGCCGCGGATCGGCCTTGGGCCAGCTGAAATGGGCCGGCAGCAGCATCGGCTCGGGGGCGTGGCGGCTGGCGCCCTGCAGCTTGAGCACAAAGGGCCGCACCATCAGCAGGAAGGTGACAAAACTCGACACCGGGTTGCCCGGCAGGCCGATGAAGTGCGCGGCCCCGACCTGGCCATAGGCAAAGGGCTTGCCGGGTTTCATGGCCATCTGCCACAGGGTGAGCTGCCCGAGCGACTGCACCGCGGGCTTGACGTGGTCTTCCTCGCCCACCGACACACCGCCGCTGGTCAGGATCAGGTCGTGCCCTTCCGCGGCCTGGCGCAGGGCCGCCACCGTGGCGTCGAAGCGGTCGGGCACGATGCCCAGGTCGGTCACCTCGCAGCCGCAGCGCAACAGCAGCGCCCGCAGCACAAAGCGGTTGGAGTTGTAGATGGCGCCGGGCGGCATGTCGGCCGGCGCCTTGTCACCCGGCATGACCAGTTCGTCGCCGGTGGAAAACAGGGCCACGCGCGGCCGGCGCGCCACCAGCACCTGCGCCCGGCCGATGCTGGCCGCCATGCCCAGCGCCGCGGGAGTGAGCCGCGTGCCGCGGGACAGCACCACCGCGCCCCGGGTCACGTCCTCGCCGGCACGGCGGATCGACTCGCCCAGCGGCGGCACCAAATCGAAACGCACCCGGTCGCCCTCCAGCGCGGTGCAGCGCTCCTGCATCAGCACCGCGTCAGCGCCCGGTGGAATGGGGGCGCCGGTGAAGATACGCGCGGCCGTGCCCGCCGCCAGCGGCGCGGGCGCCTGGCCGGCCGCGATGCGCTGCGACACCGGCAGCACCACACCGGCCTGCGGCACGTCAGCCAGGCGCAGCGCATAACCGTCCATGGCGCTGTTGTCCTGTGGCGGCACCTGCAGCCCGGACACCAGGTCTTCGGCCAGCACACGCCGGTCGGCATCGAAGGTGGAAACGGTTTCGGTGCCGCCCAGCGGCGCGGCGTACGACAGCAGTTCGGCCAGTGCGTCGTCGAGCGAGGTCAGGGCCTTGCGTGGTGCACCGCCGGTCACCGGCAAGGCGGCCGCGGCGGCTGTAGAAACGGGGGAAGCGGAAGAGGGGGAAACAGCGGCAGTCATGGCCGCTATTGTGGAGGCTCCGGGAAGGCCCGCCGGCGGCTGGGGCCGGGCCTGCGGGCGTATAGGCCTACCGGCCCACCGCTCAGTGCGGCGCCCGGTAGTCGAACAGGTCGGCGTGTCCGCGCAGCCAGCCCACCACCGCCGGCGGGTCGGCCCAGGCCAGCACCGGCAAGGCGGTCGGCACCGGCAAGGCGGCGGCCGGCACGTCGGCCACCACCGCACGCACCGCCGCATCCTGCGGGTACAGCACGGCAGAGCCGGCATGGTCGGCCGAGGGCGCCCGCCAGACCTCCAGCTTGGGCAGCGCGGTGCCGCGGAAACCCTCGACCAGCACCCAGTCCAGCGTGGGGTCCAGCTCCGCCAGGAGGGCATGCACCGACAGTTCCTGCGGCGCGGGAAATTCACGCAGCAGGGCCAGCCGGATGTCGGAGGCCACCAGCACCTCGGCAGCGCCGGCCTTGCGGTGGCGCCAGCTGTCCTTGCCTTCGTGGTCGATGTCGAAACGGTGATGGGCGTGCTTGACCACCCCTACCCGCTCGCCGCCCGCCACCAGCAGGGCGATGACCTGCTCGATCAGGGTGGTCTTGCCGGCACCGGAGTAGCCGGCGAAACCCACCACCTTCATCGTGCTCAGTCGCAGTGCGCGGCGATGTAGTCCTTGACCGCCTGCGTGTCGGCCGGCAGCACGGTGACCTTCTTGGGCAGGGCCTCGATGCCGTCGAACTGCGCCGGACGGTCGGGCTCGCGGCCCAGCGCCTCGACGATGGTGGCGGCGAACTTGATCGGCAGTGCGGTTTCCAGCACCACCATGGGCACGCCGGGGGTCAGGTGCTCACGCGCCACCTTCACACCGTCGGCGGTGTGGGTGTCGATCATGGTGGCGAAACGTTCCCAGGTGTCGCGGATGGTGGCGACGCGGTCGGCATGGGTGCTGCGGCCGCTGGCGAAGCCGTACCGGCCCGAGGCGTCGGGGAAGGCGGTGTGTGCGTGCAGTTCGAAGCGGCCGCTCTTGCCCAGTTCGTCGGCGAACAGGCGTTTGGTCTCGGCACCGTCACGGCCCAGCAGGTCGAACACAAAACGCTCGAAGTTGCTGGCCTTGGAGATGTCCATCGACGGGCTGGAGGTCTCGTGGGTGTCGGCACTGCTGCGCACCCGGTAGACACCGGTGCGGAAGAACTCGTCGAGCACGTCGTTCTCGTTGGTGGCGACCACCAGCTGCGCGATGGGCAGGCCCATCATGCGTGCCACATGGCCGGCGCAGACGTTGCCGAAGTTGCCCGAGGGCACGGTGAAGCTGACCTTCTGGCCCTCATCACGGCTCGCCTGGAAGTAGCCCGCGAAGTAGTAGACGACCTGCGCCAGCAAGCGTGCCCAGTTGATCGAATTGACCGTGCCGATGCGGTACTTGCGCTTGAACGCCAGGTCGTTGGACACGGCCTTGACGATGTCCTGGCAGTCATCGAACACACCGTCGACCGCGAGGTTGTGGATGTTGGCATCCTGCAGGCTGAACATCTGCGCCTGCTGGAACGGGCTCATGCGCCCGTTGGGGCTGGTCATGAAGACCCGCACCCCCTTCTTGCCCTTCATCGCATGCTCGGCCGCACTGCCAGTGTCGCCGCTGGTGGCGCCCAGGATGTTGAGCTCCTCACCACGCCGCGCCAGCTGATACTCGAACAGGTTGCCCAGCAGCTGCATGGCCATGTCCTTGAAGGCCAGCGTGGGGCCGTTGGACAGGGCTTCGAGGTAAAAGCCGTCTTCGAGTTCGCGCAGCGGCACGATCTCGGCCGTGCCGAACACCGCCGGGGTATAGGTCTTGTCGCACAGCGCCTTCAGGTCGGCCGGCGGAATGTCGTCGATGTAGAGCGACAGGATCTCGAAGGCCAGCGCCGCATAGCCTTGGCTGGCATAGATGCCGCGCCACTTCGCCAGCGTGGCCGCGTCGGCCTGCGGGTAGTGTTCGGGCAGGTACAGGCCGCCGTCGGGCGCCAGGCCTTCGAGCAGGATGTCGCAGAAGTGTTTGCGGTCGGCGTGGCCGCGGGTGGAGAGGTAGAGCATTGGCGGTCAGTCGGCGGGCGTGTGGGCCAAGCGGGAATTCAGTATCGGTGCTTCGACGTCTTCGAGACCGAAAATCAAACGGGTTGCAGGCAAGCTCATGCCTGCGCGGCGCACCGGCACATGGAGACCCTCCGCGTCGAACCGTGGAATTTGCAATAGGTAACGGGCAAACCCCGCTCTTGGTGCGGTGCTGGGCATGTTTTTAGCCGAGTTACTCATATGCACTCCAGTCAGGCCAGCTCTTCCTTGCGGATACGCGTGATCGGCGCCAGCACGGTGGGCAGCGCCTGCATCTGGGCGATGACCGCGTCCATGGTGCCTTCGCGGGTGTCGTGGGTGAGGATGATCAGGTCGGTCTGGGTCGAGCCTTCGCCTCCGACCTCGTCGGCCTCGCGCTGCAGCACCGCGTCGATGCTGATGCCGGCCTCGGCCAGCAGGCCGGTGACCTTGGCCAGCACGCCGGCCTGGTCGGCCACGCGCAGGCGCAGGTAGTAGCTGGTGACCACCTCGGCCATGGGCAGCACCTGCAGGTCGCTCATGGCGTCGGGCTGGAAGGCCAGGTGCGGCACGCGGTGTTCCGGGTCGGCGGTGTGCAGGCGGGCGATGTCGACCAGGTCGGCGATCACCGCGCTGGCGGTCGGCTCGCTGCCGGCGCCCTTGCCGTAGTACAGCGTGGTGCCCACGGCATCGCCCTGCACCACCACCGCGTTCATGGCGCCCTCGACGTTGGCGATCAGGCGCTTGGCCGGCACCAGCGACGGGTGCACCCGCAGCTCGATGCCCTTGGGTGTGCGTTTGGTGATGCCCAGCAGCTTGATGCGGTAGCCCAGCTGTTCGGCGTATTTGATGTCCTGCGCGCCGAGCTGGGTGATGCCCTCGACGTGCGCCTTGTCGAACTGCACCGGGATGCCGAAGGCGATGGCCGACATCAGCGTGACCTTGTGGCCCGCGTCCACGCCCTCGATGTCGAAGGTGGGATCGGTCTCGGCATAACCCAGGCGCTGCGCTTCCTTGAGCACCACGGCGAAGTCCAGGCCCTTGTCGCGCATCTCCGACAGGATGAAGTTGGTGGTGCCGTTGATGATGCCGGCGATCCACTGGATGCTGTTGGCCGTGAGGCCTTCGCGCAGCGCCTTGATGATGGGGATGCCGCCGGCCACCGCGGCTTCGAAGGCCACCATCACGCCCTTGCGGTGCGCGGCGGCGAAGATCTCGGTGCCGTGCACCGCCAGCAGTGCCTTGTTGGCGGTGACCACGTGTTTGCCGGCCTCGATGGCTTCGAGCACCAGCTGCCTGGCGATGCCGTAGCCGCCGATGAGTTCGACCACGATGTCGATGTCGGGATTGGCCACGACCTTGCGGGCGTCGTCCACCACCTGGACACCCTCGCCCACCACGGTCCGTGCGCGGGCCATGTCCAGGTCGGCCACCATGGTGATCTCGATGCCGCGGCCGGCGCGACGGCGGATTTCTTCCTGGTTGCGCACCAGCACGTTGAAGGTGCCGCTGCCGACGGTGCCAATGCCCAGCAGGCCTACTTGAATCGGTTTCATGGAATCTCGGGAGAAATAAAAATCAGGTGCCGACGCGCTTGCGGTAGCCTTCTAGGAAACGTGCGATGCGGCCGATGGCCTCGCGCAGATCATCTTCATGCGGCAGGAACACGATGCGGAAATGGTCGGGGGTCGGCCAGTTGAAACCTGTGCCCTGCACCAGCATGACCCGGGTTTCTTCCAGCAGTTCCAGGAAGAACTGCCGGTCGTCGGTGATCGGGTAGACCTTGGGGTCGAGCCGCGGGAACATATACAAGGCCGCTTGCGGCTTGACGCAGCTCACCCCCGGAATGGCGGTGATGAGTTCGTAGGCCAGGTCGCGCTGGCGGCGCAGCCGCCCGCCCGGGCCCACCAGGTCGTTGATGCTCTGGTAGCCGCCCAGTGCGGTCTGGATCGCCCACTGCCCCGGCACGTTGGCACACAGGCGCATGTTCGAGAGCATGTTCAGGCCCTCGATGTAGTCCTGCGCGACGCGCTTGTCGCCCGAGATCACCATCCAGCCGGCGCGGTAGCCGCAGGAGCGGTAGCTCTTGGAGAGCGAATTGAAGGTGAGCGTCAGCACGTCCTCGCTCAGCGAGGCAATGGCGCGGTGCCGCACCTTGTCGTAGAGCACCTTGTCGTAGACCTCGTCGGCCAGGATCACAAGGCCGTGCTCGCGCGCGATGGCGACGATGCTTTTCAGCAGCTCGTCGGTGTAGAGTGCACCGGTCGGGTTGTTGGGGTTGATGACCACGATGCCCTTGGTGCGCGGCGTGATCTTGGCGCGGATGTCGTCGAGGTCGGGCATCCAGCCGTTGGACTCGTCGCAGCGGTAATGCACCGGCGTGCCGCCCGACAGGCTGCTGCAGGCGGTCCACAGCGGGTAGTCGGGCATGGGCAGCAGCAGCTCGTCGCCATCGTCGAGCAGCGCGTTGGTGGCCATGGCAATCAGTTCCGAGGCGCCATTGCCCAGGTAGATGTCGTCAAGCGTCACGCCCAGCACACCCTGTTCCTGGGTGTAGTGCATGACCGCCTTGCGTGCCGCGAAGATGCCCTTGCTGTCCGAGTAGCCGGCCGAGTTGGGCAGGTTGCGGATCATGTCCTGCTGGACTTCCTCGGGCGCATCGAAGCCGAACACGGCGAGGTTGCCGATGTTGAGCTTGATGATCTTCTGGCCTTCCTCCTCCATCTGTTTCGCGCGGTCCATGATGGGGCCGCGGATGTCGTAGAGGACGTTGGCGAGCTTGGCGGATTTCTGGATGGCCTTCAAAGTCCCTCCGGGGGTGTTTGCAGCAGGGGAAACCTATAATTGAACCACAGTTCAGCCGCGCGATTCCCCCTGCGGAGCCCATACCCTGCTGCCTCCCACGGCCTGTGCGCCACCGTGCCCCGCCTCTCCCCCACGCCATGAAACTCCAGCCCGACCAGTTCGACATGCAATCCATCACCGGCTACGGCCCGGGCTGGGTCGGCGTGGGCGGCGAAAAAATCACCGGCAGCATCGTGCTGGGCGCCCGCGGCGAACGGTTCGACTGGGACTGCCGCAGCTTCGCGGACCTGACGCCAGCCCACTTCGAGCGCCTGGCCGCGCTCGATGCCGAACTCATCGTGTTCGGCAGCGGCCAGCGCAACCGTTTTCCGCCGCCGGCCTGGCTGCAGCCGCTGATGGCCAAACGGGTGGGGCTTGAGACCATGGACACCGCAGCGGCCTGCCGCACCTACAACATCCTGGCGGGCGAAGGGCGGCACGTGGTGGCCGCATTGCTGCTCGAAGCGGAGCCCGAGGCCTGACGGCATACGGGTCTTTTGCAGGCACCACCGTGCCTGCGGCGGCCACGGGTGTTAAAATTGCGGGTTGCAGCCGGAGGCGCGGGCGCGGCGGAATTGAAAATCTAGTCAGCGCCGCGCCGGAACTACGGCTTTTCAACGGCCCAGTCCCGTCACAAGGAAATAGAACTCATATGGCGATCGTTGTCAACAAGCTCATTCCAGAATTCGAAGCGAACGCCACGAACGGAATCAAGGTCTCCAATACGACGCATCTCGGCCACACGGTGGTGCTGTACTTCTACCCCAAGGACAACACCCCTGGCTGCACCACCGAAGCGATGCAGTTCCGCGACCGCTACAAGGATTTCGTGAAAGCCGGCGCCACCGTGTTCGGTGTGTCGCGCGACAACATGAAGTCGCACGACGACTTCAAGCTGAAGGTCGAGCTGCCGTTCGAGCTCATCGCCGACACCGAAGAGAAGATGTGCCACATGTTCGGCGTGGTCAAGAACAAGATCATGTACGGCAAGAAGGTCAAGGGCATCGAACGCAGCACCTTCCTGATCGGCCCCGACGGCGTGCTGCGCGCCGAGTGGCGCGGCCTGAAGGTGCTGGGCCATGTGGACGAGGTGCTGGCCGCGGTCAAGGACCTGAACCGCCAGGCCGCCTGAAAACCAGACTGCCGGCAGGGTGCCGGCGCCATGTTCGACCCCGTCATGGCGGTCGTGCATAATGGTTCCATGCCCCGTCGCAGCGCACCGCGATCCCCTCCAAAAGCCGTCTGGTTCCAGACGGCTTTTTTGTTTCCGCAACCTGTCCAAGAGAGCTGAACGCCCATGCCCCTGCCCCCCGCTCCCACCAAACGCGCAGCTGTCCTTCCCGTCGCATCCTACGAACTGGCCGACAGTTCCGCCGGCCGCACGGAGCGATCCGTGGCCCGGCCGCGGCCCGAGCGCGGCGACAAGGGAGAGGCGGCAGTCGCCCTGCACGCGGTGCCGGTCACCCGCGATCTGCTCGACCGTACGGACATCCAGGCCCCCACCGTACCGGAGGCCCTGGCCACCACCGCGTCGGCGCCGATCGCCTCGCTGCTCACCGGCCGCCCGAGCGGGCCGTCTTCCGCAGCCCGCACCCGGCCGTTCACACCTCCCGCGGCACAGGCGCCGACCCATGCACCCGCACATACACCCGCGCCCATGCCCGCGCCGGCACCTGCGGTCCAGCCGCCGCCGGCCGCCGCGGCGGCCCCGGTGCGCGCCCGCACGCCCGCGGCACGGGACGAACCCGCGCCGCGTGCACGCGGCGGCAGGCCCCCTGTGGCGGCGGCCCCCAGCCCCGCGCCGTCGGGCCGCGCCCGCAAGCCGCGCGGCACCACGACCGGCATGACCAAGCTGTTCGTGCTCGACACCAACGTGCTGCTGCACGACCCGATGTGCCTGTTCCGCTTCGAGGAGCACGACGTTTTCCTGCCGATGATCGTGCTGGAAGAGCTCGATGGCCACAAGAAGGGCATGACCGAAGTCGCCCGCAACGGCCGCCAGACCAGCCGCACGCTGGACGCGCTGGCCGGTGCCCAGGGCGCCGACATCGCCAAGGGCCTGCAGCTCGACACCACCGGCCACCGCGAGGCCGGCGGCAGCCTGTTCTTCCAGACCCAGCCGCTGGACTACCAGCTGCCCGCCAGCCTGCCGCAGGGCAAGGCCGACAACCAGATCCTGGGGGTGGTGGCCGCGCTGCGCAAGGAACAGGCGCCGCGCCAGGTGGTGCTGGTGTCCAAGGACATCAACATGCGGGTCAAGGCCCGCGCCCTGGGCCTGGACGCCGAGGACTACCAGAACGACAAGGTGCTGGAGGACGGCGACCTGCTGTACGCCGGCGCGCTGGCCCTGCCGGCCGACTTCTGGACCAAGAACGGCAAGAGTGTGGAGAGCTGGGCCAGCGGCGGCTCCACCTTCTACCGCATCAGCGGGCCGGTGGTGCCCAGCCTGCTGGTCAACCAGTTCGTGTACTTCGAGGCGCCGGGCGAACCCAGCCTGTACGCCCGGGTGACCGAGATCCGCGACCGCACCGCGGTGCTGCAGACACTCAAGGACTACGGCTCGGCCAAGAACGCGGTGTGGGGTGTCAACACCCGCAACCGCGAGCAGAACTTCGCCATGAACCTGCTGATGGACCCGGAGGTCGACTTCGTCACGCTGACCGGCACGGCCGGCACCGGCAAGACGCTGATGGCCCTGGCCGCCGGCCTGACCCAGGTGCTGGACGACCGGCGCTACACCGAGATCATCATGACCCGCGCCACGGTGAGTGTGGGCGAGGACATCGGTTTCCTGCCCGGCACGGAAGAAGAGAAGATGGGCCCCTGGATGGGCGCGCTCGACGACAACCTCGAATTCCTCGCCAAGGGCGACGGCGGCAACGCCGGCGAATGGGGGCGCGCGGCGACCAACGAGCTCATCCGTTCACGCATCAAGATCAAGAGCCTGAACTTCATGCGCGGGCGCACCTTCCTGAACAAGTACGTCATCATCGACGAGGCGCAGAACCTGACGCCCAAGCAGATGAAGACCCTGATCACCCGCGCCGGCCCCGGCACCAAGATCGTCTGCATGGGCAACCTGGCGCAGATCGACACCCCCTACCTCACCGAGGGTTCGTCGGGCCTGACCTACGCGGTGGACAAGTTCAAGGGCTGGCCGCACGGTGGCCACATCACCCTGGCGCGCGGCGAACGTTCGCGCCTGGCCGACTTCGCCAGCGAAGTGCTCTAGCACGGCAGGCAAGCAAGAAGGCACACGGCCATGGCACTGTGGATGACGGCCCTGAAACTCGTCCCCTGGGACGACGTGATCAAGGCCACGCCGAAACTGGTGCGCCAGGCCCAGCAGGTGTTCCGCCGCAGCAAGGCGGCGGAAACGGCGGGCGAGGCCCAGGTGCCCGATACCGTGCTGCGTGCCGGCGACCCCCAGGCCCTCGCGGCCCTGGCGCGGGCCCTGCACGAACGCGTGTCGGCGCTGGAAAAGGAGCAGCAGGCATCGGCCGCCCTGATGGAGTCGCTCGCCGAGCAGCACGAGATGGTGGTGCAGGCGCTGACCGCCGTGCGCGCGCGGACCCGGCTGCTGGCCGGCGTCTGCGGCTTGCTGGTGGTGGCGCTGGTGCTGCTGGCGGCCTGGGTCGCGAACCATCCATAGTCCGGACGGCGCTCCATGTAAAAAGGGCTTCCTGTGGGAAGCCCTTTTTTTATCCAACCGCCGATCAGAAGTCGTCAGAACCCGTAGCCAGGCTTTCGAAGCGCGTCAGCGGCTTCAGGAAGGCGAGCTTGACGGTGCCGGTGGGTCCGTTCCGCTGCTTGCCGATGATGACCTCGGCCACACCCGGCTCCTTGCTGTCCTTGTTGTAGTAGTCGTCGCGGTAGATGAACATGATGATGTCGGCATCCTGCTCGATGGCGCCGGATTCGCGCAGATCGCTCATCATCGGGCGCTTGTCGGTACGCTGCTCCACGCTGCGGTTGAGCTGCGACAGGGCGATGACCGGGCACTGCAGCTCCTTGGCCAGCATCTTCAGGCCGCGCGAGATTTCGCTGATCTCGGTGGTGCGGTTGTCGCCGTTGCTGCCCGAACCGCTCATCAGCTGCAGGTAGTCGACCACGATCAGGCCGAGCTTGCCGCACTGCCGCGCCAGCCGGCGCGCATTGGCGCGCAGCTGGCTGCTGGTGAGGCCCGGGGTCTCGTCGATGTGCAGCGAGATGGTGCGCAGCCGCTCGATCGCCTCGGTCAGGCGTGGCCATTCGTCGTCCGTCAGCTTGCCGGTGCGCAGGTGGCCCTGGTCGATGCGCCCGATGGAGCCGACGATACGCACCGCCAGCTGGGCGGCACCCATTTCCATGGAAAACACCGCCACCGGCAGGCCTTCGTTGAGGGCCACGTGCTCGGCGATGTTGATGGCGAAGGCCGTCTTGCCCATGGACGGGCGCGCCGCCAGCACCACCATGTCGCCGGCCTGCAGGCCCGAGGTCATGCGGTCGAGGTCGTAGAAGCCGGTGGGCACGCCGGTGATGTCGTTGGGGTTGTCCGCCATCTCCTGCACGCGGTCGAGCAGGTCGACCACCAGGGTGTCCATGCTCTGGAAGCCCTGCTTCATGCGCGAGCCTTCCTCGCCGATGTTGAAGATCTTCTGCTCGGCCTCGTCGAGGATCTTGTCGATCTGCTTGCCCTGCGGGTTGAAGGCCGCGGTGGATATCTCGTCGCTGGCGCTCACCAGCTTGCGCAGGATGCCGCGCTCACGCACGATTTCCGCGTAGCGCCGGATGTTGCTGGCGCTCGGAACGTACTGGGCCAGCGAATTCAGGTAGGCCAGGCCGCCCGTCTCCTCGGCCTTGCCCAGGTTGGTCAGTTGTTCGAAGACGGTGATCACGTCTGCCGGCTTGGAGGCATTGATGAGCGCACCGATGGCCGCATAGATGAGCTTGTGCTCGAAGCGGTAGAAGTCCTCGTCCTTCAGCAGGTCGCCGACCCGGTCCCAGGCGCCGTTGTCGAGCAGCAGGCCGCCCAGCACACTCGATTCGGCCTCGATCGAGTGCGGCGGCACACGCAGTTGCGCGACCTCGCGGTCACCGGAGTCGTTGGAGCTGAAGACGGGAATGGCGGACATGGATTTTTCGGCTAACCGGCAATGCTAAGCGTTTGGCCTGTGGCCATTCGTAACCGCGGTGGACAAGGCTGTGGAGAAGCCGTGCACCACCGGTTGGAAGCAACGGGACAAGCTGTGCCCCGAAAAAGAAAAAGCCGCCCGAAGGCGGCTTTCGTTCACTGGGAAACCGCTTTAGACGGTTTCGCCGTAGACCGTGACGGTGATCTCGACCACCACATCGGTGTGCAGTTGCACGCTGATGGTGCTGTCGCCAACGACCTTGATCGGGCCATTGGGCAGGCGGACCTGCGACTTGGCGACCTTGTAGCCCTGCTTGTTGAGCTCTTCGGCGATGTCCTGGTTGGTGACGGAGCCGAACAGGCGGCCATCGACGCCAGCCTTCTGGGTGACCTTGACGGTGCTGCCGGCGAGCTTTTCGCCCTGGGCTTGCATCTCGGCCAGCTTGGCGGCGGCTGCCTTTTCGAGTTCGGCGCGCTTGGCTTCGAACTCGGCCTTGGCGGACGCGGTGGCGCGGCGGGCGCGGCCTTGCGGGATAAGGAAATTGCGGGCGTAGCCGTCTTTGACCTTGACGATTTCGCCGAGGTTGCCGAGGTTCACGACCTTGTCGAGCAGGATGATTTGCATGACAGGGCTCTCCTTAGTTGGACTTGTGCTGGTCGCTGTACGGGACCAGGGCCAGGAAGCGCGCACGCTTGATGGCGGTGTTGAGCTGGCGCTGGTAGATCGCGCGGGTGCCGGTCAGGCGCGCCGGGATGATCTTGCCGTTTTCGGCGATGAAGTCACGCAGGGTGTCGACATCCTTGTAGTCGATTTCCTCGACGCCGGCGACGGTGAAGCGGCAGAAGCGCTTGCGCTTGAACAGCAGCGACTGGGTGTTGCGCTTCGGACGCTTGTCCTTGTTGAACTTCTTGAACGTGGCCATTTGCGGACCTCTTGAAAATTAATCTTGCTGAAACTCTTGGATGTGCAGCACGGCATGTTTGCCGTTGCGCGGCGTGGCGAGGAAACCGCTGAAGCGCCAGGTGCTGCCGACGGCCTGGCGGGCAAGCCGCTCGGCCGTCGCACCAAAAGCCACCGCCTTGATCGCTGCCTTCACGTCGCGGGGCTGTCCGGCTTCTGTGGTCCGCGACTCGTGTTCGAGTCGCAAATCCAGCGCGGGCAATCCGGCGGGTGTGTAGCGCATGGCGTTGACTTCGGCGATGCTGGCACCCAGGACAACCTGGTTTTCCACTCCGTCGCCGGGGGCGCTTCTTAGCGGTCCCGGTCGCCCCGGTCACCGCGATCGCCGCGGTCCGGACGGTCACCACGTTCGCCGGTGGCGGCGAACTCGGCCTGCTGCGCCTTGCGCGCTTCTTCGCGCTCGACGGTCTTCATCATCGACGACGGGCCGGTGTCGGCCTTCTTGCGCTGCACCGTCAGGTGGCGCAGCACGGCGTCGTTGAACTTGAAGGCGTGTTCCAGTTCCGCCATCACGGCCTGGTCGGCTTCGATGTTGATGCAGATGTAGTGGGCCTTGGCAAGCTTGTTGATGAGGTAGGCCAGCTGGCGGCGACCCCAGTCTTCCACGCGGTGGATCTTGCCGCCGCCGGCGGTGATCATGCCCTTGTAGCGCTCGAGCATGGCGGGGACCTGCTCGCTTTGATCCGGGTGGATCAGCAGGATGATTTCATAATGACGCATGGACTCTCCTTGTGGGTGGGCCGCCCTGCCCCCTCCATGGGGGAATCAGACGGCTCGGTTGGCAGTCGCCCGCTGCGTCGGTAGCGGTGCGACAAGGGCAAAGCCGGCGATTATAGCCCGGGATTTGCGATTTTGTCTCCATGCTGCGCATGGCTTGTAATGGGGCCCGTCGGCGCCACCTGCTATTCAAGCGCTTGATCACATTTTGCAAGACCCTGCTCTTGAAAAGGGCGCAGGTGTTCCAACCTAGCGCGCGTCACCCCGAAAACACCCGTTGAACCGATGACCGAACCGATGACCGATAACAACCACTCCCATCCGAACACCCCGGCAGACGCCAGCCCGGAAGAGGTCGAGGCAGCCCTGCACGCCAACGCCGCCGACGCCCTGGCCTCCGCCCAGGCCGAACTGGCCGCGCTGCAGGCCAAGAGCGCCGATCTGGCCGACCAGTACCTGCGCGCCAAGGCCGAGGCCGAAAACGCCCGCCGCCGCGCCGAGGACGAAATCTCCAAGGCCCGCAAGTTCGGCATCGAGAGTTTTGCCGAAAGCCTGCTGCCGGTGACCGACAGCCTGGACGCCGCCCTGGCGGTGAAGGAAGCCACGCCCGAACAGCTGCGCGAAGGCGTCGAGGCCACGCTGCGCCAGCTGACCGCCGCGCTGGAGCGCAACAAGGTGATCGCCATCGCGCCGCCGGCCGGCACCAGGTTCGACCCCCACCAGCACCAGGCCATCAGCGTGGTGCCGGCCGAACAGGAGCCCAACACCGTGGTGGCCGTGCTGCAGAAGGGTTTTTCCATCGCCGACCGGGTGCTGCGCCCGGCGCTGGTCACGGTCACCGCTCCCAAATAAGTTTCTAGGTTTCAGTTTCCAGTTTTCAGTTTTTTCCGTGGATGCCGTCGGGGGACGGCCGCGACCAGGGAGGTAACAGCCTCTTGAATCGCGCAAAGTTATCCACAACTCGACGACAAGCCAACATTTTTCAGATCAGGAGATTTCTTATGGGCAGGATCATCGGCATCGACTTGGGCACCACGAACTCGTGCGTGGCCATCATGGAAGGCAACACCACCAAGGTGATCGAGAACTCGGAAGGTGCCCGCACCACGCCGTCGATCATCGCGTACCAGGAAGACGGCGAGATCCTCGTCGGTGCTTCCGCCAAGCGCCAGGCGGTGACCAATCCGCGCAACACCCTGTATGCGGTGAAGCGCCTGATCGGCCGCAAGTTCGAAGAGAAGGAAGTGCAGAAGGACATCAACCTGATGCCCTACACCATCGCCAAGGCCGACAACGGCGACGCCTGGGTGGAAGTGCGCGGCAACAAGCTGGCACCGCCGCAGGTCAGCGCCGAAGTGCTGCGCAAGATGAAGAAGACCGCCGAGGACTACCTGGGCGAAGCCGTGACCGAGGCCGTCATCACCGTGCCCGCGTACTTCAACGACGCGCAGCGCCAGGCCACCAAGGATGCCGGCCGCATCGCCGGCCTGGACGTCAAGCGCATCATCAACGAGCCGACCGCCGCCGCGCTGGCCTTCGGCCTGGACAAGAACGAAAAGGGCGACCGCAAGATCGCCGTGTATGACCTCGGCGGCGGCACCTTCGACGTGTCCATCATCGAGATCGCCGACGTCGACGGCGAAAAGCAGTTCGAGGTGCTGTCCACCAATGGCGACACCTTCCTGGGCGGCGAAGACTTCGACCAGCGCATCATCGACTACATCATCACCGAGTTCAAGAAGGACCAGGGCGTCGACCTGGGCAAGGACGTGCTCGCGCTGCAGCGCCTGAAGGAAGCCGCGGAAAAGGCCAAGATCGAACTCTCGTCCTCCGCCGCGACCGACATCAACCTGCCCTACGTCACCGCCGATGCATCCGGCCCCAAGCACCTGAACATCAAGCTGACCCGCGCCAAGCTGGAGTCGCTGGTGGACGAACTGGTGGAACGCACCATCGCCCCCTGCCGTACCGCCATCAAGGATGCCGGCATCAGCGTGGGCGACATCCAGGACGTGATCCTGGTCGGCGGCATGAGCCGTATGCCCAAGGTGCAGGAGAAGGTCAAGGAATTCTTCGGCCGCGAACCGCGCAAGGACGTCAACCCCGACGAGGCCGTGGCCGTCGGCGCCGCCATCCAGGGCCAGGTGCTCTCCGGCGACCGCAAGGACGTGCTGCTGCTCGACGTGACCCCGCTGTCGCTGGGCATCGAGACGCTGGGCGGTGTCATGACCAAGATGATCACCAAGAACACCACGATCCCGACGAAGTTCGCGCAGACCTTCTCGACCGCCGACGACAACCAGCCGGCCGTGACCATCAAGGTGTTCCAGGGCGAGCGCGAGCTGGCCAATGCCAACAAGCTGCTGGGTGAGTTCAACCTCGAAGGCATTCCGCCGTCGGCCCGCGGCACGCCGCAGATCGAGGTGTCGTTCGACATCGACGCCAACGGCATCCTGCACGTCGGCGCCAAGGACAAGGGCACCGGCAAGGAAAACAAGATCACCATCAAGGCCAACTCGGGCCTGTCGGAAGACGAGATCCAGAAGATGGTGAAGGACGCCGAGCTGAACGCCGCCGACGACAAGAAGAAGCTCGAAATCGTGCAGGCCCGCAACCAGGGCGAGGCCGCGGTGCACAGCGTACGCAAGTCGCTGGCCGAGCACGGCGACAAGCTCGACGCCGGTGAAAAGGACAAGATCGAGGCCGCCGCCAAGGATCTGGAAGAAGTGCTCAAGGGCGAGGACAAGGCCGCCATCGAGGAAAAGAGCACCGCGCTGATGGCCGCCGCGCAGAAGCTCGGCGAGAAGATGTATGCCGCCGAGCAAGCCGCCGCGGGCGCTTCCGCAGCCGCCGGTGGCGAGCAGCCGCAGCAGCAGAACACCTCGACCGCACCCCCGACCGACGACGACGTGGTCGACGCCGAGGTCAAGGAAGTCAAGAAGGGCTGAGTCCCGCGCGCAGCCCAGGGCCGGCCACTGCGGAGCTTTTCCGTGGCGGCCGGCCTCTGACGTTTGTGCAGCACGCACCCTTTAAAAACGAAATCTTGGAACGCTGATGGCGACGAAACGCGATTACTACGAAGTGCTGGGCGTGGCGAAGAACGCAAGCGAGGAGGACATCAAGAAGGCCTACCGCAAGCTCGCCATGAAGCACCACCCCGACCGCAACCAGGGCGAGACGGGCAAGGGCGCCGAGGACAAGTTCAAGGAAGGCAAGGAAGCCTACGAGATGCTGTCCGACGCGCAGAAGCGGGCCGCCTACGACCAGTACGGCCACGCGGGCGTGGACCCCAATATGCGCGGCGGTGCCGGCGCGGAGGGTTTCGGCGGTTTTGCCGAGGCCTTCGGCGACATCTTCGGCGACATGTTCGGCCAGCAGCGCGGCGGAGCCGGCGGCCGTGCCAATGGGCGGCAGGTCTACCGCGGCGGCGACCTGAGCTACGCCATGGAAATCAGCCTGGAAGAGGCGGCGCGCGGCAAGGAAGCGCAGATCCGCATCCCCAGCTGGGAAAGCTGCGAAATCTGCCACGGCAGCGGCGCCAAGCCCGGCACCAGCCCCAAGACCTGCTCCACCTGCAACGGCCAGGGCAGCGTGCAGATGCGCCAGGGTTTCTTCAGCGTGCAGCAGACCTGCCCCACCTGCCACGGCACCGGCAAGGTCATCCCCGACCCCTGCGTGGCCTGCCACGGCAAGGGCCAGGTCAAGAAACAGAAGACGCTGGAAGTCAAGATCCCCGGCGGCATCGACGACGGCATGCGTATCCGCAGCGTCGGCAACGGCGAGCCCGGCACCAATGGCGGCCCGGCGGGTGACCTCTATATAGAGATACGTGTCAAGAAACACGACATCTTCGAGCGCGACGGCGACGACCTGCACTGCCAGGTGCCGGTGAGTTTCATCACCGCCGCCCTGGGCGGCGAGATCGAGGTGCCCACCCTGGCCGGCAAGGCCGCCATCGACATTCCCGAAGGCACCCAGGCCGGCAAGCAGTTCCGCCTGCGCGGCAAGGGCATCAAGGGCGTGCGCTCCAGCTACCCGGGCGACCTGTACTGCCACATCGCGGTGGAGACCCCGGTCAAGCTCACCGAGCACCAGCGCAAGCTGCTGCGCGAGCTGGAAGAGTCGCTGAAAAAGGGCGGGGCCAAGCACTCCCCGGCCGGCGAGAGCTGGACGGACAAGCTGAAGAACCTGTTCAGCTGAGGCCTCCGGCCCTCCCTCGGGGCCCCGCGCCGGCACGGTGTTGTCTTCTGACAAAGTCCCGTGGCAGGCGACGGGGCGCCAAGCTCTTTCTAAAGCCGAAACATATACGGCCTTATCTTTTCCAGCGGCCTGGACCAGCCTCCCCACACGGAGCCGCCCCTCAGTGCCCGCTCTCCCCAAACCCCGCCATTTCCCCGATTTCAGACACCGCAACGCCGGCCTTGTCCCCTCTTCAGGGGACAACCGGCACTTGCGTGTACAGGAATGCAAAGAAAAGAATACGCCTCTGCGAAGATCATTATTTGCTCAACCTTAAGCCCGCGTAGGTAGCACCCATGGCCAGCCCCACAGAACTCAATCAGCTCTACCTGGCCTACTTCGGCCGCCCCGCCGATGCCGGCGGCCTCGCCTTCTACGCCAACAGCCCGGTGGCCCAGGTCATCGCCGGCTTCAGCGCCTCGCCCGAGTCCCAGGCGCTGTACGGCAACACCTTCGGCGCCGCGCAGATCTCGCAGATCTACACCGCCCTCTTCAACCGCCCGGCCGAGCCCGCCGGCATCGCCGTCTGGACCGCCCTGCTCGCCAACGGTGGCGTGAGCTCCGCCGCCCTGGCCCTCACCATCCTGCAAAGCGCGGGCAACGACGACCAGCTCACCGTCGCCAACAAGCTCGCCTTCACCACCCAGTGGACCTCCACCCTGGAGCCCCAGGCCGAGAAGGCTGGCCTCTCCGTCGCCAACGGCTTCGCCCTGGCCAAGACCCTGCTGGCCCTGGTCGGCAGCACCCAGGCCTCGTTGGCCAGCGCCCTGGCCGGCGGCCCCACCGCCATCGCCGCCGCTACCGCGCCGGCCGGCGCTTCGGCCCCCGCGCCGCAGACCTTCACCCTCACCACCGCGGCCGACACCATCGCCGGCGGCGCGGGCGACGACACCATCACCGGCTTCGCCGTCAACAACGGCGGCACGGAGTCCGCCAGCGCCACCTTCAATGCCGCGCTCGACACCATCAACGGTGGTGCCGGCACCGACACCCTGGCCCTCACCACCAGCGGCACCACCCCCGGCATCACCATAGACCCCGTCCGCGTCACCAACGTCGAACGGCTGCAGGTCACCGCCACCACCAACAACACCACCATCACGCTGGACCCCACCAGCAGCTTCACCGAGATCGTCAGCAACGGCACGGTGAACAACACCAGCATCACCGGCTTCGGCGCCAGCGTCACCCGGCTGGGCGTCAGCAACCTCGCCACCGGCACCGCCACCTTGCGCGCCGCCGCCGGCACCCTGGCCGGCACCAGCGACGTGCTCACCCTCACCCTCAGCAACGACGGCAGCACCAGCAACGGCATCGTCACCCCCGCCACCATCAAGCTCGACCCCGCCACCGGCACCGACTTCTACGAGACGCTCAACGTCGTCACCACCGGCACGGCCAACTACGCCACGCTCTCCACCGGAACCGCCCAAACCGCGCTCACCACCGTCAACATCAGCGGCAGCGCGCCCCTCAACCTGGCCTTCGGCAACGGCGACAAGGCCCGCCTCGCCACCACCTTCGACGCCTCCGCCACCACCGGCGGCATCACCCTGGGCGGCACCACCTCCGCCACCACCCTGGGCGCGGCCGCCCAGACCGTCAAGCTCGGCTCCGGCAACGACACCGTGTTCTTCGGCGCCAACCTCGACACCAACGACACCGTGGACGGCGGCGCCGGCCGCGACAGCCTCGGCATCGGCGGTGCCAACGGCGTCAGCAGCGGCGACCTGACCCACGTGAGCAACTTCGAGGTCCTGCTCCTCGCCCCCGTCACCAGCACCCTCGTCCAGGACGTGGCCCAACTCGCCGGCAAGGGCTTCAGCGCCATCGGCTTCGCCCAGGGCATCGGCACCGCCAGCATCACCCTGCAGAACATGCCCAGCGACAACTCCCTGCCGCTGGAGCTCACCTCCTCCCTGGGCAACTACACCATCGCCGCGCAGCTCGCCACACCCGGCGGCAGCGCCGACGCCATCACCCTGCGCATGGCCTACCCCACCGCCATCAGCGGCGGGGCCAATATCGGCATCCTGAGCGACATCACCGGGCTGGAAACCCTCAACATCGTCTCCGGCGGCTCCGGCACGGCGAACTCCATCAACGACGACCGGATACTCGCCAAACACGTCATCACCGGCAGCGTGGCGCTCAGCGTCGCCGCCAACAGCGCCGCCGGCAACATCGTGGTCGATGCCAGCGCCTTCACCGGCAAGCTCGACTTCTCCGCCTCGTCCGACACGACCACCGGCTACGGCGTCACCGCCCTGCTCGGCACCGGCGGCGGCAGCGTCACCGGCGGCTACGGCACCAACCTCATCACCCTGGGCGCCCAGGGCAGCAACGCTGCCAGCTACGAGCTGGTGAACCTGCGCGGCACCGCCGTCTCCAACACCGTGCGTTTGGTGGGCAATACCACCACCGGCAACGGCGCCGCCACCGGCTACCTCTCCACCGACCTCCAGGCCGCCGACTTCCGCGACGGCAGCAGCAACGTCAACAACATCACCCTGCAACTCAGCGCCAACGACAACGATTTCGCCTTGAAGAACTTCGCCGGCACCCTCAGCACCGGCTTGGCCCGGGGCACCGTGGCCAAGGGCCTCGGCGTGGGCGACACCCTGGTGACCCAGGACGTGGCACTGAACGACGCGGCCACCGGCGGCACCACCAACGTCACCCACATCGCGCTGACCACCGCCACCGCCTTCACCACCGACATCAAGAGCACCTTCGCCGCCGCCATGGGCAGCGCCAGCATCACCGGGCTGGCGGCCGACGCCAACTACCTCGTCAGCCTGTTCGATCCCACCACCCTCAACCACCGGACCCTGTACGCCATCGTCAACACCGGCGCCAGCGGCGCGGGCGACACCACCCTGAGCGCGGCCGACTTCACCAACGGCGGCATCGCCGTCATCGGCGTGGTGCTGGACGGCAGCCTGGGCGCGGGCATCAGCTTCGGCACGGCGTTCTAGCCCAACGATCCGCGTCGCCGTCCGACAGCCCTAACATCGCCAACGACGATGACAAGGGCATGAATAAGCGGAGAAAATACAGTTCTCGTCGCAAAACGCGATGCCTGTATGAAAAGCTCCGAACGCAATTTCGCCCGCCGTGTGGACCTGACCTCGCTGCAACTCTTTGTTGCCGTGTGCGAGCTGGGCAGCATCGGCCGTGCGGCGGAGCGTGAATTCATCGCCGCCTCGGCCGTCAGCAAACGCCTGGCCGAGCTGGAAACCTCGGTCGGCACCACCCTGCTCAACCGCCACAGCCGGGGCGTCAAGCTCACGCCGGCCGGCGAAAACCTGCTGCACCATGCCCGCGCCGTGCTGTTCGGCCTGGAGAAGATGCAGAGCGAGCTGAGCGAATACGCCGAAGGCGTGCGCGGCCATGTGCGTATCCACGCCAACATCTCGGCCATCGTGCAGTTCCTGCCGGAAGACCTGGGCGCCTTCGTCGCCGCGCACGGCCAGGTCAAGATCGACCTGGAAGAGCACCTCAGCGCCGAGGTGGTGCAGGCAGTGCAGGAGGGCGCGGCCAACCTCGGGGTGTGCCACTACGCCGCCACGGCCGACACCGGCGAATCCGCCCTGCAGAGCCTGCCCTACCGCGAGGACCGGCTGGTGCTGGTCGTACCGGAGGGCCATGCCCTGGGCCAGCGGAGCACCATGGATTTCGCCGAGGCGCTGGACTGCGACATCGTCGGCCTGCACGCCGGCAGCAGCATCGGCCTGGCCATGCAGCGGGCCGCCGCGCAGGAGGGCAAGCCGCTGAAGCTGCGTATCCAGGTGACCGGGCTCGACGCCATGTGCCGCATGATCGACAACGGCCTGGGTGTGGGGGTGCTGCCCGACCGGGCCTTCGCGCTGATGCGCGGCGTCGGCGCCCTGCGCGCGGTGGCGCTCAACGACACCTGGGCGCGGCGCGAACTGCGCATCGTCGCACGCGACTTCGCGGCCCTGCCGGCCACCGCGCGCCTGCTGGTGGACCACCTCACTGCCCCTGTTTCCCCACCCACCGCGGCCGAGCCGGCCGCGGCCTAGAATTTCCACCCCACGAAAGCACAAGAGACCACCATGGGACGCACCCTCTACGACAAGATCTGGGACGAACACGTCGTCCACACCGAAGAAGACGGCACCGCCGTGCTCTACATCGACCGCCACCTGGTGCACGAAGTCACCAGCCCGCAGGCTTTCGAGGGCCTGCGCCAGGCCGGCCGCAAGGTGTGGCGCGTCAGCTCCATCGTCGCCACCGCCGACCACAACACCCCCACCACCGGCTGGGAACTGGGCTACGACGGCATCACCGACCCGATCAGCAAGGAACAGATCACCACGCTGGACAAGAACATCGCCGAGTACGGCGCCGCGGCCTTCTTCCCCTTCCTGTCCAAGCGCCAGGGCATCGTGCACGTCATCGGCCCGGAAAACGGCGCCACCCTGCCCGGCATGACGGTGGTCTGCGGCGACAGCCACACGTCTACCCACGGCGCCTTCGGTGCGCTGGCCCACGGCATCGGCACCAGCGAGGTCGAGCACGTCATGGCCACGCAGACCCTGCTGGCCAAGAAGGCCAAGAACATGCTGGTCAAGGTGGAAGGCACGCTGACCCGCGGCTGCACCGCCAAGGACATCGTGCTGGCCATCATCGGCCGCATCGGCACGGCCGGCGGCACCGGCTACACCATCGAGTTCGGCGGCGCGGCCATCCGTGCGCTGAGCATGGAAGGCCGCATGACGGTGTGCAACATGGCCATCGAAGGCGGCGCCCGCGCCGGCCTGGTGGCGGTGGACCAGAAGACCATCGACTACGTCAAGGGCCGCCTGCTGGCGCCCACCGGCGTGGAATGGGACCACGCCGTCACCTACTGGAAGACACTGCACACCGACGCCGACGCCAAGTACGACGCAGTGGTCGAGCTCGACGCCAGCCAGATCGTGCCGCAGGTCACCTGGGGCACCTCGCCCGAGATGGTGCTGGGCATCGACGGCCGCGTGCCGGACCCCGACAAGGAAAAAGACGCCAACAAGCGCGATGCCATCGAACGCGCGCTGACCTACATGGGCCTGGAGCCCGGCAAGGCGCTCAACGACCTGTTCGTGGACAAGGTCTTCATCGGCTCCTGCACCAACAGCCGCATCGAGGACATGCGCGAAGCCGCCGCCGTGGTGAAGAAGCTCGGCCGCCGGGTGGCCAAGAACATCAAGGTCGCCATGGTGGTGCCGGGCTCCGGCCTGGTGAAGGAACAGGCCGAACGCGAAGGCCTGCACGAGATCTTCAAGGCCGCGGGTTTCGAGTGGCGCGAGCCCGGCTGCTCGATGTGCCTGGCCATGAACGCCGACCGGCTGGAGCCGGGCGAACGCTGCGCCTCCACCAGCAACCGCAACTTCGAAGGCCGCCAGGGCGCGGGCGGGCGCACCCACCTGGTCAGCCCGGCCATGGCGGCGGCAGCCGCCGTCCACGGCCATTTCGTCGACATTCGCCAGTTCGCCTGACCCGGGAGATACACACCATGCAGAAATTCACCGTGCACAAGGGCCTGGTGGCCCCGATGGACCGCGAGAACGTCGACACCGACGCCATCATCCCCAAGCAGTTCCTGAAATCGATCAAGAAGACCGGCTTCGGCGAGAACCTGTTCGACGAATGGCGCTACCTCGACCACGGCGAGCCCGGCCAGGACCCGGCCACACGCAAGCCCAACCCGGACTTCGTGCTGAACCAGCCGCGCTACCTCGGCGCCTCCATCCTGCTGGCGCGCAAGAACTTCGGCTGCGGCTCCTCGCGCGAACACGCGCCCTGGGCGCTGGACCAGTTCGGCTTCCGCGCCATCCTGGCGCCGAGCTATGCCGACATCTTCTTCACCAACAGCTTCAAGAACGGGCTGCTGCCCATCGTGCTGCCCGAACTGACGGTGTCGCAGCTGTTCGACGAGGCCCTGGCCTTCCCCGGCTACCAGCTCACCATCGACCTGGACCGCCAGGTGGTGGTCAAGCCCGACGGCCAGGAAATCGCCTTCGAGGTCAACTCCTTCCGCCGCTACTGCCTGCTCAACGGCTTCGACGACATCGGCCTGACCCTGCGCCACCAGGACAAGATCAGGGCCTTCGAGGCCGAACGCCTGGCCACCAAGCCCTGGCTGGCGCATACCGCCGTCAACGCCTGACCTTCCCCCACAACAACACCAGCCAACATGAAAATCGCAGTTCTCCCGGGTGACGGCATCGGCACCGAAATCGTCGCCGAGGCCGTCAAGGTCCTGAACGTCCTCGACCTCCAGTTCGAGATGGAAACCGCCCCGGTCGGCGGCGCCGCCTTCGAGCTGCACGGCCATCCGCTGCCCGACGCCACGCTGAAGCTGGCCCAGGAAGCCGACGCCGTGCTGTTCGGCGCCGTCGGCGACTGGAAGTACGACACCCTCGACCGGCCGCTGCGCCCCGAGCAGGCCATCCTCGGCCTGCGCAAGCACCTGGGCCTGTTCGCCAACTTCCGCCCGGCCATCTGCTACGAGCAGCTGGTGGACGCCTCCAGCCTCAAGCCCGAGCTGGTGGCGGGCCTGGACATCCTCATCATCCGCGAGCTGACCGGCGACATCTACTTCGGCCAGCCGCGCGGCCGCCGCAGCGCGCCGGACGGGCATTTCCCCGGTGCCGAGGAGGCTTTCGACACCATGCGTTATTCGCGCCCGGAGATCGAACGCATCGCCCACGTCGCCTTCCAGGCAGCGCAAAAACGCGACAAGCGCGTGACCAGCGTGGACAAGGCCAACGTGCTGGAGACTTTCCAGTTCTGGAAGGACGTGGTCACCGAGGTCGGCCAGCAGTACCCGGACGTCAAGCTCGACCACATGTACGTGGACAACGCCGCCATGCAGCTGGTGAAGGCGCCGAAGAAGTTCGACGTGGTGGTCACCGGCAACATGTTTGGCGACATCCTGTCGGACGCGGCGGCCATGCTCACCGGCTCCATCGGCATGCTGCCCTCGGCATCGCTCAACGACCGCAAGCAGGGCCTGTACGAACCCAGCCATGGCAGCGCCCCGGATATTGCCGGCAAGGGTATTGCCAATCCTTTGGCTACAATACTGTCTGCCGCCATGATGCTCCGTTTCTCCCTCCAGCAGCCCGAAGCCGCCGACCGTATCGAGTCCGCGGTGAAGTCGGTGCTCGCCCAGGGGCTGCGCACGGTTGACATCCATTCGGCCGGCACGACCAAGGTCAGCACCCGCGAAATGGGTGACGCCGTGGTTGCTGCGCTCTCTGGTTCCATTACCAAGACGACCATTAAAGGCTGATACAGCCCGGTTCGTCGCGCCCTTCCCCCGGCCGCACGAGCCGGGCAAAAACAGGTTTCCCGCGTTTCTTCTGTTTTTGATTTTTAAAGGGCAAGTGTGATGGGCAAGGTAGGCAATCTCGTAGGACTGGTGGGCTGGCGCGGCATGGTCGGCTCGGTGCTGATCGACCGCATGCAGGCCGAAGGCGACTTCGACCTCATCGACCCGGTCTTCTTCTCGACCTCCAACGCCGGCGGCAAGGCCCCGGCGCAGGCGAAGAACCAGACCACCCTGCAGGATGCCTACGACATCGAGGCGCTCAAGCGCTGCGACGTCGTCATCACCGCCCAGGGCGGCGACTACACCACCGAGGTGTTCCCCAAGCTGCGCGCCGCCGGCTGGACCGGCTACTGGATCGACGCCGCCTCCACCCTGCGCATGAAGGACGACGCGGTCATCGTGCTCGACCCGGTCAACGACGACGTGATCCGCGCCGCGCTCGGCAAGGGCGTGAAGAACTACATCGGCGGCAACTGCACCAACTCCATCCTGCTGATGGGCGTGGGCGGGCTGTTCAAGCAGGGGCTGGTGGAATGGGTCAGCTCCATGACCTACCAGGCGGCTTCCGGCGGCGGCGCCAACCACATGCGCGAACTGCTCAAGGGCATGGGTGTGGTGCACGGCGCGGTGGCCGAGGAACTCCGCACCCCGTCGTCGGCCATCCTCGACATCGACCGCAAGGTCGCCCAGACCATCCGCGACGACGTGCCGACCGAATTCTTCGGCGCGCCGCTGGCCGGCGGCCTGATACCCTGGATCGACGCACAACTCGACAACGGCCAGTCCAAGGAAGAGTGGAAGGGCCAGGCCGAGGTCAACAAGATCCTCGACACGCCCCAGACCATTCCGGTGGACGGCCTGTGCGTGCGTATCGGCGCCATGCGCTGCCACAGCCTGGCGCTCACACTCAAGCTCAAGAAAGACCTGCCCCTGGCCGAGATCGAGGCCATCATCAAGGCCGGCAACCCCTGGGTGAAGTGGGTGCCCAACGACCGCGCGCTGACCGTCAAGGAACTCACGCCCGCCGCCGTCACCGGCGGCCTGGAAGTGGCGGTGGGCCGGGTGCGCAAGCTCAACATGGGGCCGGAATACGTGTCGGCCTTCGTCATCGGCGACCAGCTGCTGTGGGGTGCGGCCGAGCCGCTGCGCCGCATGCTGCGTATCCTGCTGGCGGCGTAACCGGGACCGGCCGCCCCGCGCTGCGTTGTGGCTGGACAACAACGCGGGGCACCGGCCGTGCATTAGTGCCGCATATATACCGGTGCCCGGTAGCGGCGGCGGGGCTCGCCTTGTAAGCGAAAACCATTGATGCTATGGTGCTTTGGCCCGTATTGGGAGATTTGAAGCAATCCGCTACATGCCAAAAAAAGTTTGGACGGCCAGCCGGGCCGCTGAGGGAATGGTGACCGCCGGCGACAGCCGCCTGCGCGGCACACCGGCTGCACTGCACGCGGTGGCCGCAGCCGTCCTGGCGCTGGGATGCCTGTCCGCGGGCGATGCCATGGCGGTGGTGATGGGGCGCATGACGGTATCGTCCAACCTGGGCGAGCCCCTGCGCGCCGAGGTCGAGATGTCCGACCTGGCGCCCGGGGAGGCCGAAACCCTCACGGTGCAGCCCGGTTCTCCGGCGGCTTTCCGTGCGGCCGGCATCGAATACAACGCGGCCCTGGTGGGCATGCAGGTGTCGGTCGAACGCCGCGGCGACGGCCGGGCCGTGGTCCGGCTGTCCAGCAGCCGCCCGGTCAACGAACCTTTCCTGGAAGTGCTGCTGGAGGCCAATTCGTCCAGCGGCCGCCTGTCGCGCAACTACACCCTGCTGCTCGACCCCCCGTCCAGCGGCCAGGCCCGCAGCCCGGCCGCCATCGCCCCGCAGCTGTCGGCGCCGTCCCCCGCCCCGGTGCCCCGCTTCGAGCCCCCGCCGCCGCCTCCGGCACCGGCGCCGAGTTTTGCGGTACTGCCCCCGGCCGCGCCGCCGCCGGTATCGATCGCCCCGCGCCCGGTGCGTCCCGTGCCGCAGCCGGTGCCGGCCCCCCTTCCCGCTCCGGTTCCCGCACCACGCCCGGCACCGGCGCCGCGCCCTGCGCCCATCCCCGCACCCGTCCCCGCGCCAGCACCGGCACGTGCGGCGGCGCCTTCCCAGCAGCAGCAGATCACCGTGCGCCCGGGCGACACCGCCGGCCGCATCGCCAGCGCCACCAAGCCGGCCAGCGTCTCGCTCGACCAGATGCTGGTGGCCCTGCTGCAGGCCAACCCCGATGCCTTCGTCGGCGGCAACGTCAACCGCATCCGTGCGGGCGCGGTGCTGGCGGTGCCCGATGCTGCGGGCGCATCCGCCACGCCGGCGCCCGAGGCACGCCAGATCGTCGTGGCCCAGAGCCGCGACTTCAATGAATTCCGCCGCCGCCTGGCGGGCCGCGCGCCGTCCGTGGAAACCGGCGCGCCGCAGCGCAGCGCCAGCGGCAGCGTGCAGACCCAGGTGGAAGACCGCAAGCCTTCCGCCCGCACCCCCGACCGGCTCACCCTGTCCAAGGGCGCCGTGGGCAGCCCGGCCGAGGCCGAGCGCATCGCCAAGGCCAACCAGGCCCGCGACGACGCGGCCCGCATGGCCGAGCTGTCGCGCAACCTCAACGAACTGAACCGCGTCGGCAGCGCCGCCGGCAAGCCACCGGCACCTGTGGCCCCCCCGGCGCCCGTACCCCCGCCGGCCCCGGCCGCCGCACCGGTGGCCGCCCCTGCCGCAGCCCCTGCACCCGCCACGCCGCCCGCGGCTTCGGCACCGGCAGTTCCGGCCGTCCCCGCTGCCGCCCCACCCAAACCCGCCACCCCACCGGCTGCGGCCCCCGCGCCGGCAGAGGAAGAAGGCTTCCTGGGCGGGCTGCTCGGCGACCCGCGTGTGCTGGGCATCGCCGGCCTGCTGGTGGCCCTGCTGGTGGCGCTGATCTCCTACCGTACCGTGCAGCGCCGCCGCCGCGCCGCGCCGCGCGACAGCAGCTTCCTGGAAAGCAAGCTGCCGCCGGATTCGTTCTTCGGCGCCAGCGGCGGCCAGCACGTCGACACCCAGGAGGATGCCCCCTCCACCCTGGCCACGTCCTATTCGCCGAGCCAGCTCGACGCGGGCGGCGATGTCGACCCGCTGGCCGAGGCCGATGTCTACCTGGCCTACGGCCGCGACCTGCAGGCCGAGGAAATCCTCAAGGAAGCCCTGCGCAGCCACCCGACCCGCACGGCCCTGCATGCCAAGCTGGCGGAAATCTACGCCAAACGCAAGGACGTGGCGGCCTTCACCGCCGTGGCGTCCGAAGCCCACCAGCTCACCGAGGCCAGCGGGCCCGACTGGCAGCGCATCCAGGCCCTGGGCAGCGAACTCGATCCGGACAATGCCCTGTACAAGGCCGGTGCTGCGGCGGCCGTCCTGGCCGTCCCCGCAGTGGTCGCGGCCGTGGCCGTAGCGGCCCCGGAGGCACCCACAGCCGACCAGGCGCTGGACCTGGACCTCAGCGCCCTGACACCCGAACCGGTGGCCGCCCCCGCCCCTGCCCCCGTCGCCGTGCCACCACCGCCCGCGCCCATGATGGTGGATATGCCGTACCTGCCGGAGGCGCCCGCACCTGCCGCGGCGCCCGAGCCTGCCGAAACCCCGCCGTCGCTCGACCTCGATTTCTCGGCCTTCGGCCCGCCCGACGCTACCGCACCGGCGGCGCCGGCTGCCGAGCCGCCTGCCGCGCCCGCCCCCACGCCGGCCCCGGTCCCGACACCCGCCCTCGCGGCCGCGACCGCGACCGAACCGATGGAAGCCGCGGAAGAGGAAAAAGAGGATTTCGGCCTCGACTTCACCCTGGACGACCTGCCCTCGGCATCGGCGCAGCCGCCGGCCCCCGCGCCGTCGAGCACCCCCGAGGTCGCGCCCCTGGATTTCGACATGGGTGCCCTGTCGCTCGACCTGGGCGACGCCCCGGCCGCCGATACGGCAGCCACGGAGGCCGAAGCGCCCGAGCAGTCGGCCGAAGATGCGCTGGCCACCAAGCTGGCGCTGGCCGAGGAATTCAACGCCATCGGTGACGTCGACGGCGCGCGCCACCTGATCGAGGAAGTCATGGCCGAGGCCTCGGGCAGCGTGCGCGAACGCGCCGAGCGTATGCTGTCCGAGCTGCAATGAACCGGGCAGCGTGACCCAGCCGGCAACGCGGCTGGTGACCCGGCTGGCCCTGGGCATCGCCTACGGCGGCCAGGCCTACCAGGGCTGGCAGAGCCAGGCCTCCGGCCTGACGGTGCAGGACAAGCTGGAGGCCGCCCTGTCGGCCTTCGCGGTGCAAAAGGTGTCCACCGTCTGCGCCGGCCGCACCGACTCGGGTGTGCACGGCCTGATGCAGGTGGTGCATTTCGACACCCCGCTCGACCGCGAACCATCCTCCTGGGTACGCGGAACCAACCGTTTCCTGCCTGCCGATATCGCCGTGCAGTGGGCGCAACCGGTGCCCGACCGCTTCCATTCCCGCGGCTCGGCCACCGCCCGGCGTTATGCCTACATCGTGCTGCAGTCGCCGGTGCGGCCTTCGGTCGATGCCGGGCGTGTCGGCTGGGTCTACCGCCCGCTCGACGGCGATGCCATGCGTGCGGCCGCGGCCCACCTGCTGGGCGAGCACGACTTCACCTCCTTCCGCGCCTCCAGCTGCCAGGCCCTCTCGCCGGTGAAGACCCTCACCCGGGCGGAGATCACACGGCGCGGCCCGGCCGACGGCAGCAGCGCCTACTGGCGTTTCGATTTCGAGGGCAACGCCTTCCTGCACCACATGATCCGCAACATCATGGGCAGCCTGCTGGCCATCGGCCAGGGGCAGCAGCCGCCGGACTGGATGCGGCAGGTGCTCGAAGCCCGCTCACGGGATGCCGCCTCACCCACCTTCTCCCCCGACGGCCTGTATTTCCTGGGCCCGGTCTACGATGCCCATTGGGGTCTCCCATCGCAGACCGCTGCGTATGATTGGCTCCCATGAGAACCAGGGTCAAGATTTGCGGGCTGACGCGCGAGCAGGACGTTGACACGGCAGTGGAGGCCGGTGCCGACGCGGTGGGTTTTGTGCTCTACCCCAAGAGCCCCCGTTATGTCACGGCCGAGCGGGCCGCGGTGCTGGCGTCGCGCCTGCCACCCTTCATCACGCCGGTGCTGCTGGTGGTCAACGCCAGCCCGGCCGAGGTCCTCGCCGCGACCGACCGCGTCCCCGGCGCCTTCCTGCAATTCCACGGCGACGAGACGCCGGAAGACTGCCGGCTGGCATCGCAGAACGGACGGCTGCCCTATATGCGCGCCGCCCGCATCCCGCTGGGCGCGGGGGCGGCCCCCTTCGATCTCGTAAAATACGCAGCTGCCTATGCCCAGGCCCGTGCCGTGCTGCTCGACGCCCATGTCGAGGGCTACGGTGGCGGCGGAAAGACATTCGATTGGTCACTGCTTCCTCCAAGCGTCGACGCTCACCTCGTCTTGAGTGGTGGACTCACGCCTGCAAACGTGGGCGACGGCATCGCCGCGCTGCGGCCGCGGGGGCGTTCCCTCGCGGTTGACGTGAGTTCCGGGGTCGAACTGGAGGGCCACAAGGGCACCAAGGACCTGGACAAGATCCGACGTTTTGTCGCCGCGGTCCGCGCCGCCGACACACGGCTTTCCTGAATTTTCTCCACCGCCGGCACAGCCTGCCGCCGGTGTACCGACCGGGATTTCCCCCATGACCTACGCCTACCAGCAGCCGGACGCGTCCGGCCACTTCGGCATCTACGGCGGCAGTTTCGCCAGTGAAACGCTGACCCATGCCATCCAGGAACTGCGCGACGCCTACGCGAAGTACCAGCACGACCCGGCCTTCCTGGCCGAATTCGCCTACGAGCTGAACCACTTCGTCGGCCGGCCCTCGCCGGTCTACCACGCGGCACGCACCAGCCGCGAGATCGGCGGCGCGCAGATCTACCTCAAGCGCGAGGACCTGAACCACACCGGCGCGCACAAGATCAACAATGTCATCGGCCAGGCCATGCTGGCCCGCCGCATGGGCAAGCCGCGGGTCATCGCCGAGACCGGCGCCGGCCAGCACGGCGTGGCCACCGCCACCATCTGTGCGCGCTACGGCCTGGAATGCGTGGTCTACATGGGCAGCCAGGACGTCAAGCGGCAAAGCCCCAACGTCTTCCGTATGCACCTGCTGGGCGCCCAGGTGGTGCCGGTCGATTCCGGCAGCAAGACCCTGAAGGACGCCCTCAACGAGGCCATGCGCGACTGGGTCACCAACGTCGAGAACACCTTCTACATCATCGGCACCGTGGCCGGCCCGCACCCCTACCCGACCATGGTGCGTGACTTCCAGAGTGTCATCGGCACCGAGTGCATCCAGCAGATGCCGGAGTTCCTGAACGGCGGCCAGCCCGACGTGGTAGTGGCCTGTGTGGGCGGTGGCAGCAACGCCATGGGCATCTTCCACCCCTACATCCCCTACGAGAACACGCGCCTGATCGGCGTGGAAGCCGCCGGCGAAGGCCTGGACAGCGGTAAACATTCCGCCTCCATCCAGCGCGGCAGCCCGGGCGTGCTGCACGGCAACCGCACCTACCTGCTGCAGGACGACGACGGCCAGGTGACCGAGACGCACAGCATCAGCGCCGGCCTGGACTACCCCGGCGTGGGCCCGGAACACGCCTACCTGGCCGACATCGGCCGGGCCGAGTACGTGGGCATCACCGACACCGAGGCGCTGGCCGCCTTCCACCACCTGTGCCGCACCGAAGGCATCATTCCCGCGCTGGAATCCAGCCACGCGCTGGCCTACGCCATGAAACTCGCCGCCACCATGGCCCCGAACCAGTCCATCCTGGTCAACCTTTCGGGCCGGGGCGACAAGGACATTGGCACCGTCGCCGACCTGTCGGGTGTGGACTACTACGACCGGCCCTCGGCGCGGGGCCATGTGGTCAAGGGCTCCGGCATGGGGGCGCAGCCATGAGCCGCATCGCCGCCACCTTCGCGAAACTCCAGGCCGAGGGCCGCAAGGCCCTGATCCCCTACGTCACCGCCGGTTTCCCCTATGCCGACATCACCCCCGAACTGATGCACGGCATGGTCGCCGCCGGTGCCGACGTGATCGAGCTGGGGGTGCCCTTCTCCGACCCCATGGCCGACGGCCCGGTGATCCAGCTGGCCGGCGAACGCGCGCTGGCGCTGGGCATCGGCACGGTGCAGGTGCTGGCCATGGTGGCCGCCTTCCGCCAGCAGGACGCCACCACCCCCGTGGTGCTGATGGGTTATGCCAACCCGGTCGAACGCTACGACGGCAAGCATGGCGCGGGTACCTTCATCCGCGACGCCTGCGCCGCCGGGGTGGACGGCGTGCTGGTGGTGGACTACCCGCCCGAGGAAAGCCGCGAATTCGCCGCGCAGCTCAAGGCGCACGGCATGGACCTGATCTTCCTGCTGGCCCCCACCAGCACCGAGGAGCGTATGGCCCAGGTCGCCGAGGTGGCGGGCGGTTATGTGTACTACGTGTCGCTCAAGGGCGTGACCGGTGCCGGCCACCTGGACACCTCCGCGGTCGAGTCCATGCTGCCGAAGATCCGCCGGCACGTGAAGATCCCCGTCGGTGTGGGTTTCGGCATCCGCGACGCCGCAACGGCCCAGGCCGTGGGCCGGGTGGCCGACGCGGTGGTGATCGGCACCCGCATCATCCAGCTGATCGAGCACCAGCCGCGCGACGGCGTGGTGCCGGCGGCCCGGGAATTCCTGGCCGGCATCCGCGCGGCGCTCGACGCGTAAAATCCCCCTCCTGCCGGGCGCCTCCCGGGGCGCCCGGCCCCTTTTTCCCCCTCCAGCCGCATCCGGGAGAGACACATCCATGAGTTGGCTCGAAAAGCTCCTTCCCCCCAAAATCGCCCAGACCGACCCCAACGAGCGCCGCCAGGTGCCCGAGGGCCTCTGGATCAAGTGCCCGAGCTGCGAAACGGTGCTCTACAAGACCGACCTGGAGCACAACCAGAACGTCTGCCCGACCTGCGGCCACCACCACCGCATCGGCGCCCGCGCCCGGCTCGACGGTTTTCTCGACGCGGAAGGCCGCTACGAGATCGGCCAGGAAGTGCTGCCGGTCGACCCGCTCAAGTTCAAGGACAGCCGCAAGTACCCCGAGCGCCTGAAGGAAGCCCTGGAGAACACCGGCGAGACCGACGCCCTCATCGTCATGGGCGGCGCGGTGCACAGCATCAACCTGGTGGTGGCCTGCTTCGAGTTCGACTTCATGGGCGGCAGCATGGGCAGTGTGGTCGGCGAGCGTTTTGTGCGCGGCGTCGAAACGGCCGTCGAGCAGAAGGTGCCTTTCGTCTGCTTCACCGCCACCGGCGGTGCGCGTATGCAGGAAGGCCTGCTGTCGCTGATGCAGATGGCCAAGACCAATGCCGCGCTGACCCGGCTGGCCAAGAAGGGCCTGCCCTACATCAGCGTGCTGACCGACCCGACCATGGGCGGCGTGTCGGCCGGTTTCGCCTTCGTGGGCGACATCGTCATCGCCGAACCCAAGGCCCTGATCGGTTTTGCCGGTCCGCGCGTGATCGAGTCCACCGTGCGGGTGACCCTGCCCGAGGGTTTCCAGCGCGCCGAGTTCCTGCAGACCAAGGGTGCCATCGACTTCATCAGCGACCGCCGGCAGCTGCGCAAGACCATTGCCAGCTCCTTGGCGATGCTGCAGCGCCAGCCTGCAGACGCGGTGGAGTAGGTCCCCGGGAGTCTCTGCAGCAGGAATTCAGGGGGCGGACTGCCTTCGTTGGCGTTTCAGGGAGTGGCCGGCGGTGGTACCCGGGCACTGGAATGTCCCTCCGTCGCCTGCGGCTCCTCCTTCCTTAATTTCCTGTGCCCGGGTACCACCACCGGCCACGGGGGTGGGAGCGACGGTCATGCCCTCCTCGCGGAGGGCCTCCGTCGAACGCTCCGTATCCGCAGCCTAGGCCGTCAGCCGTCTTGAACTTGCAGAGCCGCCGATAAGCGACCACTCCGCAGGAAGTGCAGCGGTCCAACCAGCACTCCCGCGGCCGGTGGGGCATACC
>JAZJYT010000098.1:0-13540 GCA_040390235.1 Pseudomonadota bacterium | reverse complement strand
TGGTGCCCTTTGCGGGAATCGGACCCGCGACCTCTCCCTTACCAAGGGAGTGCTCTACCACTGAGCCAAAAGGGCAGCGGAAGTTCGCACCGGGCGAACCCCACTGAAAAAAACTACACAACGCCAAACCCGCAGATGACAACCCAGTGGAGCGGGAGACGGGAATCGAACCCGCGTCATTAGCTTGGAAGGCTAGGGTTCTACCATTGAACTACTCCCGCATCGACCAGGCCTTTTCAGACCCGGCAGAGCACGAAATCGTCCGCACCACTACTGTCGCATCGCTGGTGGAGGAGGCTGGATTCGAACCAGCGTAGGCGTAAGCCAACAGATTTACAGTCTGCCCCCTTTAGCCACTCGGGCACCCCTCCGGCGAGCCTCAGACTATAGCAGCTTTTTGGGCCGCTGGCGAACATCCCCGGCTTTTGCACGCAAACGGCGAAAGGCGGACAATGCTGCACTGCAACATTTTCTCTGGGAAGCGCCATGACCATCCACCTTCTGCCGCCAAGCCGCGCCCCCGATCCAGCCCCGCGCTCCGTCAGCCTGGCGCTGCAGGGCGGCGGCTCCCACGGGGCTTTCACCTGGGGTGTGCTGGATGCCCTGCTGGAGGACGAGCGGCTGCACATCAGCGGCCTGAGCGGCGCCAGCGCCGGTGCGATCAACGCGGTGGCGCTGGCGCACGGCTTCGCCGCCGCAGGGCCCGATCCCCGGGCCGGCGCCGCACGCGCCCGCGAAACGCTGGGCCGGGTATGGCGCGGCGTGGCGGGCCTGGGCAGCCTGGGCTCCATGGCGCAGGGCATCGCCCGCATGATGACCGGCGGCTGGGGCGGCGACGGCATGGCCGCCGGGGCCTTCGGTGATGCGATGGCACGCTGGATGTCACCCTACCAGGCCAACCCGCTGGACTTCAACCCGATGCGGCGCCTGCTGGACACCGAGATCGACTTCGCCGCCCTGGCCAAGCTGGTGTTGCCCAAGGTGTTCGTCTCGGCGACACAGGTGCGCACCGGGCGCGTGGAGATTTTCCACGGGCGGCGGCTGACGCTGCAGGCGGTGATGGCATCGACCTGCCTGCCGATGGTGTTCCAGGCGGTGGAGATCGAAGGGGAGCATTACTGGGACGGAGGTTATTCGTCCAACCCGCCCTTCGGCCCGCTGATCGACCAGTGCGACAGCCGTGACATCGTGCTGGTGCAGCTCAACCCGCTGAGCCGCGAGCCCCTGCCGCAAAACGCGCACGAGATCGCCGAGCGCATCGGCGAGATCGGCTTCAACGCCAGCCTGCTGCAGCAGATGCGCAGCATCGATTTCGTCAACCGCATGCTGGCGCGCGGCGCACTGGTGGAGGGCGAAGGCTACAAAAGCGTGCGCCTGCACCGCATCGATGGCGGCGCCGCCATGCAGGAGATGTCGGCGGCCAGCAAGCTGTCGGCCGACCCAGCCATGGTCGAGCACCTGTTCGGCGAGGGCCGCGAGGCGGCGAAGCACTGGCTGGGCCGGCATTTCGACGCGCTGGGCGTCGAAAGCACCATCGACATCCGGCGCGACTACGTGGGAAAGCAGGCCCGGGCTTAGTTTTCCGGGGCCAGACCTCGATCAGGGCTCGGACTTCCACGGTCAACGCTTCGGGGGGCGGCCGGTGGGGCATACCGGGCACTGGACTGTCCCCCGAGTGCGGCTGCGCCGCCCTCTCCGCCTTGATGTCCTGTGCCCGGTATGCCCCACCGGCCGCGGGAGTGCTGATTGGACCGCTGCCCTCCTGCGGAGGGGTCGCTTATCCGCGGCTCTGCAGGGTCAAGACGGCGACGACCTGCGCCGCGTATACGGGCGTTCGACGGAGGCCCTCCGCGAGAAGGGCTGTGTGGCCGATCCCATCCCCGTGGCCGGTGGTGGTACCCGGGCACAGGACATTAAGGAGGGAGCCGCCGCAGGCGGCGGAGGGACAGTCCAGTGCCCGGGTACCACCGCCGGCCACTCCCCGAAAGACCAACGAAGGCAGTCCGCCCCCCGATTCCGCGGCCCAGGCCGACGAACTTACCCGCCGGTCGGCTTTCCGTGCTGGGCACGCCAGTCGCGTGCCTGCGAAAAATGGCCGCAGCCGATGAAGGGCACCGGCGGCCGCAGCGCCGACAGGGGCGACGGATGATTGGCCGTCAGCACCTTGTGCCGCGTGGCATCGATCAAGGCCCGCTTGCTCTGCGCATGCGCGCCCCACAGCATGAACACCGTGGGGTGCGCGCCCTGCGCCACGTGGCGGATGACTGCGTCGGTCAGCACCTCCCAGCCCTTGCCGGCGTGGCTGGCGGGCTGGGCTTCTTCCACCGTCAGGCAGGTGTTGAGCAGCAGCACGCCGTTCTTCGCCCACTTGGCCAGGCTGCCGCCGGGGCTCGGAAACACCGGGCGCGGTGTGCCCAGATCGCGCTGGAGTTCCTGGAAGATGTTGCGCAGCGACGGTGGCAGCGGCACACCCGGTGCGACCGAAAACGCCAGCCCCTCGGCCTGGCCGCGGCCGTGGTACGGGTCCTGCCCCAGGATGACCACACGCACCTCTTCAGGCGGGGTGAGTTCCAGCGCCCGCAGCGGCTGCGGCGGGAAGATGGTGGCACCGGCCTCCAGCCGGCCGCGCAGGAAAGCCAGCAGCTTCTGCCCCACGACACCGGCAAAAAAGTCGCCCACCAGGGGGCGCCAGCCGGGCGCCACGGGCCAGTCGGCGGGGTCGGCACTGGTCAGCTGGTCGGCCATGGCGCCCTCCTCCTCTTTTCTTTTCAGTCGAACAGTTTCGCCAGCGCCTCGCCCGGCTCGGCCGCCCGCATGAAGGCCTCGCCGACCAGGAAGGCATGCACCCCGGCCTCGCGCATCTTCAGCACGTCCTCGCGGTCGAGGATGCCGGACTCGGTGACCAGCAGCCTGTCGGCCGGCACATCGGCCAGCATGCCCAGCGTGGTGGCCAGGGTCACCTCGAAGGTGCGCAGGTTGCGGTTGTTGATGCCCACCAGCGGCGTCTTGAGCTTCAGCGCGCGCTGCAGTTCGTCGCGGTCGTGCACCTCGACCAGCACCGCCATGTCGAGGCTGCGAGCCACCGCCTCCAGGTCGGCCATCTGCGCGTCGTCGAGGCTGGCGGCGATCAGCAGGATGCAGTCGGCGCCCATGACCCGGGCCTCGTAGACCTGGTAGGGGTCGAGCATGAAGTCCTTGCGCAGCACCGGCAGGTCGCAGGAGGCCCGCGCCTGCTTCAGGAAATCCACGCTGCCCTGGAAGAACTGCTTGTCGGTCAGCACCGACAGGCAGGCCGCGCCGTGCTCGGCATAACTCTGGGCGATATCGGCGGGAATGAAGTCCTCGCGCAGCACACCCTTGGAGGGGCTGGCCTTCTTGACCTCGGCGATCACCGCGGCCTTGCCGGCGGCGATCTTGGCGCGCAGCGCGCCTTCGAAATCGCGTGTCAGCACCCGCGACTCGGCATCGGCGCGCACCGCTTCGAGCGAGCGCACGCGCTGCGCCGCGGCGATTTCCTCGCGCTTGACGGCATTGATCTGGTTCAGGATGTCGGAGGACATGGTGTCAGGCGGCGGCCGGGGTCAGCGCGCGGGTATGTTGGATGAACTGGTCGAGTTTGGCGCGGGCGCCGCCGGAGTCGAGCGCATCACGCGCCTGCTCCACGCCCTGCACGATGGACGGCACCACGTTGGCCGCGTACAGCGCGGCGGCGGCGTTGAGCACCACGATGTCGCGGGCCGGGCCGGGCTGGCCGCCGAGCACGCCGTGCAGCATGGCCATGGATTGCTGGGGCGTCTCCACCTTCAGCGCACGGTTGCTGGCCATGGCCAGGCCGAAGTCCTCGGGGTGGATTTCGTATTCGGTGACTTCGCCGTCCTTCAGCTCGCCGACCAGCGTGCCGGCGCCCAGGCTGATCTCGTCCAGCCCGTCCTTGCCGTAGACCACCAGCGCATGCTGGGCGCCCAGGCGCTGCAGCGCACGCACCTGGATGCCGACCAGGTCGGCATGGAACACGCCCATCAGGATATTGGGTGCGCCGGCCGGGTTGGTGAGCGGGCCCAGGATGTTGAAGATGGTGCGCACACCCAGTTCCTTGCGCACCGGCGCCACGTTCTTCATGGCCGGGTGGTGGTTGGGTGCGAACATGAAGCCGATACCGACCTCGGCGATGCAGCGCGCAATGGCTTCGGGCGGCAGGTTGATGTTGGCGCCCAGCGCCTCCAGCACGTCGGCGCTGCCGCTCTTGCTGCTGACGCTGCGCCCGCCGTGCTTGCTGATGCGCGCACCCGCGGCGGCGGCCACGAACATGGTGCAGGTCGAGATGTTGAAGGTGTGCGAACCATCGCCGCCGGTGCCCACGATGTCGACCAGGTGGCGCTTGTCGGCCACCTCGACCTGGGTGGCGAACTCGCGCATGACCTGGGCCGCGGCGGTGATCTCGCCGATGGTTTCCTTCTTCACCCGCAGGCCGGTGACGATGGCCGCGGTCATCACCGGCGAGAGCTCGCCACGCATGATGAGCCGCATCAGGTGCAGCATCTCGTCGTGGAAGATCTCGCGGTGCTCGATGGTGCGCTGCAGCGCTTCCTGGGGGGTGATGGACATGGCGCCTGCCTCTGGTGGTGGTGCGGGGTCTGACACGCGGGTGGACGGCACGCGTTCAGCGCCCGTCGAGGAAGTTCTTCAGCATGGCGTGGCCGTGCTCGGTCAGGATCGACTCGGGGTGGAACTGCACCCCTTCGATCGGCAGCTCCCGGTGGCGCACGCCCATGATCTCGCCGTCGTCGGTCCAGGCCGTCACCTCCAGCACCGCGGGCGGCGCCTTCTTGTCGATGGCCAGCGAGTGGTAGCGGTTGACGGTGAACTGCCGCGGCAGGTCCGAGAACACACCCTGCTGGGTGGTGGTGATGACACTGGTCTTGCCATGCATCAGCTGTTCGGCGCGCACGATGGCACCGCCGAAGGCCGCACCGATGGCCTGGTGGCCCAGGCACACCCCCAGGATGGGCAGCTTGCCGGCGAAGGCCTGGATGGCAGCGACGGATACACCCGCCTCCGCCGGCGAGCAAGGCCCCGGGGACACGACCAGCCGCTGCACACCGGAGGCGATACGTTCGCCGATGCCTTGCACGGTGATCTGGTCGTTGCGGAAGACCTCGACCTCGGCACCCAGCTCACCCAGGTACTGGACGATGTTGTAGGTGAAGCTGTCGTAGTTGTCGATCATGAGCAGTCGCATGTTGGCTCCCATGGTTATTCCAGCCCTTCTTCGACCAGCTCGGCGGCGCGCAGCATGGCGCGCGCCTTGGCCTCGGTCTCGCGCCACTCCATCTCCGGGACCGAGTCGGCCACCACCCCGGCGGCGGCCTGCACGTACAGCGTCTGGTTCTGGACCAGGCCCGTGCGGATGGCAATGGCCACGTCCATGTCGCCGGCGTAGCTGATGTAGCCGCAGGCGCCACCGTAGAGGCCGCGCTTGACGGGTTCGAGCTTGTCGATGAGCTCCATGGCGTGCACCTTGGGCGCACCGGTCAGCGTGCCGGCCGGGAAGGTGGCCTTGAGTACGTCGATGGCGGTCATGCCCTCGTTGAGCACCCCCTCGACGTTGCTCACGATGTGCATCACGTGGCTGTAGCGCTCGATGGCGAAAGCCTCGGTCACCTTCACCGTGCCGGTCTTGGCGATGCGGCCGATGTCGTTGCGCGCCAGGTCGATCAGCATCACGTGCTCGGCGCGTTCCTTGGCGTCGCCCAGCAGCTCCACCTCGGCGGCCTTGTCGGCCTCGGGTGTGGCGCCGCGCGGGCGCGTGCCGGCCAGCGGGCGGATGGTGATCTTCTGGCCTTCGGGTGTGGTTTCCTGGCGCACCAGGATTTCGGGCGAAGCGCCCACCACCTGCATGTCGCCGAAGTTGTAGAAATACATGTAGGGCGACGGGTTCAGCGAGCGCAGCGCCCGGTACAAGGACAGCGGCGACTCGGTATAGCGCTTGCTGATGCGCTGGCCCACCTGCACCTGCATGAAGTCGCCCGCGGCGATCAGCTCCTTGGCCTGCTCGACCGCGGCGATGTAGTCATCCTTGGCAAAGCTGCGCACCGTGGGGTGGCTCTGCGACGGCCGGATCTCGGGCGCCACCACCGGGGCGCGCAGGCGCTGCTTCAGCTCGTCGAGCCGCGCATGCGCCCGGCCGTAGTCGCCCGGCACGGCCGGATCGGCATAGACGATGAGGTGCAGCTTGCCCGACAGGTTGTCGATGACGGCCAGTTCCTCGCACTGCAGCAGCAGGATGTCGGGCGAACCGAGTTCGTCCGGAGGGCAGCTGTTTTCGAGCTTCTTCTCGATGTGGCGCACCGTGTCGTAGCCGAAATAGCCCGCCAGGCCACCGCAGAAACGCGGCAGGCCGGGCCGGATGGCCGCCTTGAAGCGGCCCTGGTAGGCAGCGATGAAGTCCAGCGGGTTGCCACGGTCGGTCTCGATGACGGCATCGTCCTGCACCACCTCGGTCTTGGCGGCGGCGCCGAAACCGGTCACCCGCAGCAGGGTGCGGGCCGGCAGTCCGATGAAGCTGTAGCGGCCGAAGCGCTCACCGCCGACGACGGATTCGAGCAGGAAGCTGTTGCGCCCGCCGTCCTGGCCGTGGGCCAGTTTGAGGTAGAGCGACAGCGGCGTTTCGAGGTCGGCAAAGGCCTCGGCCATCAGCGGGATGCGGTTGTAGCCCTGCAACGCAAGGCCCTTGAATTCGGGTTCGGTGATCACGACAAGAAGACTCCAGCGCGTACGGCGTTCCGGTGGGCCCTGCGGGCGTGGACGGATGCCGGGTTCATTCGATGGTCCCGGAGAAACCGGGACGAAGGGGACGGGCGGGCGCCGGAGCCGCTGGAAGGCCGGGCTCGGGCCGCGCCGTCAGGCACGTTTCAGGGCAGGCGTCGCCAGGGCCAGGCCCCCCGGTCGGCCAGACCCATGCAGAAAGTGCGGTGAACGAACATTTCCAAAGTGTAGCAGCGCTTCAGCATCCCCTGGAGCGATGCCCTGTGGCGCCGCCTGCCGGTCAGGCGTCGGCCATGCCGGTGACGGCCGGCACCGCCTCCAGCGTATCGACGAAAAAGTCGGCATCGACCGCGTGGATCGGCTCGCCATGGTTGTAGCCGTAGGTCACCAGCAGCACCCGGCAGCCGGCGGCACGCGCGGCCTCGGCGTCGTTGCGCGAATCGCCGATGGCCAGGGTGCGCGAAGGCAGGCTGCCCAGTGCCTTGCAGGTTTCGCGCAGCGGCAGCGGATCGGGTTTCTTGCGCGGGTAGCTGTCGCCGCCGAAGACGTGGGAGAAATAGCCGTCCAGCCCCTTCTCCTGCAGCAACGCACGTGCGAACAGCACCGGTTTGTTGGTCAGGCAGGCCAGTTGCAGCCCGGCCGTCCGCAGTGCCGCCAGGCCCTCGGGCACGCCGGGGAACACGGTGGAATGGCGGCCGTTCACCCGGGCGTAGTGGGCGTAGTAGCGCGCCAGCGCGTCGTCGAAGTCGTGCTCCAGCCCCACGTGCTTCAGCGCCGCGGCCACCAGGTGCTCCGAACCCTTGCCAACCATGTGCGACACGGTGACGCTGTCGAGCGGTGGCCGGCCCAGCTCCTGCAGCAGGCCGGCGACGGCCTGTTCGAAGTCGCCGACGGTGTCGACCATGGTGCCGTCGAGGTCGATGATGGCTGCGTCGTAGCGCAGCAGGGCGGAAGGGGTGGTGGGCGGCACGGACGGCATGGCGTGGGGGTTCGGAAAAGAGGCGGGAAGGCCCCGATCCTATTCGTTCGCCATTCGTTCGCCCCCAGCCTCCTACAGCGCCCTCCCACGCCGTCCTACCGCCGTGCTCCCACGCCATCCGCACCATGGAGCTTCCGGGGAGGCCCTGCGGCAGCGCATCAACGCGCCGTGGCCATACCCCTCCACCCGAAAGGACACCGCCATGAGCGCACGTGAAGACAACATGAACCGCGACCCGATCACCGACGAACCGGGCGCACATCCCATCGGCACCGGCATCGGTGCGGGCGGCGGCGCACTGACCGGCGCAGCGCTGGGCGCGGCCGGCGGCCCGATCGGGGTGGCAGTGGGCACGGTGATCGGTGCGGTGGTCGGCGGCCTGGCCGGCAAGGGCGCGGCCGAGGCCGTCAACCCCACGGCCGAGGAAGCCTATTGGCGCGATGCCTATACCGGCGAGCCGTATTACAACGATGGCCTGGGTTTCGACGACTACTACCCTGCCTACCAGGCCGGCTACGAAGGCCGTGCCGCCCGTGCAGGCAGCTTCGACGACTACGACGCCGAACTGGGCTCGACCTGGGACAGCCGCCGCGGCAAGTCCCGCCTGGACTGGGAGCAGGCGCGCCCGGCCACCCGTGCCGCCTGGGAACGTGCCGAACGCACCTACCCGTCGGACCGTTACTACGGCGACCTGTAAGCCATGGGGGCATCCAAGGCGCCACCACGGCGTTGACGCCTTGCGGCTGCCCGTCACCGCACGTGAAAAGGCCACCGCACAGGGTGGCCTTTTTTTTGAGGGGGTGCAGCAGCCCAGCAATGGCTGCGGCGGGATGGCTGTTGTTAGGCCGGCACCGCATCGGCACCCGGACGGTCCCAGTGCCGGTGCTGTTGCATGGCCGCGATGAAGTCCTGTGCGGTCTTGGGCGCGGCGTCCGAACCCGACTCGCCGAGTACCACTCCAGGATGGCCGGCCAGGCCGTCACCCCGCGATGCCGCGGTGATGCCCAGCAGCGCCAGCAGGACCACACCCTCGCCGATGGCACACACGGGTTTGCAGTGTTTGTAGGCTTCGAGCACGAAGTGCACTGCATCGCCTATGCCCTTGAGGGCATCTGCGCTGTCCTTGCCGCCGGCCACCAGCACCGCATCGAACATGACCGAAGGCATACCCACCAGCGTGGCATCGACGTCGAGGCGCCGCCCCCCCGCGGTGGCGATCGCCCCCAGGTGCGGGGCGACGATGGTGCACAGGGCGCCCGCCTCCACCAGCGCCTGCTGCACCGGCCGCAGCGACACCACGTCCACACCATCGGCGGCCAGGATGGCCACCTTGCGGGTGTGGATGCCGAGCTTTTCGGGCCGCGGCGCCATGCTCAGGGCGGGCGACGCTTCCAGCAGCTGTTCGACCTGCACCTTGCGGAACCCCGCCTGCCCGGCCGCCGCCTTGGCGTCCGGCGCCTCGATGCCCAGCAGGGTGGAAACCCGTTTGGCCAGCCGCGCATCCACATGCGCCAGGTTGTTCACCATCCTCTGGCGCACCGCCGGCACGGTGACCTTGCCGAGTTCGAAACGGAAAGCCGCCACGATGTGGTCCTTCTCGGCCGGGCCCATGCTGTTCCAGAACAGGGTCGCCTGGCTGAAATGGTCGTCGAAGCTCGGGCTGCGTTTGCGGATCTTGGGCGGTTCGGTCGTGCTGTCGGGCTGGGTATGGAAACCGCTGGTGCCGCCGTCCACCCGGAACTCGGCGCCCGCGGCCAGGGAATTGGGTTCGTACGACACCTGTCCGCGCCCGATGGTCTGGCGGTGCATGCCGTCGCGCTGGAAGTTGTGGAAGGGGCACACGCCGCGGTTGATCGGCAGCTCATGGAAGTTGGCGCCGCCCAGCCGGGAAATCTGCGTGTCGGTGTAGGAGAACAGCCGGCCCTGCAGCAGCGGGTCGTTGCTGAAGTCGATGCCGGGCACCAGGTGGCCGGGGTGGAAGGCCACCTGCTCGGTTTCGGCAAAAAAGTTGTCAGGATTGCGGTTGAGCACCAGCTTGCCGACGATGGTCACCGGCACGATTTCCTCGGGAATGAGTTTGGTCGGGTCGAGCAGGTCGATGCCCAGGGAGTCGGCCTTTTCCTCGGGCACCAGCTGCAGGCCCAGCTCCCATTCGGGGAAATGGCCGGCCTCGATCGCGTCCCACAGGTCGCGGCGGTGGAAGTCGGCATCCTTGCCGGCGATCTTCTGCGCTTCGTCCCAGGCCAGCCCATGGATACCGAGCTTGGGTTTCCAGTGGAACTTGACGAAGTGCGACTCGCCGCGGCCATTGACCATACGGAAGCTGTGCACCCCGAAACCTTCCATCATGCGGTAGCTGCGCGGGATGGCGCGGTCGCTCATGGCCCACATCAGCATGTGGGTGCTCTCGGGCATCAGCGAGGCGAAGTCCCAGAAGGTGTCGTGGGCACTGGCAGCCTGCGGCATCTCGTTGTGGGGCTCGGGCTTGACGGCGTGGATGAGGTCGGGGAACTTCATCGCGTCCTGGATGAAAAACACCGGGATGTTGTTGCCCACCAGGTCGTAGTTGCCCTCGGGGGTATAGAACTTGACCGCGAAGCCGCGCACGTCGCGCACCGTGTCGGCCGAACCGCGCGAGCCCGCGACCGTGGAAAAACGCAGGAACACCGGCGTGCGTGCCTCGGTGTCGTTCAGGAACTGCGCGGTGGTGTACTCGGACAGGGGTTTGTAGACCTGGAAATAACCGTGCGCCGCCGCACCGCGGGCGTGCACCACCCGCTCCGGGATACGTTCATGGTCGAAATGCGTGATCTTCTCGCGGAGGATGAAATCCTCCAGCAGCGTCGGCCCCCGCAGGCCGGCCTTGAGCGAGTTGTGGTTGTCGGGTATCTGCAGGCCCTGGTTGGTGGTCAGCACCTGCGCGGGCTCGTCGATATAGGCCTGCAGTTGCTGAACCTTGTCGCCTGCCGCAGCCGCGGTTTTGGGTTTTCCGCGTCCGCCGTTCCGTGTCTGGACCATGGTGCGTGTATTCCTCCGGAGGTGCGCCCGGCGGCGCACCCTGGTTGCAAAAAAAGAAGAAATGCACGGACCGCGGATGGCGGTTCACCCCTGGGGCGCCGCCGCCGGGGATGGAACCGGTACGGGAGCCGGTCAATAGTCGAAGCAGCTTTCGAGGGCGCTGACCACGGTAGCCAGGGCAATGACGCCCATGACACCGGCCAAGGACCAGACGACGACATCCATGTTCTTCTCCCCTGGGGGGCCGCAACGCCTCCCGGAGAGAGGCCCTTTTGCGGCGATGGGAGAAGACTAACGTCGGGTTGCGGAGAAAACCGTAGCCGGAAGCATGCGGCCGGTGTGGGAATCGGCTAACACTGCTGTAAGCGCGGTCCCACAGTGCCGCCCGGAAGGCCGGGGCTAGCCGCGCAGGGCGGTGCGCATGGCGTCGATCACGCCCTTGTAGTCGGGCTTGCCGAAGATGGCACTGCCCGCCACGAAGGTATCCGCCCCGGCCGCCGCCACCTGGGCGATGTTGTCGACCTTGATGCCGCCATCGACCTCCAGCCGCACGTCCTTGCCGGAGGCGTCGATGCGCTTGCGCGCCTGCTCGATCTTGCGCAACGCGGAGTCGATGAAGCTCTGGCCGCCAAAACCGGGGTTGACACTCATGATGAGCACCAGGTCCAGGTCTTCCAGCACCCAGTCCAGCACATCGAGGGGGGTGGCCGGGTTGAACACCAGCCCCGCCTTCAGGCCATTGCCGCGGATCGCCTGGATGCTGCGGTGCACGTGGGGCGAGGCTTCGGGGTGGAAGCTGATCAGGTCGGCACCGGCATCGGCAAAGGCCGCCGCCAGCGCGTCCACCGGCTGCACCATCAGGTGCACGTCGATCGGCACGGCCACGCCTGCCGGCGTCCTGGCATGCGGCTTGAGCGCCTGGCAGACCATCGGGCCGAAGGTCAGGTTGGGCACGAAGTGGTTGTCCATCACGTCGAAGTGGATCCAGTCGGCGCCGGCGGCGACGACGTTCTGCACCTCGTCGCCCAGGCGGGCGAAGTCGGCGGACAGGATGGAGGGGGCGATGCGGTAGGTGGGGGCGGCGCTCATGGCGGAATTGTCGCTGATGCAGGAAGAGACACCGACCGGCGTACCTGCGCAGTACCATAGCCGGATGCCGAACTACCAGTTCACCGTGGAGGTGCAGCCGCGCTACCTCCCTGACCAGTCCGTACCCGAGCAGGACATCTACAGCTTCGCCTACACGATCACCGTCACCAATGCGGGGGACGTGCCGGCGCAGCTCATCGCACGCCACTGGATCATCCGCGACACCCAGGGCCGCAGCGAAGAGGTCAAGGGCCTGGGCGTGGTCGGCCAGCAGCCGCTGCTCAAACCTGGCGAATCCTTCCGCTACACCAGCGGCTGCCGCCTGCGTGCGCCCAACGGCACCATGCACGGCAGCTATTTCTGCGTGGCCGAGGACGCCACCCGCTTCGACGCACCCGTGCCCCTGTTCGTGCTGGAGGCCGGACCCGCCACGCCCGGCGAGCCCGACGGCGGACACCGCGTACTGCACTGATGGCACGCAAGCGCGACCTCAACAGCATCCTCGCGCTCCTCGATCCCGGTGCGGCGCTGGCGCAGCGCCACCTCTGGCTGATCGAGCTGTTCGACTGGATCCGCGGCAAAGGCTCCACACCGCAGGCCGCAACTGCCCGTGTGCAGCTGCTGCTCGATGCGCTGGATGCGCGCCCCGAGGCCCGGGCGCGGCTGCGCGCCTGGTGGCAGGCGCTGACGGACACGGTGGACTTCACCACCCTGCTGGCCGATTTCGGCTTTGCGCCGCGCACCGCCTTCATGAGCGAGCTGTCGGACCGCCTGCGCCGCAAGCTGCTGCCAGCCAGCCCTGAAACCGTCGATGCGGCCGAACTCTTCCCGCTGGCACTGTCGCACGCCAGCGACGGGCAGTGGATTTCGGCGCTGAGCGAAACCCAGCTGCAGCGCATCGCCGCCCTGCTGTCGCCGGCCGACGCCGCACAGCCGGTGCCGGGCGCCACGGCCTGGCAGCGCACGCTGCTCGACGCCATCATCTACTGCGCCGGGCAGGTAGTCGCCACCGGTTTTGCGCCGGAACTGCGGCTGCGCATGAGCCCCGCCGCGCAGGAGGCGCGTGCCTTCCACGGGCTGGTACGCGACATCGAGCTGCTGCGCCTGGAGGTGCTGCGTACGCCGCGCCACAGCACCAGCCTGGCCTTCGCGGTGCAGCAGCTGCGCGAACGCCTGGATGCCTGCCGCCAGGCGGCGGCCAGTGTCTATACCCACCTGGAGGAAAACGGCATTTCGGTGGGCCTGGTGTTCCGGCTGCGGCAGTTGCGCGAGCGCCTGCTGCGTATCCGCGATCTGCTGGACTGCGTGCTGTCGGACAGCCCGCCCGCGGCCGCCGCCCGCCTGCTCGCCCGCCTGGTGCTGAGTGCGCAGGAGCGCCGCAGCATCCGGGTGCTGGTGGCCTCCAACTCCTCGCTGCTGGCGGCCAAGATGGCCGAGCGCAGCGCCGAGACCGGCGAGCACTACATCACCCGCGACCGGGCGGCCTACGTGCGTATGCTGCGCCAGGCGGCCGGCGGCGGGGTGCTGACCGCCGGCACGGTGATGGGCAAGTTCGCCCTGGGGGCGGTGGGCCTGTCGGCCTTCTGGAATGGCGTGTGGTCGAGTGTGCTGTACGCGGCCAGCTTCGTGCTCATCCAGCTGCTGCACTGCACCCTGGCCACCAAGCAGCCGGCCATGACGGCGCCGGCC
>JAZJYT010000097.1:0-28956 GCA_040390235.1 Pseudomonadota bacterium | reverse complement strand
TAACCGCGGCCGGGCTCGCCGACGTAGATTTCCACCCGCCGGTTGCGTGCCCGCCCTTCGGCCGAGTCGTTGGAGGCGACCGGCTGGTGCGAACTGCGGCCCTCGATGGCGAAGCGGCGGCTGTCCACCCCGCGCATGGCCAGGTAGTCGCGGGTGGCGGCGGCCCGGTCGACCGACAGCGGGCCGTTGATGGCCTCGCTGCCGGTGCTGTCGGTGTGGCCGATGATGGTCACCGTCGCCGTGGGGTTGTTCTGCAGCCCGGCGGCGAAACGGTCGAGCACCGGGGCGAAGTTGGATTTGACGTTGGCCTTGCCGGTGTCGAAAGACACATCGCTCGGGATGTCGAGCTTCAGCCGGTTGTCCGCGGTCTGCGACACGGCGATGCCGGTGCCGCGGGTGGCGGCTTCCATCTCGCGTTTCTGGCGCTCCATGTTCTGCGACCAGATGTAGGTGCCCAGGGCGCCGATGCCGGCACCGATCACCGCGCCCTTGCCGGCGCTGCCGCCGGTCACGGCGCCCAGCACGGCACCGCCGGCGGCACCCGCACCGGCGCCGATGGCAGTGCGGCGTTGGGTGTCGGTCATGTTCATGTCGGCGCAGCCGGCGACCAGCAAGACGACCGCGGCGGTGCTTCCCAGGATGAGTTTTCTCATGGCAGTGTTCCCACGCAAAAACTTCATTATTGGGAGCCTGGGTAGCCGGACCGTTTCTCCCTGTAAGCGCTTGCGGTGTTGGCGCAGGCGCCCGCTTCAGCCCGGCGGTGGTGCTGCGCCCGGCCCGTCGGCGCCCGTATCCACCGGAGGCGGGGTGGCATCGGCCGGCGCGGGCAGCTCGCCCTTTTCCCGGCCCGAAAACATGGTCCACCACACGATCAGCAACAGGACCGACAAGGCCAGCAAGGCTTCAAGCAAAATCAGGCCCATGACAAAACGACTCCTGCAACTCGTGGCGAACGCGCTGATTGTAGGAATGCTCGCTTCCTGTGCCAGCCCCACGCTGCCGCCACCGGGCGACGGCACCAGTTCGCGTGACCTGTCGGTGGTGCCGCAGTCCGTGGGCCCGGCCCCGGCGGTGCCCGGCACCGGACGCAGCCGCTGGGTGCCGGCCGCCTGGAGCGAACTGCCGGGTTTTGCCGACGACAACCTGTTCGAGGCCTGGAACGCCTGGATCAAGAGCTGCGAGCGGCCCGGGCCGGTCTTCGCGTCGCTGTGCGGCGAGGTGCGCCGCCTGTCCATCGCCACGCCCGACGAGCAGCGCGCCTGGATGACCGCCCGGCTGCAGCCCTACCGCATCGAGTCCTCCGACGGCAACGCCGAGGGCCTGCTCACCGCCTACTACGAACCGGTCATCCCGGCCAGCCGCCTGCCGAGCGCCACCAACACCGTGCCCTTGTACAGCGCGCCGGCGGGCCTGGGGCAGCGCAAGCCCTGGTACAACCGCCAGCAGATCGAGACCCTGCCCGAGGCGCGGGCGGCGCTGGCCGGCCACGAGATCGCCTGGCTGGCCGATCCGGTCGAGGCCATGGTGCTGCACATCCAGGGCTCCGGCCGGCTGCGCATCACCGAGCCCGACGGTTCGGTGCGCACCGTGCGCCTGGCCTTCGCCGGCACCAACGACCAGCCCTACCGCAGCATCGGCACCTGGCTGCTGCAGCAGGGCGCCACACGCGACGCCACCTGGCCCGGCATCCGGGCCTGGCTGGCGCAGAATCCGCAGCGCCAGAACGAACTGATGTGGACCAACCCGCGTTACGTCTTTTTCCGCGAGGAGCCGCTCGAGGGGCTGGATGCCTCCTTCGGCCCGCGCGGCGCGCAGGGCGTGGAGCTGACACCCGGACGTTCGATCGCGGTGGACCGCCAGAGCATTCCCTACGGCACGCCGATGTGGCTGGCCTCGCGCGGCCCGTCGGCCGACCTGCAGCGCCTGGTGCTGGCGCAGGACACGGGATCGGCCATCGTCGGCGCGGTGCGCGCCGACTTTTTCGTCGGCTGGGGGCCGGATGCGGGCGACATCGCCGGCCGGCTCAAGCAGGGGCTGCGCCTGTGGGCGCTGTGGCCCAAGTGACGCGCCGACTACGGCGTACCTGACATCTACCGGAGAAGCGCAGCATGACACGACACGACGCGAAACAGGGCGCGACAACACGGCGCCCGGCAACGGCCGTCCTCGGGCTCGGCCTGGCCGGCTTGGTAATGGTCCTGGCCGGCTGCGTCGCCGACGGGCCGCTCACCGGCGCCGTGCACTACCAGTGCGACAACGGCGTCACGGCCGTGGTCCGGCGCGACGGCAGCGTCACGGTGCAGGCCGGCCGCGGCCCGGAACTGCTGCTGCGCGATGCCGGCGGCACCACCGCCCAGCAGGTGGTCTACAGCAATTCGCAGATGCGGCTGGAAACCGGCCTGGGGGCCGATGGCCATTCGGCCCGGATCGAGGGCATGGTGCCCAACACCAGCGCCCGCTGTTCCTGGCAGTAGGCCGCAGCAGGGCGTACGGGCCAGGCCGTCAGCGTTCGATGATGCGGCGGCTCACCGCCGGCCGGTTCTCACCGGTGTGGAAGGCCAGCTTGCGGTCGCGCAGGGCCACGTCCGAGGCGGTGACCCGGTCGAAGCGCCGCAGGTGCTCGGTCCAGGACTCGTCCACGATCTGTTCGTAGTACAGCCCCGGGTCGTACACGTCGCGCTGCAACTGCCACTCCAGTGCGCCCTGGCGCAGGCGGCTGCGGCGGCTTTCCTGCATCAGGGCGCGGAATTCCGTGGCGCGCGCCGGGTCGATGCGGTATTCCACCGTCGTCTGCACGCGGCCCGACTCGTGCCGCAGGTCCACCTTCGGCGCGGTCATCGCGTTCGAGGGTGTCAGGTCTTCGATCAGGCTGCGGTCGGGCATGAAATACCGCACCGCCAGCATCACCAGCACACCACTCAGCGCCGAGATACCCAGGGCCGTGTGCAGGCTCGTCAGGCTGGCCACCTGGCCCCAGACCGCCGCGCCCAGCGCCGTGGCGCCCATGAGCGCCATCTGCACGATGGCCATGCCGCGGGCCCGCACCCAGTCGGGCAGCGCGAACTGGGCGGAGGTGGTCAGGGAGTTGGCGGTGCAGATCCAGGCCGCCCCGCCGATCGCCATGGCGGGCACTGCCAGGTAGAGGTGCGGCGCGTAGGACACCATCGCCGTGGCCGCGGACACGACGAGTGTGCCCGCGCCGACCACGTTGTCGCGCGCCACCCGCAGGCGCAGCCGCGGCTGCAGCACCAGGGCGCCGAAGATGGCGCCCGCCCCCATGGAGGCCAGCAGCACGGTGAAGGTGCGTGCATCGCCGCCGGGCAAGGCCCGGGCGATCAGCGGCAGCATGGCGATGAGCGCGGTGGAATGGATGAAAAAACAGGCGATCCGCAGCAGCACCGAGCGCAGCCGGGGCGACTGGGCGACGAACTGCACCCCCACCCGTACCGCGCTGGCCAGCCGTTCGCGCCCCAGCGGGCTGGGCACGTGGATGCGTTTCCAGCGGGTGATGACAAAGGCCGAACCGATCGACAGCACCGCATTGAGCACGAATACCCAGGCGCTGCCCGCGCTGGCGATGATGGTGCCGGCGGCGAGCGGCCCGATGATGCGCGAGGCATTGGCCGCCACGCTGTTGAGCGCGGTGGCCTGGGCCAGCTGCGCCCGCGGCACCAGTTCCGGCAGGATCGCGGAATAGACCGGCCAGCGCATCGCCAGGCCGATCCCGTTGAGGAAAGTGAGCGCCAGCAGCAAAGGCGCGGTAATCCAGCCCCCCAGGATGAAGGCGCACAGCAGCATGGCCACCCCCGCGACCCAGATCTGGGTCAGCATGAAATAGCGCCGCCGGTCCAGGGTGTCGGCCAGCGCGCCGCTGGGCAGGCCGAGCAGGAACATCGGCAGCGTGGAGGCGGACTGCACCAGCGCCACCATGACCGGCGAGGTGGTCAGCGAGGTCATCATCCAGGCGGCCGCCACGTCGTTCATCCACATGCAGGTGTTGGCGACGACCGAGGCGCCCCAGAGCATGCGGAATATCGGCGTCTTCAGCGGCAGCAAGGCGGAAAGCCGCTCGACCGTAGCGGTATCTGCCGGCGCGGTGTCGCGTGGATCGGGGGGGGATAGAGGCATGGGTAGCTTTATTCTCCTGTGGTTTGGCTGCTATATCGGGCGTTTTCCCCTCTGTGTGACCAAATGCGTCTGTTATCCTTCCGCAGCCATTTTGAGGTCTCTTCTTACTGTCGGGAAGGTTCGCGTGGACCACGCCATCATCGAATATTTCACGGAACAGCAATGTTCGCGGCAGTGGAAAGGTTTTCTTCGGGCATTCGCCGGCGAATTCGCCGCGCAGCTCGACGAGGCCGATCTGCGTGCCTTGATGCGCCGCATGGGCGCGCGTTTTGCCCAGGAAGCCGATGTCGACCTCGGCGATTGCCGCACGCTGGAAGACCTGCAGCTGGCCATGGGCCGTGTCTGGGTGAACCTGGACTGGGGCTGGGTCGTGCTCGCCGACCACGGTGAATACCTGGAGATCCGCCACCACTGCGCGCCGCTGGTGTCGGCCTTCGGCGCGGATGCGCTGCGCTGGTCCCCCGGTTTCCTCGAAGGTGTCTACCAGGAATGGTTCTCCCGCGCCGATGCCGGAGAGCTGCAGGTTCGCCAGTCGGCCGAGCCGGACCTGGCGGGCTCCATCGAATTCCGGCTGGCGCAAGCCGGCCAGTAGCGGTCTTCCATGCGGCACACACACACATGAGCAGCGCTGACGACATAGCCAATCTGTTCAAGCAGTTCGGTGGCAAGGCCGCCGACTACAAGGAACTGGGGCAGGACAACAACGCACGCGAATCCCGCGACCGTTGGCCGCTGCTGTCGTCGGTCGGGGACGACCCGGCGACGCCGATTCCCTCGGTCGAGCCTGCCGCCCGCCCGGTACGCGCAGCGCGCCCCGTGGCGCCGCGTCCGATGGCCGTGCCGGTGCCCACGCCGGCACCCGTTGCCGCCGCGTCGGTGTTCGCCCCCGTTGCGCCGCCCACGCCTGCGGCACCGGTGCTGCCGAGGGCGCGCCTGGAGCCGGTCTTCAGCCGGCCGGAACCCGTGCCGGTGCCTCCGCCGGCGCCGGCGCAGCGCCGCTCGCTTTTCGGGGCCCGGTCTCCCGCCCCGGCACCTGTCCCCGTGCCCACCCCCGCGCCCGCGGTGGCCGCACCGCTGTTCGCCGCGCCCGTGGCGCCGGCCCCGGTGTTTGCGCCGCCGCCCCTGGCAACGCGTCCGGCCCCGCCGCTGGCGCTGCGCGCCGCCCTGCCGGTGGTCCCGCCGGCCCCGGTTGCCGAGCCCGCGCCGGCCCCCGTGCCGACCCGGCGCCAGGACGACCTGCAGAGTGTCTTCACCCGGCTGTCGCAACCACGCACACCGCCCGAGACCCGGCGCAGTACGGAAGGCGTTTCCCTTCTGCGAAAGCTTTTGCGCCCGTGAAAGTCGTCGCGATCGTATCGGCCAAAGGCGGCGTGGGCAAAACGACGGTGACTGCCAATCTTGCGACCGCGCTGGCCTATGCGGGACACCCCGTGGTGGCGGTGGACCTCGATCCGCAGAACGCCCTGCGTTTCCATTTCGGCTTCGATCCGCACGACGTCGAGGGCATCTCGCGCAGCACGTTGGCCGGTGTCGGCTGGCGCGACAACTGCCTGCAAAGCGAACGCGGCGTGGTGCTGCTGCCCTATGGCCTGCTCAACGAGGAAGACCGCCGCCATTTCGAGCAGATACTCGATGCCGACCCGGGCTGGCTCGCCAGCCACCTGGCGGAGCTCGGCCTGCCCGGCAATACCCTGGTGCTGCTCGATACGCCGCCCGGCCCGTCGGTCTACCTGCGCCATGCCCTCACCCTGGCCGACATGGTCGTGGTGGTGACCCTGCCGGACGCGGCCTCGTACGCCACGCTGCCGATGATGGACAACCTGGTGCAGAGCTACTGCGACGGCCGCCCGGGGTTCCTGGGCCAGTACCACCTGATCAACCAGGCCGACACCACCCGGCAACTGGCGGCCGACGTGGCGCAGGTGATGCGCCACCGCTTCGGCGCCAAGGTCATCGGTACCATCCACCGCGACCAGGCCGTGGCCGAGGCGCTGGCCTACGACAAGAGTGTGCTCGACTACGCCCGCGACAGCCAGGCCGCCGAGGATTTCCTGGCGGTGACGCAGGCGGTGTCCAAGGTGCTGGCCGGCAAGGCCCGGGCCGCGCGATGACCAGCCAGGACAATTTCGCTGTTCCCAAGGCCGGCCCGGCGGCGCGGCTGCGCGCCTGGGCGCTGCATGCGGTGAACCAGCCCTTCTGGGAGCGCGAACTGTCGCGCTGGATTGCCGCGCTGTTCGGCATCGGCCTGTTCGTGCTGGTCTTCACCGTACCGCTCGACTTCATCGGCCAGGTGATCTTCGCCAGCGTCAGCTTCGGCGCGGCGCTGGTGCTGCGCAAGGTGCCCGGCCGGCTGCCCACGCTGGCCATGATCACCTTCTCGGTCACCGCGTCCATGCGCTACATCTACTGGCGTGTGACCGAAACCACCGGCTTCGAGGGTTTTGTCGACACCTTCTTCGGCACCGGCCTGGTCATCGCCGAGCTGTACGCCATGGTGGTGCTGCTGCTCGGCTACTTCCAGACGGCCTGGCCGCTGGAGCGCAAGCCCCTGCCCATGCCCACCGACATGTCCACCTGGCCGACGGTCGACATCTTCATTCCCACCTACAACGAACCGCTGGAGGTGGTCAAGCAGACCGCCTTCACCGCCATGGGCCTGGACTGGCCGCGCGACAAGTTCAAGGTGTACGTGCTGGACGACGGGCGCCGCGAGGAGTTCCGCGACTTCTGCGCCGACGTCGGCATCGGCTACCTGACACGCGACGACAACCGCCATGCCAAGGCCGGCAACATCAACGAGGCGCTCAAGGTCACCTCGGGCGAATTCGTCGCCGTGTTCGACTGCGACCACGTGCCCACCCGCTCCTTCCTGCAGATCTGCACCGGCTGGTTCCTGCGCGACCCCAAGCTGGCCATGCTGCAGACCCCCCACTTCTTTTTCTCGCCCGACCCGTTCGAGAAGAACCTGCAGACCTTCCGCGCCATTCCGAACGAGGGCGAACTGTTCTATGGCCTGGTGCAGGACGGCAACGACCTGTGGAACGCCACTTTCTTCTGCGGCTCCTGCGCCCTGATCCGCCGCGGCCCGCTGGAAGAAATCGGCGGCGTGGCGGTGGAGACCGTGACCGAGGACGCGCACACGGCGCTCAAACTCAACCGCCTGGGCTACAACACCGCCTACCTGGCCATCCCGCAGGCCGCGGGGCTGGCCACCGAAAGCCTGTCGGGCCACGTCGGCCAGCGTATCCGCTGGGCGCGCGGCATGGCGCAGATCAGCCGGGTCGACAATCCGCTGTTCGGGCCTGGCCTGCATTTCGGGCAGCGGCTGTGCTACCTGAACGCGATGCTGCACTTCTTCTACGGTGCGCCGCGCCTCATCTTCATGACCGCGCCGCTGGCCTACCTGCTGTTCGGCGCCCACGTGTTCCAGGCCACGGCCATGATGATCGCGGCCTTCGCGCTGCCCCACCTGATGCACGCCAGCATCACCAACTCGCGTATGCAGGGGCGTTTCCGCCACTCGTTCTGGAACGAGGTCTACGAGTCGGTGCTGGCCTGGTACATCCTGCGGCCGGTGCTGGTGGCTTTCATCAACCCCAAGCTCGGCAAGTTCAACGTGACGGCCAAGGGCGGCATGATCGAAGAGTCGTATTTCGACTGGAACATCGCCCGGCCCTACATCTTCCTGATGACCCTGAACCTGATCGGCGTGACCATCGGCGTGGTCCAGCTGCTGCTGGGCGGCAACGGCGACACCACCTCGACGCTGGTCATCAACCTGGTCTGGACACTCTACAACATCGTCATCGTGAGCGCCGCCATCGCCGTGGCCAGCGAAACCAAGCAGATCCGCAAGACGCCCCGGGTGCCCGCCACGCTGCGCGCCTCGATCAGCTTCGCCAACGGCCGCACCCTGGTGTGCACCACGGAAGACTTCTCGCAGACCGGGCTGGGCCTGATCGTGCCCGAGAGCCTGAAGGTGCCGCTGGGCGAAAAAATCCACGTCTCGATCTTCCGCAACACCGACGAGGCCTCCTTCCCGGCCGAAGTGGTGTTCCGCCGCGGCAAGCGCCTGGGCGCGCAGTTCGAGGCACTGAGCACCCTGCAGCAGGTGGCACTGGCGCAGGTCACCTTCGCGCGGGCCGACCTGTGGGCGCGTAACTGGGGGCATGGCGAACGCGACACGCCGCTCAAGGCGCTGGCGGGGGTGCTGAAGATCGGCGTCAAGGGCTTCGGCCTGTTTTTCAAGAACCTGTATGCCATGGTGCGGACGCCGCGCGCCCAGCGGCACAGGGGCGCCAAACTCGACACGGGCAAATCATGAAACCGACCACCACCACCGCAGGCCAGGGCGCACGCAGGCACAAGACACCCCGCGTGCTGCCGGCGGCCGTCGCACTGGCCGTGCTGGCGTTCGCCGCCGCCGCGGGCGGCGATCCGGCCGTGGCGGCCTCCCGCGCCTCGCGGGCCGCAGCGCGCGCCGAAAAAGCGTCGGCACCACCGGCTGCCGCTGCCGTGCTGCCGGGCAGCCCCTCGGCGGCCACGGCGCCGGCTGCGCCCGCGGGCCCCACCCGCACCTACAGCATGACACTCAAGCAGCTGGGTGCCAACTACCCGCTGCAGCTGCGCGGCGTGCAGGGCCTGGGGGGTGTGCCCTTCAGTGTGCGTGCCGACGAGGTGGTGGTGGGCATCAAGCTCAAGCTCAAGTACGCGTATTCGCCGGCGCTGCTGGCCAACCTGTCGCACATCAACGTGCGGGTCAACGGCGAAGTCGCCACCTCCATCCCGGTGCCGCGCGAACAGGCGGGCACCGACCTGGAGCAGGAGATCCCGCTGCCCACGCGGCTCATCACCGACTTCAACCGCATCGACCTGGAGCTGATCGGCCACTACACACTCGACTGCGAAGACCCGCTGCATTCCAGCCTCTGGAGCAGCATCAGCAACCAGAGCTCGCTCGAATTCACCGTCACGCCGGTAGCCATGGCCGACGACCTGGCGCTGCTGCCCGGCCCGTTGTTCGACCGGCGCGACGTGCGTCCGTTGAACCTGCCTTTCGTTTTCATGGCGCCGCCGGCACCGGCCACGCTGGAGGCCGCGGGCGCCGTGGCGTCCTGGTTTGGCGCGTTGTCCGGCTACCGGGGTGCCAAGTTCCCGGCCGCCACCGGCACCCTGCCCGCCACCGGCGCGGCGGTGGTGTTCGTCCTCGGCAACGGCGGCCTGCCGGGTGTCGACCTGCCGGCGCCGGCCGGCCCGACGCTGGCCATGGTCACCAACCCGAACGACCCGGTGTCCAAGCTGCTGGTCGTCATGGGCCGCGACGCCGCCGAACTCAAGACCGCCGCCAATGCGCTGGCCATCGGCGGGCCGGCCCTGTCGGGCCGCGTGGCGACCGTGACGGGGCTGAAGGAGCTCGAGCCGCGCAAGCCCTACGATGCGCCGGCCTGGCTGCGCAGCGACCGCCCGGTGCGTTTCGGAGAAATCGCCAACCAGCAGGCCCTCAACGTGTCGGGCTACACACCCGACACGGTGCGCATCAACTTCCGCACGCCGCCCGATCTGTTCGCCTGGCGCGAAAAGGGCATTCCGGTGGACCTGCGCTACCGCTATACCCCCCGGCCCACCCCCGACAAGTCGACGCTCAACGTCAACATCAACGAACAGTACCTGCGCGCCTACCCGCTGCGCGCGGCCCGCCACGACACCCCCACCGTGCTCGACGCGCTGCTGCCCTCGCCGGACGACGGCACGGTCATGGCCCGGGAGCAGCTGCGGGTGCCGCTGTTCATGCTGCCGGCCCAGTCGCAGCTGCAGTTCTATTACTACTACGACTACGTCAAGCAGGGGTTCTGCAAGGACGTGATGCTCGACAACGTCAAGGGCGCCATCGACGCCGATTCGACCATCGACATCTCGGGTTTTTCGCACTACCTGGCCATGCCCGACCTGGCGGCCTTCGGCAACAGCGGCTTCCCGTTCACGCGCATGGCCGACCTGTCGGAGTCGGCCGTCATCGTGCCCGACAAGGCCGATCTGCCGGAATGGTCGGCCTACCTCGACCTGATGGGCCTGATGGGCCGCTCCACCGGCTACCCGGTGACGGGGGTGCAGGTCGCGGCCGCGTCGCTGGTCGACAAGGTGGCCGACAAGGACCTGCTGGTCATCTCCTCGGGCGCCGACCAGCCGCTGCTGCAGCGCTGGGAACGCGACCTGCCGGCCGGTGTCACTCCCGCGGTGCGCCGTTTCCCGCTGTCCGACCTGGCCTACCGGGTACTCGACTGGTGGGACTGGCACCACCGGCAGCAGCCGGTGGACCGCCGCGAGGAGCTGCGTTTCAGCGGCGCCGGCCCGGAAGCGGTCATCAGCGGCTTCGAGTCGCCCCTGTCGGGTGGGCGCAGCGTGGTCATGCTGTCGGCCGACCAGCCCGGTGGGCTCGACGGCGCGGTCAACGCGCTGCTCGACCTCGACCTGGTCAAGCATGTGCAGGGCAGTGTGGTCGTGGTGCGCGGGCAGCAGGTGTCCAGCCTGGTGTCCGAGCAGACTTACCATGTCGGCCGGCTCGGGCCGTTGACCTGGCTCCAATGGTTCCTGTCGCGGCATCCGCTGGTACTCGTCGTGATCGGCCTGGGCGCCGCGGCGCTGCTGGCGGTGGTGATGTACCTGATACTGCGTACCCGGGCGCGCTTGCGCCTGCAGGCCTGAGACCGGCGCGGGCCAGCCGGCCTGCGCCGCCCGCGCCCGTTCCGGGAGAAAACATGCAGCACCCACGCATCAAACCTTTTGTCCTGATTCTCCTGACCGCCCTGAACGGCATGCCGTCCCTGGCGGCCAGCCCCGCGGGTTCGCGTGTGCGGCAGCTGCCCGAAGACGTGCCGTCCGCCTGGGAGTCGACGCGGCGCTACCTCGAACAGCGGGTGCTGGAGGCGCCGACCGATGTGCAGGCCCGCCTGGCCCTGGCCCAGCACCAGATGACCCGCGCGTCCACGCTGCGCAGCGGCATCGTGCAGCTGTCGCTGCTGGCGGGCGACCGCACTGTGGGAGCGGCGGCCATCGAGAGCTGGCGGGATGCCCTGGCATGGACCGAGGGCTCGGCATCCGATGCCCCGCTGTACCAGGCCTACCTGCGGGTGCGCCCGAACGACACGGCGGTGCGTACACGCCTGAACGACCTGACCCGCCGGCGTGGCGGAGCACCGGAGCCGGCCACCGCCTTCGCGCCGCTGCCGCCCGAACCGCAGGGTGCACCCGACTACCCGCCGCCGGTGGCCTATGCGCCCGCGCCCGCGCCGGCCTATGCACCGGCCAATGCGCCAGCCTACGCCCCGGCGCCGGCCTACATTCCCGCGCCGGTCTATGCCACCGCCCCCCTGGCCGCACCGGCACCGGTCTATGCCGCGCCGGCCCCCCTCCGGGCACCGGCGCCGGCCTATACCGGCCCCATTCCCGCCTACGCGCCGATCGGATCACCGCCGGCCCCGGCGGTCGCGGACGGCCGGTCGCCGGCGGTGCGTGCCTTTGCCGCCCGGCAGGCGCAGGGTGCAGCACCGGTCTATGCACCGGCGCCGGCCTACGCGCCGGCACCCGCATCTGTATCCGCACCGCGCACCTTCGCCGCGGCGCAGTCCCTGGCGGCCGTAGGCCCTGCGCTGCCCGCGGCGCGCGGTGTGCCGGTGGCCGGCGGTTCAGATACGCAGTCCAAGGTCCGCGGCCTGGAAGACGAGATCGATTCGATGGAGCGCGACCGGGTCGCCGTGGCCTCCGTCGGCCTGGTGGTGCGTTCCCGCAAGGGTGAGAAGGGCATGGGCCAGCTCACCGACACCGAAATACCCATTGCCCTGCGTTTCGACCTCGGCGACGGCAAGGCCACCATCAACATCACGCCGGTCGCGCTCACCACCGGCACCCCGGCTACCGACAGCAACACCATGGGCCGCTTCGGCGGCGGTCCCCTGCTGGCGGGGGCCTTGCCGGGCGCGCCGGCCGGTTCGCAGAACGCCAGCGGCGTGGGCCTGGGCGTGGCCTGGGAGTCGGGCAACCTGCAGGCCGACCTGGGCACCACGCCGCTCGGCTTCCGCTACACCGACGTGACGGCCGGGGTGAAATACCGCCTGCCGGTCAGCGACGAGTTCTCCTTCACCATCGGCCTGTCGCGCCGCCCGGTGACCGACAGCGTGCTGTCCTTCGCCGGCCTGCGCGACGAGCGCAGCGGCACCACCTGGGGCGGCGTGTCGGCCAGCGGCGGGCGGCTCGATGCCGCCCTGGACGAGGGCAGCTACGGGCTGTACGGTTATGGCGCGCTGTACCGTGTCACCGGCAACCAGGTGGCCACCAACAGCCGTGCCGAACTGGGTGCGGGCACCTACTGGCGTATCGTCCGCACCCCGGACTCGACCCTGACGGCCGGCCTGGCGCTGAGTGCCCTGTCCTACGACAAGAACCTGAGCTTCTACACCTACGGCCAGGGCGGCTATTTCAGCCCGCAGCAGTTCGTGTCGCTCGGCGTGCCGGTGGAATGGCAGCAGCGCAACAGCCGCCTGACCTACCGCATCAACGGCTCGCTGGGTGTGCAGCATGTGCGCACCGACAGTTCGCCCTATTTCCCCATCGATCCGGGCCTGCAGGCGGCGACCGGCACCTTCTACTCGGGTACCAGCAAGACCGGGCTGGGCTACAACGTCGGCGCGGCGCTCGAATACCAGCTCCAGCCCCAGTGGTTCCTGGGCGGGCAGCTGGCGATGGACAACGCACGCGACTACCGGCAGTTCAACGGCAGTGTGTACCTGCGTTATGCCTTCCGGCCCCTGCGGGGACCGCTGCCGCTGCCGGTCAACCCGGTGCGTTCACCCTATGGCAGCTGAGCGGCGCCATGCCACGCCTGTCCCCCCGCACCGCCCGAGCGCGCCGCGCGCCGCCGCGGTGCCCGGCTGAGCGCGGCCCGCAGGCCCTCCGCATGTCCATGCCGACACTTTCCCTGCCTGCCCTGCCTGCCCTGGCGTCCCGGCGTGCTTGCCTGCGTGCCGCGCTGGGCGCGGTGCTGGTGCCCAGCCCGCTGTACGCCTGGTCGGCTGCGGCGCGGCCCTGCCCGGAAGCCTGGCCGCTGTGGTCGACTTTCGTGCAGTACTTCATCCAGCCGGATGGGCGGGTGCTGGACGCCAGCACGCCGCAGAAACACACCTCGTCCGAAGGCCAGTCCTACGGCATGTTCTTCGCCCTGGTGGCGAACGACGCCGCGCGCTTCGGGCAGCTCTGGCGCTGGACCGTCGACAACCTGCTGGGGGGCCACGTCGAAGGCCGCCTGCCGGCCTGGTTCTGGGGCCAGGCGCCCGATGGCAGCTGGCGGGTGCTGGACGACAACTCCGCCTCCGATGCGGACCTGTGGATCGTCTACAGCCTGCTGGAGGCCGCGCGCCTGTGGCAGCGCCCCGACTACGAACGCGATGCCCGCCTGCTGCTGGCCGAGGTCGAGCGCCGGGAAGTGGCCGAGGTGCCCGGACTGGGCACCATGCTGTTGCCGGGCGAGCGCGGCTTCGTGCATGACGAGGGCAAGAACGAAAACCGGCGCCTGAGCTGGCACTTCAACCCCAGCTACCAGCCCCTGCCGGTGCTGCGCCGGCTGGCCGCGGCCGCCCCCGCCGGCCCCTGGGGCCGCATTGCGGACAACACACTGACCCTGCTGCAACAGTCCACGCCACCGGGTGGCTTCGCGCCCGACTGGGTGGCCTACACCATCGATGCGTCGGGCCAGGGCCGTTTCGGCCCGCATCCCACCAAGACGGATCTCGGCAGCTACGACGCCATCCGCACCTATATGTGGGCCGGCATGGTGCCGCGCAGCGATCCGCTGGCCCAGGCCCTGCTGCCGCCGCTGCGCGGCATGGCGGCCGCCACGGCGGCCACCGGCGTGCCGCCTGAGTCGGTGCACGTGGCCACCGGCCAGGCCAGCGGCACCGGTCCCTTCGGATTCTCGGCGGCACTGCTGCCTTACCTCAAGGCCACCGGCAACAGCGCCGCGCTGGCCCGGCAGCAGCAGCGTGTCGCCGAAGGCCTGCAGCAGGTGCTGGCGCCGCAGAACACCCAGGGCAAACAGCCCCCGTACTACGACCTGGTGCTGAGCCTCTTTGGCCAGGGATGGCTGGAAGGCCGCTACCGCTTCGGCCGCCGCGGCGCACTCGAACCCGTCTGGAAAACCCCATGCCGCGCCCCCAGCACCCGTTGACTGCCGCGGCCGTGGCCGCGCTGCTGCTGTCGGGCCATGCCACCGGCATGGCCCAGGCCACGCCGCCGGTGTCCGCGCCGGCGCCCGCCGCCGCCCCGGCATCGACCGTGGCCGCTCCGGTCCTGGCGCAGAAGCAGGTCGATCCCACCAGGGCCTTGCTCGAACAGGGCCGCTACTGGCAGTCGCGCAGCATCGAAAATGCCACCGTGGCATGGGAAAAGCTGCTGCTGGTCGACCCGGCCAACGAAGAAGCGCTGGCCAGCCTGGGCAAACTCGCCATCGTGGCCAAGAAGTACGACGCGGCCAACGCCTACCTCGCACGGCTGCGCAAGGCCCGTCCCGACAGCCAGCAGGGTTTGCAGCTGGAGCAGGACATCAGCTTCGCCAGCGACCGCTCCGTGGCGGAACTCGACCAGGCGCGCATCGCCCTGCGTGAGCAGAAATACGACGTGGCCATCGCCAAGTACCGGGGCCTGTTCCGGGGCCGCACGCCGCAGGGCGCGGCGGCGCTGGAGTTCTACTCGGTGCTGGGTTATTCCACCGGTGGCTGGGTCGAGGCGGTCGCCGGGCTCGAGCGCCTGCTCAAGAACACCCCGGGCGACGCGCGGATCCAGCTCGAACTGGCCAACCTGAAGACCCTGCACACCGAGACCCAGATCGAGGGCCTGCGCGGCCTGGCCGCGCTGACCAAACGCAAGGACGTCGGCGGCGACGCCACCGAACACCTGCGCTCCGCCCTGGGCTGGATGGGCACACCGCCGCCAGCGCGGCTGCAGCCCTTCTTCCAGGAGTACCTGAAGGAGAACCCGGACGACAAGGAAATCCGCGCCCAGTTCACCGCCAAGCCCAAGCCGGTTCCCGAAGGCGCCGCGGCTGCCGCGGCCGGCCCGGTGCGCCTCGACCCCCTGTCGGCCCGTGTGGCCGCCGGCTTCGCGGCCCTGGAGGCCAACGACGTCGACCGTGCCGAGACCGAATTCCAGGCCGCGCTCAAACTGAAAGCCCGCAGCGGCCCGGCGCTCGGCGGCATGGGCCTGGTGCGGCTGCGGCAGCAGAAGTTTGCCGCCGCGCGTGACTTCCTGGCCGAGGCTTCGCGGCAGGACGGTGCGGAACGCTGGAAACAGTCCCTCGACAGCGCCAGCTACTGGGATCTGGTGGGGCAGGCCGCGGTGTCGCGCGACGCCGGTCGCCTGGAAGACGCACGCCAGAAGCTCGAACAGGCGGTGCAGCTCGACCCGTTGGAGCCGACCGCCGAAAACGCGCTCGGCGGTGTCTACACCGCCCTCAAGCGCCCCGGCGATGCCGAGCGGGTCTACCGCGACGTGCTGTCGCGCAAGCCCGACAACCTCGATGCCCTGCGCGGCCTGGTCGGCGCGCTGGCCGCGGCCGGCCGCGGGCCCGAAGCCCTGAAGATCATCGACGGCCTGAGTCCCGAGCAGCGTGCACACATCGACGTACGCAAGCTGCGCGCCGAGCAGAGCATGGGCGAGTACCGTGCCGCCCTGGCCCTCGGCGAGACCGCCGTGGCCCGCGAGAAGCTGGAGGACGCGGTCAGCCTGTCGCCCGACGATCCCTGGATCCGGCTGGACCTGGCGCGCATCTACCTGAAGGCCGGTTCCGGCAGCGACGCGCGTGGTGTGATGACCGCGCTGCTGCAGCGCCGGCCGAACGATCCCGAGGTCATCTACCCCAGCGCCCTGCTGCTGGCGGAGATGAAGGACTGGGGCGGCACCTTCGGCCTGCTCGACCGCATCCCGGCCGCAGGCCGGACGCCGCCGATCCTGGCCCTGTACACCCGCGCCGGGGTGAATGCCCAGGTCGACGCCGCGGTGGCCCTGGCGCGCGCCGGCCGCCGGCCGGAAGCCACGGCCCAGCTGGCCCAGGCCGAAGGGCTGCTCGGCGCCCATCCCGATGCGGACCTGCTCGGCCTGGTGGTGCAGACCTATGGGGACATCGGCGACACCGGCCGTGCCCGGGCGCTGCTGCGCACCGCCATGCGCGGCGGCGGCTCGCCGGCGGTGCGCCTGCAGTACGCCGACCTGCTGCTGCGCGCCGGCGAGGACGCCGAGCTGGCCGGCCTGCTGCGGGAGTTCGGCAGCGAAAACCTCGCACCGGCGGACCGCCAGCACTACGACAACATCCGCCGCGCCTACGTGTCGCGCCAGGTCGAGGCGCTGCGTGCGCAGGGCGACCTGCCGTCGGCCTACGACCTGCTGGCCCCGCTGCTGGCCGCCACACCCGACGACCCGGTGCTGCTGAGCGCCCTGGCGCGCCTGTATGCGGACGCCGGCCAGCCCGACGAGGCCCTGCGCCTGTACCGCCAGGTACTGGCGCGCACACCCGACGATGCCGGCGTGCTGATGTCGGTCGGTATCCTGTCCACCGGCCAGCACGACTACGACTACGCCGAGAAGTCACTGCTGCGCGCCCGCCAGCTGCAGCCGGAGAACGCCGACGTGGTGGCGGCACTCGGGCGCCTCTACCGCGTCCAGGGCCGCACCAGCCTGGCGGTCGAAACCATGCGCACGGCCGTCACCATGATGAAGCAGCAGGAGGCGCCGCCCGCGCAGGTGCAGGCCGCCCTGCCGGGCGCCGCGCCGGCCGCGGACAACAACCCGTTCGCCTACCTGCGGCGCGGCGGTACCGCGCCTCCGGCGCCGGCGGTATCGCCCTATGCCGCTCCGCCGGTCAGCCGGCCGGCTTGGTAGCGCGTTGCCACCCATAAGCCCTTTGCTGTCCTTACACTCGGTTTCACGCCTCCCGTACTGCTCCGCACACCCCTCCGTCTACCAAAAGGACATCCCATGCTTGCCACCATTGCCGGCCTCAGCATCCTCATGATCGGCGACAGCCACCTGGCCACCTCCGGCTACCTGATCGACACCCTGCAGAACCAGCTGCTCGACCGCGGCGCCAAGGTGGTGCACACCATCGGCGTATGCGGCTCCACCGCAGGCGACTGGACCACGGTCAAAAAGGGCGATTGCGGCGGCGCCGAGCGTACCGGCAAGGGCGCCATCACCTTTTCCGGCAATGCGGCCACCACCAAGCCGATCAAGCAGCTGATCGCCACCGAAAAGCCCAACCTGGTCATCATCGTCATGGGCGACACCATGGGCAGCTACAAGCAGGCCACCTTCCCCAAGGCCTGGGCCTACCAGCAGACCACCGCCCTGACCAAGGACATCGCCAGCACCGGCACCGCCTGCGTCTGGGTCGGTCCGGCCTGGGGCAGCGAAGGCGGCACCTACGGCAAGACCTTCGACCGGGTGAAGACCGCGTCCGAGTTCCTGTCCACCAACGTGGCACCCTGCACCTACATCGACTCGCTCAAGTTCTCCAAGCCCGGCCAGTGGCGCACCATCGACGGCCAGCATTTCACACCCACCGGCTACAAGGACTGGGGCAAGGCCATCGCCGACGCCATGGTCGCCGGGAAGTGAACATGGCCCGCCGCGCTCGCACCCCCCTCCTGCTCTGCCTGCTGGCCTGCGGCTCCGCCGCGGCGCCGGCGGCCGGCCCCAAGCTGTATGAAACCGGCCCGGCGCAGGACGCGGCCTTCATCCGCTTCATCAATGGCACCGACCAGAAGCTAGAGGTGGTGTCGGGCAAGGCCCGCATGGACCTCCAGCCGGCCTCCGACTATCTGCCGGTCAAGCCCAACAGCGAGCTCAAGGGCAGCTTCGAGGGCGCCGCCGGCAAGAGCGCGATCGCCGTCAAGACGGCACCGGGCGCCTTCACCACCGTGGTCGCCCTGGTGCCCGCGGGCCAGAAAGCACCGGTGACGACCTTCATCACCGAGACGCCCGACGACTTCAACGCGCTCAAGTCCTTTGTCGCGCTCTACAACTTCGACGCCGGCTGCAAGGGTGCCCAGGTGAAGGTGGCCGGCCGCGATACGGCCCTGTTCACCGGCGTGGCGTCGGGCGCCATGCAGCGCCGGGCCGTCAACCCGGTGGCGCTGGGTGTGCAGCTGGTGTGCGACGGCAAGCCGTCCGGCAAGCCGCTGGACCTGGGCACGCTGGCCGCCGGCATGCGCTACAGCCTGGTGCTGGTACCGTCCGCAGCGACCGGCTCGCGGCTGATCTTCGCCTCCGACGACCTCGCCCGCTGAGAGCGGGCCGGCTCCAGCAGATACAGCGCCGCCGCCGTGGTCTTCGCCTCTCTCGAATTCCTGCTGCTGTTCTTCCCGCTGTTCCTGCTGGCCTATGCGGCGACGCCGGCGGCCGGCAAGAACGCCGCGCTGCTGGCCGGCAGCTGGATCTTCTATGCCTGGTGGAGTCCGCCCTACCTGCTGATGCTCATCGCGCTGACGGCGCTGACCTGGGGTGGCGGCCTGCTGATCGCCCGGACCACCGTGGCACAGCGCCAGCGCCGGCAGCTGGCCGCGCTGATCGTGGTGCTGGTCGGCACCCTGGCATGGTTCAAGTACGCCAACATCCTGGTCGAGACATTCAACACCGCCCTCGGCTGGGCCGGCGCGCTGCCGCTGGCCTGGCAGAAGGTGGTGCTGCCCATCGGCCTGTCCTTCATCGTGCTGCAGGCCATCTCCTACCTGGTGGATGTGTACCGCGGCACGGTCACGGCGCAGCGCAGTTTCGTCGCCTTCGCGGCCTACAAGGCCATGTTCGGCCAGCTCATCGCCGGGCCCATCATCCGCTACGACTGGGTCAAGCGCGAGATCGGCAGCCGGCGTTTCAGCGGGGACGGTTTGTGCGCCGGCGCCTGGCGTTTCATGGTCGGCATCAGCATGAAGGTGCTCATCGCCGATACACTGGCGCCGGTGGCCAACCTGGTGTTCGCACAGGCAGAACCTTCGTTCGCCGATGCCTGGCTGGGCTGCGGTGCCTACACCCTGCAGCTGTTCTTCGACTTCGCCGGCTACAGCGCCATGGCCATCGGCATCGCCCAGATGCTGGGTTTCCATTTTCCCGAGAACTTCCACCACCCCTACCTGGCGCGCAGCATCCAGGACTTCTGGCGGCGCTGGCACCTGTCGCTCTCCAGCTGGATCCGCGACTACCTCTACATCCCGCTGGGCGGCAACCGCGGCGGCGGTTTCGCCACCTACCGCAACCTGCTGCTGACCATGGCCATCGCCGGCCTCTGGCACGGCGGCGACAGCTGGAATTACCTGCTCTGGGGCCTTGCCCATGGTGTGGCCCTGTGCTGCGCCCGCGCCTGGACCGGCGCCGGCCGCAGCCTGCCGGCGCCGCTGGCGCGCATCGCCACCCTGCTGTTCGTCATGCTGGCCTGGACCCTGTTCCGTGCGCACGACGCCAGCGGCGCCCTGCGTATGTACGCCGGGCAGTTCGGCCTGCAGGGTTTCGGCCTGGGCGATGCGCTGGCGGTGGAGCTGCGGCCGGCCCACGGGCTGGCCTTCCTGCTCGGCATCGCCTGTGTCGTCTGGCCGGCGGTCGGCCCGCGCCTGGCCGAACGGGTGGGCCCGCGCCTGGCCGCCGTGGGTGCGTTGTGGCCCATCCCCGCCTTCCTGCTGTCGTTCGCGCTGATCGCCAGCCGAGGCGCCGTGCCTTTCCTGTACTTCCAGTTCTAGGCGGCATCCCATGGCCACACACGTCCAGAACGCCGCTCCGCCGCAGCCGCCCGCGCCGCCGCGGATGTCGGCACGGGCGGCCGGCGTCGCGCTGCTGCTGTTCCTGTTCCTCGGCCTGGGCAGCACCGTCTATGCCATCGTGTTCCAGGGCCTGGACTTGCTGCCTCAGGGCCTGACCCGCGCCGCCTTCCTCGACGGCGCCACCATGCGCAGCATGGCTGACGCGCTGGCCAAGGCCCCGCAGGCCCGGGTGGCCGCCGAGGCCGAACGCGGCACCAGCTGGGTGCTGTCCGGCGACCTGGGGCCCCAGGTGCGCCAGGGCTGTCCGGGCTGGCTGTTCCTGGCCGAAGAGCTGGCGCCGCACGCCGACGGCGCGGCCCATGCCGCGGCACGGGCTGACGTGGCCGTGCGGCTGCGCGCGGCGCTGGAAAAAAAGGGCATCCGCCTGCTGGTCGTGGTGGTGCCCGACAAGAGCCGTATCGAACAGTCCCGCCTCTGCGGGCTGCAACGCCCCGCCGCGCTGGCCGGCCGGCTGGATGACTGGACGGACCGGCTGCGCGCTGCCGGGGTGCCGGTGCTCGACGTGACGCCGGTGCTGGCCGCCCCCATGGGCCGGGGCGAGGACCCCTTCCTGCGGACCGATACGCACTGGAATGAGGCCGGCGCGGCCGCCTCCGCCCAGGCCGTGGCCGATGCGGTGAAGGCCCTGGGGGTGGAGCGCACGCCGGCGCAGGATTACGACGTGGTCCAGCAGCCGCCGGCACGCCGCCCGGGCGACCTGGTGCACCTGGCCGGCATCGACGGCCTGCCGCTGGCGCTGCAGCCGGCGCCGGAGACGCTGCCGGCCAGCAGCTTCACACCGCGCCAGGCGGCGGGTGCTGTGCCGGCCGCCACCGGCGCAGCCACCGCTTCTTCCTCCTCCGATGCCGATCTCTTCGGCGATGCCGACCTGCCGCGCATCGCCCTGATCGGCACCTCGTACTCGCGCAACTCGCACTTCGCCGACTTCCTGGCGAAGGACCTGGGCACGCCGGTCGCCAACCTGGCGAAGGACGGCGGCAACTTCTGGGGGGCGGCCGAGGCCTACTTCGCCAGCCCGGCGTTCAAGCAGACACCGCCGCGGCTGGTGGTCTGGGAGATCCCGGAGCGTTCGCTGCAGCGGACCACCGCGGGCGAGCGCTGGACGCTGCCCTGAAAGGCATCCGGGCCGGGCGCAGGCTGCGGTAGCCGCTACCGCACCGGGGCGGTTCCCGCCAGGTGCCCCAGCGGCAGCGCGCCGCCGGACTTGACCTCGCCCAGCGAGAAGCTGGTGTGCAGGTCCTTCACGAAGGGCAGGTTGGCCAGGCGCTGCAGGGCGAAGCGCGAGAAGCCGTCCAGGTCCTGCGCCACCACCTGCAGCTCGAAAGTGCCGGTGCCGCTGATGTAGTGGCAGCTCGTCACCTCGGGCAGCTGCCGGATGGCTTCTTCCAGCTGGCGCATGGCGTCGCCCGAGTTGCGGTCGGCGTCGATGCGTACGAAGGCCAGCACCCCCAGGCCGATTTTCTGGCGGTTGAGTGTGGCGCGGTAGCCGAGGATAAAACCCGCTGCTTCCAGCGCGCGTACCCGGCGCCAGCAGGGCGCGGCCGACAGGCCGACACGCTGCGCCAGTTCGGCATTGGTCAGCCGGGCGTTTTCCTGCAGGTTGTGCAGGATGGCGAGGTCGAACTTGTCCAGTGTTTCCATAAGCCGGTATTTTGCGCAAGATCCTTTCTGAATGGGCGGTTTCAGGCACAACAAACGCAAACACCTGTCGCGCCCGCCGGCCTACACTGGCCACCAGACGCCGCACCCAGCGGCGCACCTGTGGAGACCGCCGCGATGAACGCTCCCCTGCCCGAACACGTACGCCGAGCCCTGGAAACCGTCACGCTCGACGACCGCTACAGCCTGGACCACGGCCGTGCCTTCATGTCGGGTGTGCAGGCCCTGGTCCGGCTGCCCATGCTGCAGCGCCAGCGCGACGCGGCGGCCGGCAGGAACACCGCGGGTTTCATCAGCGGCTACCGGGGCTCGCCCTTGGGCGGCTACGACCAGGCGCTGTGGAAGGCCGAAAAATTCCTGAAGGCGCAGAACATCGTCTTCCAGCCCGGGGTCAACGAGGAACTGGCCGCGACCGCGCTGTGGGGCACGCAGATGCTCGGTTTCTCGCCGCCCGGCACCAACCGCCACGACGGGGTGTTCGGCATCTGGTACGGCAAGGGCCCGGGGGTGGACCGCTGCTCCGACGTGTTCAAGCACGCCAACATGGCCGGCACCACGGCGTTCGGCGGTGTCATCGCCGTGGCGGGCGACGACCACGTGGCCAAGAGCAGCACCGCGGCGCACCAGAGCGACCACATCTTCAAGGCCTGCGGCCTGCCGGTGTTCTTCCCGGCCAGCGTGCAGGAGATCCTCGACTTCGGCATCCATGCCTTCGCCATGAGCCGCTTCTCCGGCCTCTGGGCCGGCATGAAGACGATCCAGGAAATCGTCGAGTCCAGCGCCACCGCCGTGGTCGACCCGGAGCGGGTGCAGATCGCCATGCCGCAGGATTTCGAGATGCCGCCCGGCGGCCTGCACATCCGCTGGCCCGACCCGCCGCTGGAGCAGGAAGCCCGGCTCATGCACTACAAGTGGTACGCCGCGCTGGCCTACATCCGCGCCAATCACCTGAACTACACCGCCATCGACAGTGCGGGTGACCGTTTCGGCATCATCGCCAGCGGCAAGGCCTGGAACGACACGCGTCAGGCGCTGCTGGAACTGGGCCTGGACGATGCCGCCTGCCGGCAGGTCGGCATCCGCCTGCACAAGGTGGGGGTGGTGTGGCCGCTGGAGCCGCAGTCGACCCGGGCCTTCGCCACCGGCCTGCAGGAAATCCTGGTGGTGGAGGAAAAACGCCAGGTCATCGAGTACCAGCTGAAAGAAGAGCTCTACAACTGGCGCGCCGACGTGCGGCCCAACGTGCTGGGCAAGTTCGACGAGCCCGAGGGCGACTTTTCCGGCGGTGAATGGAGCATGCCCAACCCCACGGCCAACACGCTGCTGCGCGCCAATGCCGACCTGTCGCCCGCCCTCATCGCGCGGGCCATCGCGCGGCGCCTGAAGAAACTCGGCCTGCTGCAGGCGGCGGGTGCCGACATCGCCGCCCGCGTGGAAACGCAGCTGGCCGTGCTCGACGCCAAGGACCGTGCCATGCAGGCCCACAGCGCGGCGGGCGTGTCGGGCGCGGACCGGCCGCCCTGGTACTGCTCGGGCTGCCCGCACAACACCAGCACCGTGGTGCCCGAGGGCTCGCGTGCTGTCGCCGGCATCGGCTGCCATTACATGGCCACCTGGATGGACCGCAGCACGGTGGGCTTCACCCAGATGGGCGGCGAGGGCGTGCCCTGGGTCGGCCAGCAGCCCTTCACCACCGACCGCCACATCTTCGCCAACCTGGGCGACGGCACCTACTTCCACAGCGGGCTGATGGCCATCCGGCAGGCCGTGGCCGCGGGGGTGAACATCACCTACAAGATCCTCTACAACGACGCGGTCGCCATGACCGGCGGCCAGCCGGTGGGCGAGCGGCCCGAAGGCCACAGCGTGTCGCAGATCGCCCAGAGCCTGCGGGCCGAAGGTGTGGTCCAGGTGGTCATCGTGACCGACGAACCCGAAAAATACGCGGGTTTGAAGATCGCCGGCGATCCGCGGGTCTTGCACCGCGACCTGCTCGACGATGTCCAGCGCGAGCTGCGCGAGATCGTCGGCACCACCGCCCTCATCTACGACCAGACCTGCGCCACCGAGAAACGCCGCCGCCGCAAACGCGGCACGGCCATCGACCCGGCACGACGGGTGGTCATCAACGAACTGGTGTGCGAGGGCTGCGGCGACTGCGGGGTGCAGAGCAACTGCCTGTCGGTGGAGCCGCTGGAGACCGCATTCGGCCGCAAGCGCAGCATCAACCAGAGCAGCTGCAACAAGGACATGAGCTGCCTCAAGGGTTTCTGCCCCAGCTTCGTCACGGTCGAAGGCGGGCAGCTGCGCAAGAAGAACGCGGCTGCCGAGGCAGCGACACCGGCGGCACTGGGGCCGCTGCCCGCGCCGGTGTTGCCGGTTGCCGGGGCGCAGCCCTGGGGCATCGTGGTGGCCGGTGTCGGCGGCACCGGGGTCATCACCATCGGCCAGTTGCTGGGGGTGGCCGCGCACCTCGAAGGGCGCGGCATCGTCACGCAGGACGCGGCGGGGCTGGCGCAGAAAGGCGGCGCGACCTGGAGCCACGTGCTCATCGCCGCCGCGCAGGACGACATCCGCACCACCCGCGTCGGCACCGCCGCGGCCGACCTGGTGCTGGCCTGCGACCCCCTGGTGGCGGTGCATGCCGAGACGCTGCAGCGCCTGCGTGCGGGGCGCACCCGCATCGCCTTGAACACCCATGGCGCACCGACCGCCGGCTTCGTCAAGAACGGCGGCTGGAACAACCCCGCCGCTGCCTGTGCCACCGAACTGGCGGCGCTGGTGGGCGAGGATGCGCTGGGGGCCTTCGACGCCGATGCGGCCGCCTCCCGGCTGATGGGCGACAGCCTGTATGTCAACCCGATGCTGCTGGGGTATGCCTGGCAGCGCGGCTGGATACCGCTGGCGCTGGATTCGCTGTTACGCGCCATCGAGCTCAACGGCGTGGCGGTCGAGGCCAACAAGACCGCTTTTGCCTGGGGTCGGCACGCCGCGCACGACCCCGCCGCGGTGCGGGCGCTGGCCGAGCCGGGCCAGGTCGTCGCCTTCAAGCCGCGGGAGACGCTGGACAGCCTGGTGCTCCGCCGCAGCGAATTCCTCACCGCCTACCAGGATGCCGCCTATGCGGCGCAGTACCGGAGTTTCGTCGAGCAGGTGCGGCTGGCCGAGGCGCCCCTGGGCCGCACCGGCCTGGCCGAGGAGGTGGCGCGCCGCCTGTTCCAGCTGATGGCCTACAAGGACGAGTACGAGGTGGCCCGGCTGCATGCCGACACCGGCTTCGTGGAGCGGGTGCGGGGCATGTTCGAAGGCGATTTCAGTCTGCACTACCACCTGGCCCCGCCGCTGCTGGCCCGCCGCAACCGCCGGGGCGAGTTGCAGAAAAGCCGCTTCGGCCCCTGGATGCTGACCGCCTTTCGCCTGCTGGCCCGGCTCAAGGGCCTGCGGGGCACACCCTTCGATCCTTTCGGCGCCACGGCCGAGCGCCGGGCCGAGCGCGCGCTCATCACCGCCTACCGGGCCGACGTCCAGTACCTGCTCGGCACGCTGTCGGCGGCCAACCACCCGCTGGCGGTGGAGATCGCCCATCTCCCCGAGCCGGTCAAGGGTTATGGCCACGTGAAGGCACGCAACCTGGCGGCGATGCGGCAGCACCGCGAGCTGCTCCTGGCACGCTGGAGCAGCCCGCAGCCGGCCCTGCAGGCGGCCTGAGCCGGGCACCCGCGGCCGGCAAAGCCCCCGCCTTCGGGCGGGGCGGGAATACCCCCGCAGGACGCGCCGCATACAATCCGCGGTTTCCCTTCGGGGGTGGTCCATCCGCCCCGCGGGACCGTTCATCCATCTTTTTCGACCGCCGTGTCGTGGAGTAGTCCCTTGTTCATCTCTTCCGCCTTCGCCCAGACCGCGCCCGCCGCCACCGCCGCCGGCGGCGGCATCCTGTCCTCCCTGGGCGGCATGCTGCCCCTGGTGCTGATGTTCGTGGTGCTGTACTTCATCATGATCCGCCCGCAGATGAAAAAGCAGAAGGAGCACCGTGCCATGGTCGAGGCCGTCGCCAAGGGCGACGAGGTGGCCACCGCCGGTGGCATCCTCGGCAAGGTCACGCGGGTGGGCGAAGGGAACATTTCCATCGAAATCGCCCCCAACGTCGAAGTGCAGCTGCAGCGCAGCGCCATCGCCCAGGTTCTGCCCAAGGGCACGGTCAAGTAATCCCGCGGCCCCGGCCGCACGAAGCGCGATATGAACCGTTATCCGGTCTGGAAGCATGCGATCCTGGTGATCGTGCTGCTGGTGGGCATCCTCTACACCCTGCCCAATTTCTTCGGCGAGGCGCCGGCGGTGCAGGTGTCGTCGCTCAAGCCGGCCGCCAAGGTCGACGAGGACACCCGCAGCCGCGTCGAACAGGCGCTGAAGGCGGCCGGCCTGAACGCCGACGCCGTCAGCGTCGAAGGCACGTCGCTGCGTGCGCGTTTCACCACCACCGACGAACAGATCAAGGCGCGTGATGCCATCCAGCATGCGCTGGTGCCCGACGCGACGGATCCGCCTTACGTGGTCGCGCTCAACCTCATCTCCCTTTCCCCGGCCTGGCTGACCCGGCTGGGCGCGGTGCCCATGTACCTGGGGCTGGACCTGCGCGGCGGCGTGCATTTCATGCTGCAGGTGGACATGGCCGCGGCGCTGGACAAGAAGGCCGAGTCGTATGCCGGCGACCTGCGTACCGTGCTGCGCGACAAGAACATCCGCCACGGCGGCATCAGCCGCGACGGCCAGGCCATCGAGATCCGGGTGCGCGACGCCGACACCGCCACCGCGGTGAAGAACGTCGTCGCCGACCAGTTCTCCGACCTGGCGCTGGTCCAGTCCGGCGAGGGCGCCGACACACGCCTGGTGGCGCGCATCAAGCCCGAAGCCGTGCGCAAGGTGCAGGACCAGGCGATCAAGCAGAACATCGTCACCCTGCACAACCGGATCAACGAACTCGGCGTGAGCGAGCCGGTGATCCAGCAGCAGGGCCTCGACCGGGTCGTGGTGGAGTTGCCCGGCGTGCAGGACACGGCCAAGGCCAAGGACATCCTGGGCCGCACCGCCACGCTGGAAGTGCGCCTGGTCGACGAGGGCACCGAGGCCCGCGCCGCCGAACGCAATGCCGGCGCCGTGCCCTTCGGCTCCGAGAAGTACCCCGACCGCAGCGGCCAGCCGATCGTGGTGAAGAAGCAGGTCGTGCTGACCGGCGAGAACCTCACCGACGCGCAGCCGGGCTTCGACGGCCAGACGCAGGAACCCACCGTCAACCTGACGCTCGACGCCAAGGGCTCGCGGGTCTTCCGCGACGTGACACGCGAGAACATCAACAAGCGCATGGCCATCATCCTGTTCGAGAAGGGCAAGGGCGAGGTCGTGACCGCGCCGGTGATCCGTTCCGAAATCGGTGGCGGCCGGGTGCAGATCTCGGGCCGCATGACCACCGTCGAGGCCAACGACACCGCGCTGCTGCTGCGCGCCGGCAGCCTGGCCGCGCCCATGGAAATCATCGAGGAACGCACCATCGGCCCGAGCCTGGGCGCCGAGAACATCACCCGCGGTTTCCACAGCGTGGCCTGGGGGCTGGCGGCCATCGCCGCCTTCATGTGCTGCTACTACGCGCTGTTCGGTGTCATCTCCAGCATCTCGCTGGTGGTCAACGTGCTGCTGCTGATCGCGGTGCTGTCGATGCTGCAGGCCACACTGACGCTGCCCGGCATCGCCGCCATGGCGCTGGCGCTGGGCGTGGCGATCGACTCCAACGTGCTGATCAACGAACGTATCCGCGAGGAGCTGCGCAACGGCGCCGCGCCGCAGACCGCCATCCACACCGGCTACGAACGCGCCTGGGCCACCATCCTCGACTCCAACGTCACCACGCTGATCGCGGGCCTGGCGCTGCTGGCCTTCGGTTCGGGCCCGGTGCGCGGTTTCGCCGTGGTGCACTGCATCGGTATCCTGACCTCGATGTTCTCGGCCGTGTTCTTCTCGCGCGGGCTGGTCAACCTCTGGTATGGCCGGCAGAAAAAACTCAAGGCCCTGTCGATCGGCACCGTGTGGCGCCCGGGCGCCGGCAGCTCCAGCGCCGTTGCGGCCAAGTAAGGAAACGACGCCATGGAATTCTTCCGTATCCACCGCGACATTCCGTTCATGCGCCATGCCCTGGTGCTGAACGCGGTGTCGGTCATCACCTTCCTCGCCGCCGTGTTTTTCCTGTTCCACCGCGGGCTGCACCTGTCGGTGGAGTTCACCGGCGGCACGGTCATGGAAGTGGCCTATTCGCAGCCGGCCGACCTGGAGAAGGTGCGGACCACCGTCGCCGGCCTGGGTTACCAGGACGTGCAGGTGCAGAATTTCGGCACCGCACGCGATGTGATGATCCGCCTGCCGGTGCAGAAGGGCACCACCTCGGCCCAGCAGAGCGAGCGTGTCATGGCCGCGCTGCAGGCCGACACCGCGTCCGGCCCCGGCACCACGCTGCGCCGCACCGAGTTCGTCGGCCCGCAGGTGGGCGAGGAACTGGCCACCGACGGCCTGAAGGCGCTGGCCATGGTGGTGGTCGGCATCATGGTCTACCTGGCCTTCCGCTTCGAGTGGAAGTTCGCCGTCGCCACCGTGCTGGCCAACCTGCACGACGTGGTCATCATTCTGGGCTTCTTCGCTTTCTTCCAGTGGGAATTCTCGCTGGCGGTGCTGGCGGCGGTGCTGGCGGTGCTGGGCTACTCGGTCAACGAGTCGGTGGTCATCTTCGACCGGGTGCGCGAAACCTTCCGGCGCCAGCGCCGCATGGACACCGAGGCGGTCATCAACCACGCCATCACCTCGACCATCAGCCGCACCATCATCACCCACGGCAGCACGCAGATGATGGTGCTGTCGATGTTCTTCTTCGGCGGCCAGACGCTGCACTACTTCTCGCTGGCGCTGACCATCGGTATCCTGTTCGGTATCTACTCCTCGTGTTTCGTCGCCGCCGCCATTGCCATGTGGCTGGGCGTCAAGCGCGAGGACCTGGTCAAGGGCGCGCCGAAAAAGAGCGACGGCACCATTGCCGACCTGAACGATCCCAACTCTGGTGCCCAGGTCTAGGGTTTAGGTACCGCGCCGGTAGCGCTTCGGGGAGCGGCCGGCGGGGCATACCGGGCACTGGACTGTCCCCCGAGTGCGGCTGCGCCGCCCTCTCCGCCTTGATGTCCAGTGCCCGGTATGCCCCACCGGCCGCGGGAGTGTTGGTTGAACCTTCAGGTTTCCTGCGAAGTGGTCACGCCTCGGCGATTCCGCGAGTTCCGACAACGGTAGA
>JAZJYT010000096.1:0-30670 GCA_040390235.1 Pseudomonadota bacterium | reverse complement strand
TGCTCGATCACCGAGCACGAGGGCCGCATCATCCAGAGCCGCTCGGAAGAATCGATCATCAAGGAGGTCGAGGCCATCCGCGACAGCGTGGCGGGTTTCACCGGCACCATCTCCGACCTGGGCGGGCCGACCGCCAATATGTACCGCATCGGCTGCAAGACCCCGGAGATCGAGGCCGCCTGCCGCAAGCCCAGCTGTGTCTACCCGGGCATCTGCTCGAACCTGAACACCAGCCACGACCCGCTGATCAAGATCTACCGCCGCGCCCGCGCGCTCAAGGGCATCAAGAAGATCCTGATCGGCTCCGGCCTGCGCTACGACCTGGCGGTGCAGTCGCCCGAGTACGTGAAGGAACTGGTGCAGCACCACGTGGGCGGCTACCTGAAGATCGCGCCCGAGCACACCGAGCAGGGGCCGCTGACCAAGATGATGAAGCCCGGCATCGGCAGCTACGACAAGTTCAAGCAGATGTTCGAGAAGTTCTCGGCCGAGGTGGGCAAGAAGCAGTACCTGATTCCGTACTTCATCGCCGCGCACCCGGGCACCACCGACGAGGACATGATGAACCTCGCGGTCTGGCTGAAGAAGAATGGGTTCCGCGCCGACCAGGTGCAGACCTTCTACCCCAGCCCCATGGCCACCGCCACGGCCATGTACCACAGCAACCGCAACCCGCTGCGCCGCGTCACACGCGACAGCGAGACGGTGGACATCGTGCGCGGCGACCGGCGCCGCCGCCTGCACAAGGCCTTCCTGCGCTACCACGACCCCAACAACTGGCCGCTGCTGCGCGAGGCGCTCAAGTCCATGGGCCGGGCCGACCTGATCGGCAATGGCAAACACCACCTGATCCCGACCTTCCAGCCGCTGACCGATGGCGCCTACCAGAGTGCGCGCCGCAAGAATTCCACGCCTGTCAAGGCGGCTTCGGCTCCCGTGGCGCTGACCCCGGTCAAACCCGTGCGGGGCCGTATCCTGACGCAGCACACCGGCCTGCCGCCGCGCGATACCGGTGCACGCCGCCCCGGCAAGCCCGGAAAAGTAATCCGCTAGGCGCGGGGCCGTCCGACGCACAAGAAAACACTTCTCCGGGCGCATAAGCCGGAGAATGTTTTTTTACCCGAAGGAGAAGTGCCATGGCGACCAACCCTGAATTTCCGGACGCGGACGACACCGAGCCATTCGATCTTCCGGAGGAGCTGGAAGTCCCGGGTCCGGGCGAAGGCCTCATCGAACCCGCGGGTGTGCCTTTCGACGAAGAGGGCGAACGGGTGGTGCAGCCGGAACCCGTCGGGGACTGAGGGCAACCTTCCGGCCGGGTGCGCGGCCTCCTGCTAGTCGCGGGAAGCGCCCAGGCGGCCCCACAGGAAGCCCACTGCCAGCGCCAGCGTAACGGCTGCCACGGGATTGGCGCGGATGGCATTGCGCGGCGCTTCCACCGCCTCGTCGCAGAAGTCCAGCAGATGGTCGTAGGCATCCTGCGTGCGCTGTGCCGCGCGGTCCACGGTTTCATGTACGCCCGCGGCAGCCTTGCCGACCGGCCCGTCCGGGTCGATGTTGCGGTTGGCGAACAGGCTGGAATCGGTGGTGTCCTCGGTGCTCATGGATGTTTCCTGTGGAGTGGGGGAAGGGCCGCCAAGCGACCGAAGCCCGCAGTGTGCGGCTGGTCGAGCGGCCATGCCGTAGGACCGCTCCCCCTGTGCATGTGCGGTCGAATGAAAAAAACCCGCCGCAGCGGGTTTTCGACGGACCGCAGGTTTATTCCCGCGGTCGGCGTTCAGCTCTTGTGGTCGGCGGGCATGCCTTCCTTGTCGAGGTTGCTCGGGCCCTTGGCCGGCGGCAGCTTGTCGCCGATCTTCTCGCCGGTGTGGCGCACGGCGGCGGCGGCCTTGCTGGCACCGCGCTCGGTGGCGTTGCCGGCACGTTCCACGCCGTTCTTGGTGGCGTGCGCGGCCTTCTTGGTGCCGCGCTTGGTGGCACGCCAGGCGCGTTTGGTGGCGGCTTCGGTCTTGGCGACCGGGCCGGGGGTCGTGGCTGCGGGGGCGGAGGCCGGCGTATCGGTCGTCGTGGTCTGTGCGTTGGCGGAAACGCCATAGGCCGCAGCGCTGAGGACGAGCAGGGCGGAGGTGGTACGCAGGAAGGTGTTGATTTTGATCATGGGTGATCTCTGGGGTGGATTGGAACCCACAGTATCGGCGCGGTTACGCCACGCTTGTGTTGTTCCCGCGCCTGCGGCCTTACAAATGGATGCGCTCCTACAGGCCATGTGAGAGCCGGCCCACAGTCGCGTTGCCGAAGGGCGAAGAAAGTCCCTCGCGCGCGGCCACTGCCGTCATTCGAACCGCGGCGCCACCTTGCCCAGGAAGGCCTCGATGCCGATACCGGCGTTGCGGTGGTGCAGGTTGCGCACGAAATGCTCGCGTTCGGCCTCGAACTGCTGCGCCAGGGTGGCATGCGGCGCGGCATTGACCAGTTCCTTGATGCTCTGCAGCGCGTTCGGCGCCCGTTCGTTGAGCCGGGCGGCGAGCGCCATGGCGTCTTCCAGCGCGCTGCCCGGGGAGGCCAGCCGGTTGACCAGGCCCAGGGCGAACAGGCGTTCGGCGTCCAGGCGGTCGCCGAGCATGGCGATTTCGTTGACCAGCGTGCGCGGCAGCGCCTCGGCCAGGTGCCAGCTGCTGCCGCCGTCGGGCGACAGGCCCACCTTGCTGTACGACAGCGCGAACACGGCGTCGCGCGCGGCGACGATGAAGTCGCAGGCCAGCGCCAGCGAAAAGCCGGCCCCCGCGGCGGCGCCTTCCACCGCGGCGACAACCGGCTTGGGAAAGGCACGGATCTCGCTGATCCACAGGTGCAGCGCGTCGATGCTTTCGGCCTGCACCGAGGGCGGCTGCTGGCGGTTGGCCTGCAGGCGCTTCAGGTTGCCGCCGCTGCAGAAGGTGCTGCCTTCACCGGCCAGCACCACCGAACGTACCTCGGGGTTGTCGCCGGCGGCGTTCAGGGCCTCGATGCCGGCCGCATACATGGCCGGGTCGAGCGCATTGCGGTGCTCGGGGTTGTGCAGGGTCAGCACCATGGTCTGGCCATGGCTGGCACTCCGGAGTTCGGCTGGCATAGGGGGATTCGCTGGAAGGAAAAAAGGAGGAGGTCCCAGGGGCAGGCAGGTTTGGCGGCGGCGGTCCGCCGCTAGGCCTCGGCGTGCAACAGGCTCAGGCCGATGGCGCCGCGGCGGCGCAGCCAGGGGCTGGGCCGGTAGCGCGGGTCGCCGTACACCGTCTGCAGGTTGAACAGCACTTCCAGCAGGTTGGTCGGCCCCAGCTTGTCGCCCAGTGCCAGCGGCCCGACCGGGTAGCCCAGGCCCAGCGTCACCGCCGTGTCCAGGTCCTTGGGGGTGCAGATGGCCTGTTGGCACATGTCGGCGGCGATGTTGACGATGGTCGCCACCACCCGCTGGGTGACAAAACCGCCGCTGTCACGGATGACACTCACGGCCTTGCCGTCGCGCGCGAACAGCGCATGCGCTGCATCACGCATGTCGCTGCGGGTGGCCGGGTTGGTGGCCAGCACACGCCGGCGGGTGCCGGCGTCGTCGGCCAGCATGTCGATGCCCACCGTGCGCGCCGGGTCGAGCCGCTCGACCACCGCCACGGTGGTGATGTCGAAGCCCAGGGGCGCCACCAGGGTCAGCGCTTCGGGGGAGGGCGAGGTACCGGTCTCGATACGCGCGCCCAGGTCTTTCACCAGCTGCAGCAATTCGGCCCGCCGTGCGGCACGCGGCGATATCCATACCGGCGGCAGCACCTCGGCCTGCGGCACGGGCGGCTCGGGCGGCACCTCGGCTTGGCCGTCGGTGTAGCGGTAGAAACCTTCGCCGGTTTTGCGGCCCAGCATGCCGCCGGCCAGCCGCTGCGCTGCGATGGCACTGGGGCGGTAGCGCGGCTCCTCGTAGTACTGGCGGTAGATCGACTCCATCACCGGCTGCGACACGTCGAGCCCGGTCAGGTCCATCAGCTCGAAGGGGCCGAGCCGGAAACCCATCTGGTCGCGCAGGATGCGGTCCACCGTGGCGAAGTCGGCCACGTTCTCGCCGACGATACGCAGGGCCTCGGTGCCGAAACCGCGTCCGGCATGGTTGACGATGAAACCCGGCGTATCCTGCGCCCGCACGCCGGTATGGCCCATCTGCGCGGCGTACTGCAGCAGGGCGTCGCACACCGGCGGCGCGGTGCGCAGGCCGGCGACCACCTCTACCACCTTCATCAGCGGCACCGGGTTGAAGAAATGGAAACCCGCGAAGCGCCCGGGATGGCGCAGCCGGGCGGCGATGGCGGTCACCGACAGGGAGGAAGTGTTGGTAACCAGCGTCACATCGCCGGCCACCAGGTCTTCCAGTGCGGCGAACAGTTCGCGCTTGGCGTCGAGCTGCTCGACGATCGCCTCGATCACCAGCTGGCAGCCGGCCATCTCCTGCAGCGAGCCGGCCGGCGCGATACGGGATTTATAGGCGGTGCACTGGGCCGTGTCGATTTTCCCCCGTGCAGCCAGCTTGTCCCATTGGGAAAAAAGGGCGTCGCAGGCTTCGCCGGCCGCACCTGCCCGGGTATCGAAAAGGCGGACCGCGCTGCCGGCCTGGGCCGCCATCTGGGCGATGCCCCGGCCCATGGCGCCGGAGCCGACGATTCCGACCGTCGCGTAAATGGTTTGCATCGGCCGATTATCGCGCCGTGGTTTTCCGGGGCGCGTATGACAGAATCGGCCGCTGAATATGTCGATGCGCACAATCAACAAGGTTATCGGTGGGACGCCGTAGTACCGTTCTGGCCATCGCGCTGTGCACGGCCGCCGTGGGGAGCCACGCGCTCTCGATGGGGCCTTCGCGCGGCACGGCGGTCATCGGCCAGCCGCTCAACCTGTCGTTCGACGTTTACCTCGACCCCGGTTCGGACGCGGCTTCGGCCTGTGCCGGTGCCGAGCTGTATTACGGCGAGACCCGCCTGGACCCGGCACGGTTCCGGGTGACGGCGCTGCCGGGTGCCCAGCCGTCCCAGGCGGTGGTGCAGGTTGCCTCGCAGGTGGCGGTCAACGAGCCGGTGGTGTCGGTGGTGCTGCGGGCCGGCTGCGGCCAGACGCTGTCGCGCCGCTACGTGCTGCTCAGTTCCTCGCCGCAGGAAGCGCCGGCCCCGGCCGTCGATGCGCCTGCCGCTTTCCGGACGCTGCCGCAGGTGGCGGCCGATGCCGGGACGGGGCCGCGCCCGTCACGGGCCGCCCGCACGGCGCTCCCGCCCGACCATGGACCGATAGGGGCCGGGGTGGCCGGCGAGCGCGCCGCGGCAAACCCGCCGTCCGCTGCGGCAGAACCGCGTGCGGCGCGGTCCCCGCGGATCCCGCGGGCGGCCGTGTCGAACCTGCCCGCGGCCGCCGCGGCCCGCGGCCGCCCACGGCTCGAGCTGCAGTCGCCGGCCGACTGGCTGGCCGAGGGGGATGTTCCGCTGCAGCCGAGCCTGTCGCTGAACCTGCCCGGCACGGCGGCTTCGGCCGAACAGCGGGAAGCGGCCGCGGCTCTGTGGCGCAGCCTCAACAGCGGCAGCGCCGAGGGCGCGGCGCGGCTACCGCTGCCGGCTGCGGAGGCCGAGCGCCTGCAAAAGCTCGAACAGCAGTTCAAGGCCCTGCAAGACAGCATGGCGCGCAGCCGGGGGCATGAAGCCGAGCTGCAGGCCCAGCTCGACGAGGCCCGCAGCGCAGGCGACCGCAGCCGGCTCCTGCTGTGGCCTGCACTGTTCGTACTGCTGCTGGCCGGGCTGGCGCTGGCCATGGGCATCTACCGCCGGCGCACCGGCAAACGCTCGGCCTGGTGGAAGCCCGCCCGTGCGGTGCCGAGCGGCCTGGGCGGCAATACGACCTCGATGTACACGGAACCCGACTTCGTCGACACGATGCCCAGCATCCTCGGCGAAGCCTCCCTGCCGGATGCGGTGGAGTTCTACCCCTCGCGTTTCCCTCCCCGGATGCCGGGCGAAGGCGACAGCGTGAGCCCTCCTGCGGACTCTCGCTACGACGATGACGACGACGACGGCGTAGCCGCCTCGGCGGCCGAGGTCGCCGCCCGGGCCATGGTCATGGCCGGGAAACGGGCGGCGGCCCAGGTCGCGCAGGCTGCCGTGCCGGGCGGCGTGCCGGCGCCCATGGCGGCTGCGGCCCCGGCGGTTCCGGCAGTCCCGGCAGGGACCGCTCCCGTGCTGGGGGCGGCCGGTGTGGCGATCGCAGCCGGTGCCATCGCGGCGACCGCGGACAGCGCACCGCAGTCGCCCATCCCCGACTCGGTGGAGGCGGCCACTGCCGCGGCGCGGGAGTTGCGCACGGGTTCGGCCGATGCCTTGTTCGATGTACAGCAGAACGCCGAATTCTTCGCGTCGGTCGGGCAGTACGAGCAGGCCATCGAGGTGCTGCAGCACTACATCGACGAACACCCCGGCAGCAGCCCGGTGGTCTACCTCGACCTGCTGCGCATGCTGCACACCCTGAGCCTGACCGAGCCCTACCGCAAGCTGCGCGACGACTTCAACCTGGTCTTCAACGCCGAGATGCCGGCCTTCGCCGGCTTCCTCAAGTCGACCCGCGGGCTCGAAGCCTTTCCCGAGGCGCTGCATCGCATCGAACGGGCCTGGAACCGGCCGCAGGTGCTGGACGTGATCGAGGTCCTGCTGTTCCGGCGCCTGGCCGGCGACGGCATGCCCCCGTTTCCGGTCGAGGCCTACCGCGAACTGCTGCTGCTCTACGAAATCGCCAAGGCCGGTTACGGCAGCATTTCCGCCGGGCCCCCCCCGCCCCCGCCCCCGGTGCGTGTTTCCGCGGCGGAAGCCGCTTCGGCCTTGCTGCTGCAGGATTTTCCCGAGAAGCCCTTGCAGGGCAGGTCGCCCGCTGCGGACCTCGGCGCGCCGCTGGATTTCGCCGAACCATCGGCCTCGCTGCTGCCGGACTTCGAATTGCCGCCGTCGAGCCCGCCACCGCCGGACGACACGCTGCCCGCGCCCACGCGCGGTTTCACCGCGCCGTCGTCTGCCGACAACAACCTGATCGATTTCGACCTGTTCGACGTCAAGCCGCCGTCGGGCAAGAAGTAGGACCGCGGCGGCCGGGGCCGCCGCGCGGCGTCAGCGGCGTACCTGCAGGGCGCCGGGGTTGACGATGTTGGTCGGTGCACCCTTGATGTAGTTCACCACGTTGTCGAACGCCGCACCGAAATACAGCTCGTAGCCGTCCTGCTCCACGTAGCCGATGTGCGGTGTGCAGATGCAGTTCTCCAGGCGCAGCAGCGCATGGCCCTGCAGCGGAGGTTCGGCCTCGAACACATCGACCGCGCCGATGCCGGGCCGGCCGCGGTTGAGGGCAGCGATCAGCGCCTCGGGCTCGATGAGTTCGGCCCGCGAGGTGTTGACGATCAGGGCCGTGGGTTTCATGCGCGACAGGTCGTCCAGCGTCACGATGCCGCGTGTCTCTTCGTTGAGGCGCAGGTGCAGCGACACCACGTCGCAGCGTTCGAAGAAATCGTGGCGGCTGGAGGCCGTCTGGCAGCCGTCCTCCAATGCCTTGGCGCGCGAGCCCTCGCGGCCCCAGACACACACGTTCATGCCGAAGGCCCGTGCATAACCGGCCACCATCTGGCCGATCTTGCCGTAGCCCCAGATGCCCATGGTCTTGCCGCGCAGCACCATGCCGACACCGAAGTTGGGCGGCATCGACGCCGCACGCAGCCCCGACTGCTGCCAGGCGCCGTGCTTGAGGTTGGCGATGTACTGCGGCAGGCGGCGCATGGCGGCCATGATCAGTGCCCAGGTCAGCTCCGCCGGCGCCACCGGCGAGCCCACGCCTTCGGCAATGGCCACGCCGCGCTCGGTGCAGGCCGCCACGTCCACGTGGCTGCCGACCTTGCCGGTTTGCGAGATGAGCTTGAGCCGGGGCAGTTTTTCCACCAGCTGGCGGCTGATCTGGGTGCGTTCGCGGATCAGCACGATGATGTCGGCGTCCTTGAGGCGGACCGACAGCTGGCCGATGCCCTTGACCGTGTTCGTGTAGACCTTGGCAGAGTACGGGTCCAGGCGGGTGGCGCACTGGAGTTTGCGCACGGCGTCCTGGTAGTCGTCGAGGATCACAATGTTCATCCCCGGATTGTGCCTTGGCCGGCACCGCCGGCCGGTGCCGAGGTGTCCGCAACGGCTAACCGGCGCGCAGGCTCCGGGTGGCCATCTGTGCTTCGCGCGCCACCAGCCGGTCGAGTTCGGCGCACACGTCGGCCAGGCGGCCCGACATGCGCATGCGGCCGGCGCAGGCGCGCGGCGAACCGTCGACTACCCGCAGCATCCGCAGGGGTCGTACCGGGGTGGCCGGCACCTCGGGCCGTGGCGTGGTGGGTTCGGGCATGGCGGCCACCGGCAGGGGCATGGGTGCCGCAGCACCGCCCGCAACGGCGTACAGGGCGGCGCGGCGGCCTATCCAGCCCGCCAGGGGGGCAAAAAGTGCGGTACCGGAACGAAGGGCTGATCCCATGTGGTAACTCCAGGCGCGGCAACGGGGCCGCAGAGGTCGGACACAGGCAGGATTGACAGGGAAGCCGCCGCGCGGGGGTTGCCGGAAACCACCGGGGTTTCCGTCAGAACGCCCGCCACCCCACGGGGCGGCAACATGCCCTACATGAGCATGGTGTTGCGGATCAGGCCAACCGCCAGGCCTTCGATTTCGAAGGGCTCGTCGGGCGCGACCATGATGGTGGCGTAGTCGGGGTTTTCGGCATGCAGCTCGATGCCGTGGGCCGTGCGCTGGAAACGCTTGACCGTGACTTCCTCGCCCAGGCGTGCGACCACGATCTGGCCATTACGCGCCTCGCGGGTGGACTGCACGGCCAGCAGGTCGCCGTCCATGATGCCGGCGTCGCGCATGGACATGCCGCGCACCTTCAGCAGGTAGTCGGGGCGGTGCTGGAACAGGCTGCCTTCGACGTGGTAGGTCTGGTCGACATGCTCCTGGGCGAGAATCGGCGAGCCGGCGGCAACGCGGCCGACCAGGGGGAGCACCAGCTGGGCCAGGCCGGCCATGGGCAGCAGGGCCTGCTGGTAGCGCGACATGGAGTGCATGCCGTCGCGGCTGGGGCCCTTGAGCCGGATGCCGCGCGAGGTGCCGCTGACCAGTTCGATGACCCCCTTGCGTGCCAGGGCCTGCAGGTGCTCTTCGGCCGCATTGGCCGATTTGAAGCCGAGTTCGCTGGCGATTTCGGCCCGCGTGGGGGGCGCACCGGTGCGGGCGATGGCGTTCTGGATGAGTTCCAGAATCTGCTGCTGGCGGGCGGTGAGTTTGGTCGGCAGGGAAGGCAGGTCGATCATGGCAGATCCTTGTGTAGGGGCTGTCGGACTTGGACTGTGAACTGTTTGGATATCCAGTAACTGTATTTTTAACCAGTTTTTTGAACTTGGCAAGCGCCAGACAGGAAAAAACCATGAAAGTCGTGGTACTCGGCACCGGCGGAACCATTGCAGGCACGGCCGATGCGCAGGCGCGCGCTGGTTACCGCGCGGGGCAGGTGCGGGTGGAGGACCTGGCCGGTGCCCTGGCCGTGCCCGCCGGTGTCGAACTGGTGGCCGAGCAGGTGGCCCAGGTCGACAGCAAGGACATGGACGGCGCCTGGTGGTCCCTGCTGGCCGCGCGCGCCGCCCACTGGCTGGCGCGGGAGGACGTGCGGGCCGTGCTCATCACCCACGGGACCGACACGCTGGAGGAAACAGCCTTCCTGCTGCATGCGGTGCTGGACCCGGCCAAGCCGGTGGTGCTGACCTGTGCCATGCGGCCGGCCAGCGCGCCCGAACCCGACGGGCCGCAGAACCTGCGCGACGCGCTGGCCGTGGCGCTGCACCCGGGCGCGTGCGGTGTGGTGGCCGTGTGCGCGGGCAAGGTCCATGGCGCCGGTGACGTACGCAAGCAGCACCCGTACCGGCTGGATGCCTTCGGCTCGGGTGATGCCGGGTGTATCGCTTATGTGGAAGCCGGCCGGCTGCGGCTGCTCCGGGCCTGGCCGCGGGCCGGCGACAACCATGTGGCCGGTGCGCTGGAGCGCCTGCCGGAGGCGGCCGCGGCGTGGCCCTGGGTGGCCGTCGTGGCCAGCCATGCGGGGGCCGATGGCCGGATGGTCGATGCCTTGCGGCAGGCGGGGGTGCAAGGCATGGTGGTGGCCGGGACCGGCAATGCCACGGTGCACCACGCGCTCGAGGGCGCGCTGCGCGCGGCCGAAGCCGCAGGCATTCCGGTGGTCCGGGCCACACGCTGCCTGGAAGGCGAGCCGGTGGCTGGTGCAGGGCAGGGGGTGGAGCCGGCCGCCCGGCTGGGTGCGGCCAAGGCCCGGGTCGCGCTGCAGCTGCGCCTGCTCATGGCAGGCGCAAGCGCGGCCTGATCAGGCGGACAGCGCCTGCAGGGCGCGGCTGGTGATGTCTTCCACCGAGCCCATGCCGCTGATCTTGCGGTACTTCGGCGCGGCAGCCGGGTCTTTCGCGGCCCAGTCGGAGTAGTAGTCCACCAGCGGGCGGGTCTGGGCGCTGTAGACGTCCAGGCGTTTCTGCACGGTGGCTTCCTGGTCGTCGGGGCGCTGCACCAGGTCCTCGCCGGTCAGGTCGTCCTTGCCTTCGGCCTTGGGCGGGGCGAACTTGACGTGGTAGGTGCGGCCGGAGGCGGGGTGCGAGCGGCGGCCGCTGATACGTTCGACGATGGCGTCGAAGGGCACATCGATCTCCAGCACGTAGTCGAGCTTGACGCCGGCGGCCTTCATCGCGTCGGCCTGGGGAATGGTGCGCGGGAAACCGTCGAACAGGAAACCGTGGGCGCAGTCGGACTGGGCGATGCGCTCCTTCACTAGGTTGATGATCAGGTCGTCGCTCACCAGTGCGCCGGACTCCATGACGGCCTTGGCCTGCAGGCCCAGCGGGGTGCCGGCCTTGACGGCAGCGCGCAGCATGTCGCCGGTGGAAATCTGCGGGATGGCGTATTTCTGGCAAATGAATGCCGCCTGCGTGCCCTTGCCTGCGCCAGGCGCGCCCAACAGAATCAGTCTCATGGAAGTCCTCGGATAGTATGGAATCAGCCGGCACCATGGCCCGCAGGCGCGCACCGTAGGAGGTGGGCGCGGACGCAGTGCTCTATTCCGGGCAAGGATAGCATGCACGCCTTGCGTGAAACGGACGTGATTTCCCGGGGATTTCAGCCAAAAAAGGCGCGGACGCGGGCCAGGTCCTCGGGGGTATCGACGCCGGCACCGGGGGCCTCGGCCGTGGTGAACACGGCAATGCGGTGGCCATGCCACATCGCACGCAGCTGTTCCAGCGCTTCGGTCACCTCGTGGGGCGCCTGCGCCAGCCGCGGAAAGGCGCGCAGGAAGGCCACGCGGTAGGCATACAGGCCCACGTGCCGCAGCGGTGCGGGCGAAGGCAGGGCGGGTTGGCCGCCCGCCAAGCCGTCGCGCTGCCAGGGAATGGGCGCACGGCTGAAATACAGGGCCAGGCCGGTGGCGTCGGTGACGACCTTGACGACGTTCGGGTTCAGGTAGTCGGCCACGGCGGTGATGGCATGGGCCGCGGTGGCGATGTCGGCTTCGGGCCGGGCGTGCAGCAGGGCGGCCACGGCCGCCACCAGCGGCGGCGGCACCAGCGGTTCGTCGCCCTGCACATTGACTACCAGGCCGTCGTCGGGCAGGCCCAGCAGGTCGCAGGCCTCGGCCAGCCGGTCGCTGCCGTTGCTGTGGTCGGCGCGGGTCAGGATGGCTTCCACGCCATGGGCGCGGCAGGCATCGACGATGGCCGCGCTGTCCGCGGCCACCACGGTACGGGCCGCGCCCGAGGCCTGGGCGCGTTGCGCCACCCGCACCACCATGGGCAGGCCGCCGATGTCGGCCAGGGGTTTGCCAGGCAGGCGGGTGGAGGCCAGGCGCGCCGGAATCAGCGCGGTGAAAACGGCGGTCATGGCGTCGGGCGTCAGATGCCGAGTTCTTCGTCCGACAGCGTGCGTGCTTCGTTTTCCAGCAGGACCGGGATGCCGTCGCGCAGCGGGTAGGCGAGCCGTGCGCTGTGCGACCACAGCTCCTGGCGTGCGCGGTCGTAGTCGAGCGGTCCCTTGGTCACGGGACACACCAGCAGTTCGAGAAGTTTGCCGTCCATCACGGCGATGATAGCCGGGCATCCAGCAGGCGGTCGATGGCGGCGAAGAAGGCGGGCTCCGGTGCGAAGTCCAGCGGCACCGCCAGTGCCCGGGGCAGGTGCCGCCACAGCTTGGCCGCATCCTTCTCGGTGCACAGCACGGGCCGGGCCGGATCGGCCGGCACCGGCCACCCGGCGAAGTCGTGGTGGTCGGGCAGGGCCTGGGTGGTTTGCACTACCAGCCCCCGGGCGCGCAGCATGGCAAAAAAGGCCTCCGGCTGCGCGATGCCGGCCACGGCGGTGCAGGGCACGCCGGCCAGCGATGCCAGGGCCACGCGGCTGCCGTCGGCCCGCAGCGCAAAGTCGGCCAGCGCGCGCTGCGCGGTAAAACCACCGGCAAAGGCCGGCCGGCTGCCGGTGTGCAGCACCGCATCGACCCGGCGTGGCCAGGGCTCGCGCAGCGGCCCGGCGGGCAGCAGCCAGCCGTTGCCCGCGCCCCGGTCGTCGAATACACACACCTCGATGTCGCGGGCCAGCGCCAGGTGCTGCAGCCCATCGTCGCAGACGATGGCACGTACCTCGGGGTGTGCGGCCAGCAGGCACGCCGCGGCCTGCGCCCGGCGCCGGCCGACGAAGACCGGCGCACCGGTACGCCGGCGGATCAGCAGGGGTTCGTCGCCCACGGCCCCGGGAGGGCTGCCGGGCAGCACCTCGGTTGCGGCGCCGATATCCGGGCCTTCGGTGCGGCCAAACCCGCGCGACACCACACCGGCGGCGATGCCGCGGCCACGCAGGTGCTCGACCAGTGCCATCACCGCCGGCGTCTTGCCGGCGCCACCGGCGACCACGTTGCCGACGACGATGACGGGCACCGGCAGCCGCTGCCGCGGCAGCAGGCCGGTGCGGTAGAGCAGGGCGCGCAGCGCCACCAGGGCGCGGTAGGCCAGCGACACCGGCCACAGCACGCAGGCCAGCGGGCCGCGCCGCAGCCAGGCCCGCTGCAGGGTGGCGGCGGCGCTGTCCGGCTGCTGCCGCGTCACGGCGCCGCCACGGTCAAGGGGGGCCGCCCTGCGCCGAATGCTGGGTGGCGAAGGTGATCTGCGCCAGGCCGGCGCGGCGGGCGGCTTCCATCACGGTGATCACGTTCTGGTGCGCGGCGGTGGCATCGGCGCTGATGACCACGACACTCTCCTTGCCGGCCTTGGCCGCTTCGGCCAGCGCCTGGCTGACGCTGTCGACCGAACCGCCCGCCACCGGCTGGCGGTTGACGGCGATACGCCCGTCGGCGGTGACCGAAACCTGCACCTCCTTGGGGTAGTCGCGCTGCTTCTGCGCGTCGGCCACCGGCAGGCGCAGCTGGATCTCGGTGAAGCGGCTGTAGGTGGTCGACAGCATCAGGAAGATCAGCACCACCAGCAACACGTCGATGAAGGGGATCAGGTTGATCTCCGGCTCGTCGCGGCTGCCCGAGCGGAAATCCATACGCGGGCGGGAACGGAAGTTGAGCGCCATGGCGGGTTCCGGCCTTCAGCCCTTGCGCAGCGAGGTCAGGTGGCGCACGAAGCGCTCCGCGGACAGCTCCAGCGTCAGCAGGTAGCCGTCCACCCGGCCCCGGAAATAGCGCCAGAAGATCAGCGAGGGAATGGCCACGACCAGGCCGAAGGCGGTGTTGTAGAGGGCGATGGAGATGCCCTGGGCCAGCTGCGCCGGGTTGCCGCCGCCGGTGGCGCCGGCCGACGATTGCGAGCCGAAGATCTCGATCATGCCGATGACGGTGCCCAGCAGACCGAGCAGCGGCGCGGCCGAGGCGATGGTGGCCAGCGCGCTCAGGTATTTCTCCAGCCGGTGCGCCACGTGCCGGCCGGTGCTTTCGACCGCCGAGCGCAGTTCCTCCTCGCTGCAGCGCGGGTTGGAGTTGAGCGCACGGAAGCCGCTGGCCAGCACCTCGCCGAGGGCGGAATTCTGTTCCAGCTGGGCCACCACGTCGGGGGTAGGTACACCGCGGGCCGATACCGTGATGGCCTCGTCCAGCAGCCGGGGGGGCGCGACCTTGCCGGTTTTCAGGCTGATGGCGCGTTCGATGACCAGCGCCAGGGCCAGGATCGAGCACACGACCAGTGGCCAGATGGGCCAGCCGGCCGCTTGTATGATGGAAAACAAGAAGACTCCCCGCTGCCTTGTGACGTTCGGCGGCGATTATGGCTTACCGCTCTGTGCGGGCGGAACCCGCCTGCCGGCGCCGGACCCGGCCAAAGCCCACAGTTAGTGTGGATAAGTTTGTGCGCAAGCCGGTTGTTATCGCCGCGGAGCCGCGCCGGTACTGGCTTGTGACACTTCGATGAAATTTTAAGCAACCGTTTGCAGCCGCATGACACACCCGGAAACTCCCGACTCGACCATAGTGCAGCGCACCAAAGGGCTACGGTGATCGACCTCGGCGCGGCGGTTCCCGCCCCCCGTGTGTGGCCTGTCGGCGCCCTGTGCCGGGCGGTGGCGGATGCCCTGGACACCCGCTTCAACCCGGTGGCGGTGCGGGGCGAGCTCAGCGGTTTTTCACGTGCGGCCAGCGGGCACTGCTATTTTTCGCTGAAGGACGCCCAGGGCCAGGTGCGCTGCGCCATGTTCCGGCGCGCCGCCAGCCTGCTCGACTTTTCTCCGCGCGAAGGCGAACTGGTGGAGGTGCGCGGCCGGCTGGGGGTGTACGAGGCCCGGGGCGACCTGCAACTGGTGGCCGAATCCATGTCGCGGGTCGGGCAGGGCGGGCTGTTCGAACAGTTCCTGCAGCGCAAGGCGCGGCTGGAGGCCGAGGGCCTGTTCGATCCGGCACGCAAACGTCCGCTGCCGGCCATGCCGCGGGGCGTGGGCATCGTCACCTCGCTGGGCGCCGCCGCCCTGCACGACGTGGTCACGGCGCTGCGCCGGCGTGCACCGCACCTGCCGGTGGTGCTGGCGCCCGCGGCGGTGCAGGGTGCGGGTGCCCCGGCCGAACTGGTGGCGGCGCTGGCAGCGCTCGATACCTTCGCCGACCAAGGCCACGGCGCGGCCCCGATCGACCTGATCCTGCTGGTGCGCGGCGGTGGTTCCATGGAAGACCTGTGGGCCTTCAATGACGAAGGGCTGGCGCGCGCCATCGCCGCCGCCTCGGTGCCGGTGGTCAGCGGTGTCGGACACGAAACCGATTTCACCATCGCCGACTTCGTGGCCGACCTGCGGGCGCCCACCCCCACCGCTGCGGCGGAACTGGCCGCGCCGGCGCGAGACATGCTGGTGTCGGCCCTCGACCTGGCCGAGGACGCGCTGCGTACGGCCACGCTGCGGGTGGTCGACCGGCAGGGGCAGCGGCTCGACACCATCACCGCCCGGCTCGGCCGGCCCTCGGCCCTGGTGGCGCGGCAGCGCAGCGTGCTGGACCGGCAGGCGCAGGCCTTGCGCTACGCCGTGCAGGCACAGGGCCAGCGTGCCCGGCGCCGCTGCGAAGAACTGGCCGCGGCGCTGCCGCGGGCGGTGGGCCAGCGCCTGTCGCGTGCGCAGGACCGGCTCGACCGTGCCGCGCTGCGCCTGCAGCTGCTCGACCCCGGCCTGGTGCTGCAGCGCGGTTACGCCTGGCTCGAAGACGGCGAAGGCCGCACCGTGCAGCGCACGACGCAGACCCATGCCGGGCAGCGGCTGCGCGCCACCCTGGCCGACGGAACGGTCGACCTGACCGTCACACCGCCGGCATGACTTTCGTCCCTACAATGCCCATTTACGTATAACCACCACCACGAGGATCTCCCCATGGAACACACCCTGCCGCCGCTGCCGTACGCACTCGATGCGCTCGCGCCCAACTACTCCAAGGAAACCCTGGAGTACCACTACGGCAAGCACCACAACGCCTATGTGGTGAACCTCAACAACCTGCAGAAGGGCACCGAGTTCGAAAGCCTGACGCTCGAAGAGATCGTCAAGAAGGCCTCCGGCGGCATCTACAACAACGCCGCCCAGATCTGGAACCACACCTTCTTCTGGAACTGCATGGCACCCGCCGGTGGCGGTGAGCCTTCCGGCGCGCTGGCCACGGCCATCACCGCCAAGTGGGGCAGCTACGCCGCCTTCAAGGAAGCCTTCGTCAAGTCCGCCGTGGGCAACTTCGGTTCGGGCTGGACCTGGCTGGTGAAGAAGGCCGACGGTTCGGTCGACATCGTCAACACCGGCGCCGCCGGCACGCCGCTGACCACCGCCGACAAGGCACTGCTGACGGTCGACGTGTGGGAACATGCCTACTACATCGACTACCGCAACCTGCGCCCGAAGTTCGTCGAGACCTTCCTCGACAAGCTGGTCAACTGGAAGTTCGCCGAAGCCAACTTCGCCTGAGCTGCGTTCGCTCGCAAAAAAGCCGGCATCGCCGGCTTTTTTTTGGTGCGGAGGGGCTCAGCGCACGCCGTCGAAGGGCATGCCGCCCAGGCGCATGCCGGCCTTCAGGCCCTTCTTGGCGAACCAGCCCTTGTTCATCTCCAGCACGTAGCGCACCGGCTTGGTCGAGCAGTGCGAATCCTCGGTCTGGGGTTTCATGTCGGCCAGGTTGGCGATGGTGCCGTTGTCGGTGACGAAGGCAGCCGTCAGCGGCAGGATGGTGTTTTTCATCCAGAAACACTGCACCGCCGGCTGCTCGAAGACGAACAGCATGCCTTCCTGCTGCGGCATCTCGGCGCGGAACATCAGGCCGACCTCGCGCTGCTGCATGGTCTGGGCCACCTGGGCGTCGATGCGGTACATGCCGGCGGTGAGCTGGGCACGCGGCAGGTCCATCTGCGGCGACTGCTGGGCCATGGCCGGAGCGGCCAGGGCCAGGGTCAAGGCGAACAAGGCGGCGGAGGCAAGGGACCGAGGCGGGAGGTAGGACTTCATCATGGGAGAAGAGCAAGGTGCGCCGCCGGGGGGCGGGAGCTGGGGCCGGCGCGGCATTGTCACCGAATGCGGGCCGGCGTGCAGCACGCTGTACAAATGAAAAAGCGCCCCGGTGGGGCGCTCTGTCGGTTTTCCAGCCGCGTCTCCAAGGACGCCGGCGGAATTCAGCTCACTTCGGGGCTTCGGACGTGTTGGTTGGGTCGGGCTTCTTCACGGCCGTCTTGGCCTTCTTGTGGTGGTGGTGGCGACGGTGCTTCGCGGCCGGCTTGGCCAGACGTGCTTCCTTCTTGGCTTCGCCGGCGGCTTGCGCGGCGGGCGGGGTGGACGCGCCTTCCTTGGTGACCGCGGGAGGGGTCTGGGCGAAGGCACCCACGGCGAAGAAACCGGCAATCAGGGTGGCAAGGAGTTTGTTCATGTTGTGTTCCTCAGGTGGGGAAAAAGCCGCCCTCCAGATATGGAAGGTAATTCCGAAACGTGCCCCCGTACGGTCGCGTTGACACGCGGTGCGAAAAAAGTTTTGGGCATAGAATCCAGCGCCGCCCTGTGCCGGCTTTTTTCCTTTTTCCGGAGACGTTCGTCCATGTCCTACGGGCATATCCAGGTGCCCTCCCAGGGTCAGAAAATCACCGTTAACGCCGACACGTCGCTCAACGTGCCGGACGAACCCATCATTCCCTACATCGAGGGCGACGGCGTCGGTGCCGACGTCACGCCGGTGATGCTGCAGGTGGTCGATGCCGCCGTGGCCAAGGCCTACGGTGGCAGCCGGAAGATCCACTGGATGGAGGTCTACGCCGGCGAGAAGGCCACCCGCCTCTATGGTCCCGACGTCTGGCTGCCCCCGGAGACGGTGGACGCGGTGCGCGACTACATCGTCTCGATCAAGGGCCCGCTGACCACGCCCGTGGGCGGCGGCATCCGCTCGCTGAACGTGGCGCTGCGCCAGGCGCTCGACATGTACGTGGCCTTGCGCCCGGTGCGTTACTTCAAGGGCGTGCCCAGCCCGGTGCGCGAACCCGAGAAGACCAACATCGTCGTCTTCCGCGAAAATTCCGAGGACATCTACGCCGGCATCGAGTTCGCCGCCGGCAGCGAGAAGGCGCAGAAACTCATCCGGCTGCTGCGCGACGAGCTGGGTGTCAGCAACATCCGTTTTCCCGACACCTCGGCCATCGGCATCAAGCCGGTGTCGATCGAAGGCACCGAGCGCCTGGTGCGCAAGGCCCTGCAGTACGCCATCGCCCACAACCGGCCCAGCGTCACGCTGGTGCACAAGGGCAACATCATGAAGTTCACCGAGGGGGGCTTCCGTGACTGGGGCTACGCCCTGGCGCGCAAGGAGTTCGGCGCAGAACTGATCGATGGCGGCCCCTGGGTGAAGTTCAAGAACCCGAAGACCGGCAAGGACATCATCGTCAAGGACGTGATCGCCGACGTCTTCCTGCGGCAGATCCTGCTGCGCCCGGCCGAGTACTCGGTGGTCGCCACCCTGAACCTGAACGGCGACTACGTGTCCGACGCGCTGGCGGCCCAGGTCGGCGGCGTGGGCATCGCCCCCGGCGCCAACATGTCCGACACCGTCGCTATGTTCGAAGCCACGCACGGCACCGCGCCGCGTTATGCCGGCAAGGACTATGTGAACCCCGGCTCCTCCATCCTCTCGGCCGAGATGATGCTGCGCCATATGGGCTGGACCGAGGCGGCCGACCTGGTCATTTCCGCCATGGAAAAGTCCATCGCCGGCAAGAAGGTCACCTACGACTTCGCGCGCCTCATGGAAGGCGCCACCCAGGTCAGCTGCTCCGGCTTCGGCCAGGTCATGATAAATAACATGTGAGCCCCCCGGCTTCTCACTTCACTGCGTTCCGTGTAGTTCGCCACCCCCCGAGGGGGAGGCTGCCCCGGGCCTTGGGGCGGCCCGGCGGCCGGGGCGGGCTGGAATAAATTCCGGCCACCCGTGCCTGAGGTCAGCGCACTGCGTCGCCGTAGCGGTATTCGTGGGTCAGGTCGTCTAGGCGTTTTTTCAGCGCTGGGTCTAGCTTGTAGGTAGCTGCGGCGAGCGTGTCGTCCAATTGTTCGGGCCGGCTGGCGCCCAGCAGGGGGGCGGTGACCAGCGGGTTGGCCATGACCCAGGCCACGGCCAGGGTGGTCAGGGGCACGCCGGCTTCCTTGGCGATGGCCTGCACCTCGGCCACGGTGTCGAAGCAGCGGTCGTTCCAGTAGCGGTCCTGGTAGCGGCCGGCGGCCTTGCCCAGGGTGAAACGGGTGCCCTCGACCGGGGCCGAACCCTTCTGGTACTTGCCCGTCAGCATGCCGCCGGCCAGCGGGTTGTAGGGGATGACGGCCAGGCCTTCCTCGGCCACCAGCGGGAGCAGCTCGCGTTCGATCTCGCGGAACAGCATGCTGTAGCGCGGCTGCACCGAGATGAACTTGGTCAGGCGCAGCAGTTCGGCGCGGCCCAGGGCCTTGGCCAGGCGGTAGGCCAGGAAATTGGACACCCCCACGTAGCGTGCGCGGCCGGACTTCACGATCACGTCCAGCGCTTCGAGCATCTCGTCGAGGGGGGTGTCGGCATCGTCGCCATGCAGCTGGTAGAGGTCGACGTAGTCGGTCTGCAGGCGCGCCAGCGACTTGTCGATGGCATCCAGCAGGTGCTTGCGCGAGGAGCCCTGGTCCCAGGCGTTGGGGCCGGCCACGCCGTGCGCCTTGGTGGCGATGACCAGGTTCTGCCGGCGAGTCTTGTCGGCCTGCAGCCAGCGGCCGATGATCTGCTCGGTGCGGCCCTGGGTCTGCAGGGTGCCGCCCAGCGGGTAGACGTCGGCCGTGTCGATGAAGTTGATGCCGGCGCCGACGGCCTTGTCGAGGATGCGCTGCGACTCGGGTTCCTCGATCTGCAGGCCGAAGGTCATGGTGCCGAGGGCGAGGCGGGACACTTTCAGGCCGGTGCGGCCGAAACGGGTGCTGGCAATGGTCATGCTGGAGGACTCCTGGGATGGGACAAGCGGATGCCGCCGCGCGAGTCGGTCGCACGACAAGCGCGTTTTTTGGATTTCGGGCAGCATAGCCGTCCTGACCAAAACTTGCAGCGGACCATGATCGATCTCTACTACTGGACCACGCCCAACGGGCACAAGATCAGCATCTTCCTGGAGGAAGCCGGCCTGGAATACAAGGTCCATCCCATCCACATCGGCCGCGGCGAGCAGTTCGCGCCCGCGTTCCTGCGCATCGCACCCAACAACCGTATCCCGGCCATCGTCGACCAGTCGCCGGCCGACGGTGGTGCGCCGGTGCCGCTGTTCGAATCCGGCGCCATCCTGCTGTACCTGGCCGACAAGACCGGCAAGTTCCTGCCCACCGACCTGCGCGGCCGCAACGAGGCGCTGCAGTGGCTGTTCTGGCAGATGGGCGGCCTGGGCCCCATGGCCGGGCAGAACCACCATTTCAGCGGTGCTGCGCCCGAGAAGATTCCCTACGCCATCGAGCGTTATGTGCGCGAGACCGCACGCCTGTACGGTGTGCTGGACCGCCACCTGGCCGGCCGCGACTTCATCGCCGGCAGCTACTCGATCGCCGACATCGCCTGCTACCCCTGGATCGTGTCGCACCCCAAGCAGGGCCAGAACCTGGACGACTTCCCCAACGTCAAACGCTGGTTCGCCAGCATCAAGGCACGGCCGGCGGTGCAGCGGGCCTACGCCCTGGTGGAGCAGGTGAACCCGCCCAGCGCACCGCAGCCCACCGAGGAAGAGCGGCGCAAGATCCTGTTCACCCAGGGCGCGGCGCTGCCTTCGTCGCCGTAACCATTCGACGCCCGGCTTTGCGCGGGTGTGACAAGCTCGGGTGTCTGTCCGTCAACCGCTGGCCCGTGCCGGACGTGAGATAGGAGGGCATTGCCTGTCCCACAAGGATTCCATGGTCCGTCCTGCGCCTGTGCGTGTTTTCCTCGCCTGCCTCTGCGTGCTGGTGGGCTTTTTTGCGGGTTGCGCCACGCAGGATGGCATCCCGCCGGGCGCGGGCAGCACGGCGGTCGGCCCGGGCGGCAGGCTGCCGCCGGCCGACTGGCGCTGGCTGGGCCGCGTCGGATTCGGTGTGGACTCGGCCGAGGCCGAACGGCTGCGGGTGCTCGGCCGCCGGCGTTTTCTCGACGAACAGCTGTCCCTGCCGCCGGCCGACCCGCCGGCGCTGGCAGCGGCCATTGCGGCCCTGCCGGTGGCCCAGCAGACGGCCGAGCAGCGCTGGCGTGCCATGCGCACCGAACAGCAGCGTATCAACACCCTGCCCGACGAAGACAGCAAGCAGGTGGCACGCAACGCCCTGAACCGCGCCGGCAACGAGGCGGTGCTGGACACCACCCGCCGCCACCTGCTGCGCGCGCTGTATTCGCCGGCCCAGTTGCGCGAGCAGATGACCTGGTTCTGGATGAACCACTTCAGTGTGTTTTCCGGCAAGGGGTCGGTGCGCTGGACCATGGGCGAATACGAGGAGCGCGCGGTGCGCCAGCATGCCTTCGGCAGGTTCCGCGACCTGGTGATGGCGACCGCCACCTCACCCGCCATGCTCGACTACCTGGACAACGCCCAGAGCGCGGCCAACCGCGTCAACGAAAACTATGCACGTGAGCTGATGGAGCTGCACACGCTCGGTGTTGCGGGCGGGCCCAGCGGTTCTTCCTACACCCAGCAGGACGTGCAGGAGTTCGCCCGTATCCTTACCGGTGCCGGCATCAACGCCAACGGCCTGCCACCCAGGCTGCCGCCCGCGCGGCAGGCGCTGTACCGTACCGACGGGCTGTTCGAGTTCAACCCGGCGCGGCACGACTTCGGCGCCAAGACCCTGCTGGGCCAGCGTTTCGAGCCCGCAGGTTTCGCCGAAATCGAACAGGCCGTGGCCCTGCTGTGCCGCCAGCCGGCGACCGCACGTTTCATCTCGACCAAACTAGCAACCTACTTCGTGGCGGACGAGCCGCCGGCTGCGCTGGTCGAGCGCATGGCGGCGGTTTTCCAGCGCACCGATGGCGACATCGCCGCCGTGCTGCGGGTGCTGTTCCTATCGCCCGAGATCGATACGGCTGCTTCTGCGGCGGCGGGCGGCGGCGGCAAGTTCAAGGACCCGGTGCAGTTCGTCGTGTCCTCGCTCCGCTTCGCCTACGAAGGCCGGCCGGTGGCCAACCTGCAGCCCGCCATCGGTTGGCTGAACCAGCTGGGCGAACCGCTCTACGGGCGGGTGACACCCGACGGCTACCCGCTGACCGAGGCCGCCTGGGCCAGCTCGGGGCAGATGGTGCGGCGCTTCGAGATCGCGCGGGCCATCGGGGCCGGGCGTTCGGGCCTGGTGCCGGTGCCGCCCGCGGTGCCGGGAATACCGGCAGCGGCGCCGGAGCCGCCGCTGCGCAGCAGCGCGCTGTTCCGCGACGGCATCGCGCCAGCGCTCGGCGCAGCCACGCGGCAGGCGCTGGTGCAGGCACGGTCCGCGCAGGAATGGAACACGGTGCTGCTGTCCTCGCCGGAGTGGATGCAGCGCTGACCGTGGCAACAACCCAAGGAGCCTTCCATGCAACGACGTGACCTTCTGGCGCGGCTGGGCGCCGCCGGTATCGGCCTGGCGGCACCGGCCATCAGTTCGCGGGCCTATGCGCTGCCGGCGCAGGCCGATGCGCGTTTCCTGCTGGTGTTCCTGCGCGGCGGCTACGACGCGGCGAGTGTGGTCGTGCCGGTGGCCAGCGATTTCTACTACGCCGCGCGCCCGACCATCGCCATCAAGCGGCCCGTGGCCGCCACGCCGGCGGCCCCGGGCAATCCATCCGCGGAGCCCCCCGCCGACCCGCAGGCGGCCCTGGCGCTGGCCGATGGCTGGGCGCTGCACCCCGCGCTGCGCGACACCCTGCTGCCGCTGTGGACCCAGGGGCAACTGGCCTTCGTGCCCTTCGCCGGCACCGACGATTTGTCGCGCAGCCATTTCGAGACGCAGGACGGTGTCGAGGCCGGCCTGCCGATGGCGGGCGACCATTCCACCAGTGCGGCGCCACCGGCCGAGCGGGGCACGGGTTTCCTCAACCGGCTTGCGGCCGCCATGGGCGGCAGCGCCGCGCCGGTGGCCTTCACCGACGGCCTGCCGCTGGTGATGAGCGGGCCGCAGAACGTGCCCAACGTGTCGCTCAAGGGTACGGGCCGCACCCCCTTCGACGCACGCCAGGCGCAGCTGTTCGCCACCATGTACCGCGGTACCCGTTTCGAGTCGCTGATCACCGAAGGCTTCGAACTGCGGCAGACCGTGGCGCAGGAGGCCGAAGCCCTGCAGAAGCGCGATGCGGCGCGTGCGGCCGGTATGCCCCGGCCCACCGACAACAGCATGGGCGCCGGCAACATCGCCGCGCGTATGCAGGAGATGGACGCGGCCAGCCGCCGGGCACTGAGCGCCCGCGGTTTCGAGGTCGAGGCGCGGCGTATGGCGGCGCTCATGCGCGACCGCTTCAACCTCGGGTTCATTGACGTAGGCGGCTGGGACACCCACGTCAACCAGGGTGCGGCGCAGGGCCAACTGGCCAACCTGCTCGACAACCTGGGCCGCGGCATCGCCGGCTTCGCCGACGAGATCGGCACACCGATGTGGAACCGCACCGTGGTGGTGGTGATCTCCGAATTCGGCCGCACCTTCCGCGAGAACGGCACCCGTGGCACCGACCATGGCCACGGCACGGCCTACTGGGTGGCCGGCGGCGCGGTGCGCGGCGGGCGCCTGGCGGGTGAGCAGGTGGTGGTGGGGCAGGCCACCCTCAACCAGAACCGCGACCTGCCGGTGCTCAATGAATACCGTGCCGTGCTGGGAGGGGTGTTCCAGCGTATCTACGGGCTGGATGCCGCGCGGCTGGCGCAGGTGTTTCCGGGGGCCGGGCCGAAGGACATCGGGCTGGTGTGAGACTGCGGGCAGGGCCCCAAACGAAAAAACCCGGCTCCTCGTGAGAGACCGGGTTGTCCGGACGTTCGCTGGATGTCGAACGTCAATTCTGGCGGAGCAGGCGGGATTCGAACCCGCGGAGGGCTATTAACCCTCACACGCTTTCCAGGCGTGCGACTTAAACCGCTCATCCACCGCTCCGAAGCCCGCTATTCTAGCATTACGGCGGGGCCGCTTTCGGCCGGCAGGCCGGCGCGCACCGCGTCCGCCAGCCCCGCGATGATTTCGGTCTTGGGTGAGCCCCGCAGCCAGGCCAGCCCCACCGGCGGAGGGTTCCACGGCAGCGGTTGCGGCAGCACCACCGCCGCGCCGCCGGCGGCCACCGCGTGTGCGATGTCGCTGGGCAGTATGGTCACGCCGCGCGGCAGTTGCCGCAGGGCGGCTTCCACCGTGCGCAGAGCATAGGCCTCCATCAAGGGCACGGGGACCCGCCGGCCGGCGGCGGCGAACACCGCGTCGATCATCTTGCGCACGGGCGTGTTGGAGGGCGGGAAGATCCAGTCCATCTCCGACAGCTGGCCGATGTCGAGTGCCGGCTTGCGCGCCAGCAGCGCGGCGCTGGCCTTGGCCACCACCAGGTTCGACTGCTGGCGGTAGAGCAGGTCCTGCTGCAGGTCGTCGTCGGTGCTGTCGTGCGAAAAGCGGCAGATGGCGCAGTCCAGGCTGCGGTCGCGGATGGCGGCGATCAGGTTGGCGGTGGTGTCTTCCTGCGCCAGCAGGGCGATGCGCGGCCGCAGGGCGAACAGGTGCTGCCACGCGGCGTCGAGCGCCTGGGTCGATACGTAGGGGATCAGCCCGAGCCGCAGGCGCCCCTGGCGGCCCGAGCGCACCACGTCGAGTTCGCGCCGCAGGGCGTCGTTGTCGGCCACGGCGAAGCGTGCATGCGCCAGCACCACCTCGCCGGCGGGTGTCGGCTCCAGCCCGCGGCGGGTGCGCAGGAACAGCGGCGACATGAAGATGTCCTCGATGTCGGCCAGCGCGCGGGTCACCGTGGGCTGGCTCAGCGACAACTGCTCGGCCACACGGGTCACCGAACGGTGTTTGTCGATGGCCATCAGCAGCACGTAGTGCCGCATCTTCAGCCGGTTGGCGAGGCGCAGGGCCAGGGTGTCGGTGGACATGGCGGTCGGGGAGGGCGATGAAAGTTGTATAGCAATATATGCATGATGCCATGCTGACATATGTGCATTGGTCTATTTCATGCTCCTAGACTCCGGGCGTCCCCGCCGTACGCACCAATCCAGCCCATGACCTTCACCACCCGCCCCGAAATCACCGGAACCTACGGCGTTGCCGCCTCCACCCACTGGCTCGCCTCGCAGACCGCCATGGGGGTGCTGGAGCGCGGCGGCAATGCCTTCGACGCGGCCGTGGCCGGCGGCTTCGTGCTGCAGGTGGTCGAGCCGCACCTGAACGGTCCGGGCGGCGAGGTGCCCATCCTGCTGTGGAGTGAAACCGAGCGCCGCATGCTGTCGGTCTGCGGCCAGGGCGCCGCGCCGGCCGAGGCCTCGGCCGAGGCTTTCCGCAGGCTCGGCCTGGAGCAGGTGCCCGGCATCGGCCTGTTGCCGGCTACGGTGCCGGGTGCCTTCGGCGCCTGGCTCACCATGCTGCGCGAGCACGGCACCTGGTCGCTGGCCGACGTGCTGGCCCCGGCCATCGGTTATGCCCGCGACGGTTTTCCGCTGATTCCGCGCGCGGTGCAGGCCATCATCGCGGTGCAGGACCTGTTCCGCCAGCAGTGGACCTCGTCGGCCGCGGTGTGGCTGCCCGAGGGCCGGGTGCCGGCTCCCGGCGCGCTGTTCCGCCTGCCCCAGCTGGCTGCCACCTATGAACGCCTGCTGCACACCGCCCAGTCCGAGGGCAGCGGCCGCACCGGGGTCATCGATGCGGCCCTGCGCTGCTGGTACCAGGGTTTTGTCGCCCGCGAGATCGACAGCTACTACCGCACCGCCCAGGTGCAGGACACCAGCGGCGAAAAACACGCCGGCCTGCTGCGCTACGACGACATCGCCGGGTGGAAACCCACCATCGAGGCGCCGCTGACCATCGATTTCGGCCGTTACACCCTGGCCAAGTGCGGTTTCTGGAGCCAGGGGCCGGTCTTCCTGCAGCAGATCGGCATGCTGCGCCACGCGGGGCTGGAACAGCATGCGCCCACCGGCGCGGGGTTTGTGCACCGCATCGCCGAAGCCGCCAAACTGGCCATGGCCGACCGGCTGGCCTGGTACGGTACGGCGCCCGGCGCCTCGTCCGAAGCGCAGGGGGCCCTGCTGGCCGACGATTACCTGCGCCAGCGCTGGAACAGCGTCGGCACCCAGGCTTCCACCCGCCTGCAGCCCGGTTCGCCCGGCGGCCGCGCACCGCGCCTGCCCGACCTGGCCGCCGCCGAACGTACCCTGCGGACCGCCGACACCCGCTTCGGTATCGGCGAGCCCACCTTCGCGGCGCTGCCACCGGTGTCGGAGTGGGCCGAACGCGAGGTGTTCGTGGGTGACACCTGCCACCTCGACGTGATCGACCGCCACGGCAACATGGTGTCGGCCACGCCTTCGGGCGGCTGGCTGTCGTCGAGCCCCACCATTCCCGCGCTGGGCTTCGCCATCAACACCCGGCTGCAGATGACCTGGCTGGACGACGGCCTACCCAGTACCGTCACCCCCGGCGTGCCGCCGTGCACCACGCTGTCGCCCTCGATGGCGCTGCGCGACGGCGAGCCCTACATGGCTTTCGGCACCCCCGGCGGCGACCAGCAGGACCAGTGGTCGCCGGCGTTTTTCCTGCGCCATGCGGTGCACGGCATGAACCTGCAGGAGGCCATCGACGCGCCGGCCTGGCATGTGGACCATTTCCCGGCCTCGTTCTGGCCACGCCAGACGGTGCTGAACCGGCTGAGCATCGAATCGCGTTTCCCGCCCGAGACCCTCGACCAGCTGCGCGCCGCCGGCCATGAACTGCGGGTGGGCGACCCCTGGTCCGAAGGCCGCATGTCGGCCTGCAGCCGCGAGCGCGATGGGCAGGGCCGGCTGCTGCTGCGCGCCGCGGCCAATCCGCGCGGCATGCAGGGCTATGCCGTGGGGCGTTGAAAACCGCCGCTTCGCCTTCTTTTCTATTTTTCTACCCCTGGAGCTTTTCCCATGATCTCTCGCCTCCGCCGCGCCTTCGCTGCCGCTGCTTTGCTGGGCTTTGCCACGCTGGCTTGCGCCGCCTACCCGGACCGGCCCATTACCCTCATCGTGCCCTGGGCGCCGGGCGGCTCCACCGACATCCTGGCACGTTCGCTGGCGATGCAGCTCACCCAGTCGCTGGGCCAGCCGGTCATCGTGGACAACCGGGCCGGCGCCTCGGGCAACATCGGCTCCAACTTCGTCGCCAAGGCACAGCCCGACGGCTACACGCTGCTGGTCGGCTCCATGAGCACCCACGCCATGAACCCGGCGCTGATGGCCAGCATGCCCTTCCGCGGCGTGGAAGACTTCTCGCCCATCGCGCAGTTGGCCAACGTGATCAACACCATGGTCATCAACCCCGCGGTACCGGCCAGGAACGTGAAGGAATTCATCGCCTATGCCAAGGCCAACCCCGGCAAGCTCAACTACGCCTCGGCCGGCCCCGGTTCCACCAACCACCTGAGCGCGGTACTGTTCGAAAAAGCCGCCGGCATCCAGATGGTGCATGTGCCCTACAAGGGCGGTGCCCCCGCGGTGGTCGATACCGTGGCCGACCAGACACAGGTACTGTTCTCCGCCGGTACGCAGACGCTGCCCCATGTCAAGGCCGGCAAGCTGCGGCTGCTGGGCGTGACCGAGGCCCAGCGCTCGTCGCTGTTGCCCGGTGTGCCTACCGTGGGCGAGACCCTGCCGGGCTACCAGCTCGGCGTGTGGTACGGCCTCTTCGGCCCCGCCGGCATGCCCAAGGAACTGGTGGAGCGCCTCAACGCCGCCGCCAACAAGGCCATGGCCGATCCGGGCGTGCGCGCCCACATGGAAAGCATCGGTGTGGAAATCGTCAAGGGCACCCCCCAGCAGTTCGCCACCGTGCTGCGCAACGACGCCGACCGATACGGCAAGCTGATCCGCGAACTGGGCATCAAGGGCGAGTGACCGCGGTGGGTGATGCCTCCTTTCTCGGGGCCGGCGCGGTGCAGCTGCCGGCCGCCGCCTGCCTGGCCTTGTGCCACGAGCTGCCGCGGGCCCGCGATCTCGACGGCGCCCTGCGTACCGTCGACGGCGTACGTGCATCGCTGCTGGGCCGGGGCCTGCTGACGGTCAACGTCAATTCGTCCGCCGGTGCGGCAGCTGTGTCCGCGGAGGCCGGGGACGTGATCGAGCTGCAGCGTATCTGGACCTCCGACCCGCAGGCCTACCCGGTAGCCGGCCGCAAACGCAAGACCATGACACCGTGGACACTGCAGCTGCTGCGCCGTGCCGAAGTCTTCGTGGGGGAGGGCGACGAGGTGCTGGCCGGCATCTTCGACGACCATGCCCTGATCGCCTCGCTGGGCCTGCGCGCCATCGTCAACGTTCCGCTGCTCGATGCCGGCGGCGCCTGCTTCGCCACCTTCAACCTGCTGGGCCAGCGCCCGCAATGGAAGCCCGAAGAGGTGCTGCTGGTGCGCCTGCTGGCGCTGCTGGCCACACCGGCAATCAGCCGCGCCGCGGCTGCGGCCGGATTCGGCACCGGCCGAGCCGATCCGGCCCTGGCGCGCTGAGGATGTGATGCGTGCCCGGCGGCTTCAGGCCGCGCGGGCGGTGCCCACCATCTGCATGGCGGAGGTAATCAAGGTGGACACTTCGGTCATGTTGCTTGGCACGATAAGGGTCGTCTTGGCGTCCGCCGCCACCTTGCTGTAGGCGTCCACCGCACGTTCTGCCACCTTCAGCTGCACCGCCTGCTCGCCGCCCGGCTGGCGGATGGCGGCGGCTATCCGTTCGATGGCCAGCGCCGTCGCATCTGCCACCGCGGTGATGGAGGCGGCCTCGCCCTGTGCCTTGTTGATGATGGACTGCTTCTCGCCCTCGGAGCGGGCGATGTAGGCCTCGCGTTCGCCGGTGGCGATGTTGATCTGCTCCTGGCGCCGGCCTTCGGAGGCGGCGATCAGCGCGCGTTTTTCGCGTTCGGCGGTGATCTGCGACTGCATGGCATGCAGGATTTCCTTGGGCGGCGTCAGGTCCTTGATTTCGTAGCGCAGCACCTTCACACCCCAGTTCAGCGCGGCCTCGTCGATGGCCGCGACGATCTGCGCGTTGATGATGTCGCGCTCCTCGAAGGTCTTGTCCAGCTCCAGCTTGCCGATCACGCTGCGCAGCGAGGTCTGGGCCAGTTGTGTCACCGCCATGATGTAGTTGGACGAGCCGTAGCTCGCCCGCATCGGGTCGGTCACCTGGAAGTACAGGATGCCGTCGACCTGGAGCTGGGTGTTGTCGCGGGTGATGCAGACCTGGCTGGGCACGTCGAGCGGGATTTCCTTCAGGCTGTGTTTGTAGGCGATGCGGTCGATGAAGGGGATGACGAAGTTCAGCCCCGGCGTGAGGGTGCCGTGGTACTTGCCCAGGCGCTCCAGCACCCAGGCGTGCTGCTGGGGCACGACCTTGATGGTGCGGCTGATGAAGATGACCGCGACGACAAAGAGGACGATGGCAATTTCCATGGATGCTTTTCCCTTTTTTGAATGGTGAAGGCTGTGCTCAGGCCGGGTCGAGGACCAGGCGGTTGCCGGTGACTTCGGAGATGCGGTGCGGGCCCGGCACCTGCGGCCCGGCCACGCGAGGCACGGCGGTCCAGCGGGCACCGCGGTGGAAGACGTTGGCCGTGCCGTCGGCATTCCAGGCCAGTACCTGCACGGTGGTGCCGATGTCCAGGTTGACGTCGGGGTTTGCCTCCGAAGGTACCGGGCGCGGATGGCGGCGGCGCAGCCGCCGCAGCAGCAGCACGGCGGTGATGCCGATGGCGGCGGCCACGCAGATCTGCGTGGTCAGCCCGGTGCCCGCGTGGGCGGCCAGCGCCGCGGCCGCCAGGCCGGTGCCGATGAGCAGCAGGTACAGCGTGCCGGTCAGCAGTTCGGCCGCCACGGCGAGGCCGGCCAGTACCCACCAGAATGTCGTCAGCGCGATAGGCATGTTCCCTCCAGCCAGGTGCGTGCACCAGTGTGGCACACGGTGCATTCTGAGGCCAAAAAGCAGGCTGACACAGGCAGGTCTCGCCGATTCCTTACACTTCGCGGCTTCCCGGCACGAAGCCGGGCTTTCCGCTGTCCCGACGTCTTCCCGCCTCCTCCCGGAGCTCCTGCATGAAATTCCGCTTTCCCATCGTCATCATCGACGAGGACTTCCGCTCCGAAAACACCTCCGGGCTGGGCATCCGCGCCCTGGCGCAGGCCATCGAAACCGAGGGTTTCGAGGTACTGGGTGCCACCAGCTACGGCGACCTGTCGCAGTTCGCCCAGCAGCAGAGCCGGGCCAGTGCCTTCATCCTGTCGATCGACGACGAGGAGTTCACCCCCGGCCCCGACCTCGATCCGGCGGTGGTGAACCTGCGCGCCTTCATCGTCGAGGTGCGGCGCAAGAACCTCGACGTGCCGATCTACATCTACGGCGAAACCAAGACCTCGCGCCACATCCCCAACGACATCCTGCGCGAGCTGCACGGCTTCATCCACA
>JAZJYT010000095.1:0-10745 GCA_040390235.1 Pseudomonadota bacterium | reverse complement strand
CGCAGGTCCTCGTCGCGGAAGCACTTGGTGATCTGGTAGTAGCGGTCGAAGCCGGCCACCATCAGCAGCTGCTTGAAGAGCTGGGGCGACTGTGGCAGCGCGAAGAAATGGCCGTCGTGCACGCGGCTGGGCACCAAGTAGTCACGCGCGCCTTCGGGCGTGGACTTGGTGAGCATCGGCGTCTCGATGTCGATGAAGCCGTTGGCGTCGAGGAACTTGCGTACCTCCATCGACACGCGGTAGCGCAGCATCAGGTTGTTCTGCATGTACGGCCGGCGCAGGTCCAGCACGCGGTGGGTCAGGCGCGTGGTTTCGCTCAGGTTGTCGTCGTCGATCTGGAACGGCGGGGTGACCGACGGGTTGAGCACCGTCAGTTCGTGCGCCAGCACCTCGATCTTGCCGCTCTTGAGGTTGTCGTTGACGGTGCCCTCGGGCCGGGCCCGCACCACGCCCTGGACCTGCACGCAGAACTCGTTGCGCACCTCTTCGGCCACCTTGAAGGTGTCGGCGCGGTCGGGGTCGCACACCACCTGCACGTAGCCTTCGCGGTCGCGCAGGTCGATGAAGATGACGCCGCCGTGGTCGCGCCGGCGGTTGACCCAGCCGCACAGGGTAACGGTCTGGCCCATCAGGGCATCGGTCACGAGACCGCAGTAGTGGGAACGCATGGCCATGGAAGATTTCCGGCGCCTCGTCGGGGCGCGATTTTTAAGGGAGAGTGGGGCGGGACGGGCCGACCGGCGCGACCACACCCATGGAAACGATGTACTTGAGCGCCTCGTCGACGCTCATGTCGAGCTCGATGCAGTCGCTGCGGCGCAGCATCACGAAATAACCGCCGGTGGGGTTCGGTGTGGTGGGCACGTAGATGCTGAGGAAGTCCTCGCGCAGGTAGGTGGCCACGTCGCCGCCCGGCGAACCGGTGACAAAGCCGATGGTCCACACGCCTTCGCGCGGCCACTGGATGAGCACGGCGGTACGGAAGGCATTGCCGCTTTCGGAGAACAGCGTATCGGACACCTGCTTGACGCTGGAATAGATGGAGCGCACGACCGGGATGCGGCCCAGCACCGCGTCGCCCCACTTCACCAGCTTCTTGCCGACGAAGTTGCTGGTGACCCCCCCGACGGCCAGCAGGATCACCAGCGTGAGCAGCACACCGAAACCCGGAATGTGCATGTGCAGCAGGTTGTCGGGCTGCCAGGCGTTGGGCAGGATCAGCAGGGTCTGGTCGAGCAGGCCGACGAACCAGTCCAGCACCCAGACGGTGATGGCCAGGGGAACGATCACCAGCAGGCCGGCGAACAGCCATTTGCGCAAGGCGGTCATGGGGGTGTCAGTCCTTGCTGGTGGAGGCCGGCGGCGGGCTACTGCTGGCCGCGGGGGCTGGCGCCGCGGGCGCTGGCGACGCAGCCGCGGGCGCGGCGGCACTGTCGCCGCCGGCAGCCGGCTTGGCGCCTTCGGTCTTGGCGCCCGGTTCGGCCTTGCCGCCCTCGTCGGACTTGGGCGCGGCCGCCGCGCTGTTGCCGCCGCGGAAGTCGGTCACGTACCAGCCCGAGCCCTTGAGCTGGAAACCCGCTGCCGTCACCTGCTTGCGGAAGGTTTCCGCACCGCAGGACGGGCACAGCGACAGCGGCGGGTCGGACATCTTGCGCAGTACGTCCTTGCTGAAGCCGCAGGTCTCGCATTTGTAGGCGTAAAGGGGCATGGTGTCCGGATGGGAGCAGGCCGCGAAAAAGCGCGGCCGGAAGGGTTTTGGGAAACCCTCGATTATAGGCGGCGGCATATGTCGCCCCATCCATTGCCCCTGCTGCGCCCTCGGCGCAGCCCCCCGCCCGTGTCAGCTGCCTCAGGCCAGGTTGGCGACGGGCCGGTGCGCCACGTGGCTGTTGCGGATCAGCTGCGGCGCCAGCGAGCCTGCCAGCATGCCGGCGATAGCCGCCAGCAGGCCGGCCAGTTGCGGGGGAAAGGCAGCACCCCACTGCGGCCAGTACAGCCCCGCCACCCACAGGCCGAGGCCCTGCACGATGGACAGCACCGCGCCCTGGGTGCTGGCCCGTTTCCAGTACAGGCCGAACACCAGCGGCACAAAAGCACCGACCAGGGTCACCTGGTAGGCGCCGGAGACCATTTCGTAGATCGAGGTGCCGCGCATGCGGATGGCATAGGCCAGCACGCAGATGCTGAACACCAGCACGGTGATACGCATGGTGCGCAGATTCTCCTTGTCGGTCTTGCCGGGGCGGAACTGGCGCCAGATGTTCTCGGTGAAGGTCACGCTGGGCGCCAGCAGGGTGGCAGAGGCGGTGGACTTGATGGCCGACAGCAATGCACCGAAAAAGAGCACCTGCATCACGAAGGGCATCTTCTGCATCACCAGGGTGGGCAGCACCTTCTGCGGGTCGTCGGCCAGCAGCGCCTGCGCCGTGTCCGGCATGATGATCAGCGCACTGACCACCAGGAACATGGGCACGAAGGCGAAGAAGATGTAGCAGACGCCACCGATGACCGGGCCCCGGGTGGCCGCATGCAGGCTGTTGGCCGACATGACCCGCTGGAACACGTCCTGCTGCGGGATGGAGCCCAGCATCATGGTGACGGCCGAGGCGAAGAAGAAGATGACATCGTGCGCCTTGGGCTCGGGCCAGAACTTGAACAGATCCTTGTCGGCCGCGTACTGCACCACCTTGCCGGCGCCGCCGGCCATGTGGCCGGCGAACACCGCCAGCACGGCCAGGCCCGCCACCAGGATGATCATCTGGATGAAATCGGTGATGGCCACCGACCACATGCCACCGAACAGGGTGTAGGCCAGGATCGACACCACCCCCAACACCATGCCCGCCGGCACCGGGATGTAACCCTGGGACAGCACGTTGAAGACCATGCCCAGCGCGGTGACCTGGGCCGACACCCAGCCCAGGTAGCTCAGCATGATGATGAGCGAGCACACCACCTCCACCGAGCGGCCGAAACGCTCGCGGTAGTAGTCGCTGATGGTCAGCAGCGTCATGCGGTACAGGCGCGACGCGAAAAAGACCCCGACCAGGATCAGGCAGGAACCGGCGCCGAAGGGGTCTTCCACCACGCCGTTGAGCCCGCCCTGGATAAAACGCGCCGGGATGCCAAGCACCGTTTCGGAGCCGAACCAGGTGGCGAAGGTGGTGGTGACGATCATCGCCAGCGGCAGGTGCCGGCCGGCGATGGCGTAGTCCGCCGTGTTCTTGACGCGCCGGCCGGCGTACAGGCCGATGCCGATGGTGATCAGCAGGTAGATGAAAACCAGGGTCAGCAGCACGACGCTCTCCTTGGGGGCGGGTGGGGGGCAACGGGTCAGGTCAGCGGGCTAGAACGGGCGGACATGCACCAGGAACTGCAGGAGCAGCAGACCCAATACAAAACCTATGCCACCGTAGATGATGGCCTGCAGCAGCCGGTTGGTGCGTTTTTGCTCCCGCAGCAGCTCGGCTAGCTCCGGGCGGTTTCCGCCGGGTGCACCGGCCTGGCGCTGCTGCAGGAAATCGTGCAGCAGGCGCGGCAGCTCGGGCAGCAGCTTGGCGTAGTGCGGCGCCTGGTCGCGTAACTGGTTCCACAGCTTCTTGGGGCCGATCTGGTCGAGCATCCACTTTTCGAGGAAGGGCTTGGCGGTGCTCCACAGGTCCAGTTCGGGGTCGAGCTGGCGGCCCAGGCCCTCGATGTTGAGCAGGGTCTTCTGCAGCAGCACCAGCTGCGGCTGGATCTCGACCTGGAAGCGGCGCGAGGTCTGGAACAGGCGCATCAGCACCATGCCGAGCGAGAGTTCCTTGAGCGGGCGGTCGAAGTAGGGTTCGCACACCGCGCGGATGGCGGATTCGAGTTCGTCCACCCGGGTGTGCGACGGCACCCAGCCGGACTCCACGTGCAGTTCGGCCACCCGTTTGTAGTCGCGCCGGAAGAAGGCGGTGAAGTTCTGCGCCAGGTAGTCCTTGTCGAACTCGGTCAGCGTGCCGACGATGCCGAAGTCCAGCAGCACGTAGCGGCCCAGGCTTTGCGGGTCGATGCTGACCTGGATGTTGCCGGGGTGCATGTCGGCGTGGAAAAAGCCGTCGCGGAACACCTGGGTGAAAAACAGGGTGACGCCGTCGCGTGCCAGCTTGCGGATGTCCACGCCGGCGGCGCGCAGCCGTTCGGTCTGGTTGATGGGCACCCCCTTCATGCGCTCCATCACCAGCACGTCGGGGTGGCAGAAGTCCCAGATCATCTCGGGAATCTGCACTAGGTCCAGGCCCGCCATGTTGCGGCGCAGCTGGGCGGCATTGGCCCCCTCGCGCACGAAATCGAGCTCGTCGTGCAGGTACTTGTTGAATTCGCCGACCACCTCGCGCGGTTTCAGGCGCTTGCCGTCGGCCGACAGGCTCTCGACCCAGCCGGCCATCATGGCCATCAGCGCCAGGTCCTTCTCGATCACCCGCAGCATGTCGGGGCGGCGCACCTTGACGGCGACCTCGCGCTCCCGGCCGTCGCGGTCCTTCAGGGTGGCGAAGTGCACCTGCGCGATGGAGGCGCTGGCGATGGGCGTGCGGTCGAAGCTGGTGAAGATGGTGGCTATCGGGCGGCGGAAGGCCCGCTCGATGGTGGCCACCGCCACCTCGGCCGGAAACGGCGGCACCCGGTCCTGCAGGCGCGCCAGCTCATCGGCGATGTCCTGCGGCAGCAGGTCGCGCCGGGTCGACATGACCTGGCCGAACTTGACGAAGATCGGCCCCAGCGCCTCCAGCGCCTCGCGCAGGCGCTGGCCGCGCGGCGCGTCGAGCCGCCGGCCGAAGGTGATGACACGGGTGAAGGTGCGCAGCCAGGGCTGGCGGAAGTTGGTCAGCACCAGCTCGTCCAGGCCGTAGCGCAAGGCGATCCACAGGATGTAGATGCCCCGGTAGAAACGGGTCATGGCGTCAGGGCGCGGGCGGGCCGGCGTCCGGACCGGCCGCCGGCGGCATGCCGTGGCCGGCCACGAACTGGCGCAGTGCTGCGGCAGCCTTGCGGCCCAGTTCGGCCGCATAGTGGGCGGGCGTGTCGCCGACCAGGCGCGACAGGTCTTCCTCGACGTCCCAGCGCACGTTGTCGGCCAGCCAGTTGATTTCGGCGGCGAACTGCACGTCGCCCTCGATGCGCACCGCCGGCTTGTCGCCGCGCAGTGCGGCCTGGGCCAGGGTGAAGGGCGAATCGTCGGTGACGGTGAGTGTGAGGTCGGGCGGGACGGCCGACGAGGCCCGGTCCAGCAGGCCGGCGGGGGTGACCAGCAGCCGCATGTCGAAACGCCGCCATTGCACCAGGGCGACACGGCCCTTCTGCCGCATCAGCCGGGCCGTGGCTTCGGGCTCCTGCTGCAGCACGTGGTTCAGGAACAGCACCGCCCGGTGCTGGAACTCATCGACCAGCCAGGACGGCGGCTGCACGCTGCCCAGCCGGTCGAGGAAACCGTCCAGGAAAGAGAAAGGGGACTGTGGTGTAGCCATAGTCCCCGATTATTCCTTGAAAGCCGCCCCTTGGCGGCATGGCCTTATTGCAAGGCTTGCACGCCTGCGACGAGCCAACCCGTGCGGCCGTCCTTGGGCTTGGCCATGTTCCAGACTTCGCGGAACGGGCTCGGGCCGGCCGAGGGTTCTTCGCGGATCATGCCGGAGAACTCAACGCTGGCCAGGTAGTCCTCGCCCACGTCCTCGATGCCCAGCAGCTGCGCTTCGAGCATCACCACATCGGTCTTGTTGGGCCGGCCGCCGGTGTGGCCTTCGCGTTCGGACAACTGCACCCGGATCTCGCCGACCATGCCATCGGTCATCATCGCCCGCAGGGTTCCCATGTCGGAACGGTCCCAGGCGTCCTGCAGCACCACGAAGTTGCGTTTGGCCGCCGACAGGAAACCCTCGGCGTCGAAACCTTCCGGAACCCCCCAGGCCTGCGAACCCGAGAGGGTGGACGCACTGGCCGCCGCACCGCCGAGGGCGGAACCGATGACCACCCCGCCGGCACCGGCCGGAGCCGCCTCCGCCGGGCGGGCGTCGAAGGCCGTGCCGGTGTTTTCCCACGGGCGGGCCGACGCATCGTTGCCGATGTTCGCCGGGTTGTACTGGCGCGGCACCTCGGGCAGCGGCGGCGCGGCACCGGCGCCCTGGAAGGCGTAGGGCGCCGCCGCGGCGGCTGGCGGGCCGCGCCGCGAGCGCATGACAAAACCGATGACCATCATTACCGCCAGCGCCAGCAGGCCGAACAGCAGGATCTGGCCCAGGGCCCCGCCCATGCCCAGCGAGTGGGCAAGCCAGGCCAGGCCGAGACCGGCCGCCAACCCGCCCAGCATGCCCGCCCATGGCTTGCGCGGCGCCGCTGCGGCGGCAGGTGCCGCAGCAGGGGTGCCGGGGCGTGCCGCGGCGGCGCTGTTGGCATTGCCGGCGTTACCCGGTACGGCACCGGGCGCCGCCGGCGCGGCCTGGCGCTGCGTGACGTTGGAAGACTGCCGGCCGAGGGACTGGCCACCGCCGAAACGGCGCGCCGCCTCGGCATCGAGGCTGCCCAGCAGCAATACGGCCACCAACAGTGCGGACCACAGTTTCATCATCGGGATCTCCTTCTTGTGTGACGGGCCGGGCGCTTGCAGGCGCGCCCTAGCACTTGATTCCAACATGCAGTGCGGCAATGCCGCCGGTGAGGTTGTGATAGTCCACATGGCCGAAGCCACTTTTCTGCATCAGGGCTTTGAGTTCCTGCTGCGAGGGGTGCATGCGGATCGACTCGGCCAGGTAGCGGTAGCTGCTGTCGTCGCCGGCCACCAGCTTGCCGATACGCGGCAGCACCTTGAACGAATACCAGTCGTAGGCCTTCTCCAGCGGCTTGGCCACCTTGGAGAATTCCAGCACCAGCAGTTTGCCGCCGGGCTTGAGCACGCGGGCCATTTCGCGCAGCGCCACGTCCTTGTGGGTCATGTTGCGCAGGCCGAAGGCCACACTCACGATGTCGAATTGTTCGTCGCCGAAGGGCAGTTGCTCGGCATCGCACACTGCGGTGGGCAGCACCACCCCCGCGTCGAGCAGGCGGTCGCGGCCGGTAGAAAGCATGGCGGCGTTGATGTCGGTATGCACCACCTGGCCGGTGGAGCCGACTTTTTTCGCAAAGGCCAGCGCCAGGTCGCCGGTGCCGCCAGCGATGTCCAGCACCCGCTGGCCTTCGCGCGCATGGGCGACCAGCACCGTGTAGGCCTTCCAGGCCCGGTGCAGGCCGGCTGACATGAGGTCGTTCATCAGGTCGTATTTGGGCGCGACCGAGTCGAACACGCTGCGCACGCGGCGCGCTTTTTCCTTTTCGTCGACGGACTGGAAGCCGAAATGCGTGGTGCTCATGGACGAGATGCTAAAGGGGGAGTAGCGGACAAAGGATGAGTAGCCTGCGGCGCTTATGGACATTCGCCGCCAGGGTCTTTAAGACAAACCCCGGCAGCGCCCAAGCTTTATAACGCTCGGCAGCTATTAAAATAATAGCTTCAACGTCTTGCGCCTGCAACGTTTTGCAGGGGTTTGTAGGGGCTTTTCAGCCGTGGCTGCTGCAGCCGGCGCCGCCGGCGACCGCCATGGGGGCATCGCGGTCGATGCCGGCGGCCCGCAGGCGCGCCTCGTAGGCGGCCCAGCGCTGCGGCTGCTGCGCGCCGAGTTCGTACAGGTATTCCCAGGTGAAGATACCGGTGTCATGCCCGTCGGAAAACACCGGTTTGACCCCGTAGTTGCCCACCGGCTCCAGTGCCAGCAGGCCGACATCGCGTTTGCCGGTCTGCAGGATCTCCTGCCCCGGCCCGTGGCCCTGGACTTCGGCCGAGGGCGACGAGATACGCAGCAGTTCGAACGGCAGGCGGAACGACGCGCCGTCGGAAAACACCACCTCCAGCACCCGCGACTTGCCGTGCACGGTGAGGGCTTGCGGCGTCGGGCCGCCCGGGGTCAGGCCGGCCATGTCAGGCACCCGCCCCGTCTGCCGGAAACGCCGACGAGAGCCGCGCGAACATGGCCGCGTCCACCGCCGGCAGGCGCCGCACCAGGGCGGCTTCGTGCACCGTGTCGCGCGGCCGCAGCGGCTGCGCCCAGGAGGGCGCTGGAAAATGGCTGTCGCTCTCGAAACGCGCGGTCACGTGCCAGTGCAGATGCGGCACCACGTTGCCAAAGGCGGCGAGGTTGATCTTGTCGGGCCGCAACTGGGCGCGCAGCACCCGTTCGACCTGGGCCACCGCCTCCATGCACAGCACGCGGTCGGCCGGCGACAGGTCCGAGAACTCGGTCGCATGGTCCTGCCACACCACCCGGTAGAAGGCCGGAAACCCCTCGGTGTCCTCGGCCCGCACCACCCGGAAACGCGGGCCGTGCCAGATCGGCAGGCCGCCCTGCTTCTCGCACAGGGGGCAGCCGGCTACGGTCTTGGGCACCATCTCAGACAAGGACACGCTCGATACCACCGTGGTTGGCGGCTGCTACATATTTGGGCATCCAGTCCTCGCCCAGGATCTCGCGCGCCATCTCGACGACGATGTAGTCGGCCTCCAGCAGGCCGTTGTCCAGGTCGTTGCCGTAGCGCGTCAGGCCCTGCAGGCAGCTCGGGCAGCTGGTCAGGATCTTGACGTTGGCATCCGCCGCCATGCCGGCCTTCTCGCGCAGGGCGTCGGCCCCGCGTTTGATTTCCTCTTCCTTGCGGAAACGCACCTGGGTCGAGATGTCCGGCCGCGTCACGCCGAAGGTGCCGGATTCGCCGCAGCAGCGTTCGTTCTTCAGCACGTTGTCGCCGACCAGGGCCTTGACGGTCTTCATCGGGTCCTGCAGCTTCATCGGCGTGTGGCAGGGGTCGTGGTACAGGTAGGCGTTCTTGCCGGCGAGTGTGATGTTCTTCTCGAGCAGGTACTCGTGGATGTCGATGATGCGGCAGCCCGGGAAGATCTTGTCGAACTCGTAGCCCTGGAGCTGGTCGTAGCAGGTGCCGCAGCTCACCACCACGGTCTTGATGTCGAGGTAGTTGAGTGTGTTGGCCACCCGGTGGAACAGCACCCGGTTGTCGGTGATGATCTTCTCGGCCTCGTCGAACTGGCCGCTGCCTTTCTGCGGGTAGCCGCAGCACAGGTAGCCCGGCGGCAGCACCGTCTGCACCCCCGCATGCCACAGCATGGCCTGGGTGGCCAGGCCGACCTGGCTGAACAGCCGCTCCGAGCCGCAGCCGGGGAAATAGAACACGGCTTCCGTCTCCGCGGTGGTGGCCTGCGGGTTGCGGATGATGGGCACGTAGTCGCGGTCCTCGATGTCGAGCAGCGCACGCGCGGTCTTCTTGGGCAGGCCGCCCGGCATCTTCTTGTTGATGAAGTGGATGACCTGTTCCTTCACCGGCGCGGCGCCCACGGTGGCGCGCGGGTGCGCCGTCTGCTTGCGGGCGAAGCCGCGCAGCAGCTTGTTGGCGAAACGCTGGACCTTGAAGCCCACACCGACCATGGCCCCGCGCATCAGCTTGATGGTCTCGGGGTTGGTGGCGTTGAGGAAGAACATCGCCGCCGCGTTGCCGGGACGGAAGGACTTCTGCCCCATCTTGCGCAGCAGGTTGCGCATGTTCATCGACACGTCGCCGAAGTCGATGTTCACCGGGCAGGGTGTCAGGCATTTGTGGCACACCGTGCAGTGGTCGGCCACGTCTTCGAACTCCTCCCAGTGCTTGACGCTGATACCGCGGCGCGTCTGCTCCTCGTACAGGAACGCCTCGATCAGCAGCGAGGTCGCCAGAATCTTGTTGCGCGGGCTGTAGAGCAGGTTGGCGCGCGGCACATGGGTGGCGCACACCGGTTTGCACTTGCCGCAGCGCAGGCAGTCCTTGATGCTGCTGGCGATGGAGTCGATGTCGCTCTGCTGCATGATGAGCGACTCGTGCGCCATCAGGCCGAAGCTCGGGGTGTAGGCGTTGGTCAGGTCGGCATGCAGGCCGAAGTTGGCCGACTCCGGGCCGGTACCGGCGGCATGTGCGGCGCCCGGGCCGGCGGCCGCCTTGGTGCGCAGCAGCTTGCCCTTGTTGAAGCGGCCTTCGGGGTCGACCCGGTGTTTGTAGTCGGTGAAAGGCTGCAGTTCCTCGTCGGTGAGGAATTCGAGCTTGGTGATGCCGATGCCGTGTTCACCCGAGATCACACCGTCGAGCGCACGCGCCAGCACCATGATGCGCGCCACCGCCTCGTGCGCGGTCTGCAGCATGTCGTAGTCGTCGCTGTTGACCGGGATGTTGGTGTGCACATTGCCGTCGCCCGCATGCGCATGCAGCGCCACCCAGACCCGGCCCTTGAGCACCCGCTTGTGGATGGCGTTGACCTCGTCGAGCAGCGGCAGGAAGGCCGCGCCCTTGAACACCTGCTGCAGCGGCAGACGGATCTGCGTCTTCCAGCTGGCGCGCAGGGAATGGTCCTGCAACTGCGGAAACAGACTGTCCACGTCGGTGAGCCAGCCCTGCCACAGGGCGCGTACCTCGCGCACCAGCGCGGTGGCCTGGGCCACGCGGTCTTCCAGCAGTTCGGCCGAGGGAATGTCGTTGGCGTCGTCGCTCTTGCCCAGGGGCAGGTTGCCACGGGCGAAGAAGTCCTCCAGCGCATCGCAGAGCTTGAGCTTGTTGCGCAGGCTCAGCTCGATGTTGATGCGTTCGATGCCGTCGATGTACTCGGCCATGCGCGGCAGCGGGATCACCACGTCTTCGTTGATCTTGAAGGCGTTGGTGTG
>JAZJYT010000094.1:0-33940 GCA_040390235.1 Pseudomonadota bacterium | reverse complement strand
CCAGGCTCCTAGCCTTTTGCCGGACGGCCGGTCTTGATGACCGGCACCGCGGCCAGCGCGGCGGTGAAGGCCGCGTCGGACAGCGCGGCCAGGGTCTTGATGCCGGCGCGCAGCACTTCGCTCTTCTTCGACGGCCGGCCCAGCGTGGCGGCGCGCTGCTTCAGGTCCTGCAGCAACTGGTATTCGGCACGGGGAATGGTGAAGCTGTCGCGCACCAGCTTGGTCTTCTTGGGTTCGGCCGGCTTGGCCGCCTTGGCGGCGGGTGCAGCGGCTGTCGCGGTTGCCGCATTTGCAAGGGGCGCGGCCGGCACCGCAGGAGCCACCACCTTTTTTGCCGGCGCCTTGGGTTTTGCGCTGGCGGCGACCTTGGCTTTGGCCGCGGCCTTGACCGGCGCCTTGCGGACTGGTTTGGCCTTCACGGCAGGGGCCGGTGCGGCGGCGGTGGCGGCCTTGGTGCTGGGGGTGGCGTTCATGTGATTCCTTCCTGAAAACAGAACATACAGTTTATACCGTTTACCGCCAACTCGGCAATACCTCTGCCGATCGCCCTCCCCGCCCCCGCCCGCTGCGGTCTCAGCCCAGGAGGTGCGCCACGCTGATGTAGTGGCTGACGCTGCCGCCCAGCACGAACAGGTGCCAGGTGCCGTGCGCATGGCGCAGCCCCGCGCGGTTGCGGTAGAAGAAGGTGCCCGCGCTGTAGAGGGCGGCGCCGGCCAGCAGCCAGGCCAGGCCGGCCCGGTCGAGCCGGGCGGCCAGCGGCGCGGCGGCCGCCACCGCGCACCATCCCAGCACCACGTAGAACACCAGGCTGGGCACGGCCACCCCGCCCGGCCGCAGTTCCCGCACGATGCCCAGGGCTGCGCCGGCCCACACCGCCGCCAGCAGCCACCAGCGCCACGCCCCCTGCAGCGCGAACAGGGCGTAGGGCGTGTAGGTGCCGGCGATCAGCACATAGATGGCACAGTGGTCCAGCCGCTGCCAGCGCTGGCGCACGGCGCCCGCCGAACCGTGGAACAGGGTGGAGGCGCCGTAGACCAGCACGATGGCCGCCGCGAAAACGGATGCCCCGGCGATCTGCAACCCGTATCCGCCCAGCACGGCGCGGGCGACCAGCCAGCAGGCCCCGGCCAGCGCCAGCAACAGCCCCGCCAGGTGGCTGTATACGTTGAAGCGCTCACCCGGGGGAATCCGCGGCATGGCTGGTGCTCCGCCGCTGTCCGGTTGCCAGGCCAGCCGCTCAGTAGCGCTGCGGCACGTAGAGCTCGGGCGGCACCGGGTGGCGCAGGTAGTCGGGGTTGCGCACCCGCGCGGGCAGGTCCACCGGGGGGTGCGGCACCTCTTCGTAGGGCATCTGGCCCAGCAGGTGCGCGATGCAGTTGAGGCGGGCCTTCTTCTTGTCGTCGGCCTGCACCACCCACCACGGCGCCTCGGGAATGTGGGTGCGCTCCAGCATGGTTTCCTTGGCGTGGGTGTATTCCTCCCAGCGGCGGCGGCTTTCCAGGTCCATGGGGCTCAGTTTCCACTGCTTGAGCGGGTCGTGGATACGCCCGAGGAAACGCAGGTGCTGCTCCTCGTCGGTGATGGAGAACCAGTACTTGATGAGCTTGATGCCCGAGCGCACCAGCATACGTTCGAACTCGGGCACCGAGCGGAAGAACTCCTCGTAGTCGGCCTCGTCGCAGAAACCCATGACCCGCTCTACCCCGGCACGGTTGTACCAGCTGCGGTCGAACAGCACCATCTCGCCGGCCGCCGGCAGGTGCGCCACGTAGCGCTGGAAATACCACTGCGTGCGTTCGCGGTCGTTGGGCGCCGGCAGCGCGGCCACCCGGGCCACCCGCGGGTTCAGCCGCTGGGTGATGCGTTTGATGACCCCGCCCTTGCCGGCGGCGTCGCGGCCCTCGAACAGGATCACCACCTTCTGCCGGCTGTGCTGCACCCAGTCCTGCAGCTTGACCAGTTCGCCCTGCAGGCGGAACAACTCGCGGAAGTAGGCGCGGCGCTCCGCCTTGTCGACCGTGCCGGCGGCGCTGCCGTCCTCGGAGAAGTCGCGGTCTTCCAGCTCGAGCTCCAGCTCCTCGTCGTAGCTGTCGACCAGGTCGCGCGAAAGGCGCTGGATCAGGAGGTTTTCGTCGGTGATGTCGCGCAGGGTCATGGCGGAGCCTTCAATGGAACCGGATAGGGTCGCCGCGCCGCATGACCGGGGTATGACGGTGCCGGTACCCCCATCATGGCGCCGCGGCCGGCAAGGCGCAACAATACGGTCTTGCGCCGGCCCGTCCGGCTGCCCGCCCCACCACGAAGGACCCTGCCCGGTGACCGAAACGCTTCCGTTCCAGAACCCCTACCGCCACGGCTTCGCCCGCCTGGCCGTGGCCGTGCCGCGCAACCGGGTGGCCGACCCGGTCTTCAACGCGGCCGAGACCATCACCCTGTACCGCCAGGCCGCGGCCGACGGCGCGGTGCTGGTGGCCTTCCCGGAACTGGGCCTGTCGGCCTACACCTGCGAAGACCTGTTCCACCAGGCCGCCCTGCTCGACGCCTGCGAAGCGGCCTTGCAGGCGGTGGTCGATGCCTCGCGCGACATCCCGGCCGTGGCCGTGGTCGGCCTGCCGCTGCGGGTGGACCACCGGCTGTTCAACTGCGCGGCCGTCGTCGCCGGCGGCCAGTTGCTGGGTGTCCAGCCCAAAACCTACCTGCCCAACTACGGCGAGTTCTACGAAGGCAGGCAGTTCAACGGCGCCGACAGTGCGCTGGCCACCGAGATCACCCTGTGCGGCGCCCGGGTACCCTTTGGCACCGACCTGCTGTTCCAGGCGCGCAGCCTGCCCCTGCTGAAGCTGCACGTGGAGATCTGCGAGGACGTGTGGGTGCCCATCCCCCCATCGAGCTACGCCGCGCTGGCCGGCGCCACGGTGCTGGTCAACCTCTCGGCCTCCAACATCACCGTCGGCAAGTCGGGCTACCGGCACCAGCTGGTGGGCATGCAGTCGGCGCGCTGCCTGGCGGCCTATTTGTATTCATCGGCCGGCATCGGCGAATCGACCACCGACCTGGCCTGGGACGGCCAGGCACTGATCTATGAAAACGGCGAACTGCTGGCCGAGAGCGAACGTTTCAGCAACCGCTCGCACACCATCCTGGCCGACGTGGACCTGGAGCGGGTGTCGCGTGAACGGATGCGGCAGAACAGCTTCGGCACCTCGGTGGCCAAACACAAGGCCGCCCTGCAGGGCTGGCGCACGGTGGAGTTCGACCTGGCCCTGCCGCGCGAGGTGCCGCATGGCCTGAAACGCAGGGTGGCGCGTTTCCCCTACGTGCCGGCCGACGCCAGCACCCGTGACGAACGCTGCCGCGAGGTCTTCAACATCCAGGTGCAGTCGCTGGTGCAGCGGCTGGAAGCCAGCGGCATCCAGAAGGTGGTGATCGGTGTGTCCGGCGGCCTCGACTCGACCCATGCCCTGCTGGTGCTGGCCCAGGCCATGGACCGGCTCAAGCTACCGCGCACCAATATCCTGGGCTTCACCATGCCGGGCTTCGCCACCAGCGGGCGTACGCTGGCCCAGTCGCACCAGCTGATGGCGGCCATCGGCTGCACCGCACGGGAGATCGACATCCGCCCGAGCTGCACCCAGATGCTGCAGGACATCGGCCACCCCTTCCACGAAGGCGTGCCGCAGTACGACATCACCTTCGAGAACGTGCAGGCCGGCGAACGCACCAGCCACCTGTTCCGCCTGGCCAATTTCCACGACGCCATCGTGGCCGGCACCGGCGATTTGAGCGAACTGGCGCTGGGCTGGTGCACCTACGGCGTGGGCGACCACATGTCGCACTACAACGTCAACGCCAGTGTGCCCAAGACCCTGATCAAGCACCTGGTGCGCTGGGTGGCCGACGGCGGGCTGATGGGCGCCGAGGGCAGCACCGTGCTGCACGCCATCGTGGACACCGAGATCAGCCCCGAGCTGATTCCCTCCGGTGCCGAGGAGGCCGACCAGCCCGGCCAGCGCACCGAAGACACCATCGGCCCCTACGAGCTGCAGGACTTCCACCTGTTCTACATCCTGCGCTACGGCTTTCGCCCGAGCAAGGTGGCCTACCTGGCGCACGCCGCCTGGGGCAACCGCAACCTGGGCGCCTGGCCCGACGACCGGCAGGAGCAGCGCAACCAGTACAGCCTGGGCGAGATCCGCCGGCACCTGGGCACCTTCCTCTGGCGCTTCTTCAAGACCAGCCAGTTCAAGCGCAGCTGTGTGCCGAATTCACCGAAGGTGGGCTCGGGCGGGTCGCTGTCGCCGCGCGGGGACTGGCGCGCACCGAGCGATTCGGAGGCCGAGGTGTGGCTGGCGGATTTGAAGCGGGTGCCGGGGGACTGATGATCGACGACCTACCGGTGACCGGTCGGGACTCCTGGAAAGCGCTTTAACATGTTCCATGCCAGCAATCCCCGCAGACCTGCTTCCCAAGGTCATTAACCTATTGCTCGATGCAATCTGCGTCGTGGATACCGGTGGGCGCTTTGTCTTCGTGAGCGCCGCAGGCGAACGGATTTTCGGCTACAGGCCCGAAGAAATGGTCGGGCGGCCCGTGTTGGATTTCGTGTTCGAAGAAGACCTGCCGCGCACGATAGCAGCGATCACCGAAATCGTGGCCGGCATCGACACACCGCATTTCGAGAACCGCTACCGCCGCAAGGACGGCAGCATCGCGCACATCATGTGGTCGGCCCGGTGGTCCGAAGACAACCAGGTGCGGGTTGCCGTGGCACGGGACGTGAGTGGACGCAAGCGGGCGGAGGCTTTGCAGGCATCGCTATACGCCATTTCCGAAGCGGCCTACGCCGCGGAAGATCTGCTTGGGCTGTTTCGCCGTGCCCACGAGATCATCGGTGGGTTGCTGCCCGCCCCCCACTTCTTTGTGGCGCTGTTCGATCAGGCGAAAGATGAACTGAGCTTTCCCTATCACTCTGACGCCTGTGCGGAGGCATCGTTGCCGCAAACGCTGGCGGCCAGCAGCCTCAGCGCGGAGGTGATTCGCACAGGCCGGCCGGTGGTGCGCCCGCCCGAGGACTCGGCCCCGGATCGGCATTGCCATGACGGGAGTCCTGGTGCGCCGGGCTGGATCGGCGTGCCCCTGAGCACGCCGGAGGGTCTGCTCGGTGTACTCGCGGTACAGGGCTATTCACCCACGGACCGGTCTGCCGACAAGGACGTTGAATTGCTGCAGTTCGTGGCCACCCAGGTCGCCGCCGCCATCGAGCGCAAGCAGATGGAAAACCGGCTGCGGCACATGGCACTGCACGATGCGCTGACCGGCCTGCCCAACCGCCGGCTGCTGATGGACCGCATGCAGACCGCGCTGGCACGGGCTCGGCGAGAGAGAACGGGCATGGCGGTCATGTACCTGGACATCGACCGGTTCAAGCAGGTTAACGATGACCTGGGCCATGCGGGGGGTGACCTGCTGCTGGAAAACACTGCGCGCCGCCTGGGCCAGTGCATTCGTGCGTCCGACACAGTGAGCAGGGTTGGAGGCGACGAGTTTGTGGTGGTGCTGGGTGGCATCGGGCCACAGGACGACGCGCTTTCGGTCGCCCAGGCGATCCGCCGGACCATGAACGAGCCATTCGACCTGGCGGGACAGCGGGTGGCGGTGTCGTCGAGCATCGGCATCGCGATGTATCCGATCCACGGGGAGGACCGCGAGCAGTTGATCCGCCAGGCCGACGCCGCCATGTATACCTCCAAGCGCGAGGGCGGAAACTGCATTACCGTGGCGGATACCAGATCTGCGGCTCAGAACGGATCACTGACCGGGGGTGCCTGACGTGTCGGCAGCCCGGCAATAGCGCGGTTCAGGCTCCCGCAGGAAACCGCAGCGTGAAGCGTATCCGCCCCGGCGCCGGACACGCCACCTCGGCCGCGCCGCCATGCAGCTCCATGATGGCCTTCACGATCGCCAGGCCCAGGCCGCTCGACTCCGTCGGCCGGCTGCGCGCCGCGTCGCCGCGGTAGAAGCGGTCGAACAGCCGCAAACGCTGTTCCGCCGGCACCGGCTGACCTTCGTTTTCCACCACCACCAGCGCCGCGTCGCCGTCCTGCCGGCCCACCAGCCGCACCACCGTGTTCCGCGCGCCGTAGCGCACGGCGTTTACCACCAGGTTGCTCACCGCACGCCGCCACAGGGCGGCGTTGACCCAGGCCACACCGCCCGCCTCCACCACGAAACGCAGGCCGTTTTCCTCGGCCGGTCCTTCGAAGTAGTCGGCGATCTTCTGCAGTTCGGCCAACATCGGCAGTTCCGCCCGCTCCATCTGCTGCAAGGCCGCATGGTCGGCCTGCGCCAGGAACAGGATGTTCTCGGCGATCTGCCGCAGCCGGTCGAGCTCCTCCAGGTTCGATTCGAGCAGGTGCTCGTACTCGTCTACACCACGTGTCTGGTGCAGCGCCACCTGCGTCTGCCCGATCAGGGCGCCGATCGGCGTGCGGATCTCGTGCGCCAGGTCCGCCGAGAACTGCGACAGCCGCTCGTAGCCGGCGGCGATCCGGTCCAGCATCGCGTTGAAGGCCACGACCATGTGGCGCACCTCCGCGGGGGCATCGCCTTCGGGCAATCGCACGGCCAGGCTCATGGGATGGATCTCCGCCGCCCTGGCCGCCACCAGGCGCAGCGGCCGGAGTCCCTGCCGCAGTACCAGGTAGGCCAGCAGGGTGGAGGCGAGCATCGCCACCAGGGTGCCCAGCACCACCCGGTTGCGGTTGGCGGCGATCATCCGCGTCTCGTTGGCCATCGGGTGCCCTGCCACCACCTCGACCACGTCGCCGTCCCGGCCCGAGCGGGCACGCGCCACCACCCAGTGCATCGGCACACCGTCGGCCAGGGGCAGCACCAACACGTCGCGCGGCAGGAGGGTGTCGCCCGGCCCGACGGCGGCCAGCCCATCGGGCACGGGCAGGCGGCCGGGGTTGACGTCGATGAAGGGCGCTTCGCCCGGCCGGCGCAGCAGCAGCACGTCGCCCTCGGCTCCCAGCATCGACTCGAACATCACGGGGCGGTCGTGCAGGTCGGCAATGGTCTGCACATCGCCCACCAGCCGCCGGAAATGCTCCACCCGCCCCACCAGTTGCCGGTCGAGGTGGGTGGTGATGGAGGCCCGCGCGGTGAAGAAGAAATACGCCCCCAGGCCGCCGGTGACCGCGCAGGCGATCACACCCAGCAGCAGCGTCGCGCGCACGGCCAGCGAACGCGGCAGCCAGGCCGCGCCGGTCTTGGCGCCCGTCATGGCACCTGTCATGGCACCTGTCATGGTGTATCACCCAGCGTGTAGCCGATGCTGCGCACGGTGTGGATCAGCTTGAGCGCAAAAGGCCCGTCCACCTTGGCGCGCAGGCGCTTGACCGCCACGTCCACCACATTGGTGTCGCTGTCGAAGTTCATGTCCCATACCTCGGAGGCGATCAACGTGCGCGACAGCGCTTCCCCCTGCCGCTTGAGCAGCAGGTGCAGCAGCAGGAACTCCTTGTTGGTCAGCGTGATCTCCTGGCCCTCGCGCACCACCTTGCGCCGCGGCACGTCCAGCTTCAGGTCGGCGTATTCGTACAGGTCCGACTCGCGCACCACACCCCGGCGCAGCACCGTGCGGATGCGCAGCACCAGCTCGACGAACGAAAAAGGCTTCACCAGGTAGTCGTCGGCGCCCAGCTCCAGTCCGCGGATGCGGTCGTTCAGTTGGTCGCGCGCCGTCAGGAACAGCACTGGCAGGTCGCGTTTCCTGCGCAGCGCCGCCATGATCTGCCAGCCGTCGATGCCCGGTAACATGACGTCCAGCACCACCAGGTCGTAGGCATTCTCCAGCGCCATGTGCAGGCCGTCGGTACCGGTGCGCGCCAGGTCGACGGCGTAACCGCTCTCCTTCAGGCCCTTCCTGAGGTAGTCGCCGGTCTTCGGGTCGTCTTCGATCACGAGGATGCTCATGGGCCGATTTTCCGCGCCGAGAGGCGCCGTCACATTACATTTTTGTCATGCAAAAGTCATGCACACGAGCCTGCCGGCGCCTAGAGTGGCCCCGTCTCCACCCTCCTGAGCAGGCAGCATGTCCACCCGATTCCAACAGACCATCCGCGCCATCGCCGCACCGGCGCTCGTCGCCACCGCCCTGGCGGCGGCCAGCCTGGCCGCCTTCGCACAGGCGCCCGCCCCGGCCGCGGGCCTGCGCGGTGCCATCACCGCCGCCAGCGCCAATGCCATCACGGTGCACACCAACCGGGCCGGCGACCAGGTGGTCAAGCTCGACAAGGACACCCGGGTCGGCGCCATCACCCTGGCCAACATCAACGAGATCAAGCCCGGCAGCTACATCGGCACCGCCGCCATTCCCCAGCCCGACGGCTCGCAGAAGGCGCTCGAAGTGCATGTGTTCCCGCCCGCCATGGCCGGCACCGGCGACGGCCACCGCCCCTTCGACCTGGCGCCCAACAGCACCATGACCAACGGCACCGTGGGCGACCTGGTCGCCAGCAACGGCCGCACCCTCACCCTCAAGTACAAGGGCGGCGAAAAGAAGATCGTGGTGCCCGACGACGTGCCTATCGTCAACATCGAGCCCGGCGACCGTTCGCTGCTGGTGGTCGGCGCCAAGGTCGTGGTCCGCACCCGCAAGGAAGCCGACGGCAGCCTCACTGCCACCAGCATCAATGCCGGCAAGAACGGCGTCACCCCGCCGATGTAATGCGCAGCAGCAGCAAGAAGGCCCTGGTCCACCCGCTGGCGGTACGCGCGGCCCACTGGGTCAACGCGTTCGCCATCGGCTGCATGTTCATGAGCGGCTGGGCCATCTACAACGCCTCGCCGCTCTTCGGTTTCAGCTTCCCGGCCTGGGCCACGCTCGGCGGCTGGCTCGGCGGCGCCATCGCCTGGCACTTCGCGGCCATGTGGCTGCTGGTGGCCAACGGGCTGTTCTATATCGGCTACGGCCTGTCCAGCGGGCACTTCCGCCGCGACTTCCTGCCGGTGTCTCCGCGCGCGGTGCTGCACGACGCCGGCCAGGCGCTGCGCCTGCGGCTGCCGCACCGTCCCGGCCACTACAACGCGGTGCAGCGGCTGTCCTACCTCGGGGTCATCGCGCTCGCTGTGCTGGCCGTGGCCTCGGGCCTGTCCATCTGGAAACCGGTGCAGCTCGACTTCCTGGTCGACCTGTTCGGCGGCTACGACTTCGCGCGCCGTGTGCACTTCGTTGCCATGGCCGGCATCGCCGCCTTCGTGGTGCTGCACCTGCTGCTGGTGCTGGTGGTGCCCCGGACCTTGCTGCCCATGTTCACCGGCCGCGCCCGCACCGAGGAAGAACCGGCATGAATCCGCAGCCGAAGAAAAAACAGCGCCCGCCCATCGTGCTGGCCGACCACCGCATCGCCCTGGCCCAGGTCCAGCGCCGGCTGGCCCTGCGCTCTTCGCTGTCGCTGGGGGCGCTGTCCCTGCTGTCGGGCTGCAACCTGCAGGACAACGATGCGGTGGACAAGGTGCTGTGGTCCATGTCGCGCTGGAACGACCGGGTGCAGGCGCTGATGTTCCGCGGCGCCAAGCTGGCACCCACCTACGCCGCCAGCCAGATCACCAAACCCTTCCCTTTCAACGCCTTCTACCCCGAATACGACGCGCCCGACATCGACCCGTCGGCGTGGAAACTCGAACTCTCGGGCCTGGTGCGCGACAAGAAGCCCTGGACCGTCGGGCAGTTGCGCGCCCTGCCCCAGGCCGCGCAGATCACACGCCACATCTGCATCGAAGGCTGGAGTGCCATCGGCGACTGGCGCGGCGTGCCCTTCCGCACCTTCCTCGAACGCATAGGCGCCGACACCACCGCCAAGTACGTCGGTTTCAAGTGCGCCGACCGCTACTACGCCAGCATCGACATGGCCACCGCCCTGCACCCGCAGACCCTGCTGGCGCTGGACTTCGGCAGCGAGCCGCTGCCCACCTCATACGGCTTTCCGCTGAAGCTGCGGGTGCCCACCAAGCTGGGCTTCAAGAACCCCAAACACATCGTCGCGGTGTTCGTCACCAACGACTATCCCGGCGGCTACTGGGAAGACCAGGGCTACAACTGGTTCAGCGGCATCTAGGCCCCCTCTTCTTCCCCCACCGCGAACTGGAAAGTATTGCGCCCGGCGGCCTTGGCCCCGTACAGCGCGGCATCGGCGCGGGCCACCAGCTCGTCCACCGTCGCGGTCGAATCCGACGGCCGGTTGCAGACGATGCCGATGCTGGTGGTCACCGCCAGCGGGCGGCCCTCCACGTCGAAGGTGGGCGCGGCGACCTGGGCCACCACCTTGCGGGCGATGTCGGCCACGGTGTCGGGCTTGTCCAGGTTCTCGAGGATGACCACGAACTCGTCGCCGGCCAGGCGGGCCACCACATCGGTGGTGCGTACGCTGGCCCGCAGGCGCGCGGCGAACTCGACCAGCACCGCGTCGCCTCCGGCATGGCCGAGCGTGTCGTTGATGCCCTTGAAGCGGTCGATGTCGAGGTACATGATGGCCAGTTGCTGGCCGGTACGCCGGGCGCGGGCCAGGGCCACCGGCAGCATCTCGTTGAAGGCCAGCCGGTTGTGCAGGCCGGTGAGTGTGTCGATGCGGGCCACCGAGCGCAATTGCTCCTCCAGCTGCTTGGCGGCGGTGATGTCGCGCAGGAAGGCGTTGGCCACGAAGTGGTCGCCGACGCGTACCGAGGCGACCGAAAGTTCCACCGGAATGGTGCGGCCGTCGCGGTGCAGGGCCGGCAGCTCGATGCGTTTGTTGACCACCGGTCCGCCGCCGGAATACACGAAGCTGCGCATGCCCAGCTCGTGCCGGCCGCGCAGCTCGGCCGGGATGATCAGCTCGGCCATAGGCTGGCCGACGGCCTCGGCGCGCGACCAGCCGAAGGTCTGTTCGGCCTGGTGGTTCCACTCGATGATGACACCGTAGCGGTCGATGGCCACGAAGGCATCACCCGCGTGGGCCAGCACCTGGCGCAGGTGCTGTTCGCTGGCCTGCAGGCTTTCCTGCGCGGCCTGGCGCTGCAGCATCAGCGCGTCGAAGGTGCGGGCCACGTCGCCGATCTCGTCCTGCGGGTAGTCGCGGCCGGCCGGCACATGGGCCTTGGCATCGTAGGCAGCCAGCATGCGGTGGTGGAAGGCCACCAGCGGCCGCAGTTGCCGGCGCATGACATACAGCGCCAGCGCACCGGCGAACAGGGCCAGCGCCAGGGCGATGAAGAGCGCCGCGCGGCCGATGGCGTCGATGCTGGCAAACGCTTCGGCGCGCGGGTAGATGCCGCCGACGATCCAGTTGGTCTGCCGCAGGCGCCGGAACGAATACAGGCCGTCCACCCCGGCGCGGCTGCGCGCCTCGGTCGTGCCCTCGAAACCGGCCAGCGCCTTGTCGGCGACGGCATAGCTGCCGCCGGCGGCATCGGCCCTTTGCAGGATGCGTGCCTTCTGCGGGTGGTCGATGACGATGCCCGCAGTGTTCAGGATGAACAGGTAGCCGGTGTTGCCGAAGCGTACCTCGGCCAGGTCGCCCAGGAAATTCTGCTGCTGCAGGTGGATGGCGCCGGTCAGCACCCAGCGCACCTGGCCGGCCGCGTCGCGCACCGGCTGGGTCATGACCACCTCGGGTTTGCCGGTGGTGCGGTTGAGGGTGGGCTGGGCGATCAGGCCGACACCGCTGGCAAGCGTGTCGATGAAGTACGGGCGGTCGTGCAGGTTGAGCTGGCCGACCCGGGTGCGCCCGCGCACGTCGGCCGCCAGGTTGCCCTGCAGGTCGAGCAGCCACAGGTTGTCGAAGGACTCCATGAGGGTCGGCCGCCGGTCGAGGAAGTCCTGCAGCGCCGGGCCGTCCGACAGGCCCTGCGCCTCGATGCTTTCGGCGGAGCTGCGCAGCAGGATGCGGCGGCTGACGAATTTCTGGTCGATGGCGTCGGCGATGGACGACACCCGCGCGAACTGCTCCTGGCCGATGGCCGCCTGCGCCCGGTCCTTGACCAGGTAGAGCGCCGCCGTCGCCACACCGAAGGTGGCGACGAACACGATGGCGACGACACCCCCGCTGAGGCGGTTGCGCAGGCTGGCGCGGGGCATGGCAAGGGTGAACGGGAAATGCATGGCGGGCGGGCGGCGCAGGGTAGGGTGCGGAGCGTTTGTTACGGAACCAGGCCGAACGGCGGGACAGACCGGAAAGCATGGATCGCGCCACCTGCCGCCCGGGACCGCCCATCCGCCGCCCGCCTGCCGTCCGTCGGGACGCAGGCCCAGACGGCCCGCCGTCCTGGCCGCCCTCAGGCCAGGATGTTCACCGCCCGCGCCGCCACCAGCCCCACGGTCAGCAGCGACACGCTGGACTCCAGCATCATCAGCAGCTTGGCGCGGCCGGTCATGGGCAGCGTATCGGTGGGCGAAAACGCGGTGGCATTGGTGAAGGCCAGGTAGAAATAGTCCACGAAGCCCGGCGCCCAGGCGCAGGCGGCCGGGTCCACGCCCTGCATCTGCGGGAACTGGAAGTCCGGCTCCTTGCCCACCGCCAGCCCGCGCATGGCCGGTCCGCCCCGGTCCAGGTTCCAGAACCACAGGGCGAACACCACGATGTTGGTGAACCAGATGTTCAGCGCGTCCAGCAGCAGCGTCTCGCCGGTGGAACCCTTGGCGCCGTGCAGCAGCGCGCCCATCACCCGGTACAGCGCGTAGAAATTGATGGCGGTGACGATGGCCGTCAGCACCAGGGCCATCCAGCGCACCACGCGCCGGCTGCGGGTGATGATCTTCCAGTGGTGGTCGGTATGCGCATGGCGCACCCGGCCCTGCGTCCACGCGGTGGCGATGGACAGGGGAATGAGCATGGCGAACTCGAAAGCCGGCGCCAGCCAGGACGGCCCCAGCGCCAGGTCGTTGACCAGCAGCAGGTTCAGCCCGGCGGTGAGCGCGATGGCCCCGCGCGCCAGCCAGAAGTCGAGCACGTGGGTCTTGAGGGTGGTGTGGAGCGGATGCAGGGCGGGTCTCCCGGAAACTGCAAGCATTGTGCGGCCGGCGGTGCCGCTTGCAGGGATTTCCCCTAGGGTTTAAAATACTTAGCAAGCTAACTAATTACCCAGCAGCCATGACCAAGCCCCTTGCCCCTGCCCGCTCGGTGGCGCTGATGGCGGTAGGCACACAACTGCCCATCCTGCAGCGCGCCTACCGCGCCGCCGCCGACAAGGCGGTGGCGCCGTCCGGCCTGTCGCAGGCCATGGCCTGGCCGCTGGTGATGATCGGCCGCCTGGGCGACGGCGTGCGCCCCGGCGCCCTGGCCTATGCCCTGGCGATCGAGGCGGCTTCGCTGGTGCGCCCGCTGGAACAGTTGCTGGAAGCCGGCCTGGTCGAGCGGCGCGAGGACGCCAGCGACCGCCGCGCCAAGACCCTGCACATCACCCCCGCCGGCCAGGCGGCCTGCCAGCAGATCGAGGACTCCCTGCAGGCCCTGCGCGCCGCCGTGTTCGACGGCGTGACCGACGAGGACATCGCCGCCTGCCTGCGTGTCTTCGCCGCGCTGGAGGCGCGCCTGGGCAAGGGCAGCACGGCGCAGGACCGGGCCGCGCCGTGACACGCCTCGCCCTGCCCCGCCCCGCCCTGCGCTTCTTCACCGGCTTCACCCGGGCGGAATGGCTGTTCTCCGCCAAGAGCTTCGGCGCGGCCATGCTGGCCATGTACATCGCCAGCCGGGCCGGGCTGCCCCGCCCCTTCTGGGCCATGCTCACCGCCTATATCGTGTCGCATCCGCTGGCCGGCAACGTGCGCTCCAAGGCGCTGTACCGCTTCTGCGGCACGCTGCTGGGCTGCACCGCCACCCTGGTGATGGTGCCGGCGCTGTCCAACGCGCCGCCGCTGCTGGCCCTGGTGCTGGCGCTGTGGGTCGGCGGCTGCCTGTTCCTGTCGCTGCAGGACCGCACCGCCCGCTCCTACGTCTTCATGCTGGCCGGCTATACCGCAGCGCTGATCGGCTTCCCCTCGGTGGAGACGCCGCTGCTGCTGTTCGACACCGCGGTGGCGCGGGTCGAGGAAATCGGCCTGGGCATCCTCTGCGCCACCCTGGTCCACAGCATCGTGCTGCCCACCGGCCTGGCGCCCACCCTGCTGGGGGTGCTCGACCGCGCCCTGGGCGACGCGCGGCGCTGGGGCGCCGACCTGCTGGCGCGCGGCCGGGGCCCGGCCGGCGGCGAAGCCGGTGCACGCACGCTGGCGGCCGACCGCCAGCGGCTGGCCGGCGACATCACCCAGCTGCGGCTGCTGTCCACCCACGTGCCCTTCGACACCGGCAACCTGCGCTGGACCGCCGGCGCCCTGGGCGCCATGCAGGACCGCCTGGCGGCCCTCACCCCCACCCTGTCGGCGGTGGAAGACCGGCTGCAGGCACTGGAAGAAACCGAAGGCCTGCTGGCGCCCGACGTGCTGGCCGTACTGGCCGCCACCGCACGCTGCCTGCACGACGGGCCGCAGGACCCGGCACAGGACCCCGCCCGTGCCGCGCTGCGGCAGGCCCTGCCCGCACTCGGCATGGAAGTCGGCATGGAAGTGCCCTTGGCCCCCTGGAACCGCGCACTGCGCATCGGCCTGGCCGGCCGGCTGGAAGAACTGGTGGCCGGCTGGGACGCCTGCGCCCAGCTGCGCGGCGACATCGACGCCGGGCTGGCCGGCCGCGCGCCGCTGCGCCGCGCCGCCTCGCTGGGCCGGCGTGCGCTGCACCGCGACGTGGGCATGGCCCTGCTGTCGGCGCTGGCGGCGGTGCTCGCCATCTGCCTGTGCTGCGCCTTCTGGATCGGCACCGCCTGGCCCGGCGGCTCGGTCGCCACCATGATGGCGGCCGTTTTCTGCAGCTTCTTCGCCACGCTGGACGACCCGGTGCCCGCCATCCACGGGTTCCTCACCGCCACGCTGTGGTCGGTGCCCCTCTCGGCCTTCTACGTGCTGGTGGCCATGCCGGCGGTGCACGACTTCGGCATGCTGGCGCTGGTCTGCGCACCGGTGTTCCTGGTGCTGGGCTGCTACGCGGGCCGGCCCACCACCACCCCCACCGCCCTGGCCATGATCATGGGGGTGGCCGGCACGCTGGCGCTGCACGACACCGCCACCGCCAACCTGACCAGCTTCATCAACTCCACCCTGGCGCAGCTGCTCGGCATCGCCGCGGCGGCGCAGGTGACGCGGCTGGTGCGTTCGGTCGGCGCCGACTGGAGCATGCGGCGCATCCAGCGCGCCACCCGGCGCGACCTGGCGGCCCTGGCCGCCGGCCCCGGCGGCGACGCCCCGGGCGATGCCTATGCGGCCCGCATGCTCGACCGCATCGCCCTGCTGGCGCCGCGCATCGCCCAGGCCGGCATCACCGACGAAGCCGCCGTGGCCCGCGACGCGCTGCGCGACCTGCGGATGGGCACCGACATCGCGGCGCTGCAGCGGCTGCGCCCGCTGTGGCCCGGCGCCGGCGCGGCGGCGCTGCTGGCCGGCATGGCCGGCGTGTTCCGCCAGCGCGCCGCGCACGCGGCCACGGGCAGCGCCCCGGCTGGCTCCGAACTGCTGGGGCAGATCGACCGCCTGCTGGCCGCCGCGCTGCAACGGAGCCAGGCCACAGGCGCCGCCGCCACCCCGGGTGCCGAACTGCGCGCCGCGGTGACCGCGCTGGTCGGCTTGCGCCGCAACCTGTTCCCCGGCGCTCCCGCGCTGGCCCCCTCTTCCGACGGAGCTCCCACACCATGATCGGCGAAGCCAGTTTCTACGGCCTGTACCTGCCTTGGCTGATGCTGCTGGCCGGCGGCGCCCTGCTGGCGCTGTGGTACCTGCGGCCGCTGCTGGCCGCCGCCGGCCTGTACCGCTGGGTGTGGCACCCGGCGCTGTTCGACCTCGGCCTGTACGTGCTGCTGCTGTACGGGCTGGTGCGTGTTACCTCGTTGCTGCATTGACTGCCATGACCACCCCTGCCCCATCCTCATCCTCCCCCGCTTGCGCTTCCACCGCCCCTGCGGTCTCCCCGCCCGCCGAAGCCGTGCGCCCCGCCCTGCGCCCCAACCCCTGGCCGGCCCGCCTCGCGCCCCTGGCGCGGCTGGCCACCACCGGGCTGGTGGTGGCCGCCGCCGCATGGGCCGGCGTGCAGCTGTGGGACCACTACGAACGCGCGCCCTGGACCCGCGACGGCCGTGTGCGCGCCAACGTGGTGCAGATCGCACCCGACGTGTCCGGCCTGGTCACCGCCGTGGCGGTGCAGGACAACCAGTCGGTCGGCGCCGGCGCCCTGCTGTTCGAGGTGGACCGCGCCCGCTACGCCCTGGCCCTGCGGCAGGCGCAGGCCGTGCTGGCGGCACAGCGCACCGCCCTGGCCCAGGCCCAGCGCGAAACCGCCCGCAACACCGGCCTGGGCACCCTGGTGTCGCAGGAGGTGCAGGAACAGGCCCGCAGCCGCGCCGAACAGGCACAGTCCGCCGTGGCCCAGGCCCAGGTGGCGCTGGACGGCGCCCGGCTGAACCTGGAGCGCGCCGAGGTGCGTGCGCCCACCGGCGGCCAGGTCACCAACCTCGACCTGCGCCAGGGCAGCTACGCCACCGCCGGCCACCCGGCGCTGGCGCTGGTCGATGCGCAGTCCTTCTACGTGGAAGGCTATTTCGAAGAAACCAAGCTGCCGCGCATCCACCTGGGCGACCGGGTGCTGGTCACCCCCATGGGCGGCACGGCGCTGCGCGGCACGGTCGACAGCTTCGCCGCCGGCATCGCCGACCGCGACCGCAGCACCGGCGCCAACCTGCTGCCCAACGTGAACCCCTCTTTCAACTGGGTGCGGCTGGCGCAGCGCATCCCGGTGCGCGTGCGGCTCGACCCGCTGCCCGCTGGCGCCCGGCTGGTGGCCGGGCAGACCGTGACGGTGCAGGTGCAGCAGGGCTCCGCGCCAGTTGCCGCAGCAGCCCCCACCACCGCACCGCACACCGCACAGAAAGGCTGAGGCACACCATGGCAAGGCTTTTGTACCCCTCCACACACCCGGCCCCGCGCCTGCCGCCCCGGCTGCTGCCGGCGCTGGCCGCCACGGCGATGCTGGCCCTGCTGGCCGCCTGCGGCAGCGCACCGGTCGGCCCCGACTACCACCCCGCGCCCGATGCCGTGGCCGCGTTGCCTGCCGCCAACGCGCCCTTCCACGCGGCCGGCACCGCCGATGCAGCAGCCGCCGCCGGCCACGCGCCTTTCGCCGCCGTGCCCCTGCCGGCGCACTGGTGGCGCCTGTACCACGACCCCCGGCTCGACACCCTGGTGGAACGCGCCCTGGCCCACAACACCGACCTGCGGCAGGCCATCGCCAATCTGGAGCGCGAACGTGCGCTGGACGAGCAGGTGGCCGCCGCGCAGCGGCCGGTGCTGGCGCTGGCCGGCGGGCCGTCGTACGGCCACGTGTCGGGCCTGTCGGTGGGCCACCCTGGCGTAGCGCCGGACAGCACCCTCAACTACGGTGCCACCGCATCGCTGTCCTACCAGGTCGACCTGTTCGGCCAGATCCGCCGCGCCATCGAGGCCGCGCACGCCGACACCGAGGCGGCCGAGGCCGCGCTCGACCTGGTGCGGGTCAACGTGGCCGCCGGCACCGCACGCGCCTATGCCGACGTGTGTTCCAGCGGCATGCGCCTGCACAGCGCCGAGGACTCGGTTCGCCTGCAGGGCGAGGCGGTGGACCTGTCCGACCGGCTGCAGCGCGCCGGCCGCGCCGGCACCATCGACGTAGCGCGCGCCCGCGGCCAGTTGCAGCAGCTGCAGGCCGCCATCCCGCCGCTGCAGGCGCAGCGCCAGAGCGCGCTGTACCGCCTGGCCACCCTCACCGGCGCGCCGCCGCAGTCCTTCCCGCGCGAGGTAGCCGACTGCGCCGCCGCGCCGCGGGTGGCCGGCGCGCTGCCGGTGGGCGACGGCGCGGCGCTGCTGCGGCGCCGGCCCGACGTGCGCCAGGCCGAACGCGGTGTGGCCGCCGCCACCGCCCGCATCGGCGTGGCCACCGCCGAGCTCTACCCCAAGGTCACCCTGGGCCTGTCGGCCGGCTCCCTCGGCCTGGCCTCGGGCTTCGGCAACAGCGACGCCTTCAGCTGGAGCCTGGGCCCGCTGATCTCCTGGACGGTGCCCAACACCGGCGCGGTACGCGCCCGCATCGCGCAGAGCGAGGCCGGCACCCGCGGCGCGCTGGCGCACTTCGACGGTGTGGTGCTGGGCGCCCTGCGCGAGACCGAGACGGCGCTTGCCGTCTACGCCCACGAGCTGGACCGCCGCGCCGCATTGCAGGCCGCCCGCGACCAGAGCGCCGCCGTGGCGCAGCAGGCACGCCAGCTCTACCGCAATGGCAAGACCGGCTCGCTCGACGCGCTGGACGCCGAACGCGCCCTGGCGGCCAGCGAGGCCGCGCTGGCCGCCTCCGACGCCCAGCTGGCGGACGACCAGGTGACCCTGTTCATGGCGCTGGGCGGCGGCTGGGAACCGGCCTGATTCAGAACACCAGCATCGCCACCACCGCCAGCGCCATCATGCCGGTGGCCACCCAGCCCAGCACGGCCAGCCGGCGCGAGGCCACGAAGTCGCCCATGATGCGGCGGTTGGCCACCATCAGCATCATCACCGCCATGATGGGCACGGCGATCACGCCGTTGAGCACCGCGCTCCAGAACAGCGCCTTGATCGGGTCCAGCGGGGTGAAGCCCAGGGCGATGCCCAGCACCATCGCCACGGCGATGATGGAATAGAAGGCCTTGGCCTTGCCGGGTTTCAGCTCCAGGCTGTTCTGCCAGCCGAAGGTGCCCGCCATGGCGTAGGCGGCCGAGCCGGCCAGCACCGGAATCGCCAGCAAACCGGTGCCGATGATGCCCAGGCTGAACAGCAAAAAGGCGAAGTTGCCCGCCACCGGCTTCAGCGCCGAGGCCGCCTGCGCCGACGACTGGATGTCGGTGATGCCCTTGGCATGCAGTGCCAGCGCGGCGGTGAGCATGATGAAGAAGGCGATGGCGTTGGACACCCCCATGCCGAAGCAGGTGTCGAGCTTGATGCGGAAGAAACTGCCCTTGGCATGGCCTGGATCGTCCTTCAGCGGCGGCGCGGGCGGCACGCGGCCGTGCATCTCTTCCACCTCCTGCGAGGCCTGCCAGAAGAACAGGTAGGGGCTGATGGTGGTGCCGAGGATGGCGACCACGGTGGTGATGTAGTCGGCCTTGAAGCTGATGGGCGGCCAGAAGGTGGCGTGCAATACCTCGCCCCACGGGATATCGAAGGCGAACAGCACCGCCACGTAGGCGAACAGCACCAGCGTGAGCCACTTGAGGATACGCACGTAGCGGGTGTAGGGCACAAACACCTGCAGCGCCAGCGCCAGCAGGCCGAAACCCACGGTGTAGGCCTTGGCCGGCCCGCCCAGCACCAGCTTCGCCGCATCGCCCATGGCCGACAGGTCGGCCGCGATGTTGGCCACGTTGGCCACCAGCAGCAACAGCACCACGGCGTAGAGCAGCCAGCGCGGGTAGTGTTGCCGCATGTTGGTGGCCAGGCCATGGCCGCTGACGCGGCCGATGCGTGCGCTGACCACCTGGATGCCGACCATCAGCGGGTAGGTGAACAGCAGCGACCAGAGGGTGCCCAGGCCGAACTGCGCGCCCGCCTGCGAGTAGGTGGCGATGCCGCTGGGATCGTCGTCCGCGGCGCCGGTGATGAGCCCGGGGCCCAGGCGCCGCAGCCAGGAGGTCTTCTGGCGCGGCCGGGGCGGTGTGGGAAGAGGCATGCAGGCCAGTATAGGGAGGCACCGGTGGCGCGAATATCCGGTTACATGCGCAAAAAGTCACACAGAACCCCTGGCACTGTTTGCACGGTTTAGGCCGCGCGCGCCACAATGGCAAACGCGGCAGCACCATTCGGCCCACGTGCCCGCACGCACACACCCGCCAGTGAGTCCACCCATGATCGTCACCCCCGGCACCCGCAAGGCCTCGGGCTGAGCCGGCCCAGCGGCCATGCTTGTCACCCTGCAGATCGACCACGACGGCGCCGGCTCCTACCGGGCGCGCTACCACGCGGCCGGCGTGGACCTGACCGAGACAACCCTGTACACCAGCATCGCCGACGCCCTCTGCGCCGAGATCTGGACCCTGCCCGAAGGCATTGCCCAGCTGGTCGAAGTGCGCTGTGGCGAGCTGTCCGGCGGTACCTGGCATGTGGAAGAACTCGCCGACCAGGCCGGGGCTATAGCCGCACGGCTGGTGGACCTGGAAAACGCGCTGAAATAGCGAAGAATGCGGCCCATGGTCCAGACCGCCCCCTCCCTGTCCCTGCGCGACCTCCAGGCGTCCGAACTCGCCTCCCTGCTGCGCCTGTACGCCCAACTGCACCCGACCGACGACCCCCTGCCGCCCGCCGCCGAGGTGGAGGCCCTGTGGACCGAGCTGTTGGCCAGCGGACGCTACCGGTATTTCGGCGGCTTCATCGCCGACCGGCTGGTGAGCACCTGCACCCTGGCCGTCATCCCCAACCTCACGCGCGGCTGCCGGCCCTACGGCCTGATCGAGAACGTGGTGACGGATGTGGCCTGGCGCGGGCACGGCTACGGCAAGGCCCTGCTGGTCCATGCGCAGCATGCCGCCTGGGATGCCGGCTGCTACAAGGTGATGCTGATGACCAGCCGCCAGGACCCGGCCACGCTGGGTTTTTACCGCGCGGCGGGTTTCGACGGGGATGGCAAGCGGGCTTTTGTGGCCCGGCCGCCCGCGGCCTGAGCGCGCGGTTTCTTCGGCGCGGGTGCCGGCAGCGCCTCGGCCGTGGCGCGCACCAGCCCGGCCATCCACTGGTGGTCGTCCCAGCGGTCGCCGCCGATCAGCAGATAGGGTTTGGCACCCGGATAAGGAAAACCTTCGACCACCTGGCCCGCCCGGGCGACGTAGGCCGTGCCGGCCTCGGTGGGTTTGACGAAAAGCTGGTCGTCGCAGACAAAAGCCACCGGCTTGCCGTCGCAGTAGATGCAGAACTCACCGAACATGCGGCGCGACGACACCGGGCCGGCGCGTTCGGCCTGCTCCAGGATGTAGTCGACGGTGGACTGCTTCGACGCCACGGCGGGCCCGCCCCCTGCAAGCCGGGGCGTCAGGCGAAGGTGTCGACGTTGTTGCCGACCGTGTCGGTAGGCCGGGTGGAGGTCAGGCCGGGCGCGGTGCCCGAGACGGCCGAGGTCTTGTCGTCGCTGTCGCCGTCCTGGGCGGCATCGGGCATGCCATCGGCCGGCTTGGCCGGGGCCAGCGCCGTCACCGTGGCGACCGCCTGGAGGTAGGCCGCAGAAGACTGGACACCCGAGATCATGGACATGGGAAGCTCCGAATAAAACCGTACTGCCGGGCCGCTATTGTCCACGCCCTGCGGCCCAAAAGGCAAATCCGCCGCTTGCGTCCCCGAACAGGCCCGACATCCGGCTCCGGTATCGTGGCGGCTGTGCACCCATCCGCCCCCACCCCCTCGCCCGCCGGCCTGCCGCAGCCCCAGGCCTTCACCCCGGCCGAAAAACGCATCACGCTGGCCGCGCTGATGATCGTGTTCCTGCTGTCGGCGCTGGACCAGACCATCGTGGCCACCGCCATGCCGCGCATCGTCAGCCAACTCTCGGGCCTGGACCTGTACGCCTGGGTCACCACCGCCTACCTGCTGGCCTCCACCGTGATGGTGCCGATCTACGGCAAGCTGTCGGACATCTATGGCCGCAAGCCGGTGCTGGTGTCGGGCATCGTGATCTTCATGGCCGGCTCGGGCCTGTGCGGCCTGGCGGGCGAATTCGGCCCGCTGCCGCTGCTGGGCGGCGGCATGCCGCAGCTGATCCTGTTCCGTGCCCTGCAGGGGCTGGGCGGCGCGGCGCTGATCACCAGCGCCTTCGCCGTCATCGCCGACCTGTACCCGGCGCGCGAGCGGGCCAAGCTGGGCGGCGTGTTCGGCTCGGTGTTCGGGCTGGCAAGTGTCATCGGCCCGCTGATCGGCGGCTTCTTCACCGACCTGGGCACCACCCATGTGCTGGGCCTGGCGGTGGCGGGCTGGCGCTGGGTGTTCTACATCAACCTGCCGCTGGCCGGGCTGGCGCTGTTCATGGTGCTGGTGAAGGCGCCGCCGCTGACCCACCGCACCGGCGGGCGCATCGATTTCGCCGGCGCAGCCCTGCTGCTGGTGGCCTTCGTGCCGCTGCTGCTGGCGCTGAGCTGGGGCGGCACCGCCGGCTGGGGCTCGGCCCCGGTGGTCGGCCTGTTCGTGCTGGCGGCGGTGGGCCTGGCCGCCTTCGTTTTCGTGGAAGGCCGGGTGGACAACCCCATCGTGGACCTGACGCTGTTCCGCAACCGCACCTTCGCCACGGGCAGCCTGTGTGTGCTGCTGATCTTCATGGCCTTCATGGGGCTGGTAGCCTTCATGCCGCTGCTGATCCAGCTGGGCCAGGGCATGGCCGCCACCACCAGCGGGCTGGTGATGCTGCCGCTGACGCTGGGCCTGATCGGTGCGGCCACGGCCAGCGGGCTGCTGGTGAACCGCGTGGGCCGCTACAAGTTCGTGATGGTGGGCGGCGCACTGCTGACCACACTCGGCGCCTTCCTGCTGTCGCGCCTGCCGGCCGATGCCGGCGTGTGGGGCCTGGCCTGGCGTTGCGCCCTGCTGGGCGTAGGCCTGGGGCCGGCACAGAGTGTCTTCAACCTGGCCATGCAGAACGCGGTGGAGCGCCGGCAGATCGGTGTGGTCACCAGCGCCAGCCAGTTCTTCCGCCAGGTGGGTTCGACCATCGGCGTGGCCATCTTCGGCGCGGTGCTGACGCACCACCTGGCCACTACCGCGCCCCAGGCGCCGCCAGCGCCCGGCGCGCCGGTGCAGCAGACCCTGTCGCTGGCCGCGCTGGAACGCATGGCGCTGGAAAGCCAGTCCACCGACGGCAGCGGCGCCCGGCCGCCGGTGGACCCTGCCGTGCGGGCCACCGTCACCACCGCGGTGAAGGGTGTCATCTCGGCCGGCACCCTGGTGTGCCTGCTGGCGCTGCTGGCCACGCTGTTCGTGCCGGAGCTGCCGCTGCGCGGGCCGCCGTCCCACCGGCCGCTGGGCGAAGCGCCCGGCGAGCCGCCAGAAGAAGATACGAAAAAGGACGACGCGCGGACCTGACCCCGGCCGTCGCCAGCATGGGCAAGGCACGGCCCACAATCGGCCATGGCCCTCCTTACGCCCGCGCAGCCTCTTCCACTGGCTCCACCAGCCTCCGCCGCAGCGGGCAGCGTGCCCTTCGGCAAACCCGAAGGCGGCTGGCGCCTGGCCGTCTACCGGGTGATCTTCGAGTCCGAGACACCCGCAGGCCGGCTGTTCGACCAGGTGCTGATCGCGCTGATCCTGCTCAGTGTCGGGGTGGTGGTGGTCGACAGCATGCCGTCGGTGCATGCCCGCTGGCACACGGTGTTCGGGGTGATGGAGTGGATCTTCACCGCCGCCTTCACCCTGGAATACGCGGCGCGGCTGGCCTGCCTGCGGCGGCCGCTGCGGTATGCCCGCAGTTTCTTCGGTGCGGTCGACCTGCTGGCCCTGCTGCCGACCTACATGGCGCTGGTGTTCCCGGCGCTGCATGTGCTGATCGACGTGCGGGTGCTGCGGCTGCTGCGCGTCTTCCGGATCTTCAAGCTGGCCGCCTATGCCAGCGAGTTCCAGACGCTGGGCCACGCCCTCAACGCCAGCCGGCGCAAGATCACGGTGTTCCTGGCCGGGGTGCTGATGATCGTGCTGGTGGCCGGCACGCTGATGTACCTCATCGAGGGGCAGGAGCACGGCTTCACCAGTATCCCCACCGCGGTGTACTGGGCCATCACCACCATGACCACGGTGGGCTTCGGTGACATCGCACCGCACACCGCGCTGGGCCGCTTCGTGTCCTCGGTGATGATGCTGCTGGGCTGGGGCACGCTGGCGGTGCCGACCGGCATCGTCACCGCCGAAATGACGGCGCGGCATGGCGCGCGTGTGCCCTTCGACGCACGGCGCTGCAGCCACTGCGGCACCACCGGCCACCCGGCCGACGCGGACTTTTGCCGGCGCTGCGGCACCGGCCTGCCGGGCGGGACGGGCGGCGCCACGCTCCCGGCGTCCTCCGCGCCCCTGGCCTGATCCAGTCCGTCAATCCGCGCTGCGGTGCACGATCCAGGCACCCCAGAACAGGCTGGAGAAAAAGCGCAGCGGTCGCCCGAACCCGGCCCGCGCCAGCAGGTCGGCCACGGCCTCTTCCGATGCCGGCGGGTCGGCGCCCTGCAGTATCTTGCCCAGCTTGGCGGCCACTTCATCCGAACTCGCGCCCTGCTGGCGCCAGCGCTCGCCCCAGGCGGCCAGCAGCAGCGGCTGCGAGGCATAGGGCTGGTGGTTGCCGGCCAGGACAAAAGGCGCACCGGCCGGCAGCCGGGCGGCGATGGCACGCAGCAGCGCCAGCTTGGCGGCATCGCCCGGCAGGTGGTGCAGCACACCGATGAGGGTGGCCGCGTCGAAGCGCGCTTCCGGCGGCAGATCGTCCACCGACCCGAGCAGGTGGTGCGTGCGGCCTTCCAGCCCGGCGGCGCGGATACGCGCCAGGGCCAGCTCCAGCATCGGCGCGGAAGGATCGACCGCGGTGAAGGACCAGCCCGGTTCCAGCCGCGCACCGGCCAGGATTTCGCTGGCGGTGCCGCCGGCACCCGCCACCAGCACACGCGCCTGCCGGCCACGGCCCAGGGCAGCGGCCAGCACACAGGCGGCCAGTTCGTGGCAGGCGTCGTAGCCGGCCAGGGCGACGCGGCTTTGCGTTTCGTATTCGGCGGCGCGGGCCGGGTCGAACTTGGCGGCGGGGTCGACGGTGGCCATGGGGTCGGTCCTTCAGGTGCGATAAGAACGCCATTCTTCGCCGCCTCCGGCCGGCAGCGCCAGCACCGTTTGGCGGGGCCAGGCATCGCCCCACGCGGCGGGGGGCCGGCCCTCCGCCGCGGTCCCGCCGCCGCTCCCACGGTCGCGTTTGTTGCCCGATTCGCAACAACGTTTTCGCGCTGCGGTGGTTTATCCGCGGACCGGTAAAACCTACAGTCACTGCATCGTCTCCCTGAACCAGATCCGCAGAGTCCCGCCATGACCACCCGCAACGCCCTCTACCTCGCCGCCCACATCGCCACCGTCTCCGCCGCCATCGCGCTGGTGGTGCTGGGCGTGTCGTCCCCCGCCTTCGCCCAGCAGCAAGCGGCCGCGCCCGCAGCCCGCGCCGCCGCTCCGGCCGCCCCGCTGGACCGTGCCACGGTCCAGGCCGAAGTGCTGCGCGCCCGCGCCGCCGGCACATTGCACGAGGTGGGCGAAAGCTACGGCTACAGCCAGACCGCCAGCCTGCAGGCCACGCCGGTCCGGACCCGCGCCGAGATGAAAGCCGACATGCTGCAAGCCCGCGAACGCCGCGAGAACTTCGACCTCCAGGACCCGAGCTGAGGCCTGGCCGGCCCTGGCCCGGGCCGGCCAGGCGCCGCCGGCGGCTACACTGGCCCGCCAGGGGTCCTGCCCCGTGCGTTATCCGGGGTACCGTGGCCGACGTTCCTGCTTTTTCCCACTCTCTTCCGCCATCCTCCACCTCGCGGCTGGTGCTCATCCGCCACGGCGAATCGCTGTGGAACCGGGACCAGCGCTTCACCGGCTGGGCCGACGTGGACCTGACCGACGAGGGCGTCGCCCAGATGCGGGACGCGGCGGCGGTGCTGCACGACAACGGCATCACCATCGACGTCGCGTTTTCTTCGGTACTGCTCCGCTGCATCCGTTCGCTGTGGACGCTGCTGGACGCCGCGCACTGCCCCTGGGTGCCCCAGGTACTGGACTGGCGCCTGAACGAGCGCCACTACGGCGCCCTGACCGGGCAGAGCAAACCCGAGGCGGAACAGACACACGGCAAGGCCGCCGTGCGGCACTGGCGACGCGGCTACGACGCCCGGCCGCCGCTGCTCGACGCCGCGGCCGGCGCCGCCGCCACGGAAAACGTGACCATCGACCGGCGTTATGCCGGTGTGCCGCCCGGCGCTTTGCCCACCGGCGAATCGCTGCACGACACGGTGGTACGGGTACGCCAGGTGTGGCAGCAGTCCATGGCGCCGGTCCTGCACGGCCACACGACGGCCGTGGTGGTGGGCCACGGCAACAGCCTGCGGGCGCTGATCAAGCTCCTGGAGGACGTGTCGGACCAGGACATCGTCGGTGTCGAGGTCGGCAACGCCAGCCCCATCGTCTACGACCTGGATGCGCGCCTGAAGCCGGTGCACAAACGCGTGCTGGCGGTGGCGGCGCGGCGGCCGTCCGAAATTCTCTAGGGGCTCAGAGCAGGCCCCGGGCGATGCCGCCATCCACGTTGACGGACTGCCCGACCACATAGGATGCGCGTGGCGACAGAAGAAAAGCCGCCACGTCTGCAATCTCTTCCGTGCGGGCAAACCTGCCCGCCAGAATCTCCTCGGAAAAACGCGCGATCACGGCTTCTTCGGAAATACCTTCAGCGGCCGCCATCTCGCGCGCCCGATCGAGCCACAGGCGCGTCAGCGTGCGGCCGGGACAGACCGAGTTGACCCGGATGCCACGCGGCGCGAGTTCCGCGGCCAGCGTCTTCGTCAGTGCCAGCAAACCTGCCTTGTGCACGTTCGATACCACCTGGTTCGGATACGGCATCTTCGCGGCCGCTGCGCCGAACAGCAGCACACGGCTGCCGGATGCGCGCTCCAGCGCCGGCAGGAACGCCCGTACCAGCCGTACGCCACCCAGAATGTTGTACTCGTAGTTCGCCAGCCAGGCCGCGTCGTCGAGGTCTTCGAAGCGCGACCGGTGGCTGCCGCCGGTCACGACCACCAAGGCATCGAGGGGGTGGCCGGCTTGCTCCCAGGCAGAACGCAGTGTTTCGATGGACGCCGGATCGGTCACGTCGGCCGCATGCGCATGCACCACACGGCCGGATTCCTGTGCCAGGCGGTCGGCGGCCTGCGCCACGATCTCCGGGTTGCGGGCGACCAGCGTGACTTCGGCGCCTTCGAGCGCCAGTGCCCGCGCCGTCGCAAACCCGATGCCGCCGCTGGCCCCGACCACCAGTATCCGGTCGCCCGTCAGTTGAAGATCCATGTGCTCAATTTCCTTGCAGGGGTGCGCCCCCTGGGCGCACCTGTCACTTTCAATCCAGGCGGATACCGGCCTGGGAGATGATGCGGCCCCACTTGGCCGTATTCTCCTGCACCAGTTTTCCCAGCGCTGCCGGCCCCCCGGATACCGGCTCGAAACCCAGCTCGACCAGCCGCGCCTTGACATCCGGCGTCGCGGCAATCGCCTCGATGGCGCTACCCAGCCGCTCGACCACCGGAGCAGGCGTGCCGGCAGGTGCGAAAACGCCCTGCCAATTGGTGACATCGAAGCCCGGGACACCCGCTTGGGCGACGGCTGGCACCGAGGGCAATGTAACCGCTCGCTCGGGTGTGGTGACGGCCAGGGCGACCAGCTTGCCGGCCTTGATTTGCGGCACCGCCGATGCCAGGGTGACAAACAGCCCATCGACGTGGCCACCCAGCAGGTCGGCCACGGCCGGCCCGCCGCCTTTGTAGGGAACGTGGGTCCATGACACACCCGCCTGCGCCTGGTAGAGCACCGCCGCGAGGTGGCCCGCGCTTCCGGAACCGGGTGACGCGATGTTGAGGGGTTTGCCTTCGGCCGCCCGGCGTTTGGCCAGCGCGGTGAAGTCACGCAGCGTGCTGACGCCCAGGGCTGGCGGTACCACCAGCACCTGGGCCGCGGTGCTCACCAGCGACACCGGTGCATAGCTGCGCACCGGGTCGTAACGCACCTGCTGGTAGAGGTGGGGATTGATGGTGATGGCATCCGAGGCCAGCAGCAGCACGGAGCCATCGGCGGGCGCCCGCGCCACGGCTTCGAAAGCCACGTTGCCGTTGGCACCCGGATGGTTTTCGACGATGAAGGTCTGGTGCAGCCGCGCCTCGAGTCGGTTGGCGAGGAGCCGACCCAGCGTATCGAGGCTACCGCCGCTGGCGGTCGGCACCAGTATCCGCACCGGCTTGTCCGGGTAGTCGGCCGCCTGTACGAAGGACGCTGCGAAAGGCCCTGCGGCCAGCAGCGCGCCCGTTCGCACGAGAAAGCCACGCCTTTGCGCGCGGCAGGAAGAAGAAAAAGAAGTCATGGGGAAGAACCTGAGAAGGCGACCGCACGAAGCGGTGCCGGGGGATCGCCAGGACGGGCTTGGCCCGTGGGTAGAGCCCGGCGTATGCAAGCCAGGATCATCGGAGCCCCGCTCAGGCAATACAAAGAATAAAAGCAAGCTTGTTTATGCGTTCCGTACGCAATGCACGATCTGCCCTGCCTGAGCGCCTCCCGGCCCTGGCCGCGCACCAGCCCGGCACCGCCGGCAAGAGTCAGTTCCTTCCGGGCGGAGGCTCGGCCAGGCTGCGCTGCATGGCCCACTGCACACCCGGCACCTTGCGGCCCCAGGCAAAGGCCAGGTCGCGCACCAGGCCGCCGTGCGTGCCCTGGAAGCAGGGGGTGAGCAACCGGCTCAGCGTCTGGTAGGCGCGGGCGGGCAGCAGGCGGTCCTTGTCGTAGGCACGCAGGGCCTCGGGCACGGCGGCATGCGTGCGCAGCGCATGGGCCAGCCCCAGCGCGTCCTGCAGCGCCAGTGTGGTGCCCAGGCCCAGTTGCGGGCTCATGGCGTGGGCCGCATCACCCATTACCGCGAAGGGCGGGTTGGCCATGCGGCGCGGCCAGCTGTGGCGGTAGACGGCCAGGGCCAGGTCGTCGTGCCGCCGGATCTGGCCGACCGCCCCCTCGGCCTCGGGCCACAGGTCCAGCACCGACTGCTTCCAGGCCTCCAGGTCGCCGGCGCGCCAGTCCTCGTAGGCATCGCGGCGCAGGCTCCAGAACAGCGACAGGCGCAGGCCCTGGGGTGTCATCTCGGTGGGCAGCAGCCCGACCATCTGCCTTGTGCCGCGGTAGCGCTGCAGCAGCACCTCCGCATGCGGCCAGCCGGGCACGGTGAACTGGCCCCACAGCGCGGCCCAGGCATAAGGCACGGCCGGCGCGGCCATGCCCGCCGGCTCGCGCAGGGTGGAGGCGGCACCGTTGGCGATCACGAACACATCGTGGCCCGCCGCAGCCTCCTCTAGATCCACCACCTCCCGCCCGAAATGGAACACCGCGCCCGCCGCGGCGGCAGCCCGGTACAGCACGCCGGCCAGTTGCGCCCGGCTGACGCCGCGCGCCGGGCGTTTTGCCAGGTCCAGGTCCACCAGCGACCAGCCGCGGTGCGTGTGGCCCAGCAGCCGGGTGACGGGCACACTCACCGCGTCGAATTCCGCGCCCAGGCCCAGGGCGGCCAGCGCCTCCAGCCCCTGCGGCTGGATCAGCAGCCCGGCGCCGACCGGCGCCAGGCCGGGGTGGCGCTCGTACAGGTGCACCGCATGGCCGTCGCGCGCCAGGGCCAATGCGGCGGCCAGGCCGGCAGGGCCGGCGCCAGCGATGCCGATGCGGCGGCGCACGGCAGTCTCAGCCATGCGCCGGAGGCACGCGGTAGTGGTAGCGGTACAGCTCGCCAAAACCCAGGGCCCCATAGAGCCGCAGCGCAGCGGGGTTCTCCGCGCGCACCTGCAGGTAGGCCTGGTGCGCACCCACGCTGCGGCCCCACCGCAGCAGGGCCTCCATCAGGGTGCGGCCATGGCCCCGGCCGCGCTGGTCGGGGGCGATCACGATGTCGTAGAAACCCACCGCGCCGCCTTCGGCCACGGCCAGCCCGAAACCGATGGCCAGTCCCCACTCACGCACCGTGGCAAAGGCCGCCGGCGGTGCGATGGCCGCCACCATGGCGTGGTGCAGCGCGTGGTGGCGCGCCGCCACGCCATTGGCCGTGGCAAAACCTTCGAGCCAGGCATCCGTGGGGGCCGCAGCGATGTCCACCGTGATGCCCTGCGCCGGAACTTGCGCGGCGACCTCCTCCGCAGGCAGCTCCGGCTTCCACAGCACCAGGCTGGGGTCGAAGACCGTATAGCCCGCCGCCGTGAGTTCGGTGTCGGCCGCCGCCGGTGCCAGCGGTGACATGCGGAAGATGGCCGGCAGTCCGTGCTGCGCATACACCGCCTCCGCGGCCTCGCGCACACCCTCGAAGGCAGCGCCCGGCACGGCGGCATTAATGGAGTTGGCACGTTTGGTGAAACCACCCGACAGGCGGAACAGCCAGCCACCGTGGGCGATGGCCTGCCGCGCCGGCCAGGCGTTGAAGCAGCGCTGCTCGATGGCGTGGACCAGGGCCGGGTCGGCCGGCGCAGCGCCGGTTGTCGGTGCGGAAGAATGGGGCATGTACCGAGTGTAGGAACTTCCCGGAGGGCCCCTCCGCATCCCATAATGGCCGCGCGGCACCAGACCGCGTTCATCGACCACAACAGCAGGAGACACACATGCGACGCCTTCCCCTTCTGGCCGCCCTGGCTACCGCCTTCTCGGCCGGCATCCTCAGCGCCCACTGGCTGCCCACGGCCAGCGCGCAGTCCGAGGTGCCGCTGATGCCCATGGTGGTGCACCTGCCGCAGCTCAGCGACGACGACGTCGGCCCGGCCCGGCCGGGGCAGGACACCCGCGCACGCACCTACGTCAGCCGCGCCGGCGTGACGGTGGGGGTGCAGACCGGCAACACCACCAAGCACTTCCACGCGAACTCCGACGAGATCCAGTACATCGTGGCCGGCAGCGGCACCATGTGGCTGGGCGACAAGTTGGTGCCGATCGGCCCCGGCGACCTGGTCATCGTCCCGCGCGGCGTGACGCACGCCGGCGCCACGGCCACCACCGGCCGCTTCAAGGCCATCGCCATCAAGACACCGCCGCAGGCCGCGGACGACACGCACCCGGTGCCCTGAGCGGCCAGGGCGAATCAAGGCGCAGGCTGCCGTTGGCGGCGCTTCGGTAGCGCTTCGGGGAAGGCCGGCGGGGCACTCGGGGCACTGGAATGTCATTCCGTCGCCTGCGGCGACTCCCTTCTTGATTTCCTGTGCCCCGAGTGCCCCGCCGACCTCGGGTGGTCGAGCAGACTTTATGCCCTCCGCGTGGTGGGCATCCATGGCGAATTCAGCGCCGCGCACACAAACGCCGCAGCGGGCCAACCCCGCATCAACCATGACGAGCGCCCGAGAACGTCCACGACGCGGAGGGCATGAAGCTCGATCCCACCACCCGAGGTCGGTGGGGTACTCGGGGCTTGGGAAATCAAGAAGGGAAGAGCCGCAGGCTCTGGAATGACATTCCCTTGCCCCGAGTACCCCGCCGGCCTCCCTCCGAAGCGCTACCAGGTACCAATGGCCGTCCGCATCCGCGCCCGTGCGTCGAATTCGCTCTGCCCCTGGACTCCTACCCGCGCTCCACCAGCGCCTTCAGCGCCCGCAGGTCCTTTTCCACATGCGCCACGTCTGCGGCGAAGGCCGCGGCATCGAGGCCGTCGGTGCGGAACACGGTGAAGGCCACCGCGCAGCCGTCGCGGTTGGGCATGACCCGCAGCGCGTTGTAGACCACCTGGCCGGAGGGCAGGACCACGTCGTGGTCGAGCACGCCGAAACCGTTGCGCGGCGCCATGCGCACCTCCACCGTGCCCATGGGTGATTCGGCCAGCCAGCGGCCACCCTCCTCGCGGATGCCCGAGGCCAGGCCCGAGGCCCACTGCGGCAGGTTCGCCGGCTCGCGCATGAAGTCGTAGACCGCCTGCCAGGGCGCGGCGATGGACAGGGTGACGGTGCGGGTGTCGTAGAGCGGCAAGGTCTTGTCCGTGTCAGATGTGCGCCAGGATGTTGACCAGCCGGCCGAACGGGTCGCGTACATAAAAGCGCCGTACGCCCCAGGGTTCGTCCACCGGGCCGTATTCGGCGGTGAAGCCGGCCAGGCGCATGCGCCGCAGCGCGACGTCGAGGTCGTCGACCTCGATCGACAGGTCGGGCACCGCCGCATCGCTGCCGCCCTGCGAGGCGAAACTCAGCTGCACCCCCATCTGCTCGGCCGAGCCGTAGGTGGCGAGCCAGCCATGGTCCATCAGCAGGTCGAGGCCCAGCGCCTCGCCGTAGAAACGCCGGGCGGCCCCGATGTCGGGCGTGGAAATGTTGGCGACGATACGTCGGACTTTCACTGCGGCACTCCCTCCGGCGCCAGCCGGCAGATGCTATCTGGATCTACTGCGCCGCGGCCGGGGCCAGCCCCCCGCGCTCGCGTGCGCCACGCCGCTCCTGCACCATGGACAGGGCCACGGTGAGCAGCATGAACACCACCGCTGCCCAGAATACCCCTTCCGGCCGGCCACTGTCGAGCAGCCAGCCGTACAGCACCGGGCCGACCGCGCCGCCGATGTTGAAGCCGGTCGACACGATGCCGAACACCCGGCCCTCGGCCCCCACCGGCGACGCCGCGCGCACCAGCATGTCGCGCGACGGGGTGATGAGGCCCGACAGGAAACCCGACACACCCAGGATGGCGACCAGCAGGAAGGACGGCAGCGCCACCAGGCAGATCACCGCCACCAGCGCCGCGGTGAGGGTGAAGGCGCCCGCCGCCACCGCGCCGTGGTGGCGGGTGCGGTCGGCCAGCCAGCCGCCGGCCAGCACACCGAAGGCACTGGAGAACATGAAGGCGGTGACCCCCATGCTGGCCACCGCCAGCGACACGCCGTGGCCGGCCGTCAGCGCCGATACCGAGAAACTCTGCATCGCACCGTTGCTGAGGTTGAGCAGCACGTACAGGCCGGTCAGCGACAGCACCGCCGGCGTCAGCAGGCCGCCGGCACCACCCTTGCGCGTCCCGCTGTCGGCGGCGCCCAGGGTGCGCGGCACGATGGGCTCGGCCGGCGCCCGCGTGGGCAGGTAGAGCAGTGCCAGCGCCACCAGGCCCGCCATGCCGGTGACGAAGAAGGCGGCATCGGTGCTCCAGATATTGGCGATGCCCAGCAGCAGCCCCGGCGCCAGCGCCCCGCCCAGGAAGCCGGCAAAGGTGTGTATGGAGAACGCCCGCCCGATGCTCTTTTCCGGCACGCCGGCCGACAGCAGTGCGTAGTCGGACGGGTGGTACACCCCGTTGGCCACCCCCGCCAGCCCCATGGCCAGCACCAGCCACACATAGCTGTGGATGAAACTCAGCGACAGGAAACACAGGCTGCCCACCAGCAGCCCCAGGCCCAGCATGCGGCGCGCGCCGATGCGGTCCACCGCGAAACCCAGCGGCGCCTGCACCAGGGCCGACACCACGTTGAACACACTCAGGGCCAGGCCCACCTCGACAAAACCCACACCCAGCTGGCGCGGCAGCAGCGGCAGCAGCGCCGGGATGGTCATCATGTGCAGGTGGCTGACCAGGTGGGCGCCGGATACCTGCGGCAGCAGGCCCAGTCGGGGAAGCTTCATGGTGTCTCTCAATCGGGTGCGGAGCCACGCCGGGCCGCGGGCGGGGCGGCCCGCCTCCGGCGGCGAAATCGATTGCACATTATCGGCCCATGCACGGGATCGGTGCAGGGGCGGGGTCTTCTCCGTGCCCTGCCCTCAGGCCTGCCACACCCCGTAGCCCGCCTCGCGCAGGCCGATGCCCAACTCCACCTCCATCTCGCAGGCGGCCGCATACGGCATGGGGTTGTACATGGCGTACAGCCCCGGCAGCAGGCGCAGGCCGTATTCACGCACGAAGCGGTTGGCCTGGATGCCGGCCTTGTGTTTGTCGAAGCGCACATCCGGCTCCAGCCCCGTCATGCCGACATAGACCAGCGGGTTGCCCAGCACGTAGCCGGGGTTGGACTTGCGGAAACGCGGCTCGGCCCACCAGCAGGCCACGGCCAGTTCCACCACGTAGACGTGGTGGTGCTGGCGGGTGCGGCGGCGGGTGGGCATGGCT
>JAZJYT010000093.1:0-9967 GCA_040390235.1 Pseudomonadota bacterium | reverse complement strand
GTGCTGCCCACGGTGGAAGAGTGCGTGCGCCTGGGCGTGAAGGTGGTCACGGTGCTGGCCGGCGGTTTTTCCGAATCGGGGGCCGAGGGCACCGCCCGCGAAAAGCGCCTGGGCGATCTGGCCCGCAGCAGCGGCACCCGCGTGCTGGGCCCCAACAGCATCGGCCTGGTCAACCCGCGCAACGGCCTCATGCTCACCGCCAATGCGGCCTTTGCCGAGCCCGAGCTGCCCCAGGGCCGCGTCTTCGTCGCCTCCCACAGCGGCAGCATGATCGGTGCGCTGGTCTCGCGCGGCAAGGCGCGCGGCGTGGGCTTCGCCGGCCTGGTGTCGGTGGGCGGCGAGGCCGACCTGAGCCTGGGCGAAATCTGCGCCGCCACGCTGGACGACGAGGGCATCGATGGCTACCTGCTCTTCCTCGAAAGCCTGCACCACGGCGCCGCCCTGCGCCGCTTCGCGCTGGAAGCCGCGCGCCGCGGCAAGCCCGTGATCGCCTACAAGCTCGGCCGCTCCGATGCGGCGGCGGAAATGGCCGCCACCCACACCGGCGCCCTGGCGGGGGAGGACGACATTGCCGACGCTTTCCTGAAAGACTGCGGCATCGCCCGCGTGGGTGTGCTCGACGCCTTGCTGGAAACCTTTCCGCTGGCCAAACGCATCCGCCTCGACGGCCCGGCCACCGCCGGCCGCGTGGGCGTGGTCACCACCACCGGCGGCGGCGCCGCCATGGCGGTCGACCAGCTGGGCATCCGCGATGTCACCGTGCAGGCCCCCTCGGCCGATACGCTGGCCCGGCTCGCGGCCCAGGGCATCGCGGTAGTGCCCGGCCGTGTCATCGACCTCACGCTGGCGGGCGTCAAGTACGAGGTCATGAAGGCCGCGCTCGACATCCTGCTGGAGGCGCCCGAGTTCGATTTGGTGCTGGCCACCATCGGCTCGTCGGCCCGCTTCCAGCCCGAGCTGGCCGTCAAGCCCATCATCGACAGCTTCGGCCACCGCCGCCCGCTGGCCGCCATGATGGTGCCCGACGCACCCCAGGCCCTGGCCGCGCTCACCGCCGCGGGTGTGCCCTGCTTCCGCGGGCCGGAAGCGTGTGCCGACGCCATCGCCGCCGTGTTCGCGCGGCGCACCCCGGTGGCGCTGGAGTCACCCGCCGTGATCGACGGTGATGTGCACCGCAGCCTGAGCGAAGCGCAGGCCTACGAACTGCTGGACCAGCTGGGTGTGCCGCATGCGCCGGCGGTCACCGCACCGCTGGACAAGCCGCCGGCCACGCTGCCTTTTGCCTACCCGGTGGTCGCCAAGGTCTGCTCCGAACACATCCCGCACAAGACCGAGGTCGGCGGTGTGGTGCTGGGCATCCAGAACGCGGCCGGCCTGGCCGATGCCTTCGCCACCCTGCGCCACAACCTGGCCGAACGTGCGCCGGGCGTGCCCTGCGACACGGTGCTGGTGCAGCCCATGCGCAAGGGCCTGGCCGAGGTGCTGGTGGGCTACCGCGTCGATGCCGATGCGGGCCCCATCATCATGGTGGCGGCCGGCGGCATCTGGGCCGAGGTGGCGCGCGACCGCAGCATCCGGCTGGCGCCGGTGGACGTGGCGGGGGCACGCGAGATGCTGTCGGAGGTGAAGATGCTCAAGGCCGTGTCGGGGCTGCGCGGCACGAAGAAGGGCGACCTGGAAGCGCTGGCGGTGGCGGTGGCTGCGCTGTCGCAACTGGCGCTGCGGCCGGAACTGCGGATTCGGGAGGCGGAGGTCAATCCGCTGATGGTGATGGCCGAGGGCGAAGGGGTGCTGGCGGTGGATGCGCTGGTCATCCAGGGCTGACCGGCCGCCGGGAGCGGCGCCGCTGGCCGCTCCCTGTTACGGGCGCTCGGCGTTTTGGCTTCAGGCCCAGCCCAACCGCCGCGTCAGCTCAGCCACCGCGTTGCGCAGCAGCCCCAGGTAAACCTCCACCTTCGATGCGTCGAAGCGGAACTGCGGAATCGTCAGCATCATGTTGCCCCGCACCTGGCCCAGGCTGTCGAAAAACGGCACCGACAAGCCATGGGTGTCGGGCGCACGCTGCGAATAACTCTGCGCATAGCCCTTGGCCCGGATGTCGGCCAGGGCGGCCCGCACCGCCTTGGCGTCGAGCTTGCGCCCGTCGAGCGGCGAGGTTTCCTCGCGTGCGATCACCTGGTCGATTTCCTCGGGTGTCAGGAAGGCCAGCAGCGCCTGGCCGGCCGAGCCCCAGGGCAGGGGCTGCAGGCGGTTGAGTTCCACCGTGTAGCGCAGCGGGTGGGCCGGCGAGGCCAGGTGCGAGAAGAACATCTGCAAATCCTGCCGCGCCAACAGCACCAGCATGGGTGTCTCGTCCGTCTCGTCGCGGATGGCCTTGAGCAAAGGGTCGGCCAGGCGGTTGATGGGCATGTCCATGGCTAGCTTGCCGGCCACGCGGTACAGCTCGATGCCGGGCATGTACAGGCCGTCCTCGGCCTGCTCCACATAACCCAGCGGTTTGCACAGGCTCAGCAACCGGTGGGCGCTGGCGCGCGGCAGCTGCAGGTGGCGCGCCAGTTCGTTCAGCGGCCAGCGGTCGCGGGTGGCGAAGGCCGAGAGGATGCGCAGGATGCGGTTGACGGTGCCGGTGTCGGCGGACGGGGCCATGGATGCGGGTTCGTTCGGTAGGTGCGGGCAAAAATGGCGGCGGGGCGGTGCCCGGGCTGGCACGGGTGAGCATAAACCCGGCTTGACCGGCGGTTTGGGGTGGTGTTAATGTATCGTTATTCGATACGATAGTCCGATTAACGGAACACTTCAAGTCCTGGAGACACACCCATGAGCGCCATTCCCCTGCGGGAGCCGTCCACGCGGGCGGCCGTGCCCGTCGCCCACCTGCCCGACACCATCTCGCACCGCCTGGGCGCCTTCGTGGTCGCCACCACGCCGGCTGCGCTGCCGGCGCATGTGGTGGCCCTGGCCAAGGACCGCTTGCTGGATGCGCTGGCCACCGCCTTTGCCGCGCGCAAGCTGGCCGTGCCGGGCGTGGCGCGTGCCTTCGTGGCGCAGGCCGGCTCCCACAGCGGCGCGGCGACCGTGATCGGCCACGCCGGCGGTCTGCCGGCGATCGATGCGGCCTTCGTCAACGCCACGCTGGTCAATGGCTGCACCCACGACGACTTTTTGGCCAAGTCGCATGCCGGTGCGGTCGCCATTCCGGCGGCACTGGCGGTGGCGGAAGAGGAGGGCGCTTCGGGCGCCGAGCTGTTGGCCGGCATCGTGGTGGGCTACGACACCTGCGCGCGGGCTTGGCGTGGGGGGCCGGGCATGCTGCCGCGTTTCCGCGCCTCGGGCGTGGCGGGGGCGGTGGGCGCGGCGGGTGCCGCGGCCCGGCTCAAGCGGCTGACGGCGGAGCAGGCCTCGCATGCGCTGGGGCTGTCGGCCATGTTCGCCTCGGGTTTTGGCGCGGGTTTCCATTCGGGCACCATGGACGTGAAGCTCAACGTGGGCTGGGCCTGCCGCAGCGGCGTGTCGGCGGCGCAATTGGCGTTCTGTGGCGCCACCGCGGCACCGCATGTGTTCGAGGGCACGGCCGGTTTCTTCGAGGCCTTTGCCAACAGTGCCGAGCATGCGCAGGAAGCGGTGCGCGGCCTGGGCGAGCGCTTTTTGATCGAAGACACGGTCTACAAGGAACGGCCAGTGTGTATCTTTGTGCAGACACCGGTGCAGCTGGCGCGCAACCTGGTGGCCGAGCATGGGCTGGACCCGGCCGCCATCGAGCGGGTGCGCATCCGCGCGCCGCTGGCCACGCTGACCAACCCCGGTTACCAGAACTTGGCGCCCTTCGCCACGCAGCTGCAGGCGCGCATCAGCGCACGTTTTACCGTGGCGGCGGCGCTGCTGGGCCGGCCGGTGGAGTCGTACAAGTATTTCGACCACACCGACGATGCCGAGGTGCTGGCCCTGGCCGAGCGGGTGGAGCTGCTGCCGCCGGGCACGTCGGAGGACGACGTGTGGGTGCAGGTGCAGATGCAGGTGGGTGGTGCCGTCCGCACGGTGGAAACCACCGGCCGCGAGATGGACCACCTGCTGCCCACCACCGACAAGGTGATTGCCAAGTACCAGCGGCTGATGGCCGATCTGCCGGCCGTGCCGGTGCAGCGCCTGCTCGACACGGTGATGGCCATCGACCGGCTGGCCGACGTACGCGAACTGGGTGCGCAGCTGCGCGCCCTGTGATGTCCCGGCAGACCCCCCTAGCAAACCCTATTCGCAAACCCCAAGAGGAGACAACCATGACCCTGTCCACCACCCTGCGCGTCCTGGCCGGCGCGCTTGCCGGCGCCCTGGCGCTGGCCGCCCATGCGGCCTACCCCGACCGACCGATCCGGCTGGTGATTCCGTTCCCGACCGGCGGCTCGACCGACGTGGTCGGCCGCGTGGTGGCGCTGAAGGCGCAGGAGCTCCTGGGCCAGCCCATCGTCATCGACAACCGCGGCGGCGCGGGCAGCATCCTGGGCTCGGACATCGTGGCCAAGGCGCCGGCCGACGGCTACACACTGCTGGTGACGCAGACGGCCTTCGCCGTCAACGCCTCGCTGATGAAGAAGCTGCCCTACGACACGCTGGCCGACTTCACGCCCATCGCGCTGATGGCCAGCCACCCGGGTGTGGTGGTGGCGGCCACCTCCAAGCCGTACAACACCTTCGGTGAATTCGTGGCCTATGCCAGGGCGCACCCGGGGGTGGTCAACTATTCCTCCGCCGGCAACGGCACCTGGCCGCATCTGTCGATGGCGCTGCTGGCCAGCGAAGCCGGGCTGAACATGGTGCACATCGCCTACAAGGGCACCGGCCCGGCCAAGGTGGACCTGCTGGCGGGCCGGGTGGACGTGAAGATCGAGGCCTACGCCACCACCATGGAGATGATCAAGGCCGGCCAGCTGAAGGTGCTGGCCGTGACCAGCCCGAAGCGCAGCCCCGAGATGCCCAACGTGCCCACGGTGGCCGAGTCCGGCATTCCGGGCTACGAGACGGCCTACTGGATGGGCATCGCCGGCCCCGCCGGCATGCCGGCCGACGTGGTCGCCAAGCTGGAGAAGGCTTTTGTGGCCGCCTCGAAGGACCCGGCGGTGCTCAAGGTGCTGAAGGAGCAGAGCATCGATTCGCGCGCCGAGGGCGCCAAGGCGCTGGACAAGCACACCCGCGCCGAGATCGAGAAATGGGGCAAGGTCGTGCGCGCGACGGGAATCCAGGAATGAATATCACCCGGGTGTCCCCCGGCATCGATATCGCCTGGCGGCTCGACGACCACACCGACGGCTGGACGCAGCCCGACACGGTGATGCTGCTGCACGGCATCGCCGAGACCGGCGACGCCTTCCGCGGCTGGGTGCCGGGCCTGTCGCGCCGCCTGCGGGTGATGCGGGTGGACCTGCGCGGTTATGGCGGCAGCACGCAGCTGGCCGACGGCGAGGAACTGGACCTGGAGGAGATGTCGAACGACATCGACCGGCTGGTGCAGGTGCTGGGCCTGGGTCGTGTGCACATCGTCGGCGCCAAGCTGGGTGCGCAGATCGGTCTGGTGCTGGCGCAGCGGCGGGTGCCGTGGCTGGCATCGCTGTCGCTGGCGGGGGTGCTGCTGTCGCCCGGCGGGGCGCTGGCCCAGTGGGTGCCGCAGTGGATCGCCATGGTGGACGACACCGGCGTGGAAGGCTGGGCCCGCACCACCATGCCGGGCCGCATGGGCTCGGCCATGCCGCCCGCGGGGCTGGAGTGGTGGGCGAAGTTCATGGGGGCCACGCCGCCGGCGGCGGTGAAGGCGTGTTTTCGCATGCTGCCGGCGCTGGGCGAGCCCAAGCACCTCGAATCCATCACCTGCGCCATGCAGGTGCTGGTGGCGGTGCAGCCCGAGGCGCCGGGCCACTTCGACCAGCGCCAGCCGCTGGCCGAGGTGCGGCGTTTCCAGCAGCGCATCCCGAACTCGCGGCTGCGCGAGATCCAGGCCGATTCGTACCATATCGCCGCCACCCACCCCGACGCCTGCGCGGCGGCGGTGGCGGACTTCATCCAGGAGATTTCAGCATGATGGGCTGGCGCGGCCGCATAGGCTTTTTGGTACCCCCGGGCAACCCGACCATGGAGCCCGAGATGGCGCAACTGGCGGTGCGCGGTGTGTCGCTGCACTACACCCGCATGGTGGCGCATGGCACCACCGGCGCGCACGACGGGCAGGACGACCGCAACCGCACGCAGATCGCCCACCTGCAGGACAACGCCGACCTGCTGGCGCTGGTGAAGCCCGGGGTGATCGTGCTGGGCCACACCGCCACCAGCTACACCCTGGGCCGCCAGGCCGAGGACGAACTGGTGGCACGTCTGGAGGCGCGCTACGCCTGCCGCTTCATCACCGCCTTCGGCAGTGTGGTGCAGGCACTGCAGCACCTGGGCATCGAACGGGTGGCCTATGGCACGCCCTACAACGCGGCCACCACCGCACAGGGCAAGGCGCACCTGGAGTCCTACGGCTTTTCGGTGGTGGCGCACGGCATGCTGCCCGGCGTGACCAATATCTACGACGAGTCGCCCGAGCGTGCCTACCAGCTCGGCCGGCAGGTGGACGTGGCCGGTGCGCAGGCGGTGTTCCTGAGCGGCGTGGGCATGCCCACGCTGGACGCCATCGAGCCGCTGGAGCGCGACCTGGGCAAGCCCGTCATCTCCAGCGCGCAGGCCATGATGTGGCACGCGCTGCGCTGCATCGGCGTGCGCGAAAACATTCCCGGTGCCGGGCGCCTGCTGGCCGGCACCTGATTTCAAACGCAAGCAGAAAGCGGAAAAATTCCCATGGCACTGTTCATCGACGAAGCCACGGTGCGCGAATTGCTCACCATGCCGATCGCGGTCGAGGAGGTCGAACGCTCCTTCGAGGCCCGCGCCCGTGGCGCGGCCTTCGACATCCCGCGCCGACGCACGCGGTTGCCCGGCGGCCACCTGCACATCCTGCAGGCGGGCGCACCCGAACTCAACCTGGTGGGCTACAAGGCCTACTACATCCAGCCCGACAAGTCGCGGACCACCCTGGTGCACCTGATCAACCGCGCGCAGGGCCACCTGGAGGCGGTGATCGAGTCCGACGCGCTGAGCCAGATCCGCACCGGTGCGGCCACCGGCGTGGCGGCCAAGGTGCTGGCGCGCCCGGATGCGCAGGTGCTCGGCCTGTTCGGCGCCGGCCGGCATGCGGTGACGCAGCTGCAGGGCATCTGCGCGGTGCGCCAGGTGAAGGAAGTACGCGTGTTCGCCCGCAACAAGGAACGCCTGCAGGCCTTCTGCGACACCATGGCGAAGGACGTGGGCACCGTGGTGCGCCCGGCCACCTCGGCCGAGGAGGCGGTGCGCGGCTGCGACATGGTGGTGACCATGACCCGTTCGGGCGAGCCGGTGTTCGACGGCCGCTGGGTGGAGCCCGGCCAGTTCATCGCCGCCACCGGCGCCAATGCGCTGGACCGCCGCGAGATCGACCTGGCCACGGTGCGCCGCGCCGACGTGCTGGTGGTCGATTCGCGTGAGGTGGCGCAGGGCGAAAGCGGCGACCTGCTGGCCGCCTACGAAAACGGCCTGCTGTACTGGGAAAACATCGCCGACCTGGGCGAGGTGCTGATCGGCCGCCGGCCGGGCCGCACCGATGCACAGCAGGTGACGCTGTTCGAGTCGCACGGCATGGCGCTGCAGGACATCTACACCGGGGCGCGGGTTCTCGCCATGGCGCGGGCCCTGGGACGCGGCGTACAACTGCCGTACTGATTCGATTTCCGAAAAAAAGGAGACAAGACCCATGCAATCCTCTACCCCGATGTCCCGCCGCGCGGCTGCGGGCCTGCTGCTGGCCGCCGGCTGCGCGCTGGCCGGCACCACGGCCCTGGCGGCCGACCCGTACCCGAACAAGCTCATCACCCTGGTCGTGCCCTTTGCCCCCGGCGGCAACCTCGACGTGGTGGCACGCGCGGCGGCGCCGGTGCTGCAGAAGCAGCTGGGCCAGACCGTCATCGTCGACAACCGCGCCGGCGCGGGCGGTGCCATCGGCGCGGCCTACGTGGCCCGGGCCGAGCCCGACGGCTACACCCTGCTGGTGACCACCCCCAACGCCATCGTGGTGCTGCCGCGCATGGCCAAGACGCAGTACAAGCTGGCCGATTTCCGCTCGGTCGGCCTGCTAGCCACCACCTCGCAGGTCATCGTGGTGCCGGCCAACTCGCGCTTCAAGGACATCAAGGCCCTGCTGGCCGAGGCCCGCGCCAACCCGGGAAAACTCAGCGCCGCGCATTCGGGCCTGGGCACCACCAACCAGGTCGGCATCCTGCAGCTGGAAGACGCGGCCAGGATCTCGCTCAATGCGGTGCCCTACAAGGGGTCGGGCCCGGCGCTGGTCGACCTGATCGGCGGCCAGCTCGACATGATGGTCGACCAGCTCAGCAGCTCGGCCCCGCACATCGCCTCGGGCGCCATCCGTGTGCTGGCGGTGATGGGCCGCGAACGCGACCCCACGCTGCCCAACGTGCCCACGCTGCGCGAGGCCGGCCTGAAGGATTTCGACTCCAGCACCGCCACCGGCATCATCGCCCCGGCCGCCACGCCGCGTGCGGTGGTCGATACCCTCAACGCCGCCATCCGCAAGGCCCTGGCCGACGAGGACGTGCGCCAGCGCCTGGCCAAGATCGGCAGTCCGGCCCACCCCTCGACGGTGGACGAGTGGCAGCAGCAGCTCGACCGCGAAGAGGCCGGCGCTGCCGCGCTCGCCAAGTCCGGAAAACTCAAAGCCGAATAGCAGTCAAAAGACACAAACGCATGACCCGCCCCTGCCTTCCCGCCCTGGCCGACCCTGCCCCGGTCGGTTTCACCCTGCCGCCCGGCGCCTGCGACAGCCATGCCCACGTCTTCGGCCCGTACGACCGTTTTCCGCTGGCCGAGGACCGCAGCTACACCCCTGACGAGTACCCCGGCGACAGCTTCATCGCCCACCTGGACCAGCTGGGCCTGGCGCGCGGTGTGCTGGTGACCGGCAGCGCCAGCGGTACCGACAATGGTTCGGTACTCGCCGCGCTGCAGCAGTACCCCGAGCGCCTGCGTGGTGTGGCCGTGCCTTCGCCCGACACCACCGATGCCGACCTGGACCGCTGGCACGCCGCCGGCGTCCGCGGTGTGCGCGCCAACCTGTTCCGCCACGAAGGCAAGGCGGTGTACCGCAACGGCATCGGCCTGGACGTGCTGCAGGCCCTGGCCCCGCGCATCCGTGCGCGTGGCTGGCATGCGCAGATCTGGGTGCATGCGCCCGACCTGCCCGAGCTGGCCCCCGACCTGCTGAAGCTGGGCCTGCCGCTGGTGGTGGACCACATGGGCCGCATGGCGACCGCGCGCAGTGTGGACGACGTGGGTTTCCAGTGCCTGTGCGGCATGCTGGCCGACGGCACGGCCTGGACCAAGATTTCCGGGGCCGACCGCAACGGGGCCTACGGGGCGCCGTATGGCGACGTGGACCCGTTCGCGCGGGCCCTGCTGGCGGCCAATGACGAGCAGGTGGTGTGGGGCACCGACTGGCCGCACATCAACTACTTCGAGGCGGTGCAGATGCCCGACGACGGCCTGCTGCTGAACCTGCTGGCGCGCTGGATGCCGGATGCGGCGCAGCGCAAGCGGGTGCTGGTGGACAACGCGGCGAAGCTGTACGACTTTCCGGCGGTTCATTCGTAGGTGGGGGAGGGCGGGCGAATTCGGGGCGCGGACTTCCGTCTTTGGCGCTTCGGAGGAGGCCGACGGGGTACCCGGGCAAGGGAATGTCATTCCGTCGCCTGCGGCGCCTGCCTTCTTTATTTCCCAAGCCCGGGTACCCCGCCGACCTCTAGTGGGTAATCGGGATTTCTGCCCTCTGCGTGTGGATATGGGAGCCGGTAGTTATTTTTCTTGGATATTTCGGCGGATTATTGTGTTGAACAGC
>JAZJYT010000092.1:0-36175 GCA_040390235.1 Pseudomonadota bacterium | reverse complement strand
GTGCCCGGTATGCCCCACCGGCCGCTCCCCGCAGCGCTAACGAAGGAAATCCACTCCCCGCCATCCGTTCTGCTCTCCAGGATGCCTAGTCAGGACGTTCTTCCCGGCCATCGACATGGCGGGCGAAACGTGCCGGGTCCTTGCCGTGCACCGGCGCACTGTCGTCCCACGGCCAGCCGCCGAATTCGGTGCGGCGGTAGTCGGCCAAGGTCTGCGCGATCTCGGCCTGGGTGTTCATCACGAAGGGGCCGTACTGCGCCACCGGCTCGCCGATGGGGCGGCCCTGCAGCATCAGGAACTCCGCTTCGGTGGTGCCGGTGTTGGCCAGTTCCACCGCTTCGGTGGCGCGCAGTTCGACCATGGCGTGGCCGTCCAGGGCCTGTCCGGCCACGGTGGTGCCGTCGCCCTTGAAGTAGTACAGGGTACGGCGGGTATCGGTGCCCCGGGCGGCCGGTAGTGTCCAGCGTGCGCCGGGGGCCAGGCGCAGCGTCCAGATCGCCACGTCGGCGTCGGCCTGCGCGGCCCAGGAATCGGGCGGCGGCGCCAGCGGTGCACCGGCGTCGGGTGTGCCGGGGGCGGCCAGGCGGCCGGCGATCACCGCCACCTCGGTGGTGCGGCCCTGGTCGTCGGTCGCCACCACGCGCGGGATGTCCTGCGCCCAGAACATGGTGAAGTGCGCCGGTGACATCTTGCTGGCGGCCGGCAGGTTGAGCCAGATCTGGAACAGCTCCAGCGGGTTGGCCTGGTCCTGTTCCAGCAAGGGGAACATCTCGGAATGCACCACACCCGCGCCGGCGGTGAGCCACTGCACGTCGCCGCGGCCGAAACGCGCGGCGGCGCCCAGCGAGTCGGCATGGTCGATCAGGCCCTTGCGCACGATGGTCACCGTCTCGAAACCGCGGTGCGGGTGCGAAGGAAAGCCCGGCACGGTGTCGCCGTGGTACATGCTCCAGCCGTCCTTGCGGCTGAAGTCCTGGCCGATGGCGCGGCCGGCCAGCGGCACCGCCGGGCCCATCTGGGCGTTGGCCTTGGGGTAGGCGTCGTCGTGGTAGGCGCAGAACAGGAAGGGGTCGACGGTTTTCCAGGGAAAACCGAGCGGCTGGGTCTGGAGGATGGGGCTGGTCGACACGGCGAAAAACTCTTTCAAAACACACATATGCGGCTGGGGGCCCGCACTTTCAACGGTGGTGTCAATGGCGCTTCAGTGCCCGCGCTTCGGGCCGGGCGCTGCGCCGGCGGCCAAGGCGTGCCATCATGGCTGGCTGCACCCCTATCGCCGCCATAGCGGCAACACCGCACCTTTCGACACGGCGCCCGGCGCAGCGTCTCCTATCATTGCCGCCTACATGCCGCCGCCAACGCACACCGCCGCCAAGCCGTTCGACCCCGTCGAGGCCCCGGCGTCGGTGGCCGGCGGGGCGGCGCAGTCGCTCGGCAAGAAGCTGCTGCGTTTTGCCGGGCCCGGGCTGCTGGTGTCGGTCGGCTACATGGACCCGGGCAACTGGGCCACCGACATCGAGTCGGGTTCACGTTTCGGCTACGGGCTGCTGTTCGTGGTGCTGCTGGCCAGCCTGGCGGCCATGCTGCTGCAGACCCTGTGCGTGCGCCTGGGCATCGTGGCGCAGAAGGACCTGGCGCGCGCCTGCCGCGACCACTACCCGCGCAGCGTCAACCTGTTCCTGTGGCTGGGGGCCGAGTTGGCCATCATCGCCTGCGACCTGGCCGAGGTCCTGGGCAGCGCCCTGGCGCTGTTCCTGCTGTTCGGCTGGCCGATCACTGTCGGCATCGCCGTCACCGCGCTCGACACGCTGCTGATCCTGGCGCTGCAGGGGGCGGGTTTCCGCCGCATCGAGGCCATCATCCTGGTGCTGGTTACCACCATCACCGGCTGCTTCGTCGTCGAACTGGCGCTGGCGCCGCCCGACTGGGCCGGCGTCGCGCTGGGTTTCCTGCCCAGCCTGGAGCGGCTGCAGCAGCCCGGTGCGCTGTACCTGGCCATCGGCATCGTCGGTGCCACCGTCATGCCGCACAACCTCTACCTGCACTCGTCCATCGTGCAGAACCGGCTGCAGGAGCACAGCGACGCCGGCCGGCGCGAGGCCATCCGCTTTTCCACGCTCGACACCATCTTTTCGCTGTCGCTCGCGCTGCTGGTCAATGCCGCCATCCTGATCCTGGCGGCCAGCGTGTTCCACCAGAGCGGCCACCGCGAGGTCAACGACATCGGTGACGCCTACCGGCTCATCGAGCCCATCGTCGGCAGCACCATCGCCGCCACGCTGTTCGGCGTCGCGCTGCTGGCCGCGGGCCAGAGCTCCACCTTCACCGGCACGCTGGCCGGCCAGATCGTGATGGACGGTTTCCTCGACCTCAAGATCGCCCTGTGGCAGCGCCGGCTCATCACCCGCCTGCTGGCGCTGGTGCCGGCCTTCGTGGGGGTGCAGTGGTTCGGCGAGGACGGCATCGGCAAGATGCTGGTGCTGAGCCAGGTGGTGCTGAGCTTCCAGCTGCCGTTTGCCATGTGGCCGCTGATCCGGCTCACCAGCAACCCGCGTGTGATGGGGAAATTTGCCAGCGGCGCCGTGACCCGGATCACCGCCTGGACGCTGTTCTGTGTCATCGGCGGGGCCAACGTGTGGTTGGTCGTCACGGTGCTTTCGAACTGAGCAGCCCTCGTCCGCCATCGGACCCGAGGGGGCTGTCCACCGCGGCTTATTTTTCACCGAGCGCGCTGCGGATCTGGCGCTCCGCCAGGTCCAGCTCGGACACCAGCGCGTTGCGGCTTTCGGCATCCAGAGCCTGGCCTTCCTCGCCCAGCTTTTCGCGCGCCTTCTCCAGTGCCACCAGGCGCAGGCGCTGCTGCGCGACCAGGGTCTCGGCCTGTTCGGTAGGGTCGTTTTCGTCGATGCGGGCCCGGTCGGCGCGGGCCTCGAACTCGTCGAGCAGTTCCACCGCCGCCCCATGGTGTTCACCACCGGCGCCATCGGCCACCTGCTCCTTCACCGCATCACGCGCGGCGCCTTCCATGGCGGCCCGGGCCTGGGCGCGCTGGGCCTGCGGTTTCCTGTCGTCCGGCAGGGCCACGCCCAGGCGCCGCACCAGCCAGCCCAGGGTCGTGCCCTGCAGCACCAGCGTCGCCAGGATGGCGCAGAAGGCCAGGAACACGATCAGGTCGCGCGAGGGGAATTTCACCGGCAGCGCCAGCGCCGCCGCCAGGCTGACTACCCCGCGCATGCCGGTCCAGGACACGACCGCCAGATGGTTCCAGGGTGTCGGCGGTGGGCCGCCCGGCCGCACGCGTGCCCAGAGGCGGCGCAGGGCCGCCAGGCCGAAGACCCAGGCAAAGCGGCTGGCGATGAGAGCCGCCGACACGTAGCCGCCCAGCACCAGCAGGTGCTGGGCGCTGTAGCGGTCCAGCCGGTCGAAGATGCCGCTCAGCTGCAGCCCGATGAGGATGAACACCAGGCTGGTCAGCAGGAATTCGACAAACCCCCACACCGCGCCCGATTCCAGCCGGGTCTGCGCGGTGAATTCCTTGCGCTGCTGCCGGCCCAGCAGTAGGCCGCAGGTCACGGTGGCCAGCACCCCCGAGGTGTGCAGCGCCTCGGCCGCGAAATAGGCGGCGAACCCCGCCAGCAGGCCGACGGTGATGTCCAGCAGCGTGTCTTCCACATGGGCGAAGACCCACATGGCCAGCCGGCCGGTCAGCCAGCCGACGGCCACACCACCGGCCGCCGTGCCGGCGAACTGCAGCAGGCCGCTGCCGTAGCTGGCCACACCCACCAGGGTGGCGCCGACCGCGAAGCGGTAGAGCACCAGCGACGAGGCATCGTTGATCAGGCTCTCGCCCTCCAGCACCGTCACCAGGTCGCGTGGCAGCGGCAGCTTGCGCAACACCGCCTGCGCCGCCACCGCGTCCGGCGGCGCCACGATGGCACCCAGGGCGATGGCGGCCCACCACGGCAGCGAAGGCACCACCAGCCGGGCCACCACCGCCACCACGGCCGCGGTGAAGAACACCGCGCCGATGGCCAGCAGCAGGATGGGCGCGAGGTGGGAGCGGAAGTCCTGCCAGTCGGTACGGTAGGCACTCAGCTGCAGCAGCGGCGGCAGGAACAGGGCCAGGGCCAGTTCGGGCTCCAGCGCCAGGTCGGGCACCGCCGGTATCACCGCCAGCAGCATGCCGCCCAGCACCAGCGTGACCGCCACCGGAATCCGCAGGCGCTCGGCCACCACCGCCAGCGGCACGCAGGCAGCGATCAGGGCCAGGAGGATTGCGAGGGTGTGCATGGCGGGGCAGGCGTGCCGGCATCATGGCAGCCGGCCCGGCCGCCGGACCCCGGCGTTGCATTGCGCGACAAGTTGGGGCCGCCGCGGGGGCAAGGGGGTATGCCCCGCCGGAAAAGGGCGCATTCGCCATGGCCGGGCAGGGCGCGGCATCTTTTGCGAAGATGCCGGCTGTTCTCTCCCTCCTCTTCCTGCCTTCCCGCGAGGTTCCATGAGCCAACTTTTCTCCCCGCTGCGGCTGGGCCGTCTCGAACTCGACAACCGCATCGTCATCGCGCCGATGTGCCAGTACTCCGCCGACGAGGGCAACGCCACCGACTGGCACCAGGTGCACCTGGGGCAACTGGCCCTGTCCGGTGCCGGCCTGCTGATCATCGAGGCCAGCGCGGTCGAAGCGCGGGGCCGCATCACCTGGGCCGACCTGGGCCTGTGGAACGACGCCAACGAGGCCGCGCTGGCCGGCGTGCTGGCCTCCATACGCCAGTACTCCGCCATGCCCATCGGCATCCAGCTGGCCCATGCGGGGCGCAAGGCCTCCACCACCCGGCCCTGGGAAGGCGGCGGCCGCGCCATCGCGCCGGACGCCCGCAACGGCTGGCAGACGCTGTCGGCCTCGGCCGTGCCCTTCCGCGATGGCGACCCGGCGCCGACGGCCGCGAGCCCGCAGGACATCGCGGGGGTGGTCGAGGCCTTTGCCGCCGCTGCCCGGCGCGCCGACCGGCTCGACCTGGCCGCCATCGAGATCCACGCCGCCCACGGCTACCTGCTGCACCAGTTCCTGTCGCCGCTGTCCAACCAGCGCCAGGACGCCTACGGCGGAAGCCTGGATAACCGCATGCGGCTCACGCTGGAGGTATTCGATGCGGTGCGCGCCGCGGTGCCGAAGCACCGTGCGGTGGGGGTGCGTATCTCGGCGACCGACTGGGTCGAAGGCGGCTGGGACCTGGCGCAGAGCATCGCCCTGGCCCAGGCGCTGGAAGCACGCGGCTGCGACTACCTCCACGTGTCCAGCGGCGCACTCAGCCCGGCGCAGCAGATTCCGCTCAGCCCGGGCTACCAGGTTCCTTTTGCCGACGCCATCAAGCAGGCCGTCGACAAGATGCCGGTGATCGCGGTCGGGCTGATCACCGAGGCGAAGCAGGCGGAGACCATTCTGGAGAAGGGCCAGGCCGATGCCATCGCCCTGGCGCGCGCCATGCTGTACGACCCGCGCTGGCCGTGGCATGCGGCCGCCGAACTTGGCGCCAGCGTACGGGCCGTGCCGCAGTACCTGCGCAGCGAACCGCATGGCGTCAAGGGACTGTTCGCGGCCGGTTGAAGAAGCGGGGCTGGACCGGCGCCGGCCGATATGATTCCTGATTTCCCAGCCTGTTATCACGCATACAAAGGAGACATTCCGCCGTGAGCCAAGACCGCCTTCCGCCCCTTCCGCCCGAACAGTGGACCGAGGACCAGCGCAAATACGCCCAGGTCATCATCGACGGCCCGCGCGGCGGGCTGATCTCGCCCTTCGTGCCGTTGCTGCGCAGCCCGGAGCTGATGGACCATGCGGGCCGCATGGGCGAGTACCTGCGCTACCGCAGCGTGCTGGGCGTGCGCCTGTCCGAATTCGCCATCCTGCTGGTGGCGCGGCACTGGTCGCAGCAGGTCGAGTGGGCCATCCACGCGCCCATCGCGCTGAAGGAGGGGGTCGCGGCGGCGACGGTCGAGGCGATCTCCGAAGGCCGCCGCCCCACCACCATGGCCGACGACGAGGCCGACCTGTACGCCTTCTGTACCGAGCTGCAGGTGAACCGCAGCGTGTCCCAACCCAGCTGGGAGGCGGTGGTGAAACGTTTCGGCGAACAGGGCGCCATGGACCTGGTCGGCATCACCGGCTACTACGTGCTGCTGTCGATGGTGATGAACGCGGCGCAGACCGCGGTGCCGCCCGGTATGCCGATGCGGCTGCCGCCGCTCGTGGGGGCCTGAGCCGCACCAGCAGGCCGGCCCACGTAGCCCTTTGAAAACAACAGCGAAGGAGACGAACACCATGGCCCAGCCCCCCACCTCGAGCCTCGGTGGTCCGCTCCACCTGACCGACGAAGGCAGTTTTTTTGTGGGCGGACGGCGCATCACCGCCGCCGCTCCCTTCTACAGCTCCACCGGCATGACCGGCCCCGGCCAGATCACCGTGGGCCAGATGTACGTGCAGTACCGCATCCCGGTGGAGGTCAGCGGGCCGCCGGTCATCCTGGTGCCCGGCTCCAACCACACCGGTGCCTGTTACGAAACCACACCCGACGGGCGCGAAGGCTGGGCCACCTACTTCGTGCGCCAGGGTTTTCCGGTCTATGTGGTCGACCATGCGGGGCGGGGCCGCTCGGGTTTCAACCCCATGGCGCTGAACGACGCCATCGCGGCCGGCGGCATCGGCACCCTGCGCGCCGCGCCGCTGTTCGGCCATGAAGGCGCGTGGGTGAATTTCCGCTTCGGCACCCGGTACCCCGAGCCCTTCGCCGGTTCGCAGTTCCCGGCCGAGGCGATGGACCACTATTTCGCCCAACTGGTGCCCAACGCCGAAGAGATAGCCGCCGGCCCGACCGGCGAGGCCACCATCCAGGCGCTGGGCCTGCTGCTGGACCGGGTGGGGCCCGCCGTGCTGGTGGTGCATTCGCAGTCCGGCCCCTACGGCCTGGCGACGGTGCGGCTGCGGCCCCAAGGCATCAAGGCCCTGGTCGCGGTGGAGGGGGGCTGCCCGCCGATCACCGATGCCGACGTCCGCGACATCCATGCCAAAGTACCGACGCTGTCGGTCTTCGGCGACTACAGCACCGGCGCGCGGGGCGCCAACGGCGACCAGCGCCGCGATGCCTGGCGCGACCTGGCCGCCGCCATCCGCACCCACGGCGGCACGGCCGACGCCCTGCTGCTGCCGGAGCAGGGCCACACGGGCAACAGCCACATGCTGATGCTGGACCGCAACAACCTGGCCATCGCCGACAGCATCATCGGCTGGCTGGCGAAGAACGGCGTGGCCGCAGCGTAGGTTGCACAGGCCCTAGCCGATGTCCCGGGCATGGCGCTGCCAGAACGCCGCGTCCGGCAGCGGCCCCTCGGCCGCGGCCAGGTTGTCGTGCATATGGGCGGCGTCGCCCGTGCCGGGAATGGCGCAGGTCACCGCCGGGTGCGACAGCACGAACTTCAGCAGCACCTGGCTCCAGCGGGTGCAGCCGATGTCGGCGGCCCAGCCCGGCAGCGGACGCCGGCCCAGGCGCCGCAGCAGGCCACCCCCACCGAACGGTTTATTTACCAGCACCGCCACGCCGCGCTCCTGCGCCAGCGGCAGCAGGCGCTCGGCCGCCTCCTGCGCGTCCAGCGCGTAGTTGATCTGCAGGAAGTCGAGCGGTTCGGCGCGCAGCACGGCCTCCACCTCACGGTAGGCCGACGCCGTGTAGTGCGTGATGCCGAGGTAGCGCACCCGGCCCGCCGCCTTCCAGGGCCGGAGGGTCGCCAGGTGGGTGCGCCAGTCGACCAGGTTGTGTACCTGCATCAGGTCGATACGCCCGGTGCGCAGGCGCGCGAAGGACTGCTCCATCTGCGCGATGCCGGCGGCACGCCCGCTGGTCCAGACTTTGGTGGCGAGGAAGGCGCGGGCGCGGTCCGGCGAGGTGGCCAGCAGTTCGCCGGTGGTGCTTTCGGCGCGCCCGTACATGGGCGAGCTGTCGACTACCGTGCCACCGGCGCCGAACAGCGCGGCCAGCACACCGGGCAGTCGGGCGTAGCCGGCCTGGGAGGGCGCCACGTCGAACCCGACGTAGGTGCCGCAGCCGATGACGGGCAGGGCCTCGCCGGTAGAAGGGATGGGACGTGTGGCCATGGGTGCGATCCTGGGTGGGGCAGGGGCCGGGCTTCAACCCAGGTCGAAGCTGCGCCGGGTCTCGGGCCGCACCAGGGCTAGGTCGTCGGGATGCCGGCGCAGGTAGGCGGCGATGAAACTGCATTCGGGCACCACCTGCCGGTTCGCCGCGCGTGCCGCATCCAGCACACCCCGCGCCAGGAAGCCGCCGACGCCCTGGCCTTCGGCCTCGGGTTGCACGACGGTATGGGTGAAGACGATGGCATCGCCCTCGGTGCGGTATTCGACGTAGCCGAGGGTGTCTTCGCCGGCCCGCGCCTCATAGCGGTGGCGGCTCGTGTCGTGGTGCAGTTGCAGGTCGGTGCGCATGGTAGGGCGGCAGTGGTGGAATACCGCCATGGTGCCGCAAGCCGCGGGTCGGTGCTGGTGCTGGCAGGACCGGGCCGGGTCCGTGGGGCCCGAACAAGGGGTTCCGGCTGACGGCCGGCCGCGCCCTTGGCCGGGTGCCGCCCTGCTGGTTTGCCGGCACCATGGCGTTTCACCACCAGCGGATACCCACCGATGCAGACCATTCCACCCGGCGCAGCCCGCAACTTCGACGAGCCGATCCACGGGCGTATGGAACTGCCGTCGCTCACCATCACCGGCTACAGCCTCGCACTGCACGATCCGCAAGACCCGGATGAGGGTTTCATCGGCGACCGCGCCAGCCGCGGCGCCTTCACCGCCATCCTGGATGCCTGGCGTGCCGTGCTGCGGCGCATGGGCGACGATCCGCTGGGCCGGCGTCCGAGCGCGGACCTGGGCAAAAAACGCCTGGATGCCCTGCTGCAGGAGGGAGGTGATGCCGCCGCAGTCATCCGCGCCGCGGTGGAAGACTACGCGCTGCAACTCGCCAGCGTGGTGCGGCGTTTCCAGCGGCAGCAGACCTGGCACGGCGTCGACCGTATCGTGGTCGGCGGCGGCTTCCAGCAAAGCCGGGTCGGGCGGCTGGCGGTCAAGCGCACCGCCGCGCTGCTGCGCCAGGGCAAACACAAGGCCCGGGTGGACATGCACACCCTGCACCACGATGCCGACGAAGGGGGCCTGATCGGCTGGCTGCACCTGGCGCCGCCGGGCCTGCTGCGCGGCTACGACGCCCTCCTGGCGGTGGACATAGGCGGCACCAACCTGCGCTGCGGCATTGTGCGCAGCCGCCTGCACCAGGCGGCCGACCTGTCGAAGGCCGACGTGGTGGGGCTGGAGAAATGGGCCCATGCCGACGACGAGGATGCCACCAGACGCGAAGACCTGGTCGAGGGCCTGGCGCAGCGCCTGGCCGGATTGATCGCGCTGGCCCGGCGCAAACGTATCACTCTGGCGCCCTTCATCGGTGTGGCCTGCCCGGGGCTGATCTGCGAGGACGGCTCCATCGCCGGCGGTGCGCAGAACCTGCCTGGCAACTGGGAGAGCGCACGTTTCCACCTGCCCGGTCGCCTGGTGGAATGTTTCCCCAGCATCGGCGGCGGGGCCACCCAGGTGCTGCTGCACAACGATGCGGTGGTGCAGGGACTGTCGGAACTGCCGCGTATGGTCGGGGTGAAGCGCTGGGCGATCCTGACCGTGGGGACCGGCCTGGGCAACGCGAGTTTTGTCAACAGGCGTTAGCGGGACCGGGGCACACTGGCGGCATGCGCATCGCCGGCATCGACTTTTCCGCCCCCTCCGATGAGGTAGCCCGCCTGCTGATCGGCACCACGCTGCTGGTCGATGGGGTGGGTGGTGTCATCGTCGAAACCGAGGCCTACGACCCCGCCGATCCGGCGTCGCACAGCTTCGGTGGCCCGACAGCACGCAATGCGGCCATGTTCGGGCCGCCGGGGCGGGCCTATGTCTACTGCTCCTACGGCATCCACTGGTGCCTGAACTGCGTCTGCCGCGAAAAGGGCCACGGCGCCGGGGTGCTGATCCGTGCGCTGGAACCGACGCATGGGCTGGAGCGCATGCGGGCCCGCCGCGGGCTCGACGACATCCGCCTGCTGTGCGCGGGGCCGGGCCGGGTGGGCCAGGCGCTGGGGGTCGACGGGGGGTTCAACGGCCTGCGGCTGGACCGGCCGCCGTTCGCCTTGGCGCCGGCGTTGCATACGACACCGGTCGAGGTGCTGGTGGGCCCGCGCATCGGGATCTCCAAGGCGGCGGAGGTGCCGTGGCGTTTCGGCGCCGCCGGCTCGCGCTTCCTGAGCCGGCCGTTTCCGAAACTGCCGCACCGGCCGCCGCCGGTCCATGCGCCGGAAAGGTAGATCTCCGGCGGTCACGGGGTCAGGGGGGCGCCGCCGACCGTGCCGGTCGGGCTGCCGTCCGGCGGCGGCCGCTGGCGGATTTCCTACAGGGGTATGCGTGCCCCGGCGCTACAAGAAGGGTTGGCGTGCCGCCGGCACCCGCACCCCTTCCGGACCGCACGATGACCACCCCTGCCGATACCTTGTCCGCCCGCCCCGTCCTGTACGCGGCCGACGTCGAAAAGCCCGAGGCCGACGAAGCCAGCACCCACGACGAACTGCGCGAGACGCTGCTCGGCATGTCCAGGACCATGCTGGAGCACACCGGCCATGCACTGCGCAGCGTGCATGCCAAGAGTTTCGGCCTGTTGCGCGGCGAACTGGAGGTGCTGGGCGGCCTGCCGGTGGCGCTGGCACAGGGGCTGTTCGCCGTGCCGAAAACCTACCCGCTGGTGGCGCGGTTCTCCACGCCGCCGGCCGAGGAACTGGACGACCGGGTGTCGCTGCCGCGCGCCCTGGCGGTCAAGGTCATCGGGGTGGATGGCGAGCGCCTGCCCGGCTCCGAGGGCGATACCACGCAGGACTTCCTGATGGTCAACGGTCCCGTCTTTTCCGCGCCCGATGCAAAACATTTCCTGCGCAGCCTCAAGCTGCTGGCGGCCACCACCGACAAGGCGCCCGGCGGCAAGCGTGTCCTGTCGGTCATCCTGCGTGGCACCGAAAAGGCGCTGGAGGCCGTGGGCGGTGGAAGTGCCACCCTCAAGAGCATGGGCGGGCATCCGCAGACGCATCCGCTGGGCGAGACCTTCTTTTTGCAGGTGCCAATACGGTTCGGCGACCACATCGCCAAGCTGTCGATCGTGCCGGTGGCGCCCTCCCTCTCGGCGCTGAAGGACCTGCCCCTGCCTGCGGCCGAGCACGCCGACGCCTTGCGTGAGGCCACGGACGCGTTTTTTGCGGTGCACGACGATGCGGTGTGGGAACTGCGCGCCCAGCTCTGCACCGACCTGGACAAGATGCCCATCGAGGACGCCTCGGTACCGTGGCCGGAAGCCGACAGCCCCTTCGTCGCCGTGGCGCGCATCCGTATTCCTCGCCAGCCGGGCTGGAGCGCGGAGCGCTCACGGGCAGTGGACGACGGGCTGTCTTTCAGCCCCTGGCACGGCCTGGCGGCGCACCAGCCGCTGGGCTCGGTCATGCGGGCGCGGCGCGCGGTCTACCCGGCGTCTGTGGCCTTCCGCGGACAGGCCAACGGATGCCCGATGCACGAACCGCACGGCATGGACACTGCATTGCAGGGCCGATAGGCGTAAGCTGTATCCATGGTCGAACCCGCTTCCCGCCGCCTCAAGATCGGCTTGTCGGCGTGTTTCCAGCACGCCGACCCCGACCGCTCCCTGTTCACCGGCAAGACGCTGCAGTACGTCGAGCAGTCCATCGCGCACTGGCTCATGTCGGCCGGCGCCATGGTGGTCATGGTGCCTTGCCCCACGGGCGCCACCGCGCGCGGCGACGTGACGCTGGCGCACTACGCGGAATGGCTCGACGGTGTGGTGATGCATGGTGGCACCGATGTCTGGCCCGGCAGCTACGGCGAGGAGCCGATGCAGGAGGCCTGGGTGGGCGACCGCATCCGCGACCTGTACGACCTGGCGGTGGTGGAGGCCTTCGAGCAGGCCGGCAAACCGATCTTCGGGGTCTGCCGGGGCCTGCAGCTCATCAATGTGGCCTTCGGCGGTGCGCTGTACCAGGACATCGAGACCCAGCATGCCGGCGCCCTGCGCCACCGCGACCCGGTGAGCTACGACCAGAATTTCCACGAGATCGATTTTGTTGCCGGCAGCCAGCTTGCGCGCCTGTACCCGGAGCGGCAGCGGGCGCGGGTCAACAGCATCCACCACCAGGGCATCAAGCGCCTGGCCGAGGGCTTCGAGGTCGAGGCCTGGAGCGTGCCCGACCGGGTGCCCGAGGCGATCCGCCGCCAGGCCGACCGCGGGCGCGGTTACATCGCGGCCACGCAGTGGCACCCGGAATTTCACAAGGCGGGGGCCGACACGCTGGACGACACGGCCATCCTGAATGATTTCCTGGAGGCGGCCGAGGTGGCACGGGTCAAACCGCTGCCCGGGCGCAGCCCGTTGAAGATCAGGGACCGCGCCGGGCGGCTGCTGCGGCAGGCGCTCCTACGCCGCTGAGCCGCTGAGAACCCGCGCGGGACGGCCTTGACGTCAGCGCCGGCCGACCGAGGCGTCGATGTCGCCGAACACGGTAATGCCGCCCCTCCCCGGGTCTCCTGCGCCGCCTGCGCCCGTGGATGTCCTGCCGCCCAGCGCGGTGCAGGCGGGCAGCGCCACACACAGCAGCGCGGTGGCTAGCAGCAGGGCAAGGCGGCGTGCCAGGCGTGCCATGGCCGGCCTCAGGCCAGGTGCTTGCCGACGATGCCGGCCAGCTCGAACATCGTGACCTGCGGCTTGCCGAACACCGCCAGCAGCTTGGCGTCGGCGTTGATGGCGCGTTTGTTCTCCGCATCCTGCAGGCCGTTGGCCTTGATGTAGTCCCACAGCTTCTTGATCACCGCGGGACGGGCCACCGGTTCGGCGCCTATCACCGCGGCCAGGGCGTCGCTGGGCTTCAGGCCTGTTCCGGGTGTCGTCTTGCGCGGTGCCTTGGGGGCTGCGGCCTTCTTGGCGGGGGCCTTTTTCGCCGGGGCCTTTGCTGCCGGTTTTGCCGCCTTGGCGGCCGCACCGCGCGGTGCGGCCTTCACCGCGGCACCGGCCGCCGCGGTGGCGGCCGTCTTGCGCGGCGGGAACTTGGAGGTGCGCGGTTCGAACTCGAAATTCACCTTGCCGGCCGTGGCGTCCCAGGCCAGGAAGGCCCTGAAGGCACGCCGGGTCTTGTTGGAGATGAACTTGTCGAGCAGGTCGGTCTTGCCGGTTTCGAGCAGGCGGTGCATCTGCTCGCGCACCACCGGCTGCTGCAGGATGATCTTGCCGCTCTTGAAGTCGCAGCTCGGCGTGGGTTGCGCGGCGGTGGGAACGGCTTTTTCGCAGACGTAGTTGTTGCCGTGTTCGTAGACCTGCGCGCCGCACTTGGGGCAGGCGCCCAGCGCCTCCTGGCCCTGGAAGTCGACCAGTTCGCCGGTCTCTTCCGAATTCTTGTCGTCGCCGAAGTCGAACTCGAGTTTCCAGTTCTTGATCTCGTCGTCGAACTTGAGCTGGATTTCCGAGGTGAAGGGCCAACCGGCCTTGGAGCGGAAACCTTCCAGCGGGCCGATACGGTGTTCGCGCACCAGCGTCTCGGCCTCCACCACCTCGAAGGTGCGGCCGGCCGGCGACTTGCCGAAGGAAAAACCGCAGCCCTCGCGCACCGCCGTGCCGAGCTTCGCGGCTTCGGAGTCGGCCGGAATGCCCACGCAGCTGTAGCGCCGGTAGTTCTCGCGCACCACACCACCGCAGTTGGGGCAGGGTGTGGCCAGGGTGCTGTAGTCGCCCGGCACGGTGTCGCGGTCGTACTCCTTGGCCTTGCGCACGATGTGCTGCGTCATCTCGGCGATCTGCTGCATGAAGGCTTCACGCGAGAGTTCGCCCTTTTCCATCTGCGCGAGTTTGTACTCCCAGTCGCCGGTGAGTTCGGCCTTGGAGAGTTCTTCCACCCCCAGGCCGCGCAGCAGGGTCATGAGCTGGAAGGCCTTGGCCGTGGGAATCAGCTCACGGCCTTCGCGCAGCATGTACTTCTCGGCGATCAGGCCCTCGATGATGGCGGCGCGGGTGGCAGGTGTGCCCAGGCCCTTTTCCTGCATGGCCTCGCGCAGTTCGTCGTCGTCGATGGTCTTGCCGGCGCCTTCCATGGCGCCGAGCAGGGTGGCTTCCGAGTAGCGGGCCGGCGGGCGAGTCTTCAGCGCCTTGGGGTCGACCTCGGTGGCCAGCGGCTTTTCGCCGGGTGCCACCGGCACCAGGGTCTTGCTGTCCTTCTCGTCGGTCTTGGTCTCGTCGGCGGCTTCCTTGCCGTAGATGGCGAGCCAGCCGGGCTTGACCAGGACCTTGCCGTCGCTGCGGAAGGCGTATTTCTTGCCGGTGTTCTCGACCGTGCTGATGCGGGTCGTGACCTGGAATTCGGCGCTGGGGAAAAACACCGACAGGAAACGCCGCACCACGAAGTCGTAGAGCTTCTGTTCGGCGTCCGACAGGCCGCTGGGCGCCTGCAGCGTGGGGATGATGGCGAAGTGGTCCGACACCTTGGCGTTGTCGAAGATGCGCTTGCTGGGCTTGACGTAGTTCTGCTCCAGCGCCTGTTTGGCGAAGGGTGCCAGGTGGTGCATGCCGCTGGTGGCCAGCATGCCCATGGTCTCCTTGACGACCGGCAGGTAGTCTTCGGGCAGGGCGCGCGAATCGGTCCGCGGGTAGGTCAGGGCCTTGTGGCGTTCGTACAGGCTCTGCGCCAGCGCCAGCGTGGTCTTGGCGGAGAAGCCGAAACGGCCGTTGGCCTCGCGCTGCAGGGAGGTCAGGTCGAAGAGTTGCGGCGCGGCCTGGGTGGTGGGCTTGCTTTCCTCGGTGACGGTGGCGGGTTTGCCGCGCGACGCCTCGGCGATTGCGCGGGCATCACGTTCGTTCCACACGCGGTCGGCGCGCTGCTCGGGGTCGGGCAGGCCGTCGGGGCCGGGCGGCGGTTTTTTCCACGCCGGGTCGAACCACTTGCCGGGGTAGTCGCCGGCCTGGGCGGCGAAGCTGCCGTGCACTTCCCAGTAGTCGCGGCTGATGAACTTGCGGATCTTTTCCTCGCGCTCGACCACCACCGACAGCGTGGGGGTCTGCACCCGGCCGACGGTGGTCAGGAAAAAGCCGCCGTCGCGCGAGTTGAAGGCGGTCATGGCCCGCGTGCCGTTGATGCCCACCAGCCAGTCGGCCTCGGAGCGCGAGCGCGCCGCGTCGGCCAGGCCCTGCATCTGCTGCTCGCTGCGCAGCTTGTCGAAGCCGTCGCGGATGGCCTGGGGGGTCATCGACTGCAGCCACAGGCGCTTGACGGGTTTGCCCAGCGGCTTGGTGCCGCCGGCGTACTGCTCGATCAGGCGGAAGATCAGCTCACCCTCGCGGCCCGCGTCGCAGGCGTTCACCAGGGCGGTCACGTCCTTGCGTTTGGCCTGGCGCACCACCGCGTTCAGGCGCGTCTTGGTCTTGTCGACCGGCTTCAGGTCGAAGTAGGGCGGGATCACCGGCAGGTGGGCAAAACTCCACTTGCCGCGCTTCACGTCGAACTGCTCGGGCGCCTGGATCTCGACCAGGTGGCCGACCGCGCTGGTCACCACATAGCGCTCGTTCTCGAAGTGGTCCTCGTGTTTGTCGAACTTGCCCGCCACGGGCGTGAGGGCCCGCACGATGTCCTGGGCCACCGAGGGTTTTTCTGCTATTACCAAAGTCTTCGTCATCGCTTTAACCGTACCTTGTTTTCGTTCGGGCGGCCCGGAGGGCGGCCACCCCTACAATTCGTTCGTCTCGCGCGTTGCGCGCCTGTACGCGCCCACACGCGCATGTGTGCATGTATTCAAATTAACAGAGTTTTGGCCATGCCTTCAACCGCACCCGCCGCAGCCCCCGGCCGGCGCATCCAGACCCGGCGCTCCGGCGTCCACGGCAAGGGCGTCTTCGCCGTGCAGGACATCGCCGAAGGCGAGACCGTCATCGAGTACGTCGGCGAGATCGTCACCTGGCAGGAAGCCCAGGACCGCCATCCGCACGACCCGGCGGACCCGAACCATACCTTCTACTTCCACGTCGACGCCGACCGGGTGATCGACGCCAAGTACGGCGGCAACTCCTCGCGCTGGATCAACCATGCGTGCGATCCCAACTGCGAGGCCGACGAGCAGGACGGCCGGATCTTCATCAAGGCGCTGCGCAACATCGCCGCCGGCGAAGAACTGAACTACGACTACGGCCTGATCATCGACGAAAGGTATACCCCCAAGCTCAAGGCGGAATACCCCTGCTGGTGCGGTGCCGGCGACTGCCGCGGCACCCTGCTGGCACCCAAGCGGGGATGGAAGAAGAAGTGACACTCCCCGCCGTGCGCTGGCCGGCCGAAGCCATCTGGCAGGCGGTGTCGCCGCAGCTGCCCGACTTTTCGGTGGAAATCCTGCCGGAAGTCGACTCCACCAACACCGAGCTGATGCGCCGCGCCCGCGCCGGCCGCAGCGAGCCGGTGCTGCTGGTGGCCGAACGCCAGAGCGCCGGCCGCGGCCGGCTGGGGCGCGACTGGCAGAGCGGCCCGGCCGCCGAAAGCCTCACCTTCTCGCTGGGCCTGCCGCTGGCGCCTGCCGCCTGGTCCGGCCTGTCGCTGGTGGCGGGGGTGGCCGTGGCCGAGTCCCTGCACCCGGACCTGGGCCTGAAGTGGCCCAACGACCTGTGGTGGCACGAGCGCAAGCTCGGCGGCATCCTGGTCGAGACGGCGGGGGCGGGGAGCGGCGGCCCGGCCGAGGAGCGGGCCGGGCGCTACGTGGTCATCGGTATCGGCCTCAACATCACCGCGCCGGCCGCCGAGGGCCTGCGCACCCCGGCGGCCGGCCTGCGCGAGCTGATGCCGGGCATTGCCGCTCCGGCAGTGCTGGAAGCGGTGGCGGCGCCGCTGGTGCAGGCGGTGCTGGCCTTCGCCGCCACCGGCTTCGCGCCCTGGCAGGCGCGTTTTGCCGCGCGCGACGCACTGCGCGGGCGTGCGGTGGTACTGAGTGATGGCCGTACCGGCACCGCCGGCAGCGTGGATGCCGACGGTGCCCTGCTGCTGCGTACGGCGGCGGGCACCGAGGCGGTCAGCAGTGCCGAGGTCAGCGTCAGGCCGGCGGCCTGACCGGGGACAAGCAGCGCCATGTTCCGTGTCCTCGCCCTGCTCCTGGTCCTGGCCAACGGCGCCTACTACGCCTGGTCGCAGGGCGCCCTGCGCGCCTGGGGGCTGGAGCCGGCCTCGCAGTCCGAGCCGCAGCGCCTGGGCCAGCAACTCCGCCCGGAGGCGCTGCAAGTGCTGACGGCGGAGGAGGCGCGCCAGAGCGCCGCCGCGTCGGCACCGCCGGCCGCCCCCGCGCCGGCGTCCACCGAATGCCTGCAGGCCGGCCTGTTCGGCGATGCCGAGACGGCGGTGCTGCGCGAACGCGCCACCGCCCTGCTGCCGGCCGGGAGCTGGACGCTGGACGAAGCCAGCCAGCCGGGCCGCTGGATCGTCTACATGGGCAAGTACCCCGACAACGACCAGCTCAACCGCAAGCGGGGCGAGTTGCGCGCGTTGCATATCTCCTTCGACGTGCCGCAGAACGCGGCGCTGCTGCCCGGACTGTCGCTCGGCGGTTTTGCCTCGCAGGCCGAGGCCACCGCGGCGCTGGCCGGGCTGGCCCAGCACGGTGTGCGCACCGCCCGGGTGGTGCAGGAGCGTGCCGGCGTGTCGGGCCATGTGCTGCACCTGCCGGCGGTGGGCGACGCCTTGCGGCCGGTGCTCGCCACGCTGGCGCCGGCCTTGGCCGGCAAGCCGCTGAAACCCTGCAGCTAGGCAGTCGGACGGCTAACCCGGGCCGACCGTGAAGCGCACGGAAAACCGGGTGCCCGGCGGGGTCTGGCGCGGATGGGCGTCTTCCACCGCCACCCCGGCGCCGTGCAGCCGGGCGATCTCGCGCACGATGGGCAGGCCCAGGCCCGAGCCGTCCACGCCCGTGCCGAGCGCACGGTAGAAAGGCTGGAACACCAGCTCGCGTTCTGCCGCCGGAATGCCGGGCCCCGAGTCCTCGACCTGCAGCAGGGTGATGCCGCCGAACACGTCGGCCAGCACCCGCGCGGTGATGATGCCCGGCCGGCCCTCGCTGGACGGGGTGTAGGCAATGGCGTTGTCCACCAGGTTGCGGATCATTTCCTGGAGCAGGGTGGGATTGCCTTCCAGCACCACGCCTGGGGCGCCGGGCGCGGCGCCGTCGTAGCCCAGGTCGATGCGCTTTTCCAGCGCACGGGGCACCGAGTCGCGCACCACCTCCATGGTCAGGCGGGCCAGGTCGCAGGGTTCGCTGGCGAAGGCGGTGCCGCTGCCCTCGGCGCGGGCCAGTGCCAGCAGCTGGTTCACGGTGTGGGTGGCGCGCACGCTGGCCAGGCCGATCTGGTGCAGCGACTGCTTGAGCTCCTCGGTGCTGGTGTCCTGGCGCTGGGCCAGGTCGGCCTGCATACGCAGGCCGGCCAAGGGTGTCTTGAGCTGGTGGGCGGCGTCGGCCAGAAAGCGTTTCTGCGTGGCCACCGACTCGTGCAGGCGGGCCAGCAGGCCGTTGACCGAACCGACCAGCGGCGCCACCTCCATCGGCACGGTCTTGTCGTCGAGCGGGCTCAGGTCGTCGGGCGAACGCGCGCGGATGCGCTCCTCCAGCTGCGACAGGGGCTTGATACCGCGCGCCAGCGCCAGCCAGACCAGCAGCACGGCCAGCGGCAGGATGGCGAACTGCGGCAGCATCACGCCCTTGATGATTTCGGCAGCCAGCACCGAGCGCTTTTCGCGGGTTTCGGCCACCTGCACCAGCACCTGGCCCTGGGGCGCGGCCGGGTCGGGGGCGGTGAAGCGCACCCAGGTGGAGGCCACCCGCACGTCCAGTCCCCGCAGTTCGTCGTCGCGCAGCCGCACCTCGCCGGTGGCCGGGCGGGTGTCCTCGGCCGGCGCCGGCAGGTCGCGGTCGCCGAACAGCGGTTCGCTGCGCAGGCCGCGCACCTGGTAGAACACGGTGTCGGCATCGTCGGCGCGCAGCAGTTCGCTGGCCGGCTGCGGCAGGTTGAACTGCACCTTGCCCTCGTGCACCGTGACCAGTTGCGCCAGCGCCTGCACGTTGTATTCGAGCGCCCGGTCGAAGGGCTTGTTGGCCAGGCCCTGGGCCACCAGCCAGGTCAGCGCCAGGCTGATCGGCCACAGCAGCAGCAGCGGCGTGAGCATCCAGTCGAGGATTTCACCGAAGAGCGAGCGTTGCTGGCGCTGGAACAGTTTCATCGCGGGCCGCTGGTGGCTGGGGGTCGGTGCCTCACCCGGGAATCTTCTCCAGGCAGTAGCCCAGGCCGCGGACGGTGGCGATGCGGATGGGGCCCTTTTCGATCTTCTTGCGCAGGCGGTGGATATACACCTCGATGGCGTTGTTGCTCACCTCCTCGCCCCACTCGCACAGGCGCTCCACCAGCTGGTCCTTGCTGACCAGGCGGCCGGCGCGCTGCAGCAGCACCTCCAGCAGGCCGAGTTCGCGGGCCGACAGTTCCACCATACGCCCGTCGATGGTGGCGACGCGGCCGGCCTGGTCGTAGACCAGCGGCCCGTGCTTGATGCTGTTGGAGGTGCCACCCATGCCGCGCCGCGTCAGGGCCCGCACCCGCGCCTCCAGTTCCTGCAGGGAAAAGGGCTTGGCCATGTAGTCGTCGGCACCGATGTCCAGGCCCTTGACCCGCTCCTCCACGCTGTCGGCCGCGGTCAGGATCAGCACCGGCAGGCTGGAGCCGCGGCTGCGCAGGCGCCGCAGCACCTCCAGGCCGTGCAGTTTGGGCAGGCCCAGGTCGAGTATCAGCAGGTCGAACTCGTTGTTGGTCATGAGTGCGGCATCGGCTTCGCTGCCGCTGCTCACGTGGTCCACGGCCGCGCCCGAGCTGCGCAAGGTGCGCAGCAGTCCGTCGGCCAGCACATGGTCGTCCTCGGCAATCAGAATTCGCATGGATGTCTCCTGGGTGCCCTGGGAGGGGCTTTGTCCGGGCGTGTACCGCCTGTGCCCGCGAGCTTACTGCCTCGGGCGGGCCTCCGGGGCCGCCGTGCCCGGCCGGCTGGAGGGGGGCAGGCGCCCGAAGGGGTCGACCAGGCGGGCCAGTGTGCCGTTGCCGCGCAGCGTATCGAAGGCGGCCCGGGTGCGCGCCACGATGGCCGCGGGTGTCGCCAGGCTGTAGGCCATGTACAGGCCGGTGGTCATCTCCTCCAGGGTGAGTACCCGCCGCAGTCCGGCGCAGTCCGGCTTGAGGTTCTCGCACAGCAAAGTCGCCTCGCCCTCGGTCAGCGCCACCATGTCGACCTGCCGGAACAGCAGCTTGCGTACGTTTTCGGCGGGCTGGGCGGTGACCGCGAGGCGGGTGAAGGCGTGCGCCGCCAGGTACTGCTGGCGCACGTCGTCGCGTACCACGCCGATGGTGTAGGGGCGCGCGTCGTCCAGGGAGCCGATGCGCAGGTCGGTCCGGTCCGGCAGGGCGTACAGGTGGTAGCGCATGCGCATGAGTTCACCGACCCACTGGAAACGGCTTTCCCGTTGGGGGGTGCGTGCTATCAGGTAGATGAGCACATTGGGTTCACGCAGGGCCAGGTCGTAGGCGCGGGCCCAGGGGTAGACGTCGATGCGGTAGTCGTCGAGGCCGGCGCCGAGCAGCGCGAGCCGCACCACCTCGGTGGCGGAGCCGTTGACCTGGCCACCGCGCAGGAAGCTGTAGGGCGTGTCTTCGGTCACCACGCGCACCGTTTGCGCTGTCACCGGCAGTGGGGTGGCCGCCAGAAGCGCCAGCGCCGCCAGCAGGGCGACCAGGAAGGTGGGCAGCCGCAGCCTCTGTTTCATGGCGTGGCCTCCCGTGCCGGTGCCACCCGATTGCGGCCGTCGTGCTTGGCGCGGTAGAGCGCCTGGTCGGCCCGGTGGAACAGGACCTCGAAGCTGGTGTCCGCGGCCGCATCGAGGCAGGCCACGCCGATGCTGAGCGTGACCTGGGGGGCGGTGTCGGAGCCGGCGTGGGGGATGTCCAGGTCGCTGACCGCCTGGCGCAGGCGCTGCGCGATGCCCAGCGCCGCCTCGGCGCCGGTTTCGGGCAGCAGCACCGCGAATTCCTCGCCGCCGATCCGCGTCACCACGTCGCCGGGGCGCTGCAGGGTCTGCCGCAGGGACTTGGCCACGCGGCACAGGCAGTCGTCGCCCTGGCCGTGGCCGTAGGTGTCGTTGAAGCGCTTGAAGTGGTCGATGTCGCACAGCAGCAACGACAGCGGCAGGCCGCCGCGCCGCGCGCGCAGGAACTCCATCTGCTTGACTTCGTCGAAGGACCGGCGGTTGCCCAGGCCGGTCAGGGCATCGGTGCGCGACAGGGCTTCGAGCTGCAGGTTGGCGGCTTCCAGTTCGGTGGTGCGTTCCTGCACCAGCTCCGACAGGCGGTCGCGGTGTTCGGCGAGTTCGTGTTCGTAGCGCTGCTGGCGCTGCAGGTAGTCCGACAGGTTGCTTTGCAGTTCGTTCACGCCCATGACCAGCAGTTCGAGTTCGTCCTCGCGCAGCGAGGGGCGGTCGAGCGTGAGCCGCTGGTCGAGGTTGAGCGGGTTGATCTGCGCCAGGTGGTGGGCGATGCGCCGTACGTGCACCGTGACCAGGCGGTTGAACAGCAGCATCACCAGGCTGGCCAGCAGCAGCGACTGCAGCGCCTGCGCCACCACGATGGCGAGCAGCTCGCCGCGCAGCTGGTCCCACAGCACCCGCTCGTCACCGGCCAGCACCAGTTCGCCGACCGGCTCGGTGCCCCCCGGGAAGGGTTCGTAGACCAGGGGCAGGTGGCGTACCGGGGCCAGGGCGGAAGGCCGCCAGCCCGGCCGCGCGCGGTCGAATACCAGGGGCGGGCCCATCGGCAGCCGCAGGGTGATGGTGACGCGGCCGACCGATGGTGCCTGCGACAGGATGTCGGTATAGGTACGTACCTGCTCGCGGTCGAGGTCCCAGTTGGCCTTGGCCAGTGCGCCCTGGTACATACGTTCGATCATGGCCAGGTCCGACGCCATGGCCGACACGCTGGCGCGCCAGGCCGACCAGGTGCGCACCGCCACCGCTCCCATGGTGAACACCAGGCAGAAGCCCAGTGTGGCGAGCACCAGGCGGTTGGCCAGAGAACCCGGACGGAGACTACGCGCGCGCGCCATGTCCGCTCCCCGGGCGGGCGCCGGGTGATGGCCGTGGCTGCGCCGATGCGCCGCCACCGCGCCTCGCCGAGTCGAACCTCCATCCCTCCACGCAAGCCTCCCAGCACCGATCCGTATCGGGCGATACCGGAGCGTAACCCGGCCCGCACTCCGGCGAAAGCTCACGCTTGCCCGTAGGCTTCCAGCCCCAGTGCAACCACGACTGCAACATCCGGGCCTACTTCTGCGCGGAATTCGGCTTCGGCCTGCACCACGGAGCGGCGGAAGGCCGCGAGCCAGGCCAGCCCGGCCGGGGTGAAGCGGATACGCCGCGCCCGCGCGTCGCGCGGGTCGGGCTCGCGTAACACCAGGCCCCAGGCCTCGCACTGGTCCACCAGGTCGCCCATGGCCTGCTTGCTCATGCCGGCGGCGGCGGCCAGCGCGGTCAGGCGCGACCCGGCCAGGGCGAGGTGCCGGGTGATGTGGATGTGGGCGGCGCTGACCTGCGACCGGGCGGCCAGGTTGGCCAGGGCCAGGGGCACTTCGTCGTCATGCGCCATCAGCACCAGCACCCGTTCATCGAAACGGCGCATGGCGTGGCCGAGCAGGCGGCCCAGGTGGGTCTCGCGCCAGCCGTCTTCGGGTGTGTCGGGTGGCAAATTCAGCATGCATTAATGGTAAGGCAAACTGACCATAAAAACGCTTGGAGCAAATGTATGGTCTCCCTAGAATACTGTTCAAGCATCCAGCCTGTGCATAAAGACAGATGTTGGATTCATGTGCAAACCGTTGATTCAACAGGAGAATTCCATGGACCCCGTCAAGAACACCACCGCCGCCGCTGCCGAAAAAGCCAAGGCCCTGCAGGCCGCGCTGGCCCAGATCGAAAAGCAGTTCGGCAAGGGCACCATCATGCGGCTGGGCGAGGGCGAGGTGATCGAGGACATCCAGGTCATCTCCACCGGCTCGTTGGGCCTGGACGTGGCCCTGGGCGTCGGCGGCCTGCCGCGTGGCCGGGTGGTCGAGATCTACGGCCCGGAATCCTCGGGCAAGACCACCCTCACGCTGCAGGTCATCGCCGAAATGCAGAAGCAGGCCGGCACCTGCGCCTTCGTCGATGCCGAGCATGCCCTGGACATCCAGTACGCACAGAAGCTGGGCGTGAACCTGCAGGAACTGCTGATCAGCCAGCCCGACACCGGCGAGCAGGCCCTGGAAATCGTCGATTCCCTGGTGCGCTCGGGTGCGGTCGACCTGATCGTGATCGACTCGGTGGCGGCGCTGACCCCCAAGGCGGAAATCGAAGGCGACATGGGCGACTCGCTGCCCGGCCTGCAGGCCCGCCTGATGAGCCAGGCGCTGCGCAAGCTCACCGCCACCATCAAGAAGACCAACTGCATGGTCATCTTCATCAACCAGATCCGCATGAAGATCGGCGTGATGTTCGGCAGCCCGGAAACCACCACCGGCGGCAATGCGCTGAAGTTCTACGCCTCGGTGCGCCTGGACATCCGCCGCATCGGCACCATCAAGCGGGGAGAAGAGGTCATCGGCAACGAGACCCGGGTGAAGGTGGTGAAGAACAAGGTGTCGCCTCCGTTCAAGACGGCCGAGTTCGACATCCTGTTCGGCGAGGGCATCAGCCGCGAGGGCGAAATCATCGACATGGGCGTGGAGGCCAAGATCGTCGAGAAGTCCGGCGCCTGGTACGCCTACCAGGGCGAAAAGATCGGCCAGGGCCGCGACAACGCCCGTGAATTCCTGCGCGAGAACCCCGACCTGGCGCGCGAGATCGAAAACAGGGTCCGCGAAGGCCTGGACATCGCCCTGCTGCCCGCCAAGATCGTGGCGGCCGAGACGGCCAAGGCCTGAACGGGGCCCCATGGCTTTCGGTGCCGTCTCGCTCAAGGGCCGCGCACTGCGCTACCTGAGCCAGCGTGAGCATTCCCGGACCGAGCTCCAGCGCAAGCTGGCCCGGCACGAGGAAACGCCGGGCGAACTGGCCCAGGTGCTGGATGACCTGGCGGCCAAGGATTTCATCAGCGAGGCGCGGGTGGTGGATTCGGTGGTGCACCTGCGCGCACCGCGCCTGGGCGCCGCCCGCATCCGGCAGGAACTCCAGGCCAAGGGCATCGCGCCCGAGGCGGTGCAGGAAGCCCTGGCGCGTTTGCGGTCCACCGAGTTCCCGCGCGCCCGCGACCTCTGGCGGCGCCGGTTCGATGCCCCGCCGGCCGATGCCGCCGCAAGGGCGAAGCAGGCGCGGTTCCTGATGGCGCGCGGCTTCTCGTCCGACGTCGTCCGCAAGGTGCTGGCGGGTGGCTGGGAAGAAGAAACGGACTGAAGCGAGCCGGGCGAGCGGGAACCCCAGGTGCCGGCAGGTATTTGCCAGCAGGCCCCGGCCGCCGGGCCCCCCAAGGCCCGGGGCAGCCTCCCCCACGGGGGGTGGCGAACTACACGCGCGGGAGCGCGTGAGAAGCCGGGGGGCTCACAAGTTCAGCATCAGCTTGAGGTTTTGTACGGCGGCGCCACTGGCACCCTTGCCCAGGTTGTCCAGCCGGGCGACCAGCACCGCATGGCGGTGGTCCTCGTTGGGGAACACCCGCAGTTCGATGGTGTTGCTGTCGTTGAGCGCCAGCGCGTCGAGCTTGCCATCCGCGGTCGGCGGCAGCACCTGCACGAACTGCTCAGGGGTGTTGCTTTTGGCGTAGTGCGCGGCCAGCGCGGCATGCAGGTCGCCGGCACGGGGTTTGCCGGGCAGCAGGTCCAGGTGCAGCGGCAACTGCACCAGCATGCCCTGCTTGAAGTTGCCCACGGAGGGGATGAACACCGGCCGGCGGGTCAGGCCGGTGTACTGCATGATTTCCGGGATGTGTTTGTGCTTCAGGCCCAGGGCGTACAGCTCGAAGGGCGGCGCGGTCCCGGCTTCGTAGGCCTCGATCATGGCCCTGCCGCCACCCGAATAACCGCTGACCGATGGCAGCGCGAGGGGGAAGTCGGCGGGCAGCAGGCCGGCATCGACCAGCGGCCGCACCAGCGCGATGGCGCCGGTGGCGTAGCAGCCGGGGTTGGCCACCCGGGATGCGGCGGCCACCGCATCGGCCTGGCCGGCCACCAGTTCCGGGAATCCGAACACCCAGCCGGGCGCGGTGCGGTGGGCGGTGGAGGCGTCGATGACCTTGGGGCCGGGCCTGCCGGTTTCCGCGGCCAGTGCGTCGACCATGGCGACGGTGTCGCGCGCCGCATCGTCGTGCAGGCACAGCACCACCAGGTCGACGCCGGCGACCAGTTCGCGCTTGGCGGCAGGGTCCTTGCGGCGTTCGGTGGCAATGCTCACCAGGTCGATCTGCGGCATCTGCTGCAGGCGTTCACGGATCTGCAGGCCGGTGGTGCCGGCCTCTCCGTCGATGAAAATCTTGGGCATGGTCAGAATTCCTGCTGTCCGCACGGTGGTTGTCGTGTGATCAGCGGCGGTGGAAAGGCCCATGATACAGTTCGCGCCTGCAGCGCAAATGCCCTGCTGCTGTACAAGTCAATAGCACTTTCCCGGCCTGCCGGGCACACCCGCTACCCATCCCATCTCCTTCTCCCGAGAGAGACCTCATGAAGATCCACGAGTACCAAGGCAAGGAAATCTTGCGCAAGTTCGGCGTGCCCGTACCGAACGGCATCCCCGCGTTCAACGTGCAGGAAGCGGTGGAAGCCGCGCAAAAACTCGGCGGCCCGGTGTGGGTGGTCAAGGCCCAGATCCACGCTGGCGGCCGCGGCAAGGGCGGCGGCGTGAAGCTCGCCCGCTCGATCGACGAGGTCAAGAAGCTCGCCGGCGAAATCCTCGGCATGCAGCTGGTCACCCACCAGACCGGCCCGGCCGGCCAGAAGGTGCGCCGCCTGCTCATCGAAGACGGCGCCGACATCAAGAAGGAATACTACGTGTCCGCCGTGACCGACCGCGCGACCCAGAAGGTCGCGATGATCGTCTCCAGCGAAGGCGGCATGGACATCGAGGAAGTGGCCCACTCCACCCCCGAAAAGATCATCACCGAGTTCGTCGACCCGGCCGCCGGCCTGACCGACGCACAGGCCAAGAAGCTGTCCGACGCCATCGGCGTGCCGGCCGGTTCCACGGCTCAGGCCGCGGACGTGCTGCAGAAGCTCTACAAGATCTACATGGAGACCGATGCCTCCCTGGTCGAGATCAACCCGCTGATCCTCGAAGGCAACGGCAACATCAAGGCGCTGGACGCGAAGTTCAACTTCGACCCCAACGCGCTGTTCCGCCACCCCGAAATCGTCGCCTACCGCGACCTGGACGAGGAAGACCCGGCGGAAATCGAAGCCAGCAAGTTCGACCTGGCCTACATCAGCCTGGACGGCAACATCGGCTGCCTGGTCAACGGTGCCGGCCTGGCCATGGCGACCATGGACACCATCAAGCTGTACGGCGCCGAGCCGGCCAACTTCCTGGACGTGGGCGGCGGTGCCACCCCGGAGAAGGTCACGGAAGCCTTCAAGATCATGCTGAAGAACCCCAAGGTCGAGGCCATCATGGTCAACATCTTCGGCGGCATCATGAAGTGCGACACCATCGCCACCGGCGTGATCACCGCCTGCAAGGCGGTGAACCTGTCGGTGCCGCTGGTGGTGCGAATGAAGGGCACCAACGAAGACCTGGGCAAGAAGATGCTGGCCGAGTCCGGCCTGCCCATCATCAGTGCCGACACGATGGCCGAAGCGGCCCAAAAAGTGGTCGCAGCAGTCGCCAAGTAAACAGGAACAGCCATGTCGATCTACATCAACAAAGACACCAAGGTCATCACCCAGGGCATCACCGGCAAGACCGGGCAGTTCCACACGGAAAAGTGCCAGGAATACGCGAACGGCAAGAACTGCTTCGTCGCCGGCGTGAACCCGAAGAAGGCCGGCGAGTCGATCTTCAACATCCCGATCTACGCCTCCGTCAAGGAAGCGGCCAGCGAAACCGGCGCCACCGTGTCGGTGATCTACGTGCCGCCCGCGGGCGCCGCGGCAGCCATCTGGGAGGCTGTCGAGGCCGACCTCGACATGGCGATCTGCATCACCGAAGGCATCCCGGTGCGTGACATGCTGGAAGTGCGCAACCGCATGAAGGCCAAGGAAGCCGCCGGTGGCAAGCGTACCCTGCTGCTGGGCCCGAACTGCCCCGGCCTGATCACGCCCGACGAGATCAAGATCGGCATCATGCCCGGCCACATCCACCGCAAGGGCCGCATCGGCGTGGTCTCGCGCTCCGGCACCCTGACCTATGAAGCTGTGGCGCAGCTCACCGAGATCGGCCTGGGCCAGTCGAGCGCGGTCGGCATCGGCGGCGACCCGATCAACGGGCTGAAGCACATCGACGTGATGAAGGCCTTCAACGACGATCCGGACACCGACGCGGTCATCATGATCGGCGAAATCGGCGGCCCGGACGAGGCGGACGCCGCTCGCTGGTGCAAGGACAACATGAAGAAGCCGATCGTCGGTTTCATCGCGGGTGTCACCGCGCCTCCGGGCAAGCGCATGGGCCACGCCGGCGCGCTGATCTCGGGCGGTGCCGACACGGCCGACGCCAAGCTGGCCATCATGGAAGAGTGCGGCTTCACGGTCACCCGCAACCCGTCGGAAATGGCCAAGCTGCTCAAGGCTTTGCTGTAGGCAGCCCCGGGATCCGGGCGTAAGCAAAACTACGCACGGCCGGCCCGGCATACAGCCGGTACACTTCCCGTACAAAAAGAAGCGCTCCGGAATACCTTCCGGAGCGCTTCTTGCATTAGTAAAACATGGAGCAATGGATGGAACATCTCGCCACGGCCGCCTTTTGGATAGGCCTTTTCAAGATCGTCTGGATCAACATCATCCTGTCGGGTGACAACGCCGTGGTGATCGCCCTGGCGGCCCGCTCGCTGCCGCCGGTACAGCAGAGGAAGGCGATCCTGTGGGGTTCCGGCGCCGCCGTGGTGCTGCGGATCGGCCTGACCGTGGTGGCCGCCGAGCTGCTGACGTTGCCCTACCTGCAGATCGTCGGCGGCCTGCTGCTGCTGTGGATCGGCGTGCAGCTGCTGGGCGAGGAAGAGGAAGAAGAAGGCGAAACCAAGGTCTATGGCACGCTGGCGGCCGCGGTGCGCACCATCCTGATCGCCGACCTGGTGATGAGCCTCGACAACGTGATCGCAGTGGCGGCGGCGGCGCACGGCAACATGATCCTGCTGGTGCTGGGCCTGGCCATCAGCATTCCGCTGGTGATCTTCGGCAGCTCGCTCATGATCAAGCTGATGGAGCGTTTCCCCATCATCGTGACACTGGGCGCCGCGCTGATCGGCTGGGTCGGCGGCGAAGCCATCGCCGGCGACGTGGCGCTGCGTGACGTGATGGCCGAAAACCACCTGCTGCACTATGTCGCAGCTGCTGTCGGGGCCGTGATCGTCGTGGGCATCGGCAAGGCCTTGTCGGCCCGCAAGAAGGCCGCGGCCGCCTGAAGCGCGCCGGCGCAGTGCCGGCTGTGTTCCCAAGCGTCCGCGCCCGGTCGCCGCTCCCGCGGCGGCCGGGCGTTTTTGCATGGGGCCGGGCGCTCGTCTATCATCGCGCACCGTCTGGTCCGCGCACTGCGCCGGCGGATCCTCCCTGCGCGCCCATGCACTACCACTACCACGCGCTGACCGATACCGGCCTCGTCCGGCAGAACAACGAAGACGCCGTCGTCCATGACGAGGCGCTCGGCCTGGCCCTGCTTGCCGACGGCATGGGGGGCTACAGCGCGGGCGAGGTAGCCGCGGGCATCGCCATCTCGTTCATCCACGATGCATTCGGGCGCTGGCTGGCCGGCGAGGGCAAGAAGGCGTCGGTGCGCGATATCCGCCGCAGCATGCAGGACTGCGCCGCCGAGGCCAACCGCGCCATCCTGGCGGCCGCCGACGAGCGGCCCGAGTGCGCGGGCATGGGCACTACCCTGGTATTCGGGGTGTTTCTGGAGAACCGGGTGCTGATCGGCCACATCGGCGATTCGCGCTGCTACCGCTGGCGGGGTGGCCGGCTGTCGCAGATCACGCGGGACCACTCGGTGCTGCAGGAGCGCCTCGACGCCGGCCTGATCAACGCGGCACAGGCCGTCACGGCCCCCTACCGCAACCTGGTCACGCGGGCGCTGGGCTTCGAGACCGGCGGTGAACTCGACGTCGGCGACCACGCGGCGGAGCCGGGCGACGTTTACCTGCTGTGCTCTGATGGCCTGACCGACATGCTGCCCGACGAGGCCATCGCGGTGTTGCTGGGGGGCGATCTTCCGATGAGCGGCAGGGCTGCGTCGCTGGTAGAAGCTGCCAATGCGGCTGGCGGACGCGATAATGTCAGTGTATTGCTGGTGCAGGCGGAGGGGGAGTCTCCAAAACGCGGGCCGGTTGCCCGCTGGCTGGAAGCCTAGTTTCCAGCGCTTGTGCGCACGCCCACAGAGGAAATGCAGGAGCAGGAGTTTGGCCATGGCGAGGATGTTGTTGTCGCTTGAGGGGGTGGTCATCCGGGAGATCGTGCTGACGAAGGAGTACACGACTTTCGGCCGCCGCCCCTATAGCGACGTTGTCATCGACAACCTTGCCGTCAGCGGCGAGCATGCCGCCGTGCGCCTGCTCGGCGATGACGTGGTGATCGAGGATCTGCAGAGCACCAACGGCACCTTTGTCAACGGCGAGCGGGTCCGCCGCCATGTGCTGCAGGGCGGCGACACGGTGGAAATCGGCCGCTACCAGCTGAAGTTCCAGCGCCCGGCGCCGGCCGAGCAGCCGCCGGAGGGCAGCGAGAAGTCGCGCGCCGACGAAGAGGCGATCTATGGCAGCGGTCCCGTGTTCGGGCCGGACTCCGAGCTGCCGCCGTCGTCCTTCCCCGATACCGCCATGCCGACCGACATGCAGATGGCGCGGCCGGCGGTCATCACCGTGTTGTCCGGCGCCGCGGCCGGCCGCAAGGTCGAACTGGTCAAGGTGGTGACCACCATCGGCAAGTCTGGCATCGGCATCGCGTCCATCACCCGGCGTCCGCAGGGTTTCAGCCTGGCACACGTGGAGGGCGCGGCCCAGCCGACGGTCAATGGCGAAGCGGTCGGCACCTCGCCCATCCTGCTGCGTAACGGAGACCTGGTGGAGTTGGCCGGCATCCGTATGCAATTCGCCAGCGCACCGGCCTGAGCGTCGGGCGGCACCGGTTTTTCCGATGCGGGTCTTTTCACGGCACTGGCGGCGTATCGGCATCACGCTGGTGCCGGTGGTGATCGTCATGGTCCATGCGCTGGGTATCTTTCCCTTCGCGGCGCTGCGCAGCCTGGACAACTTCATCTACGACGCGCGCCTGCGTATCACCATGCCGCGCACGCTGGACCCGCGTGTGGTCATCATCGACATCGACGAAAAAAGCCTGGGGGAGCTCGGGCACTGGCCCTGGGGACGCGACAAGCTGGCGCGTTTGATGACCGAGCTGTTCGGCCGGCAGCAGGCGGCGGTGGTGGGCTTCGACGTCTTGTTCGGCGAGGCCGACGAGAGCTCGGGCCTGGGCACCCTGCAGCACCTGGTCAGTGAAAAAGGGCCGCTGCACGACCAGCCCGGCGTGGTCGAGAACGTCCGCAAACTGCAGCCGCAGCTGGACTACGACGGCCGTTTCGCCCAGGCCCTGGATGGGCAGCCTGCGGTACTCGGCTACTACTTCACCAATGACAGCAAGGGCGAAATCGGCGTGTTGCCGCAGCCGGTGATGCGCAGCGCGGGCACCGAGACCATGCCCGCGATCCCGCCCATCCGCTCGGTCCCGTGGACCGGCGCGAGCGGCAACATCGCCGTGCTGGCCAAGGCCGCACCCTACGGCGGGTTCATGAACACCATCACCGACCCCGACGGGGTGATCCGTTCGGTGCCGCTGATCTCGGAGTTCGGGGGCAACTACTACGAATCCCTGGCGCTGGGCATGTACCGTTCGTTCCGCGGCCACCCCGACGTGCTGCCGGACATCGCCCCGGGGCAGGTCGAAGGACGTCCCCAGGTGCTGCAGAACGTGGTGCTGAACAAGGGCGAAGACTTCCAGCCCATCGCGGTGGACGACCGCTCCTCGGTACTGGTGCCGTACCGGGGGCTGGGGGGCGTGAACGGCGGCTCCTTCCGCTACGTCTCGGCGGCCGACGTGGTGGCGGGGCGGTTGAAGGACAAGGAATTGGCGGGCAAGATCGCCCTGGTCGGCACCACCGCACCCGGCCTGCTCGACCTGCGGGTGGCGCCCGTGGGTGAGGTCTACCCGGGGGTGGAAACCCACGCCAACGTCATATCCAGCCTGCTGGACCGGCGCAACCTGGTCCGGCCCGACTGGGAGGCGGGCTACGAAACGGTGACCCTGGTCGCCGCCGGTTTGTTGCTGGCTTTCGCCCTGCCCTTCCTGAGCGTGCCGGCGGGCATCTTGCTGACGCTGTGCACCATCGGTGCGCTGGCGGGCATCAATTTCTGGCTGTTCGCCAAACAGGGTTTCGTGCTGCCGCTGGCGGCGCCCTTCCTCACGTCGATCGCCGCTTTTGCGCTGAACATCGGTTTCGGCTACTTCGTCGAGAGCAAGAAGGGGCGGCAGGTGGCGCACCTGTTCGGTACCTACGTGCCGCGCGAACTGGTCGAGCAGATGGTGCGCCAGCCCGAGGGCTACAGCATGCAGGCCGAGAACCGCGAACTCACCGTGATGTTCTGCGACATGCGGGGTTTCACCGCCATGTCCGAGCGCATGGAGCCGCTGGCCCTGCAGACCCTGCTCAACGACGTGTTCAGCCGGTTGACCGAGATCATCCGCACCCGCCGCGGCACCATCGACAAATATATGGGCGACTGCGTCATGGCGTTCTGGGGCGCCCCGGTGACGACACCCGAACATGCCCGGCTGGCGGCGGTGGCCTCCATCGAGATGAGCGCCGCGGTCGCGAAACTGAACGCCGAGCACGTCGCCAAGGACCTGCCGGCCATCGGCATCGGCATCGGGCTCAATACCGGCGTGATGTGCGTCGGCGACATGGGCTCGGACATCCGCCGTGCCTATACCGTGATCGGCGACGCGGTCAACCTGGGCTCCCGGCTGGAGGGCCTGTCCAAGACCTATGGCCTGGAAATCGTCATCAGTGAAACCACCTATGCGCAGGCGGCCGGCGCCTTTGTCTGGATCGAACTGGACAAGGTCATGGTCAAGGGCAAGCAGCAGGCCGTCACCATCTATACGCCGGTGGGGCCGATAGAGGCCGGCAAGCCACCGCCGCAGGGTCCGAAACCCGAGTGGAATGCCATGCTGGGGGCCTACCGGGCGCAGAAATGGGACGAGGCCGCAACACTCCTGGCGACGAATCCGCTGCCACCGGGATATGACAAGCTCGCGGCGTTGTATGCTGGGCGTATCGAGGAAGCCCGGCAATCGCCGCCACCGGCCGATTGGGACGGCGCGACCCGTTTCGAGACCAAATGAGCTGCCACCACTGCCGAAGGGCCCCTGCATGAAAGTCCGTGTACTCGGCTGCTCCGGTGCCATTGCGAAAGGGCGATGCACCACATCATTCCTGGTGGACGGGAACCTGCTCGTCGATGCCGGAACCGGCGTGGGCGACCTGACGCTGGAGGAGATGGGCCGCGTCGACCACGTGCTGCTGACCCATAGCCACCTCGACCACATCGCCGCGCTGCCGCTGATGGTGGACGCCGTCGCCGCCCAGCGCGACAAGCCGCTGCAGGTGTACGCACTGCCCGGCACGGTCGCCGCCCTGCGCGCGCATGTGTTCAACAACGTCATCTGGCCGGATTTCACGACCATTCCTTCGGCTGCGGCACCTTTCATCCAGTTCCAGCCGATCGAAATCGGCCAGGTGCTGGAGATCGGCGGCAAGACGGTGGAGGTGCTGCCGGCAGTGCACACGGTGCCGGCGGCCGGTTTTGCCATCTCCACCGGGGGACCGGCCTGGGTCTTCACCGGCGATACCGAGCGCAACCCGGCGTTCTGGAAGCGCTTCAACCAGCTCGACGTAGGTGCCCTGGTGATTGAAACCGCCTTCAGCAACAGCGAGAAGAAGCTGGCGCAGCGCAGCCTGCACCTGTCGCCGGAGTCGCTGGCGTCGGAGCTTGGCTTCATCGGTCCGGGCAAGGTTTTCCCCATCTGGGTCACGCATACCAAGCCGGCCGAGACGGTGCTGATCATGTCGGAGATCCACGAGTTGCGGCACGGCAACACGGCGGTGCTGGATGCGGCGCTCGACATCCGCTGGCTGAAGGAAGGCCAGGAATTTGAGCTATGAGCCTCGCCGCCGCGCCGCACGCATCCCCTCCCCCGGGTGATATGCCCGTGGCGGGTGGCGGCCTCACGTTCGAGGCGCTTTTTTTCCGCCGGCTGCAGTCGGTCACCGCACAGATCCACGAGACCGAAAACCTCGACCAGCTGATGCTGGACGTCAGCCAGGACATTTGCCGGCTGTTCGACGCGGACCGGCTGACCCTGTACGCGGTGACGGAAGACGGCGCCGGGCTGGTGTCGAAGGTCAAGACCAGCCTCAATACCAGCCAGGCGCTGAAGCTGCCGGTCGGCACCAGCAGCATCGCCGGCTTCGTGGCCTACAGCAAGCAGTGGCTGAACATCGCCGACGTCTACGACGACGAGGAGTTGCGCAAGATCCACCCGTCGCCGAAATTCCTCAAGGAAGTCGACAAACGCTCGGGCTACCGCACGCGGCAGATGCTGGTGCTGCCCATCATGATCGGCAATTCACTGCTGGGGGTGTTGCAGCTCATCAACTGCCTGAGCCGGCCGATGTTCGGCGAACTGGAGGTCGAGGGCGCCATCCAGCTGTGCAAGACCCTGGCCACGGCCATCCGCCAGCGCAATGGCGAGGGCCGTCTGCTGCGCAAGCGCAGCAAGTACGACACCCTGGTGCAGGACGGCGACGTCACCGCCGCTGAAATGGAGACGGCAACCGTCAAGGCGCGCGAGTCGGGCACGCCGATCGAGCAGCTGCTGGCCACCGAATACAAGGTGCCGCTGGCCCGCATCGGGGCGTCGGTGTCGCAGTTCTTCGCCGTGCCCTATGAGCCTTTTTCGCCCGGGCGCATCCGCTCCGATGCGCTGCTGGGGTCGCTGAAATACGACTACGTCAAGGAACACCACTGGGTGCCCCTGGAGGATTCACCCGAGGGCCTGGTGGTGATGTGCCTGGACCCGGAGGCGCTGCAGCTGTCCCGTATCGTCACCCAGGTCTTTTCGCGCACCCACCGGGTCAGCTACCGCGTCACCACCCGCAAGGAATTCGACGACACGGTGGCGCAGCTGTTCGGTGGTGGCGGCAGCGGCCTGCCGGGCGGCGACGGCGACATCGACCAGATGCTGGCCGACATGAGTGCATCGGCCGACGACGACCCGCTGGAAGAAGATGCCTCGGCGTCGGCCGCCGCGGACAACGAACTCGTCAAGTTCGTCAACCAGATCATCGTCGAAGCCTACCGGCAGGGCGCGTCGGACATCCACATCGAACCGCTGCCGGGCAAGTTCAAGACCGGGGTACGTTTCCGCATCGACGGTTCCTTGCAGCCGTATCTGGAAGTGCCCGCCCACTTCCGAAATGCCATGGTCACCCGGCTGAAGATCATGTGCGACCTGGATATTTCCGAGAAACGCAAGCCGCAGGACGGCAAGATCAAGTTCAAGAAGTACGGGCCGCTGGACATCGAACTGCGGGTGGCCACCATCCCCTCGACCGGTGGCGAGGATGTGGTGATGCGGATACTGGCGGCGGGCGAGCCGATTCCGCTGGACAAGCTGGGCCTGACCGCGCATACCCGCAAGCGCCTGGAAACCGCCATCAGCCGGCCGCACGGGCTTTTCTACGTCTGCGGCCCCACCGGCTCGGGCAAGACGACCACGCTGCATTCGGTGCTGCACCGGCTCAACACACCCGACACCAAGATCTGGACCGCCGAAGACCCGGTCGAAATCACCCAGAAGGGACTGCGCCAGGTCCAGGTCAACAAAAAGGCCGGCATCGACTTCGCCCTGGTCATGCGGGCCTTCCTGCGGGCGGACCCGGACGTCATCATGGTGGGCGAGTCGCGCGACAAGGAGACCGTGAGCATGGGGGTCGAAGCCTCGCTGACGGGCCACCTGGTCTTTTCCACGCTGCATACCAATTCGGCCCCGGAATCCATCACCCGGCTGCTGGACATGGGCATGGACCCCTTCAACTTCGCCGACGCGCTGCTGGGCATCCTGGCGCAGCGGCTGGTCAAGCGCCTGTGTGTGTGCAAGGAGGCCTACCAACCGGACGAGACCGTGGTGGATGCGCTGGTAGCCGAATATGCCGAGCCCATGCACGGCGTGCCGGCCTGGAAGCAGGACCCGGAAGGCGAGACCTCGAAAGTGAAGGCTCGCCTGCTGGAGGAGTATGGCCAGGAGGGGCGTCTGACCCTGTACCGCACTGTGGGCTGCGACAAGTGCAAACAGACGGGCTACAAGGGCCGCCTCGGGGTGCATGAATTGTTGATCTCCGACGAGGAAACCCGCGCGCTGATCCAGGGTCGGGCGCGGGTGGCGGAGGTCACGGCGCAGGCCATCCTCGGCGGCATGCGCACCCTGAAGATGGACGCGATGGAAAAGGTGCTGATGGGAATGACAGATTTGGCACAGGCGCGAGCGGTCGGATGACGGTATGCTGCAAGCCGTGACAAAAATGTCTTCCTCGAGGGGCTCGGAGGCAGTTTGCGAGGAGGATAGAGGATGTAACCGGGTGGCACAGAAGCTGCTGCTAGGTAGCGCCAATCCCCTTTCTTCCTTCCTCTCAAGGAGTTTTTTATATGAAGCGTTCCATCGGACGTAGCGTCCAACAGGGTTTCACCCTGATCGAACTGATGATCGTGGT
>JAZJYT010000091.1:0-7231 GCA_040390235.1 Pseudomonadota bacterium | reverse complement strand
GTCCAGCGCTCCAGCGCCTGCAGCAGGATGTCGTCGATCTCCGCCGTGCGGCGCGACAGCTCCATGGCCCGGGCGGCATCGTCGACGTACAGGCGGCCATCGGCCAGGGCCTCGCCGATGGTCTTCTGTTCCTCTTCCAGCGAGGCGATGCGTTGCGGCAGCTCCTCCAGCTCCCGTTGCTCCTTGTAGCTCAGCTTCTTGCGCGCGGCGGCGGGCTTGGCGGCCACCGGGGCGGCGGCGGCCGGGCGGGGCGCAGGGGCGGCAGGAACCGGGGCGGGCGCGGCCTGTCCGGCGATCTCGCGTGCACGCTTGGACTGCACCAGCCAGTCTTCCACGCCGCCTTCGTACTCACGCCAGAAACCGTTGCCTTCGGCCACGAGGGTGCTGGTCACCACGTTGTCGAGGAAGGTCCGATCATGGCTGACCAGGAACACCGTGCCGTCGTAGTTCTGCAGCAGGTCTTCCAGCAGCTCCAGGGTGTCGATGTCCAGGTCGTTGGTCGGCTCGTCGAGCACCAGCACATTGGCTGGCCGGGCGAACAGGCGCGCCAGCAGCAGGCGGTTGCGTTCGCCGCCCGACAGCGAACGCACCGGCGAGGTGGCGCGTGCCGGGGAGAACAGGAAATCGCCCAGGTAGCTCTTCACGTGTTTGCGCTGGTTGCCGATCTCGATCCACTCGCTGCCGGGGCTGATGAAGTCCTCCAGCGTCGCATCCAGGTCCAGCGCCTGGCGCATCTGGTCGAAGTAGGCCACCTGCAGGTTGGCGCCCTGGCGCACCTTGCCGCTGTCGGGCTGCAGTTCGCCCAGGATCAGCTTCAGCAAGGTGGTCTTGCCCGCGCCGTTGGGGCCCACCACACCCACCTTGTCGCCGCGCAGGATGGTGCCGGTGAAGTTGCGCACGATCGGCCGCTCGCCGTAGGACTTGAACACCTCGGTCAGCTCGGCCACGATCTTGCCGGTCGGCACGCCGGAGGCCACGTCCATCTTCACCCCGCCCAGCGTGTCGCGCCGGGCGCTGCGGCGGGCCCGCAGGCCTTCCAGCCGGCTGATGCGGCTCTGGCTGCGCGTGCGGCGCGCCTCCACGCCCTTGCGGACCCAGATTTCCTCCTGCGCCAGCAGTTTGTCGGCCTTGGCGCTGATCACCGCCTCCTGCGCCAGCTGCTCTTCCTTCTGCACCACGTACTGGGCGAAATTGCCCGGGTAGGACAGCAGGCGTCCGCGGTCGAGTTCGACGATGCGGGTCGCCACCTTGTCGAGGAAGGAGCGGTCATGCGTGATGGTGACGATGCTGCCCTTGAAGTCGACCAGCAGGTTCTCCAGCCACTCGATGGCGTCCAGGTCCAGGTGGTTGGTGGGTTCGTCCAGCAGCAGCACGTCGGGTTTGGTCACCAGTCCCTGGGCCAGCGCCACGCGCTTTTTCATGCCTCCCGAGAGTGTGCCGACAATGGCATCGGCGTCCAGGTGCAGGCGCTCCAGCGTCTCGGTCACACGCTGCTCCCAGTTCCACGCGTCCCAGGCCTCGATCTGCGTCTGCAGCATGTCCAGGTGCTCGTCCTCCTCGCCCGACAGGTAGCGGTCGCGCAGGCCGATAGCGTGGGCCAGGCCGGCACTCACCGCGGCGAAGATGCTCACTTCCGCATCGAGCAGCGGCTCCTGCGCCACGTAGGCGATGCGGGTGTCGCGCTGCATCTGCAGTGTGCCGTCGTCGGGCTTTTCCATGCCTCCCAGGATCTTCAGCAGTGAGGACTTGCCTGCGCCGTTGCGGCCGATCAGCCCGACACGTTCGTTGGTCTCCAGCGAAAAGGAGGTGTGGTCGAGCAGGGCGACGTGGCCGAACGCCAGTTGCGCGTCGAGAAGGGTGATGAGTGCCATAAGTGGGGTCGGGCGAGGGAGCCCATGAAGTCAAATATAAGAAGACCGCGTGCGTGCGCGTCTTCTTCACGGCGGGGTCAGGGGTGAAATCCGGGCCGCGTCATGGTGCTGTCGCCTTGCTGCGCTTGCCTGAGGCAAGAAGAGGTAGCTCGGACCTCCCGGGGGGACATTCTCCCACGAGGCCATGCACCGGATCCGCCTGGTTCCGCCGGCGCCGGTCCCCCACCGGTGGCAGGAGCGCTGGAACCGGGGTCCCTGCCTGCGCACCGCGGTGCTTCATGTCGCCGTCATGTGACGTTGTCACCATGCTAAGGAAATGCTGTTGTGAGGATCGGCGCATGGATGAACAGAAAGCCACCAGCCCCCTGACGGTACGCACGGTGTGGATCTCGGATCTGCACCTGGGCACCCCTGGCTGCCAGGCGGAAGGCGTACTGGATTTCCTGAGAAACGTGGAGTGCGAAACGCTCTACCTCGTCGGTGACATCATCGATGGCTGGCAACTGCGGCGCAACTGGTACTGGCCGCAGGCGCACAACGACGTCGTCCAGAAGCTCCTGCGCAAGGCGCGCAAGGGCACCCGTGTCATCTTCGTGCCGGGCAACCACGACGAGTTCGCACGCCACTACGTGGCCCACAATTTCGGCGGCGTGGACGTGGTGGAGGACTGTATCCACGTCACGGCGGACGGCCGCCGGCTGTGGGTCACCCATGGCGATCTTTTCGACGGCGTCATCCAGTGCGCCAAGTGGCTGGCCTACCTCGGCGACTCGGCCTACGAGTTCACCCTGAAGCTCAACCGGCTTTTCAACCGCCTGCGGGCCCGGCTGGGCCTGCCGTACTGGAGCCTGTCGGGCTACCTGAAGCTCAAGGTCAAGCGTGCGGTCAGCTACGTCGGCGACTTCGAGGTCGCCGTCGCCCGCGAAGCGCGCAAACGCCAGGTGCAGGGTGTCGTCTGCGGGCACATCCACCACGCGGAAATGCGCGATATCGACGGCATCCTGTACTGCAACGATGGCGATTGGGTCGAGAGCCTCACGGCCCTGGTGGAGCACGCCGACGGCCGGCTTGAAATCCTGGACTACAGCGAGCGCCTGCAGCACAGCCGGGCGCCCAGGAAGGCCGCCGACATTCCGATGCCTGTTCCCGCGGCAGTTGCGGTGCCGGTAGCCATGCCGGTGCCGGTGGCCGCCAAGGAGTCCGACGAGATCTCCGTGCCGGCCTGACGGCCGCGGCCCCGAGCCCGGCGGAACCCCGTCCGCCACCAGCAGATGCCGATCAAGCCTCGCCTGGAGGCAAACGCATCAACGCCGCGCCCATCCGGATGCGCGTGCCCGGTGTGATGCCTTCGCACAGGCTGAAGCCCCGCGGCGCGAACACCAGGATGGTCGATCCGTGCTGGAACCAGCCCATTTCCCCGCCCTTGGCAAACCGCGATGCGCAGGGGATTTCCTTGGCGCCGCGGTAGCGCTGGTGCAGCAGCAGGTCGAGAAAACGCAGCCGCAGGCTGGCCACCAGGATGGCGGCGACGGGCACCAGGGCGATCTCGTGCCCACCCCGTTCCGTGCGCGTGCGCAGCACGGCCCGCTCGTTGCGGCAGAACAGCCGCTCCACCCGCGCCAGGGCGATGGGGTTGACGTTCCAGGTGTCGCCGCTGATGAAAGTCACATGCCCGACCGTGCAGTCGGCCGGTGCGTGGAAGCGGTGGTACATGCTGGAGGTCAGCCGCAGGGTGGCGTACACACCGTCCTGGAAGGCGGAGGCGTCCTGGCTCGGACCGAACAGCTCGGGCACCGTATAGGGGTAGCCCTTGGCCTGGAACACCTGCTGCCCCTCCACCACGCCGCAGGCGCCGACGATGGCGTCGCAGGGGCTGCTCAGCACATCGGCGTCACCGTCGATGGGCCGGGCGCCGGGCATGAGTTCACGCGTGAAGCATTCGTGCAGGCTGGCAAAACGCTGCTGGCGGGCATCGCCGAGGTCGAGGTCGGTGAACAGGCGCCAGGCCGCGATCGACAGGCGGCAGACCAGGGGGTTGCGGATCTGGCTGAACCAGCCCATCCACCGCGTCAGCAGCAGCCGTGGGACCCGGTTGGTCAACAGGAAATTGAGGTCTTCCTGCTGAAGAAGGCGGCGCAGAACGTTCATTTCACACACCCGTCAAGCAAGGCTGGTACATGTGGAGGGTCTCCGCCAGATCGCATACATGAAAGAAATCTTCGTACTCACTGCCGTCGCGCTGGCCGCGGCGGCCTGGGCCGTGCCCGCCGCCAGGCGCAGGCTCCAGCTCTCGCGGGCCAAACACCGCTCCCTGGCCGGGCATTCGCGCATGGCCAAGCGCCTGGCGGGCTGGATGCCCGGCTACGCCTACGACGAGGTCCAGTTCTTCGCCTCCGACGGCGCGCCGCCCGGGGTGCAGCAGCAGCGCCGGACCGGCTTCGAGCGCCTGTCGGCCGTGCTCAGCCAGCGCCATGCCAAAAGCATCGCGATGACAGTGCAGGCCAGCGCCGGCATCTCCGACCTGCAGTTCACTGGCCGGTACCGGGTGCCCTTCCAGTACAGCCCCTACCTGCGCCAGCACCTGCAGACCGGCAGTTTTCTGCAGTCCGCGGGCGGTGTCACGCTGGAGGACCTGGACGGCAACCACTTCTACGACCTGACCGGCTCCTATGGCGTCAATGTGTTCGGCGTCGATTTTTACCGCGGGTGCATCGCCGAAGGGGCGGCCGTTGCCGCGCCGCTGGGCCCGGTGCTGGGCGCCTTGCACCCGTGTGTGGTGGGCAACGTCGAGCGGCTGAAGGCCATTTCGGGCCTGGACGAGGTGTCGTTCCACATGTCCGGCACCGAGGCGGTGATGCAGGCCGTGCGCCTGGCCCGCTACCACACGCGGCGCAAGAACCTGGTGCGCTTCTGCGGCGCCTACCATGGCTGGTGGGAAGACGTGCAGCCCGGCCTCGGCAACCCGCTGCCGCCGCGCGAGACCTACACCCTGAAGGACATGGACGCGCGCAGCCTGCAGGTGCTGCGTTCGCGCCGCGACATCGCCTGCGTGCTGGTCAACCCGCTGCAGGCCCTGCACCCCAACGCCGGCGCGCCCGGCGATTCCGCACTGCTCGACAGCAGCCGACGCGCCGCCTTCGACCGGGTCGCCTACACCGCCTGGCTCAAGGAACTGCGCCAAGTCTGCACCGAGCGCGGCATCGTGCTGATCTTCGACGAGGTCTTCGTGGGTTTTCGCCTCGCGCCGGGCGGCGCGCAGGAATACTTCGGCGTGCAGGCTGACATGGTCACCTACGGCAAGACCCTCGGCGGCGGCCTGCCCGTGGGTGTCGTCTGCGGCCGTGCCGGCCTGATGCGGCGTTTCCGCGAGGAGCGGCCCGCCGACATCTGCTTCGCCCGCGGTACCTTCAATGCGCACCCTTACGTGATGGCCTCCATGGCGGCCTTCCTGGACCGTATCGAAAAGCACGAAATCAAGCAGCTCTACGCCGGCCTGGACGCCTGCTGGGACCGCCGTGCCGAGCGCTTCAACAGCACGATGGAGGGGTCCGGACTGCCGGTGCGTGTGGCCCACCTGTCCTCGATCTGGACGGTGTTCTACAACACACCATCGCGCTACAACTGGATGCTGCAGTACTACCTGCGCGAACAGGGGCTGGCGCTGAGCTGGGTCGGGACCGGGCGGCTGGTCTTCAGCCTCAACTACAGCGATGCCGATTTCGAGGCCGTGCTGGAGCGCTTCGTGGCCGCTGCCCGGCAGATGCAGGCCGACGGCTGGTGGTGGCAGGACGAGAGCCTCAGCAACCGCTCCATACGCCGCGGCCTGCTGCGGGAAATGCTGGGCGAGGTGTTCTGAGCGCTCAGTCATGCCGCACGTGCGGCATGGGGTCGATCAGTTCGCCACGCAGCAGGTGCAGCGGCGCGCGGTGGTACAGCTTGATGTCGTGGAACGGGTCGGTCAGGATCTTGTAGCCCCAGGCCAGCCCCTGTAGGGCACCCTGCTGGATCCACAGCTGCGTCACGCGGAATAGCAGGCCACCTACCCCCAGCGCCAGCCAGGCCGTGCCGACGTCGTGCACGAAGCCGGCGAAGCCTTCGGCCGGGCGGATCAGGCCGAAGAGCGTGGGGTGGAGCGCCAGCAGGGCAGGGATCAGCACCCACACTGCCATCAGCACGATCTTGCGGCGGATGTTGTAGCCGACCTTGACCTCTTCCTTGTACGCGTCGCTGACGTCGTTGACGTGGTCATAGCCGCGCGGCTCGAAGAAGAAATGGCCGGCCTGGCGGCTGGTCATGGACACACACCAGGCCAGCACCGCCGCCCAGGCCGGCTCCACGAAGAGGAGTCCATAGGCGATAAGGAAGCAGCTGGCGCTGAGCAGGTGCAGGCTCTGGTTCACGCGGCTGTGGTGGTAGAAGCGGTGATCGTCCCAGCGCTGCACGGCCACGATATTCATAAATTCGGTCACGGCACACCTCGGCTTTTGAATGGCCCGCCGCCCAGTGCGGCTGACGTGACGGGATGATGAAGACGCTGCATGAAAACGGCATGACGGTGCGGCGGCGCAGGCAACGCAAAACCGTCACGGATTTGTTGCATACGGCTGTCAGCATCGGCTGCATGTCCACCGCCATGGCATCCGAAGGCATCCTCGTCGACAACTACCGCGCCGCGCGCAAGTCGCTGCGCATTGCTTTCGTGAGCGAGACCTACCCGCCCGAAGTCAACGGCGTGGCCATGACAGTGGCACGCATCGTCGATGGCATGCACGCCCGCAACCATGACGTGCAGTTGATACGCCCACGTCAGCCCCGGACCGACGATGCGGGACGCTACGCGCGGTACGACGAGGTGCTGATGCGCAGCCTGCCGATCCCGCGCTACCCCGACCTGCGCATGGGTATGCCGTCCAAAAGGGCGCTCGTGAAGCTGTGGTCGCTGCACCGGCCCGATGTGGTACATATCGCGACCGAAGGTGCGCTGGGCTGGTCTGCGCTCCAGGCGGCGCTGCACATGAAGCTGCCCGTGTGCTCGGATTTCCGGACCAATTTCCACGCCTACAGCACCCACTACGGCCTGGGCTGGCTGCGCAAACCCATCCTGGCCTATCTGCGCAAGTTCCACAACCTGGGCCGGTGCACGATGGTTCCCACCGATGCGCTGCAGCGCGAACTGCAGGCGGAAGGCTTCCACAACCTGACGGTCGTCACCCGCGGCGTGGATACCCGGCAGTTCCACCCCTCGCGCCGCAGCACCACGCTGCGCGAACAATGGGGCGTGGCGCCCGACGACTTGGTGGCCGCCTACGTCGGGCGGCTCGCCCAGGAAAAGAACCTCGACACCCTGGTGGCCGCTTTCG
>JAZJYT010000090.1:0-27475 GCA_040390235.1 Pseudomonadota bacterium | reverse complement strand
TACGGCCTCACGCCCGCGCAGCTCCACGCGGTGCTGGCCCGCATCCGCGACGAGGGCTGGGCCGAACGCAAGCCGGGCTACGGCTGGAGCTTCTCGTCCATGCTCACCACGCCCGACAGCCTGCTGCAGTCCTACCGCCTGCGTCTGGCGCTGGAGCCCGCGGCCCTGCTGGAGCCGGGCTACCGGCTCGACCCCGCGGTGCTGGCGCGCTGCCGCGCGGCCGAGCTGCAGCTGCTCGACGGCGGTGGCATCGAGGCCGCTACCGCCGACCAGCTGCACGACCGGGGGGTACGTTTCCACGAATCCCTGGTGGAAGCCTCGGGCAACCCGTTTTTCATCGAGGCCATCCGGCGGGTGAACCGGGTGCGGCGCCTGCTGTCCTACCGCTCCATGCGCGACCGGCGGCGCTACGAGGAACACTGCCGCCAGCACCTGCGTATCCTCGACCTGCTGGCCGCCGGCCGCCAGCAGGAAGCCTCGGCCGCGCTGCGCGAGCACCTGGGCAGCACGCTGCGCAACCTGGGCGACATCTCCGAAGTGCTGCGGCCCGCGGGCTTGGCCGTGGCGGCTACTCGCGCTCCAGCCCCATCTGCTTGATCACGGCCTGGTACTTGGCCCGTTCGCCGGCGCTGAAGGCCCGCAGTTCCTCGGGGCTGCTGGGCTTGGGTTCCATGCCGTATTCATCGAACTTCTTCACCAGCTCCGGGTCGGCCAGCGCCTGGCGGAGGCTGGCGTTGAGCGCGCTGACCACGGCCGGCGGTGTGCGTGCCGGCATGAAGGCCGACCAGGAGTTGTTGGCCACCACACCCGGAAAGCCCGCCTCGGTGAAGGAGGGCACGTCGGGCAGCTGCGGCGAGCGCCCGACGCTGGTCACCGCCAGCGGCCGCAGCTTGCCGCCCTGGATCTGCGGCATGGCCGGCTGGATGTCGGCCAGCACCATGTCGATCTGGCTGCCCAGCAGCGCGTTGATGGCGCCGATACCGCCGGTGTAGGGTACGTTGGTGATCTTCAGCTCGGCCTCGTGCATCAGCATCTCCACCCCGGTGCGCGAGATGCTGCCCGGGCTGGCCGTGCCGTAGTTCAGCTTGGCCGGGTTGGCGCGGGCGGCGGCCACCACGTCGGCCAGCGTCTTGTAGGGGGAGCTGGCGTTGACCACCAGCACACTCGGCGCGAAGGCGATGATGGACACCGGGGCGAAGTCCTTCTCGGTGTCGTAGCGGGTCTTGACCATCAGCGGCGTGACGGTGGAGGCGCCCATGTTGGCGATGACAAAACTCGTGCCGTCGGCCGGCTGGCGCATGGCGTATTCCATGCCGATGGTGTTGTTGCCACCGGCGCGGTTCTCGATGGTCACGCTCTGCTTCCAGATCTCGGAGAGCTTCTGGCCCACCATGCGCCCCATCAGGTCCGAGCTGCCGCCCGGCGGGTTGGTCAGCACCAGCTTGACCGGGCCGGGCGGAAAGACCTGTGCGGCGGCGGGCAGACACAGGGCGCAGAGAAGGACGGAGCAAAGGACGAGCGCGGGCGCGGTGTGCGCGGTGTGGCGTGGCATGGGAAAGTCTCCTGTAGCCGGGTGGAACGTGGCATCACCATCGCGCTTGTCGTCGTTGTTATAAGAGCGCACCGCACCCTAACAACAAAGCCGCACCCCCATGCCTGGGGAAAACCCAGACCCCCCGGGGCCGCAGCACCCGCCTGCGGGGCTGACTATTCCGTCTCGATGTTGCGCACGCGCTTGCGGTCGCGGCACTCTTCCACCGCGCCGCGCAGGGTCTCGCGCAGCGCATAGGCTCCGGGCACGGCGTGGATGGCCTGCATCGGCGCACTGGCGTCGGCGGTGACGATCACCACGTTGCCCAGGCCGAACAGGCGCAGCCAGAAGGGCTGCTCGAAGCTGCTGTCCTTCACCCGGTACAGCTCCAGGTCTTCCACCTTCTTCGACAGCACACCGCTGTAGGTCTTCAGCCGCTGCGACGTCAGTTCGTAGCGGTGGTTTTTTGTCACCAGATATTTCCACACCGCCAGGCCTATGCCGATGGGCGACAGGATGACCGACAGGGTCAGCAGCGCCGCCAACACGTAGGCGCCCAGGTTGGTCCACTGGGACACGGCGCCGGACCAGAGGATTTTTTCTTCAGGCATACGCCAGGATAGCAGGGCCTTGCTTTCGGCCGCCTGCCGTTACGATGTCGCCATGCAGATACCCCTGTGCGACCCGATGCGGCCTGCAACGCGGCCGTGGCGCCCGCTTCGGCTGCTGGTGTGGGCCTTGGCGCTGGCCGCCTGTGTCCTGCTTGCCCTGTTGCCGGCCGCGGCACGCGCCCAGGCCGCCGCCGGCCGGGTGGCCGTGCCCCGCCAGCAGGGTGCGGTGACCGACCTCACCGGCACCCTGGGCGCCGACCAGGTGGCCGCCCTGCGCCAGAAGATCGCCGCCCTGCACGACAGCGCCGGCCCCACGCTGGCCGTGCTGCTGGTGCCCAGCACCGGCGAGGACAGCATCGAGCAGTTCGCCATCCGTGTCTTCGACGACTGGAAACCCGGCACCGCCCAGGACGACAACGGCCTGCTGCTGCTGGTGGCGCTGAACGACCGCCACATGCGCATCGAGGTGGGGCAGGGGCTGGAAGGCCAGGTGCCCGACCTGGCCGCCAACCAGATCATCGAAGAGCAGATGAAACCGCGTTTCCGCCAGAAGGACTATGTCGGCGGCATCGACGCGGCGGTGGATGCGCTGGCCGCCCGGCTCGGCACCGCCGCAGCGCCGGCCGATGCCGATGCCGACGCGGGTGTGGTCGGCTCCCTTCCCGCGCCGCCGGAGCCGCACGGCTGGAACTTCACCACCACGGGCTTGGTGCTGCTGTCCCTGCTGGGCCTGGTCGGTGCGGCCGTGGCCGCGGTGGTGTTCACCTTCATCGGCCGCAACATGCGCACCCTCTACCGCAATAACCCACGCGGTTTTTTCGTGCGGCTGGTGTTCTGGCTGATGGTCTCCGTGGTCGTGGGCATCTCGTTCGATGGCGACTGGGCCCCGATCGGCCTGGCGAGCTTCCTTGCCTTGCTGTTCGTCTTCATCCCCGGTACCGGGCGCGGTGGTGGCGGCGGCTACAGCACGTACAGCGGCAGCTCCGGTTCAAGCTACAGCAGCAGCTCGGACTCCAGTTCCAGCAGCAGCAGCTCCGACAGCAGTAGCAGCAGCAGTTCCGACTCGGGCGGCAGCAGCAGCGGCGGCGGTTCGTCGGGCGACTGGTAGGGCTGGCACGCCTGGGCAGGGCCGGCGGTGCTACGCCGCCTGGTACAGCGCCCGCACCAGGTCCGACTGGGTGATGATGCCCACCAGCCGCCGGTCCTCGTCGATGATGGGGATGTGGTGGTGCCCGGCTTCCGAAAACAGCGGAATCAGCTCGCTGGCGCGCCGTCCGGCGCTGGCCACCCGCACTTCGCGGGTCATGATCTGGCCGACCACCTCGGGTTTGTCGGAATGCACCTTGCCGCTCGGCAGCACCAGCGCCCGCAGCCGGTGGCCGATGCCATGGTGCTGGTCCAGGCCGGCGTGGCGCATGAAGTCGGCCACGGTGACGATGCCCACGATGTGCCGCGCCCGGTCGGTCACCGGCAGCGCCTTCACCCGGTGCTCGCGCATCAGCGCCCAGGCTTCGTCCAGCGGTGTGCCGAACTGCACCGCCAGGGGCTCGCCCGACATGACGTCGCTGCAGCGCAGGTCGCCGAAGCGGCGCTGGTAGGCGGCCGACTCGGCATGGTGCAGCAGTTCTTCGAGGTCGTCGCGGCTGATGTCGAGCACCTGGTTGTAGTGGGCCAGGGCGGTGTCCAGGTCGGCCGCGCTGAAACGCGCCCGCGCGCCGGCGGCATGTGCGGGTGCGGCCTGCGCCACCTGCGCATGGGGGTAGCGGCGTCCGGTCAGCCCGTTGTAGGCAATGCCGGCCAGCACCAGCAGCACGCAGTTGGCCAGCATGGGGAACAGCACGAAGTGCAGGCCCACGCCGCCCAGCGCCGACAGCAGCGCCGAGGCGCCGCCCGGCGGGTGCAGGCAGCGCAGCGAAAACATCAGGCCGATGGCCAGTGCCACCGCCACCGCGCCGGCGATGGCCGGGTTGGGAATGGCCATGGCGCACAGCGCCCCCACCAGTGCCGACAGCGTGTTGCCGCCGATCACCGCCCAGGGCTGAGCCAGCGGGCTGGCCGGCACGGCGAACACCAGCACCGCGCTGGCGCCCACCGGTGCCACCAGCCAGGGGCTGGCCAGTGCCGGCCCGGCCCACCAATGGCTGACCAGGGCGGTGAGCAGGATGCCCAGGCCGCCGCCGAGCAGCGCGCGCCAGCGCTCGCGGCCACCCACCCGCATACGGCCCGGCCAGAAGCCGGCGAGAAAACGCCGCACCGCCGCCATGCCGCTACGACTGCCAGGGCAGGCCGCGCATGCGTTCGCGCTTTTCCTCGTCGTCGAAATGCACGAGCGAAGGCTTGATGAGGTCGCTGCGCGCCACCAGGCCGACCAGCGCCATCGACTTCGCGTCGCGCACCACCGGCAGGCGTTCCAGCCCGTGGCGTGCCATGCGGGTGGCCACGGTGCGGCAGCTTTCGCCGGGCAGGGCGACCACCGGCGGCGTCGGGTCGCAGGTGTCGCCCACCCGCGGCGGCACGGCCCCGGCGGCCTGTTCGGCGAAGGCGGCCAGCGTGCCGCGGTCGACCATGCCCAGCAGCAGGCCCTGGTGCAGCACCGGGTAGGCGCGGTGCGGCTGGCCGCTGCCGAAATAGCGGGCCAGCGCCTCGTCCACCGGCAGTGCGGCGTCGATGGTGGCCACCTCGCGGGTCATGACTTCCTCGGTGAAATGGCGCTCCAGCGGGTCCACGCCGTATTCGCGGTAGATGTGGCGGCCGCGGCGCGCGATCTTCTCGGTGAGGATCGAACGGCGCATGGTCAGCACGGTGAAACCGTAGGCCACGGCCGAGGTGGCCAGCAGCGGCAGCAGGGCGTTGGTGTCGCCCGTCAGCCCGAAGGCGAAGATGGTGGCGGTCAGCGGCGCACGCATGGTGCCGCCCAGCGTGGCGGCCATGCACACCAGCGGCCACAGCGCCGCGTCGTTGCCCGGCAGCACGTGGCTGAGCGCCACGCCCAGGCCGGCGCCCATCATCAGCAGCGGGGCCAGCACGCCGCCCGAGGTGCCCGAGGCCAGTGCGATGACCCAGATCACCGCCTTGACCCCCAGCAGCGCCAGCACCACACCCAGCGCCAGGTGGTTGTGCAGCAGGTCGCCGATGACGTCGTAGCCCACGCCCAGCGCGCGCGGCTGCAGCCAGCCGCCGATGCCCACCGCCAGCCCGCCGATGGCGGGCCACCACATCCAGTGCACCGGCAGCTTGTGGAACAGGTCTTCCATCTTGTAGAGCGAGGCTGACAGCGCCGCGGCCAGCACGCCGCTCGCCAGCCCGGCGATTCCGCACGACAGCAGGGCCAGCGTGCCGGGCATGGCCGTCTGCAGCGGGAACAGCGGGCCCGAGCCCATGAGCAGCGGCCGGGTGAAGCCGGCCACGGCGCAGGCCACCGCCACCGGCAGCAGGCTGCGCGGGCGCAGTTCGAACAGCAGCAGTTCCACCGCCAGCAGCACCGCCGCCACCGGGGTACCGAACACCGCCGTCATGCCCGCGGTGGCGCCGGCCACCAGCAGGGCCTTGCGCTCGGCCGCCGTCAGGTGGAAATACTGCGCCACCAGCGAGCCGATGGCCCCGCCGGTCATGATGATGGGCCCCTCGGCGCCGAACGGCCCGCCGCTGCCGATGACGATGCCCGACGAGATGGGCTTGAGCACCGCCACCTTGGCCGACATGCGGCTCTTGCCGAACAGGATGGCCTCGATCGCCTCGGGGATGCCGTGGCCGCGGATCTTGTCCGAGCCGAAACGGGCGATCAGGCCGACGATGAGCCCGCCGATGACCGGCACCACGATGACCCAGGCGCCCAGCGTGTGGGTGGCGGGCGACCGGTCGGCCACCGACAGAGTCTGGAAAAAGAACAGGTTGGTGAAAAAGCGGATCAGGTCCAGCAGCACATAGGCGGCGACCGTGCTGAGCGCGCCGATCACGCTGGCCATGGCGGCGATGCGCAGCAGGCGTGCGTCGAGGGCGAAGTCGCCGCGGGTGGAATGGTGGTGCGTAGGGCCGGCGGCCGGGTGCGGTGCGTGCTTCATGGCAGGTCGTGGGACGGATCGGGGGAGGGCATGGGAAAGTCGATTTGCGGTACCTGGAACACCCCCTGCAGCGACTTCAGCTCGGCGCGGTGCAGGGCGGCCAGGCGGTGCAGCAGCTGCTCGCCCTTGTCCAGCAGGTGCACCTGCACCTGGCGGCGGTCGGCCGGGTCGGGCCGGCGCTCCACCAGGCCGAGCGCCACGCAGCGGGACACCAGCGCCACGGCGGCATGCGGCAGCACCTGCAGCCGGTGCGCCAGCTCGCCCACCGTGGCCCAGGTGCGGCCCGGCGTGCCCTTGACCTGCAGCATCAGCAGGTACTGCTGGGGCGCGATGCCCTCGCCCTGCGCCGCCAGCTCCGAAAAGCGCTCGAAGCGGCGCATCTGGAAGCGGAATTCCGCCAGCGACTCGAAGTCTTTCTTGGCCAGGTCGGGCAGGTTGGGCGGCATGGAGGCAGTACGGGGAAAAGCCTTCGTTTATATCACGCCGTGATATTGAGGGGCGCCACAGCCCCGTCTCAGCCCTTTTGCGCCGCGGGGTTGACCACGTTGGTAGGGGTGCCCGCGGCATAGGCGGCCACCTGCTCGAACACGTCCTTGAACTGGGTTTCGAATTCGTCGCGGGTGACGTAGCCGATGTGTGGTGTGCAGATCACGTTGTCCATGGCCAGCAGGGGGCTGGGCTCGGTCATCGGCTCCTGCTCGAACACGTCCAGCGCCGCCATGCCGGGATGGCCGGCCTGCAGGGCCGCCACCAGCGCGCCCGGCGCCACCAGGCCGGCGCGTGCGGTGTTGACCAGCAGGGCGGTGCTTTTCATGCGTGCCAGGTCGGCCGCGGTGACGATGCCGCGGGTGGCGTCCACCAGCCGCATGTGCAGCGACAGCACGTCGCAGCTCTCGAAGAAGGCTTCCTTGCTGGCCGCCACCGCGTGGCCCTCGGCCGCAGCCTGGGCGCGTGAATCCGGCCGCGCCCACACCAGGATCGGCATGCCGAAGGCCTGGCCGTAGCCGGCCACCGCGCGGCCGATGCGGCCCCAGCCGTAGATGCCCAGCGTCTTGCCGCGCAGGGTCTGGCCCATGCCGGTCTGCCAGCCGCCGGCGCGCATGGCGGCCATGCCCTGCGGTATGCGGCGCATGGCCGCCAGGATCAGGCCGAAGGTCATTTCCGACGCGCCGACCGAGGGCGTGCCGGCATGCTGCGACGAGGACACGAGGATGCCCTGCGCGGTGCAGGCGTCGATGTCGATGTGCGGGTACACGCTGCGCTGGCTGATGAGCCGCAGTTTCGGCAGCCGGCGGATCAGCGCCTCGCGGATGGCGGTGCGTTCGCGGATCAGCACCAGCACCTCGGTGTCGGCCAGGCGCGCGGCCAGCGTGTCGACGTCCTCCATATGGTCGTTCCAGACGGTCACGTCGTGGCCCGCGAGGTGGGAAAAGGACGGCAGCGTGCGCAGGGTGTCGGTCCAGTCGTCGAGGATGGCGATTTTCATGGGGGTGCGGTCAGGGCAGGGTGGAGGAGGGAGCCTGCATGGTAGGCATTTCCGGCCCATCGAGCAGGCGGGCGGCCATCGGCCACAGTTGCTCGCGCTCGAAAGCCAGGTGGCGCCGGCACAGCGCCAGCAGGGCCTCGGCATCGGCGGCGAGGCCGTGGCCGGGGGGCTGCGACCCCTGCAGCGCGGCTTCCAGCGCGTCGCACAGCCGCCGCCAGCGCAGGTCGAGCGCGCGGTGCTCGTCGGCCAGGTCCGCGGCCATTTCCCGGATACACACGGCGTCCGAGCCGGCCATGGCGTCGAGCAGGCCGGGGAACACCCGGGTTTCCTGCTGCGCGCGGTGCAGCGCCAGTGCACGCAGGAAGGCCGCGCGCAGGCCGGCCAGGGCAGGGCGCAGCTCCGCCGGCGGGCCTTCGTCGCCGATGCGCCGCACCAGCGCACACAGGGCCAGGCAGTGTTGTTCCATCTCGTCCATCGCTGCGTGCCTCCGGCCGGATGTATATCCCGGCGTGACATATTCTGCACCGTCCGGACGGGCCGCGCAGGGGTCCGCTGCGTCAGCTTCTTGCAAGCGAGCTAAGGGTTGTCACTGTCTTGTCCACCAGACCCCAGTCCTATGCTTGCCGTCGTGAACAACGCATGGTTTCGCCATGCGGGCCACGCCAAAAAAATCCGTCCAAATCCGCTGGAGACACCGTATGCAGCTGCACTTCAAACTTCTGGCCCTCGCCGGCGCCATCGCCTTTTCCACCGCCGCCCTGGCGGCCGACCCGATCAAGATCGGCGTGGACGGCCCGTTCACCGGCGGCTCTTCCTCCATGGGTGTCAGCATGCGCGACGGTGTGCGCCTGGCCATCGCCGAAATCAACAAGTCCGGCGGCGTGCTGGGCCGCCAGCTGCAGGCCGTCGAGCGTGACGACGAAGCCAAGAACGAACGCGGCGTGCAGATCGCCCAGGAATTCGTCAGCAAGGAAAAAGTCACCGCCGTCGTCGGCTACATCAACACCGGCGTGGCCCTGGCCTCGCAGCGTTTCCTGCAGGACGCCAAGATCCCGGTGCTGAACAACGTGGCCACCGGCTCCGTCATCACCCACCAGTTCGACAAGGACCCGGACAACTACGTGTTCCGCAACGCCGCGCACGACAGCATCCAGGCCCCCATGATCGTTGACGAGGCCATCACCCGCCGCGGCTACAAGAAGGTCGCCATCCTGGCCGACTCCACCAACTACGGCCAGCTCGGCCGCGAAGACCTGGAGAAGGCCCTCAAGGCCAAGGGCGTCACCCCGGTGGCGGTCGAGAAGTTCAACATCAAGGATGTGGACATGACCGCCCAGCTGCTCAAGGCCAAGGAAGCCGGCGCCGAAGTGGTGCTGACCTACGGCATCGGCCCCGAGCTGGCCCAGATCGCCAACGGCATGACCAAGCTGGGCTGGAAGGTGCCGATGATCGGCAGCTGGACGCTGGCCATGGCCAACTACATCGACAACGCCGGTCCCGGCGGTGAAGGCGCGCGTATGCCGCAGACCTTCATCCAGGAACCCACCACGCCCAAGCGCAAGGTCTTCATCGAGAACTTCCTGAAGACCTTCAAGCCGAAGAACAACCGCATGGACTCGCCGGTGTCGGCCGCCCAGGGCTACGACTCCATCTACCTGCTGGCCGCGGCCATCAAGCAGGCCGGCAGCACCGACGGCCCCAAGGTCAAGGCGGCGCTCGAAGACCTGAAGGCCCCGGTCGAAGGCGTGGTCACGACCTACAACAAGCCCTTCTCCAAGACCGACCACGACGCCATCACCGCCAACATCCCGGTGTTCGGCGAGGTCAAGAACGGCCGGGTGGTGTTCGCCAACGCGGAAGACCAGAAGTCGGCCGGCACCGTCCGCATGAAGCAGTAATTTCGCGCGGCCCTGCCGCCGCCGCCCCGGGCCTGCTCGGGGCGGCTTTTTTTTAAGGCTGCCATGAACATCCAGATCCTCACCCAACTCATCTACAGCGGCATCGCGCTGGGCATGATCTATGCCGTCATCGCGTTCGGCTACCAGCTCACCTTCGCCACCTCCGACACCCTCAACTTCGGCCAGGGCGACGCGCTGATGCTGGGCGCCATGGTGGGCCTGACGCTGGTCAACCTCGGGCTCAACTACTGGCTGATGATCCCGCTGGTGTGCCTGTTCGGCGCGGTGCAGGGCATGGTGGTCGAACGCATCGGCGTACGGCCGGCCATCAAGATCAAGAGCGAGTTCGGCTGGATCATGTCCACCATCGCGCTGGGCATCATCTTCAAGAACGTCGCCGAAAACCTGTGGGGCCGCGACGACCTCAAGTTTCCCTCGCCGCTGCCCGAGTCGCCGCTGCACTTCCTGGGCGCCAACGTGCTGCCGATGGAACTGCTGGTGGTGGCCGGCGCCGTGGTCATGATGCTGGGGGTTGAGCTGTTCAACCGCCGCTCCATCTACGGCAAGGCGGTGGTCGCCACCTTCAACGACCGCGACGCGGCCAAGCTGATGGGCATCAACACCGGGCTGGTCATCACCTTCTCGTACGCACTGTCGTCCATGGCGGCGGCCTTCGCCGGCGTGCTGATCGCACCGCTGACACTCACCGGCGCCACCATGGGCGCGGTGCTGGGCCTGAAGGCTTTCGCCGTGGCCATCATCGGCGGGCTGACCAGCGGCATGGGCATCATCGTCGGCGGCATCATCCTCGGCATCGCCGAGACCACCACCGGCTTCTACATCAGCACCGGCTACAAGGACGTGCCCGGCCTGGTGCTGCTGCTGGTCGTGCTGGCCTGGCGCCCGCAGGGCATCTTCGGCAAGACCGCCATCAAGAAGGTCTGACACCGTGGCCGCGATCGACATGAAAACCATGACTCCCCAGAACCGCCGCCTGCTGTCCTTCGGCGGCGCCATCGTCGCCTTCGCGGCGCTGATGCTGCTGCCGGTGGCGCTGGACAACAACTACTACATCCACCTGGTCGAGACCATCATGATCTACGCGATCGTGCTGTTCGGGCTCGACATCGTGGTGGGCTACACCGGCCAGGTGTCGCTGGGCCATGCCGGGCTGTTCGGCCTGGGCGCCTACACCGCGGGCGTGCTGGTGATGAAGCTGGGCGCGCCCTTCCTGGTCACCATCATCGCCTCCATCGTGCTCACCGCCGGTTTCGGCGCGGTGCTGGCGCTGCCGGCGCTGAGGGTGTCCGGGCCCTACCTGGCCATGGTCACGCTGGCCTTCGGCACCATCGCGCAGATCCTCATCAACGAGATGGATTTCCTGACCAACGGGCCCATGGGCATCAAGCTCGACAAGCCCAACCTGCTCGGCCACCGGCTCGACGAACGCGAGTACTACTGGGCCGTGGCGGTGCTGATGGTGCTGGCGCTGATCGTGGTGCACCGCATCCTGCGTTCGCACCTGGGCCGCGCCTTCGAGGCGCTGCGCGGCAGCCCGGTGGCGTCGGACTGCATGGGCGTGTCGGTCTACCGCTACAAGGTCTACGCCTTCGTCATCAGCGCCGGCTTCGCCGGGCTGGGCGGCTCGCTGTATGCCTTCAGCGAGCAGTACATCTCGCCCAACACCTACAACTTCGAACTCACCGTGCTGTTCCTGCTGGCGGTGATCATGGGCGGGCGCAAGAGCCGCATCGGCTCCATGCTGGGCGCCACCATCATCGTCATGCTGCCCAAGCTGCTCGACGACGTGGAGCTGTTCCGCTACGTGGCGGTGGGTCTCGCGGTGCTGGTGGCCATCGTGGCCGCCGTGGGCATGCGGCAGAAGCGCACCAACCCGAAGCAGATGGCCATTCCGGTGGTTGGCAGCATCGCGCTGGCGGGCCTGGCCTTCTACCTCGACGCCATGACCGACTGGCGCCTGTCGATCTTCGGCGTCATCATGCTGTTCGTCGTCTACTACCTGCAGGACGGCATCGTCGGTTTCGTGCGCTCGGCCCTGCGGCTGAAGCGCCCGGTGCTGCAGGACAGCCCGGTCGAGCCCGGCACCGTCAGCGCCGCCGCGGCCGACAAGGCGGTCGCCACCGCCTCGGCCGGCACCGGCGCCGCGCTGGTGGTGGAGGCTTCGGGTGTGCTGATGCAGTTCGGCGGCCTCAAGGCCTTGAACAACGTCGACCTGAAGATCCGCCGCGGCAGCATCCACGGCCTGATCGGGCCCAACGGCTCCGGCAAGAGCACCATGATGAACGTGCTGACCGGCATCTACGTGCCCACGGCCGGCGACATCCGCTTCGGCGACAAGTCGGTGGTCGGCCGCACCTCGGCCGACATCGCCCTGTCGGGCATCGCACGCACCTTCCAGAACGTGCAGCTGTTCGGCGAGATGACGGCCCAGCAGAACGTGCAGGTGGGCCTGCACCACACCTTCAACAGCAACCTGTTCGACGTGGCGGTGCACACCCCGCGCTACCGGCGCGAGAGTGATGCGGCGGCGCAGCGCGCCATGGGCCTGCTCAAGTTCGTGGGCCTGGAGCCGCTGGCACTGGAAGAGGCGCGCAACCTGCCCTACGGCAAGCAGCGGCTGCTGGAGATCGCCCGGGCCCTGGCGCTCGACCCGCAACTGCTGCTGCTCGACGAACCGGCGGCCGGCCTGACCGCGCCCGACATCAAGGAACTGATCGCCATCATCCGCAAGATCCGCGACCACGGCGTGACCGTGATCCTCATCGAGCACCACATGGACGTGGTGATGGGCCTGTGCGACACGGTGTCGGTGCTCGACTTCGGCCAGAAGATCGCCGAGGGCCTGCCCGCCGAGGTGCAGGCCGACGAGAAGGTCATCGAAGCCTACCTGGGTGGCCAGGCCGGCACCGAGGCCGATGCCGCGCACGCCGCCGAACCCGCGCCCCAGCCCGTCTGAGCCCCGGAAAGAGTGAACACGACATGCTGACCATCCAGAATCTTTCCGCCGGCTACGGCAAGGTGCAGGTGCTGCACGGAATCTCCATCGAGGTGCCCAAGGGCAAGGTGGTGACCCTCATCGGCTCCAACGGCGCCGGCAAGACCACCACCATGCGCGCCATCTCGGGGATGATCAAACCCACCGCGGGCGAGATCAGCCTGAACGGCAAACGCATCGACGGCCTGGAGAGCTACCACATCGCCAAACGCGGCTTGGCCCACAGCCCCGAAGGCCGCCGGGTGTTCGCCACCATGACGGTGACCGACAACCTGACGCTCGGCGCCTTCCCGCGCCTGACCGGCAGTCGCCCGCGCGGCGACGTGGCTGGCGACCTGGAACGCGCGCTGGAACTTTTTCCCCGCCTGAAGGAGCGCCGCACCCAGCTGGCCGGCACCCTGTCGGGCGGCGAGCAGCAGATGCTGGCCATGGCCCGCGCGGTGATGCTCAACCCCGAGGTGGTGCTGCTCGACGAACCCTCCATGGGCCTGGCCCCGATCCTGGTGGCGGAAGTCTTCAAGATCATCGCGCGCCTGAAGAGCGAGGGGGTGACCATGCTGCTGGTGGAGCAGTTCGCCGCCGCCGCGCTGGGCGTGGCCGACTACGGCTATGTGCTGGAGAACGGGCGCATCTCGCTGCACGGGGCGGCCGAGAGCCTGCGCAACGACCCCAAGGTGAAGGCCGCCTACCTGGGCGGCGGGCACTGACCCGGCCCGAGGCCTCCTCCTAGAGGTCCAGCACCAGGACCTCGGACCTGGCCCGGGAGCAGCAGGGAAGGAACTGGTCGTTCTTCTGCTGCTCCGCGGCCACCAGGTAGGAGTCGCGGTGGTCCGGTTCCCCCGCCAGGACACCCGTGAGGCAGGTGCCGCAGACGCCTTGTTCACACGAACTCTCGATGGCGATGCCGACCGACGCCAGCGCCTGCAGGACCGTTTCATGCGCCGCGACCGGCACCATCCGGCCGGAGCTGGCGATCTGCACCATGAAGGCCTTCTCCGGCCGCTCGGTGGGCACGTCTGCCTTGAAGAACTCGTAGTGCAGTTGCGCTTCCGGCCAGCCCCCGTCCCTCGCCTGGCCCAGCACCGCATCCATGAACGGCCGGGGGCCGCATACGTACAGGTGGGTGCCCGCCTGCGGGGGCGGGATTGCCTGCTCCAGCCTGAGTTTCTGCTCGGCCCCGAGGTCGTCGAAATGCAAACGTACATCGCCGGCTTGCTGCTGTCCGGCCAGTTCGTCGAGGAAGGCCGCCCGCTCTCTCGACCGTGCGCAGTAGTGCAGCGTGAAGGCCTTGCCCGCGCTCCGCAGGGCATGGGCCATACACAGGATCGGCGTGATGCCGATGCCCCCGGCGAACAGCAGGGAGACCTGGGCGGAGGGCTCCAGCCGGAAGTGGTTGCGCGGGGCACTGATGCCGAGCAGATCGCCTGCCTGGAGCTGCTGGTGCATGGCCCGCGACCCGCCCCGCGACCCGGGGTCGTGGAGCACACCGATGCGGTACCGGTGCACCTCGCCGGGGGCGTTGCACAGGGAATACTGCCTGACCAGGCCCCCCGGGGTCTGCACGTCGATATGGGCGCCAGCCTCGAAGCTGGGCAGCGGCAGTCCGTCCGGGTGCACCAGCTCGAAGGCGGAGATGTCCGCCGTCTTCTGCGTGATCTTCGCCACCCGCACGGCCAGGGTGTGTGAGTCCATCAACAAGCCCTGCCTCCTCAGAACAGGTGGCGGACACCGAACTCCAGCCCGGACGAGCGCAGGCCCGGAGCAGGAGCCGAGCCACCGGTGACCGCATAGGTCGCCTGCCCGTGGTTGAGCACACGGCCATAGGTGCCGTACAGGGCGCTTCGTTTGGACAGGGTGTAGACATAACCGATGCCGAACTGGCTGGCGTCGTTGGCGCTGCGCGGGGAGGCGTCGCCGTTGCGCAGCGCGGCATCGCTGTGGTCGTCGAGCCGGGCATAACTCAGGCGGATCCGGCCGGCGTCACCCACGGAGATATGGGCGCCGATTTCGGCCGTGTTTTTCTTCACCCGCCCGGTGCTCAGGTCCACCGTGACGACGTTGTAGAGCGCGAACAGCTTGGCCACACCGAGGTCCCAGGTGCCGCCCACGCTGGCGTAGGTGTAGTCGCCCACCGTGGTCGTGCTGGCGTAGCGGGTGCGGGTGGCGGCAGCGGCCACGTCGAACGGCCCCGAGGCATAACCGAAACGCGCGCCCAGCACCCGGCCGTCGTTGGGGTTGGGTGCCGTGGAGGCATTTTCCCCGAGGGCTGCCAGCGCCATGCCATAGAAGCCGCCGATATGCTTCGGCAGCCAGTAGCTCACGGAGTTGCTGGCGTTCACCGCAGTGGGCAAGGGGCCCGAGCCCACACCGGCGAAGGTGAAGTTGCCGGCACGGGCCACACCGTTGGCATTGAACGGGTCGAACGCAATGCTGTTGTAGTGCGTGGGGCTGAATTCGCGGCCCAGGCGGACTTCACCCAGCGATCCGCTGAGGCTCACATAGGATTCACGGTCGAAGGTCAGGGGCCCGGCCACCGAGGCGCCGCTCGCCTGGTTGTTGCTGTTGGTGGCGCGGCCCGTGCCGGTGTCGGGGTTGAGGCTGCCTTCGAGCATGAAGCCCGCGGCCAAGCCGCCGCCCAGGTCTTCGGTGCCCCGGAAGCCGATCCGGCTGGTGGTGAGGCCCGCGCTCGACAAGGCATTGACGGCGCCATTGCCGCCGGCAACCGTGCGCTGCAGGCCCATGTCCATGACACCGTAGAGCAGCACGCTCGATTGTGCGTGCGCCGCAGTGCCACCCCATACACCACCCAGCAGCGCGAAGGCGCCACACAAGCCCATGCGTTTTTTCATCGTCATCTCCTCGTTTTTTTATAGAGACCCCCGCCGGCGGCGGTGGTCAGCGGTCCTGTTCCTGCTGGATCAGCCCGTCCAGGATGCGGTTGCACCGCACAGGCCCGGCGTCTATTTCCAGCAATACCGGCTTGAGGGCCAGGTGGGGGAACTTCTCCCGCACCACCCGCTGCGACTCGATCATGGGTTCGTCCTGGTGGGCGAAGGCATGGTGCCGGGCGTCTGAAATCCAGTCCCGCAGCGCGGCGGCGTCTTCCTGCGGGTCCAGCACCTGGCCGGTACGTGCGGCCGAGAAGTGGTAGAGCGTGGTGTTCTCCGTCTCCGGCGTGATCAGGTGCGCGCCGAGGATGCCCGCGCCCTCGGCCCGCGCGCCACCCGGTGGGTACGCGCCCGTGTCGTTCAGCACGTAGCACGGCGCCGTCCACGCGATCGTCGACCAGATATCGACGTTCTTGCCATCGTTGCGGTAGAGCCGGTCCAGCAGGCCGGTGGGACGGACGTCGAATTTCGGGCGGTGCACCTTCACCGTGCGCTCGGACGATTCGACCTGTATGTCCGCCTTGACCGTGTCGGCACCACCGATCACGCCATCGTGCAGGAACGGCGAGTGGCTCAGGTCCATGAGGTTGTCGAACAGCAGCCGGTAGTTGGCCTTGACGCGGATGAAATCCCGCTTCGTTATCTCGAACCCGCTGCCTGCATCCATGAAGGCGTAGTCCGGCACCGTGGCCGGATCGGCGGGTGCGTCGCCCATCCAGACCCACACCATCGAGTGCTTTTCCACCACCGGGTAGGCGGGCACCTTGCATGCGCTGGGAATACGCTCGGAGCCATGGGGGTTGCGCACGCAGGCGCCGGTGCCGTCGAACTCAAGGCCGTGGTAGCCGCACTGCACCCGGCCGTTCGGCAGCAGTTTTCCAAGATGCAGCGGCACGAGTTTGTGCGGGCACAGGTCGCGGATGGCCGAGATGCCTCCGCCGGGGGTGCGGAAAAACAGCAGCGGCTCGCCCAGGATGGTGCGATCGACGAGTTGTCCCTCGCCGATACCCTCGGACCACACCGCGGCATACCAGGTGTTGCGTAGAAATTGCATGGTTTGTTCTCCTGGGCGCGTCAGTTCGCAGAGGCGCCCGATTCCTTGATGTAGCGTTTCCAGCGCGGCTCCTCGCTCCGGATGAAGGCCTGCACTTCCGAGGGTGAACCCCCGCCGGTGAAGGCGCCCAATTGGCCGAAGCGTTCACGCAGCTCGGGTGAAGAGAGGGCCCGGTTGATCTCGGTGTTCAACTGCATGACGATCTCCGGCGGCGTCTTCGCCGGCGCCAGGACGCTGAACCAGGTTTGCACGTCGAAGTCCTTCAGCCCCTGCTCGGCGAAGGTGGCCACCTCGGGCAGCAAGGGCGAGCGCCGGGACGATGCCATCGCGATGGCCTTGATGCGGCCGCTGTGGATGTGCGAGATGACACTCACGGGAAGGGCGAACTGCATCTGTACATCGCCCGCCATCAAGGCGGACACCGACTGCGCATCCCCCTGGTAGGGGATCTGGGCGACATCGATGCGGGCCGCCTTCTTCAGCATCTCGGCGGCGATGAAGGAGGTGTTGCCGCTGCCGCCGGGCGAGCCGTAGTTGAGCTTGCCCGGGCTCTCCTGCGCCAGCCTGACCAGGCCGGGCAGGTCGGTCGCGGGCACGGTGGGCGAGGCGACCAGCATGTACGGCACCTTGGCCAGCAGTGCGACCGGCGCGAAGTCGCGGACCGGGTCGTAGGGAAGCTTGGGGTAGAGGACCGGGTTCAGCACCTGGACCGGGAGCCCGCCGAGGACGATGGTGTAGCCGTCCGGTGCGGCGCGTGCCGCCAGCTGCATGCCCACGAAGCCGGCGGCACCGGGCCGGTTGTCGACGATGACCGGTTGCCCCACGCCTTTCGCCAGGTTCTGGGCGACCAGGCGGGCGATGATGTCGCTCGGGCCCCCCGGCGGAAAGGGGACGATGAAGGTGATGGGTTTGTGCGGGTAGGGCTGGGCCCATGCCGCGCTGCCGGCGAGCGCCCCGGCGGCCAGCAATGCAGCCGTAACGAGCCGTCTGCGTGCCTGAATCCTGGTGGTGTGTTGCATCGTGGTGCTTGTCTTCGTTCTGGTGGTTCGGTAATGTCGCAGCCGGCATTTCGCGGATCAAACCTTTTAACCATGTTAAAAACGGCTGCCATGCCCCGTCCCACCCCAGCCCCGAGCGCGGTACAACGCAGCCGCACGCGCGCCGTGGCCGCCCCTGCGTCGCAGAAGGGCATCGCGTCGGTGGAGACCGCCATCCGGCTCGTGCGGATCGTCGAAGCGAGCGAGACACCGCTCTCGCTGAGCGAGATCGCCAGGCTCGCGGGCTTCGAGGCGGGCAAGACCCACCACTACATGGTCAGCCTCGTGCGCTCCGGCCTCATCGAGCGGGTGCGCGGCAGCGCGCTGTACCGCCTGGGGGGCTTTTCGCTGCAGCTCGGCCTGGCCGCCCTGAACCGGACCGGCATCAGCGGAGTGGTGTCGTCCGCACTGCGGGAGCTCCGGGCCGCAACCGGCCACACGGCGCTGTTTTCGGTCTGGGGCGCCGAGGGGCCGATCGTCACGCACCTGGAGGAGGGGTCCGTACACGTGGATTCACCCGTGCGTGCGGGCACAGTGCTGCCGCTGGTCCGGTCGCCCACCGCGGAGGTCTTCATCGCCTGGTTGCCCGACGAGGAACTGCAGCCGACCCTGCACACCCTGGAGCCGCTGCTGCTGCCGCTGCAGCAGGTGGTGGAGATCCGGGAACGGACCCGGCGGGCCGGCGGCGCCACGGGCACCCGTACGCCGCGCATCGTCGGCATGTCTGCGCCGGTGTTCGGGCACAGCTGGCGGCTGGTCGGCGCCATGTCCCTCATCGGGCAGCGCGGGGAGCTGGACACGCAGCCCGGCAGCGCCACGTTCGCAGCGCTCAACGAAAGCGCCAAACAGCTGTCGGCGGCCATCCGTGCGGCCTGAGGGGGCACCGCCGCAGGAATGCCGTCTTTTGCCGAACCGCCGGGGCGCCTTGCGGCGAAGTCCGCCTACAGACGGGCAAAATTCGGGCGCCCACAGTGGAGGTACGCCCAAGGAGGGCGCCTCCTATGTCCACACTCGCCCACCCCATCTCGCCGCCTGACGCCGGTGCCGCTACCGCCCTGGAGGGCGACAGCCCGGCCCATGAAGTCATCGACCACACCCTGCCCGTCGGCCGCCCCAGCGACACCGCGCAAGCGCCCGGCACGGTGCAGACCGATGCCCTGACGGGCGAACCGATCGCCCGTTGAGGCGCATCGTCCTTAACCCCGCCGGGGACGTCCACGGGTTTCCGTAGATGCATGCCGGCACCATTGGGCGCATGATGGCGTTTTCTGCGCCCCCGCGTGGAGGAATACCATGAAAACCGTTCTTGTTCTTGCCGCCGCTGCCGCTCTTGCCCTGTCCGGACCCGCCTTCGCGCGGGGCCACGGGGGCGGCGGTGGCCATGGCGGAGGCGGCCGCGGCGGTGTGGCCCATGCCCCGGGCGGCTACTCCGGGGGTTATGGCTACCGCGGCGGCTACCGCGGCCCGGTGGGCCGGGCTGGTTATGGCTACGGGCTGGGGCTGGGCATCGGCATCGGTGCCATCGGCTACGGCGCCTACAGCGCCTATCCCGGCTACCCCTATGGCGGTTACGCCTACCCCCCGGCCTATCCTGCCGGCGCCTATGTCGCGCCCGGTGGCGGCCAGCAGCTGGTGCCCTGCAATATGCTGGACCCGGGCGCGCCACCCGGCGTGTTCTGCTATGCACCGCCGCCCGGCTGGCAGGGCTACCCGGGCTATCCGGGTGCGGCCGGCGTGCCGTCCAACCAGCCGCCGGTCGATCTCTACGAGCCGGGCTGATGCCAGGTGAACGGGCCCATCACGAACCGTGAAGGGCCCCTGCCGGATCGTGCTCCTTGCGCGGGGCTTTCGTCTGCTAGAGTGCGCCGCACTACCAGAACGATACCGGAGACAAGCAAGCATGATCACCCGACGCCTCGCCGCGGCCAGCCTGGCCCTGTTCGCCGCCTGTGCCGCGCACGCCCAGGACTTCCCCCCCAAGAAGCAGATCACCATGATGGTGGGGTTTGCCGCCGGCGGCGGCTCCGACACCGCGGCGCGGCTGATCGCCCAGCGCCTGTCCACCGACCTGGGCCAGTCGGTGGTGGTGGACAACCGCGCCGGTGGCGGCGGCATCGTGGCGCACCAGCTGACGGTGTCCGGGCCGACCGATGGTTCGCTGATCCTGATGGGCTCCATCGGCCCGCTGGCCATCTCGCCGCACCTGATCAAGCTGCCTTTCGACCCGCAGCGCGACCTGGCGCCGCTGACCATGGGTGTCAATTTTCCGAACGTGCTGATCGTCAGCCGCGACCTGGGGGTGAAGACCCTGGCCGAATTCATCGCGCTGGCCAAGAAGGAGCCGGGCAAGCTCAATTTCGCCTCCACCGGCGCCGGTTCGGCCGCGCACCTGGCGGGCGAACTGTTCAACCAGCGTGCCGGCGTCGAGATCGTGCACGTGCCCTACAAGGGCGGCGCGCCGGCCATGGTCGACCTGATGGCCGGGCGGGTCTCGGCCTACTACGCCACGCCGTCCACCGCGGCGCCCTACATCGAGGCCGGCAAGGTCGTCGCCCTGGCCACCACCGGCCTGGAACGCCCGGCCGGCCTGCCCAATCTGCCGACCATCGCCGAATCGGGTTTCCCCGGCTTCAGCGCCACCAACTGGTACGCCTTCGTGGCACCGGCCAAGACACCCAAGCCGATTCTCGACGGCTGGAACAAGGCGCTGGTGAAGGTGCTGTCCGACCCCGAGGTGAAGGCCCAGCTCGACAAGCACGGCCTGACCCCCATGCCCACCAGCCGCGAGGAACTGGGCAGGTTCATCGCCGCCGAATCCACCACCTGGGGCAAGGTGGTGCGCGAACGCAAGATCACGGCCGAATAGGAACGGCGTTTGCCAATCGGATACGCAGGGGGAGTGGTTTCCCCGGGTATGCGCACGGCGGTGGCGGGCGCACGATGGCGTTTGCCTATTCAATTTTCCGGGGGAGCCCATCCATGAAAAAAACAGGCCCATGCCGGCTGCCGCGCGGTGTGTACACACGATACGACACGCCTCGATGCTAGCCGCGGAATGCCAGGGTTTTCCCTGATTTTAGTATACTGTATGCACTACAGTTCCTGCCGGCTGTCATTGCTGACCGCTGGCGGGCCGTTTTACGCTGCGGATGCAGGGTTCCCCTCCGCTGGGAAAGCCTGTCCGTCCCTCTCCAAGGCGTTGGGCATCCTGTTGCCGTCCCCCCGCTGTTTTTCCTCACCCTAAAGAGGCCCCCGGATGCAAGACGTCCTCGCACGACCGCTGGAAGTGCTCTCCTTCACCCTTGGCCATGAGCAATACGGCATCGACATCCAGAAGGTGCAGGAGCTGCGCCAGTACGAGCAGCCGACCCGCCTGGCCAATGCGCCGCCGCACATCCTCGGGGTGATGGACCTGCGTGGCACCATCGTGCCGATCATCGACATGCGCATCAAGTTCGGCCAGAGCGCGCCGGCCTACAACGCGATGACGGTGGTGATCGTGCTCACCATCGTGGACCGCATGATGGGCATCGTGGTCGACAGTGTGTCGGACGTGACCACGCTGGCGCCCGAGCAGATCCGGCCGGCGCCGCAACTCGGCGCTTCGGTGCGCACCGACTATGTACTGGGCATCGGTACGGTCGAAGACCGCATGCTGATCCTGGTCGACATCGACCGGGTGCTGAGCCCGGAAGAACTCGAAGGCGCGCGGGCCGTACACGCCTGACGCGGCGGGGCGCGGATACCGGAAAACACAAAAAACCAAAGCGAGAGAGAAGAGAAACACCATGCAAGCGTTCTACAACCTGAAGATCGCCACCAAGCTGCTGTCGGCGTTCATGGCCGTGCTGGCCCTGACCGCCGTGCTGGGCATCTATTCGGTGACGCAGCTCGCCACGGTGAACCAGGCCGCGCGGGACCTGAACGACAACTGGATGCCCAGCGTGCGCACCCTGCTCGAGATGAAGGCCGGGCTGGCGCGCTACCGCACCCAGGAGCTGCAGCACATCCTGTCGACCACCGACGAGGAGATGACCCGCTACGAAAAGACGATGGAGCCGCTGTGGGCCGAGGTGCAGCAAAACCGCCTGGCCTACGAAAAACTGATCAGCGAGCAGGAAGAAAAGCAGATCTACCCGGAGTTCGTCAACATGATGAACCTCTACGCGGCCGAACACACCAAGGTGGCCGCCCTGTCGCGCAGCAACAAGACCGACGACGCCCGCACGCTGATGCGCGGCGACTCCACCAAGTTCTACATCGCCATGAACGGCATGGTCGACAAGCTGGTGGCCATCAATGTCGCGGGCGCCGGCCGGGCCGGCGAGGAGGCACAGGCCCTGTACGTACGCGCCCGGGCCTGGGACATCGGCATGCTGATCGGCAGCATCGTGCTGGGCCTGGGGCTGGCGCTGTGGATCGCACGCATCGTGTCGGGTCCGCTGGGCGAAGCGGTGCGGGTGGCGCAGACCGTGGCCGCCGGCGACCTGACCAGCCAGTTCGGTGAGCCGACGCGGGACGAAACCGGCCAGCTGCTCGAAGCGCTCAGGCGCATGAACGAGAGCCTGGCCAAGGTGGTGGGCGAGGTGCGCAGCGGCACCGACAGCATCGCCACCGCCTCGGGCCAGATCGCCGCGGGCAACCACGACCTGTCGGCTCGTACCGAGCAGCAGGCCAGCTCGCTGGAGGAAATCGCCGCCTCGATGGAGGAAATCACCGCCACCGTCAAACAAAGCGCCGACAACGCCCGCCAGGCCAACCAGCTCGCCCAGTCGGCCTCGGAAGTGGCCGTGCGCGGCGGCGCCGCGGTGCGCCAGGTGGTGGGCACCATGGCCTCCATCAGCAGTTCGTCGAAGAAGATCGTCGACATCATCGGTGTCATCGACGGCATTGCCTTCCAGACCAACATCCTGGCGCTGAACGCCGCGGTGGAAGCCGCGCGTGCCGGCGAGCAGGGCCGCGGTTTTGCCGTGGTGGCCTCCGAGGTGCGCAGCCTGGCCCAGCGCTCCAGCGCCGCGGCCAAGGAGATCAAGGGGCTCATCGACGACTCGGTGCGCAACGTCGGCGCCGGCAGCGCCCAGGTGGACGAGGCCGGCAGGACCATGGACGAGATCGTCGGCAGCGTCAAGCGCGTGAGCGACATCATCGGCGAGATTTCCGCGGCCAGCCACGAGCAGACCGCCGGCATCGAGCAGATCAACGAGGCCATCGGCCAGATGGACCAGGTCACGCAGCAGAATGCCGCCCTGGTGGAAGAAGCCGCCGCCGCCGCCAGCTCCATGGACGAACAGGCCAGCGGCCTGGTGCGTGCCGTGAGTATCTTCCGGCTCAACGACCGCGGGCACGGGCCGGTGGGCTACACAGCGGCACCTCGCCTGGCCGCCTAACGCTGCCAGACCGCGTTGCTGCGCGCCCGGCCGCTGCGCGGGATGACACCCGAGACCCAGGGCGTCGAAGGCTCCGGCCGGAATGCGTCCACCAGTTCGGGCGATTCGAGCATGGTGTCCTGGTCCTCGACGTTGTCCTTGTTCAGCGTGGAGCGCCAGTAGGCCAGGTATTCCTCGGGGATGGCCTTCACCCAGTCGTCGCTCATGCCGGGGATGATGAATTTGCTGATCGACGGCTCGGTGTTGTTCGTCTCCAGTACCTGGGTTGCGCTGAAGCGGGTGGCGCTGCCCTGGATGCCCAGGTCGAACTGCAGCACGCGCCGGCGCGAGGCGCTGGTCGTCAGGGACTTGAAGCCGCCGCCGGACGCGCCCGAGCCGCCGGACTTGGCCATGCCCGGCCGGTCCAGCGCGGCGCAGGGAAGCTGGGTGTGCTTGCTGGCGAAGTTCTCGGCGATCAGCCACCACTGGGATTGCTCGGACAGGTTGCGTTTGCCCTGGATGTTCGCCTGGGCATCCAGGTCGCGGTATTTCTTGCCACCCTTGAGGGTCGCGACCTGGCCTTCGGCGGTCGCGATCAAGCCCTGCTGCGCGGAGCTGAAAAGCTTCATGTGCAGGGTTTTCGCGATGTCGGAGCCGGGCTTGCTGATCCAGGTATGGTCGCGCACATCGTTCTTGCCCTGGGCAAAACCATTCCAGGTCGGGCTGCCGGGGGCCGTCTGGTAGAGGTCGCCCTTGTCGGTTTCGCCCAGGTAGATCCATTCGCCGGAGCCATTGCGCTCCCACCAGAATTCCTTCTCGCGCCATTCCAGGAGCGGCAGCGTGAATATCTGGCGGCTGTTGCTGAAGCTCCATTCGGATACCAGCTCGAAGATGCCGACCATGGTGAACTCATGCCCCATGATGCCGCCGCCGAACTTGCCTGGAAAGGGGGCCCAGCCGTAGGGCAGGACATTACCCAGGGAAAAGGACTTCAGCTTGAGTTTGAGCGGCATGGCGGAGGCTCCTGTGTAAGGCTCGGTTTTCGCCGACCCCGGTTCGGCGCAGGCGCGTAGTTTGCGCGCTTTGCGGAAAAATCGTTAGCTTACTGCCGAGCCAAAAGCAGCACGGTGCGGAAAAATCGTCGTCGCGCCGCCACTGCACCGTGTGCTGCAGCGGCAGAGGCTCATGCGGCGCCGGCCTGCAAGCCGAGCAGCCATTCCTGGAACTGCCGCAGATGGCGCGGTTTGTCGGAGTCGCGTGGCACCAGGCAGTAGTAGGTGTCGCCGGGCACACGCAAGCCGTCGAAGGGCGTCTGGATCCGTCCGGTGGCGCGTTCGCCGTCCAGCGTCGGGAAGGTGCCGATGCCCACGCCCATGCCGTCGACGATGGCCTGCAGCGTCACGAAGTAGTGGTCGAAGCGCAGGTACTGGGCGGGGCGCAGCGCACCCGCATCGGCGAAGGCCAGCCACTGTTCCCAGTCGCCGGGCCGGGACTCGGTGGACAGCAGCGTGCTGCCCGCCAGGTCGGCGGGTGTGCGTAGCGGGTGCTGTTGCAGCAGCGTGGGGCTCACGATGACGGTCGCCCATTCCTGGAACAGCGGGTGGGCCTCGAACTGCACCACATCGCCGGGCGAGCGGCGGATCAGCATGTCGGAACTGCCCTTGAGGAAGGGTTCGTTGCTGAATGCGGTGGAGATGCGGACTTCCACGTCTTCATGGGCCTCCCGGAACCTGGACAGCTTGGGGATCAGCCAGCGCATGGCAAAGGTGGCCGGTGCGTTGATGCGGATCACCTTGCTCGCCAGGCGTTTGCCATAACGCGTGGCCGCATCGTTGATGTGGTCGAAGGCGGCGCTGATTTCCCGCGCGAAAGCCTTGGCATGCGAGGTGGCCACCATGCGCTGCCCCTCCTTGCGGAACAGCGACTGGCCCAGCGAGCGCTCGAGCAGCTGGATCTGCCGGCTGATCGCGCCGTGTGTCAGGTTCAGTTCACGCGCGGCCTCGGTGAAGCTGGCCGCGCGGGCGGTGACTTCGAACACCCGCAGGGCGTTGAGGGGAGGCAGGTGGTGCGGCATGGGTCGGATACGGCAGATTTGTCAGTTTTTATCACGGGTATCGAAGTTTAATTCGATTGTGTCAGCTTATATCACTGATTACGCTTGGCACCATGACTACCAAAACCATTGCGGTGAACGGCCGCAGTTACCAGCCCCCGTTCGTTCCCACCGTCGTCGTGTGCATCGACGGCTGCGAGCAGGAATACATCAACCAGGCCGTCCAGGCGGGCGTGGCACCGTTCTTCGCATCGCTCGTGCGCGATGGGACCGTGCTGGCGGGCGACTGCGTGATGCCCTCGTTCACCAACCCCAACAACCTGTCCATCGTCACCGGCGCGCCGCCCAGCGTGCACGGCATCTGCGGCAACTACTTCTTCGACGAGGAGCAGCAGGCCGAAGTGCTGATGAACGACGCCAGGTACCTGCGTGCGCCCACGGTGCTGGCCGCGCTGGCCGCTGCCGGCAAGAAGGTGGCCGTGGTCACGGCCAAGGACAAGCTGCGCTCCCTGCTGGGCCATGGCCTGAAGGGCATCTGTTTTTCGGCCGAGAAGGCCGACCAGGCCACGGTGGAAGACAACGGCATCGACGGCCTGCTGGAGAAGGTGGGGCGGCCGCTGCCCGATGTCTACAGCGCCGACCTGTCGGAGTTCGTCTTTGCCGCCGGCCTGGTGCTGCTGCAGACCATGCGCCCGGACCTGATGTACCTGTCAACGACCGACTACGTGCAGCACAAGTTCGCACCCGGAACCGAGGGTGCGAACGCCTTCTACGCCATGATGGATGGCTACCTGCAGCAGATGGATGCGCTGGGGGCGGTCATCGCCGTCACGGCCGACCACGGCATGAACGCCAAGACCGACGCGCTGGGACGCCCCAACATCGTGTTCCTGCAGGATGAGCTCGACCGGCAGTTCGACAGCGGCGTGCGGGTGCTGCTGCCCATTACCGACCCGTACGTGGTGCACCATGGCGCATTGGGCTCCTACGCCACGGTATACATCCGCGATGGCGCGCGGCTGCCGCTGGTGGTGCAGGCCCTGCGGGCACTGCCCGGTGTGGAAGAAGTGCTGACGCGCGCGGAAGCGGCGGAGCGGTTCGAACTGCCTGCCGACCGTATCGGCGACCTGGTCGTGTTGTCGCACCGGCTGACGGTGCTCGGCACCTCGGCGACCCGGCACGACCTGTCGGGCCTCACGGTGCCGCTGCGCTCGCACGGGGGGCTGTCCGAGCAGCGTGTGCCGCTGCTGTTCAACCGCAAGCTGCTGCCGCAGCAGCAGGACCGCAGGCTGCGGAACTTCGACGTGCTGGACCTGGCGCTCAACCACATCGCCTGAGGTGCGATGGTGGCCCCCACGGGCCGATGACAACAACATGGAGACACACCCGGTGACCAAGACGATCAAAAGATTCGCAGCCGCATGCATGGTGGCGCTGTGCGCCATCGCGGCGCATGCACAGGCATTTCCCAACAAGCCGATCCGTATGGTGGTCGGGTTCGCCCCCGGCGGCTCGACTGACAAGCTGGCCCGTGTGCTGGCGCAGGCCATGGGCGAGATACTGGGGCAGTCCGTGGTGGTGGACAACCGGCCCGGCGCGGCCGGCAACCTGGCGGCCGAACTGGTGGCGACCGCGCCGCCGGACGGCTACACCCTCTTCATGGCCACGCTCAGCAGCCAGGCGATCAACCCGCACCTGTATTCCAACCTGCGTTTCCATCCCCTCAACAGTTTCGAGTCCATCGCGCTGGTGGCCAAATACCCCTTGCTGCTGATGGTGGGGCCGAACGTCCCGGTGAACAACCTGCAGGGCTTTCTCGACTACACCAGGAGCCATTCGGGCAAGCTGTATTTTTCGTCGGCCGGCAATGGCTCGCCGGGCCACCTGGCGGGCGAAATCTACAAGGCCGATGTCCACGTGGATGCAACCCATGTGCCCTACAAGGGGGGCAGCCCGGCGATGCTTGCCGTCATGGCCGACGAGGTGCAGTTTGCGTTCGAGACCATTCCGAGTGCGATCGGCCTGGTGCGCAGCGGCAAACTCAAGGGCATCGCCGTCACGTCCGACCGGCGTTCCAGCGCCGCACCGGAGCTGCCCACCATGCGCGAGGGCGGGGTGACCGACTTCTCGGTGACCTCCTGGGCCGGCCTGGTGGCCCCCGCCAAAACGCCCAAGCCGGTGCTCGCCCGCCTGGCCGAGGCCACCCAGAAAGCCATGCAGCAGGCGGGTGTGCGCAGCGCGCTGGCGGCGGACGGCGCCGAGGCGGGCGGCGGCACGCCCGCCGAGTTCGCCCAGTTCATGGCCAGCGAGCTCAAGTCCTGGGGCCAGGTCGTGCGTGCGTCCGGCACCAAGGTCGAATAAGCGTGGTGGGATACGTAATCCAAGCGGTTCGATGCAGCATCTATTGAACCTGCTGGCTGCCATAGCCCTGCTCGTCTGGGGCACCCAGCTGGTGCGCACCGGCGTGCTGAGTG
>JAZJYT010000089.1:0-57984 GCA_040390235.1 Pseudomonadota bacterium | reverse complement strand
CGGCATCAAGCCGGCTGCCCAGGAGACGCATACCGACCAGGCCGACGCAGACCACGACCACCAGGGCGATCAACAGCAGGAGAGGTTTGGACAGTGGGCCCACCCGTGGGAGGCAAGCACTTTCCCTGCCGCCGCCGGCCACCCTGCGCCGGAGGGGGCCGAAGCCTCGATAATCGGGGCATGTCCTCCCCCAAAGTGCTTTTCGGCTTCCACGCCGTCGGTGTGCGGCTGAAAACCGCACCGGCCTCCATCATCGAGATCTACTACGAGCCGACGCGGCGCGATGCCCGTATGCGGCAGTTCCTGGAGCGCGCGAACGAGGCCGGTGCCCGGCTGATCGAGGCCGACGGCCTGCGCCTGGCCAAGCTGGCCGGCAGCCACGGCCACCAGGGGGTGGCGGCGCGGGTGCATCCGGTCGAACAGGTGCGCTCGCTCGACGAACTGCTGGAAAAGCTGGAGGCCGACCAGGAAGGCGAGGGCGGTGAACGGCCCGAGCCGCCGCTGCTGCTGGTGCTCGATGGCGTGACCGATCCGCACAACCTGGGCGCCTGCCTGCGGGTGGCCGACGGCGCCGGGGCGCACGCGGTGATCGCGCCCAAGGACCATGCGGTCGGTGTCAACGCCACCGTGGCCAAGGTGGCCAGCGGTGCGGCCGAAACGGTGCCGTATTTCATGGTGACCAACCTGGCGCGCACCCTGGGCGAGCTGAAGGAGCGCAACATCTGGTGCATAGGCACCAGCGACGATGCGCCCAAGACGCTCTACCAGGTGGACCTGCGCGGCCCGGTGGCGCTGGTGCTGGGGGCCGAGGGCGACGGCATGCGCCAGCTCACCCGCAAGACCTGCGACGAGCTGATCAGCATTCCCATGCGCGGCGCGGTCGAGAGCCTGAACGTCTCGGTGGCCAGCGGCGTGTGCCTCTACGAGGCGATGCGCCAGCGTCTCGGCTGACGCGGCCCGCCGGCCCGCCGCCGGCTTTTCAGGCCGCCTGGGCCGAGGCCTGGTCGAGCTCCTCGATGGCTTCGGCATCCAGCTGGAGCTGTGCCGCCTCCACCAGTTCCACCAGTTGCCCCACCGAGGTGGCGCTGGCGATCGGCGCGGTGATGCCCGGCCGTGCGATCTGCCAGGCCAGCGCGATCTGCCCGGGCGTGACGGCATAGCGGTCGGCGATCTCGTCGAGCTCGGCCAGGATACGCAGGCCGCGCTCGTTCATGTACTTGGACACCACACCCACGCCGCGTGCGCTCTTGCCGGCATCGGCCGCACTGCGGTACTTGCCGGTGAGGAAACCCGAGGCCAGGGCGTAGAAGTTGATGACTCCCACCTGGCGTTCCCGGCACAGCGGCTCCAGCGCCTCTTCGAACACCTTGCGGTCGTACAGGTTGTAGAGCGGCTGCAGGCTTTCGTAGCGCGCCAGGCCCAGGCGGTCGCTGGTGTCGAGCGCTTCGCGCAGGCGGTCGGCCGAATAGTTGGACGCGCCGATGGCGCGCACCTTGCCCTCCTGGATGAGGTCGCCGAAGGTGCCCAGCACGTCTTCCAGCGGGATCTTCGGGTCGTCGTCGTGCGACTGGTAGAGGTCGATGTGGTCGGTCTGCAGGCGTTTCAGCGAGGCTTCCACCGCCTGGCGGATGTAACGCGGGTGCAGGCCGCTCTTGCCGTCGCCCATGTCCTTGCCGAGCTTGGTGGCCAGCACCAGCTGATCGCGGCGGCCGCTTTTTTTCAGCCACCTGCCGATGATGGTCTCCGACTCGCCGCCGGTGTGGCCGGGCACCCAGCGCGAGTACATGTCGGCGGTGTCGACGAAATTCATGCCGCGGTCGAGCCAGGCGTCGAGCAGCGAGAAGGAGGTGGCCTCGTCCACGGTCCAGCCGAAGACGTTGCCGCCCAGGGCGATGGGCGAAACCTGGAGGCCGGAGCGGCCGAGCGGGCGGAGGGTCATGGAATGCGCCTTGTGTCTGGAGTGCCTCGAAGGCCCGCCGCGCTGCCGCGGGGGGAGCCGCATTCTTGCCGGTTTGTGTGAAGCTTGCAGGGCGGGCCGCGATAGCCGGCCGGCCACCGGGATTTCCGCATTGACGTGCCGGGGCTGGCGCGGGCAAAGTAGTCGTATCGTCATACAAACTGCCGGTACAGGCATCCCATGAAGACACGGCACCCGGACACTTTCATCACCGACACCCAGGTCCATTTCTGGCAGGACCACAGCGCAGAGCGCCCCTGGCCGGCGGACCAGCTGCATTCCCGGTCCTTCCTCACCGTGGCCGGCGCGCGGCCGCACCGGCCCGAGCCCGTCACGCCGGAGGAGTTCATCGGCCTGATGGACCAGGCGGGGGTGGACCGCGCCGTCATCGTGCCGCCGTCGCCGGTGGGCGACAGCAACCTCTATGCGCTGGAATCTGCAGCGAAGTATCCCGGCCGCCTGGGCATCATGGGCCGTTTTGTGCCCGACGCGCCGGGTGCCCGCGAGGCGCTGGCGCAGTGGCGCGGACAGCCGCACATGCTGGGCATCCGCATGACCTGGTACAAACCCAAGTGGAGCCAATGGTTCGATGACGGCTCCATCGCCTGGTTCTGGCGGGACTGCGAGCGCCTGGGCCTGCCGGTGATGATGCTGATGCCCGGCATGCTGCACCAGCTGCCGCGCATCGCCGAACGCCACCCGGGCCTGACGCTGATCGTGGACCACCTGGGCCGCAAGAGCGAGCTGCGCGACGATGCCTGTTTTGCCGACCTTGACGAGATGCTGGCGCTGGCGCGTTTCCCCAACGTGTCCATCAAGATGTCGGCCGCGCCCTGCTACAGCACCGAGGCCTATCCCTTCGCCAACCTCACACCCTACCTGCGCCGCATCTTCGACGCCTTCGGCCCGCGCCGGCTGATGTGGGGCTCGGACTTCTCGCGCCTGCCCTGCAGCTACCGGGAGTGTCTGGACCATTTTATGCACGGGCTCGATTTCCTCGGACCCGAGGACAAGGCCTGGGTCATGGGCCGCACGGCCGAGGAACTGCTGCGCTGGCCGGTGGCCCGCTGAGGCCTTGCCGGCCAGGTTCCCGAAGACAACACCACAAAAGGAGACATATGAACACCATGGCCCGCACCACCACTCCCGGCCAGCGCCTGACCCGCCGCACCGCGGCCGCCGCAGGCGCCTGGCTGCTGGCCGGCGGCCTGCTGGCGGGCACCGGCCCCGCCATCGCCCAGGCAGGCTACCCGGACAAGCCGATCCACATGGTCATCCCGTTTCCGCCCGGCGGTGCGCTGGACATCCTGGGCCGGCTGATCGGCGAGCGCCTGTCGGTGCAGATGAAGCAGCCGGTGCTGGTGGAGAACCGCGCCGGCGCGGGCGGCAACGTGGGCGCCGAATACGTGGCCAAGGCGCCGGCCGACGGCTACACCATCCTGCTCGGTTCCAACCCGCTGGGCACCACCGCGCTGTACCCCAACCTCGGCTTCAACGTGCAGCGCGACTTCGCGCCGCTGGCCTGGATCGGTTATGCACCGCTGATCCTGGTGGTGCCCATGGACTCGCCCGCGAAATCGCTGCAGGACATCATCCGCATGGCCAAGGCCGAGCCGGGCAAGGTGTCCTTCGCCTCGGCCGGCGCCGGCAGTTCGGGCCACATGGCGGCCGAGCTGCTGAAGTCCATCGCCCAGGTCGACATGCTGCATGTGCCCTACCGCGGCGGCGCGCCCGCGCTGGTGGACCTGATCGCCGGCCGGACCAACTTCATGCTGCTCGACCCACCGCAGGCCCTGCCGCACATCAAGGGCGGGCGCCTGCGGCCGATCATGGTCGGCAGCCCCAAGCGCTTTGCGCTACTGCCCGACGTGCAGACCGCCACCGAAGCCGGCTACCCCCACCTGGAGCCGGTGGTGTGGTGGGGATTCGTGGCGCCGGCCAAGACGCCCCAGGCTATCGTCACGCGGCTGAACACCGAGATCAACACCGCCCTGGCCGATCCCAGCCTGCGCACCCGCCTGGGCGAACTCGGCGTGACGTCCGAGGCGCAGACGCCCGAACAGTTCGGCGCCTACATCCACCGCGAATCGCAGAAGTGGGATGCCCTGGTGAAGAAGACCGGGCTGCGCGCCGAATAGGCCTGGCTGTCCGGCTGTCCGGTTGCCCGGCGTCAGGCGCCCTCGACCGCCAGCGTGAAGTGGCGGTGGATGGAGGCACCCCGGGCATCGACCGCCACGGTCACCGGAAAGTCCCGCAGCTCGAACTCGTGGATGGCTTCCATGCCCAGGTCTTCGAAAGCCAGCACCCGCGCATGGGTCACCGCGCGCGACAGCAGGTAGGCCGCCCCCCCCACGGCGATGAGGTAGGCCGCACCGTGGCGCCGGATGGCGGCCACGGCTTCGGGCCCGCGTTCGGCCTTGCCCACCATCACCAGCAGGCCGGCCTGCGCCAGCAGGGGTTCGACGAAGCTGTCCATGCGGGTCGCGGTGGTCGGGCCGGCCGGACCGATGGCCTCGCCGGCGACCGCATCGACCGGGCCGGCGTAGTACACCGTACGGCCGCGCAGGTCCACCGGCAGCGGTTTGCCGGCCTCCAGCAGGGCGACCAGGCGTTGGTGGGCGGCGTCGCGTGCGGTCAGCATGCGGCCCGAGAGCAGCAGGGTCTGGCCGTTGCGCCACGACGCGACCTCGGCCCGGTCGAGCCGGTCGAGGTCCACCCGCCGTGCACCGGGGCTGTCGAAGCGGTCGGGTATGCCGTCCCACAGCGCCGCGGGTGGTGGCTGCAGCCGCAGCGGGCCGCTGCCGTCGAGCGTGAAGCGCAGGTAGCGTGTGGCCGCGCAGTTGGGCACCAGGGCCACGGGCAGGGCGGCCGCATGCGACGGGGTGGTGGCCACCTTCACGTCGAGCACCGTGGCCAGCCCGCCCAGGCCCTGTGCGCCGATGCCCAGGGCATTGATACGCTGGTGCAGTTCCAGCCGCAGGGCCTCTTCCGGCGTGGCGGCGCCGCGCGCGCGCAGCGCGTTGATGTCGATGGCGCTGAACAGGCTTTGTTTGGCCAGCAGCATGGCCTGCTCCGGTGTGCCGCCGATGCCCACGCCCAGCACGCCGGGCGGGCACCAGCCCGCGCCCATGCCCGGCAGTTGCGACACGATCCAGTCGGCCACGCTGTCGCTGGGGTTCAGGGTGGTGAGCCGGGCCTTGATGTCGGCCCCGCCGCCCTTGGCGACCACCAGCACCTCCAGCGCAGCGCCCTCGACCAGTTCGCAGTGCACCACCGCGGGGGTGTTGTCGCGGGTGTTGCGGCGGGTGCCTAGCGGATCGGCCACCACGGTGGCACGCAGCGGGTTGGACGGATCGGTGTAGGCGCGCCGCGTGGCCGCGTTCGCCAGCGTCTGGGGCGTGCGCAGCGGCCCGCCGTCGCGGCGGTGGAAAACGACCTCCATGCCGATGCGCAGGAACACCTGTGCCAGGCCCGTGTCCTGGCACACCGGCCGGTGGCTGCGCGCAGCCAGCCGGCTGTTGACCAGGAGTTGCAGCAGTGCATCGCGCGCGGGCGGGTGCGTCTCCGCCTCCCAGGCTTCGCGCAGCGCCTGCACGAAGTCGGGCGGGTGGTAGCAGCTGACGTACTGCAGCGCGTCGGCGATGCCGTCTTCCAGGTCTTCCTGGGCGATGGAGGCCATGGGCGCGTCAGTCCAGCGAGATTTTTGCGTCGCCGGCGACCTTGCGCCAGGTCACCACCTCGTCGGCCGTGTGTTTGGCGAAGGCCGCCGGGCTGTACTGCACCTCGGGCAGCAGGCGTATGCCCTGGTCGGCCATTCTCTTTTTCCAGGCCGTGTCCTCCAGGGCCTTGCCATAGGCCTGGTAGATCTTCTGGACGATGTCCTTGGGCGTGCCGCGCGGCGCATAGATGCCATACCAGGTGGCGGTCTGGAAGCCTGGCAGCACCTTCTGCCCGAGCGACGGTACGCCGGGGAACTGCGCCATTTCCTTGTCGGAGGTCAGTCCGATGGCGGTGAGGCGGCCGCCGGCCAGCTGGGGCAGGGCGGTGTTGGTCTGGTCGAACATGGCGTCGATCTGGCCGGCTATCAGGTCGGTCATGGCCGGTGCCGCACCCTTGTACGACACCGAGGTGATCTCCATGCCGGCACGGCTGGCGAACAGCGCCGCCACGAGGTGCGAGGTGGAACCCACGCCGGCATTGCCGAAGTTGAGCCTGCCGGGGTTCTTCTTGCCGAAGGCGATCAGTTCCTCGGCGCTCTTGTAGGGGGAGTTGCGGCCGACCAGCAGCACCAGCGGCGTGTCGGGGAAACGGAACACAGCCTCGAAGTCCTTCACCGGGTCGTAGCTGAGCTTCTTGTACAGCGAGGGGGCGGCACCCATGTAGCCCATGTGGCCCACCAGCAGGGTGTAGCCGTCGGGCGTGGCGCGCGCCACCTTGGCCGCGCCCAGGGTGCCGCCGGCGCCGGGGGTGTTCTCGATCAGGATCGGCTGGCCCAACTGCCGGGCGGTGTGCTCGGCGATGTCGCGTGCCATCGCGTCGGTGGGGCCGCCGGCGGCGAAGGGCACGACCCAGGTCATGGGGCGGGTGGGGTAGCCCTGGGCCTGCGCGGCCAGGCAGCAGGTGGCGGCGGCCGCGGCGGTGAGTGCGAGCAGGGTTCTGCGGATGGTGTTCATGTCTGTCTCCTGGTTTATCGGTTTATCGGTTTGCGGAAAGCGGGGGCGGTGTCAGGCGATGCGGGCCGACAGGGCGAGGGCCTGGTCGACCATCTGCGGCGACAGGCCCAGGTAGTTCGCCGGATCGGTCAGGCGGTCGATGGCGGCGCGGTCGAGGTGCTGCGTGACCGCGGGCATGGCGGCCAGCGCCTCGGCCAGGGTGCCGCCGTGTGTGTGGACGGTGCGGCAGGCGTCGTAGACCAGGTCGTGCGCCTGCTGGCGGCCGATGGCCGGTGCCAGGCCCATCATCACCGCCTCGGACACGATCAGGCCCTTGCTGATGCCCAGGTTGTGCTGCATGCGCGCCGCATCCACCTCCAGCCCGCCCAGGGCGAACTTCGCCTGGTGCAGCGCACCGGCGGTCAGCACGAAACTCTCGGGAATGGCGATCCACTCGGCATGCCAGGGGCCGGTGGCGCGCTCGAAGTCCTGCACCATGGCGTCCAGCATCAGGCCGGCGTGCTGGCGCACCGCCTTGGAGGCGGCCAGCATCAGTTCGCTGGAGATCGGGTTGCGTTTCTGCGGCATGGTGCTGCTGGCGCCCCGGCCCTTGACGAAGGGTTCGTACAGCTCGCCGAACTCGGTCGAGGCCATGATCATCACGTCGAGCGCGATCTTGCCGAGCGAGCCGGTGACCAGCGCCAGCAGGTTCACCGCCTCGGCGAAGCCGTCGCGCGCCACGTGCCAGGTGGTGGCGGGCACACCCAGGCCGAGTTCCTGCGCCATGGCGGCCTGTACCTCCAGCCCTTTGTCGCCCAGCGATGCCAGGGTGCCCGCGGCACCGGCGAACTGCACCACCGCCACCCGGGGCCGCAGTTCGGCCAGGCGCTGCTGGTGGCGGTCGAACATGGCCAGCCAGATGGCAGCCTTGTAGCCGAAGGTGATGGGCAGCGCCTGCTGCAGGTGCGTGCGGCCGGCCATGGGCGTGTCGCGGTATTTTTGCGCCAGGCCGGCGAGGATGCCGCGCAGCGCGCGGATGTCGCCGTCGATGACGTCGAGCGCATCGCGCACCTGCAGCGCCACCGCCGTGTCCATGATGTCCTGCGTGGTGGCGCCCCAGTGGATGTAGCGGCCGGCCTCGCCGCACATGGCCACCATCTGGTGCACCAGCGGCAGGATGGGGTAGCCGGTGATGTCGGTTTCCCCGCGCATGTGGTCGAAATCGATGCGTTCGATGCGCGATTCGCGTGCGATCACCTCGGCCGCCTCGGCCGGGATGACCCCGGTGCGGCCCTGGGCGCGCGCCAGCGCCACCTCGGCATCGATGTAGCGCTGCACCAGCGCCCGGTCGGCGAACAGTGCCCGCATCTGCGCCGTGCCGAAAGCGTCGCGGAACAGGATGGAGTCGACCACCGTGCTGGCGGAAAACGGAGGCGAAGAGGGGTACGGGGACATGGAGAAGGCTTTCTTGGCAGCGCCGGACACCTTGATATGTCCGAACATACGCAAATTCTATATGTTCGGACATAGCTGGCGCAGTCCGGGATTACCCTCCTGTGCGGATAATCGGCCTCCATGACACGGCCCCACTACGCGGATATCGCGCGCCACCTGACCGACGCCATCACCACCGGCCACTTTCCCGTCGGCAGCCTGCTGCCCACCGAACTGGAGCTGTGCGCCCACTACGGCACCAGCCGGCATACGGTGCGTGCGGCGCTGACCGAACTGCAATGCCAGGGCCTGGTGTCGCGCCGCAAGAACGTGGGCACACGGGTGGAGTCGGCCAGCCCCAAGTCGGCCTTCCGGCCGACGCTGGCCTCGGTGGACGACCTGGTGCAGTTCAGCGCCACCCATATCCGCAAGGTGCAGTCGGTGGGCGAGGTGACCGCCGACGCGGCGCTGGCGCTGGACCTGGGCTGCCCGGCAGGTTCCCGCTGGCTGCGTATCTCCAGCCTGCGGCTGGAGGCCGACGCCGACAGCCTGCCGGTGGGCTGGACCGACGTCTACGTGGACCCGGCCTACGCCGACGTGGGCGACATGGTGCGCAGCGAGCCGGGCACCCTGGTCTGCGCATTGATCGAGTCGCGCCACGGCCGGCGTATCGCGGAGATCCGCCAGGACATCCATGCCGCCCCGGTGACCGAGGCGATGGCGAAGCGGCTCAGGGTGGCGCCGGGCGCCGCGGCGCTGAAGATCGTGCGCCGCTACCTCGATGCGGCAGGGGTGGCTTTCGAGATGTCCATCTCCATCCACCCGGCCGAGCGTTTCTCGGTGTCGATGCGGCTGCAGCAGCCGGGAGCCTGAGCGGAGGCTCCCCTAACGCCGGCCGTAGGCGGCCACCAGCGGTGCCGGCAGGCCTGCGCAGGCCTCGGCGGTTACCGCCGCGCAGCATTCGCGCATGGCGGCCAGGTCGATGTCCTGCGGCAGCACCAGCTGCACCCCCTTGGACGCCAGGAAGTCCATGCCGCGTGCGTCTTCCGCCGCCGCGCGTTCGCGCTGCAGCAGCGTGGCCTCGCGTGCGGCGGCCTGCACCGCCGCCTGGGCCGACTGCGACAGGCCGTCGAACCACTTCGCGTTGCAGGCCAGCAGCAGCACCCCGAAGAAGTGGCCGGTCAGGCTCATGTGCGGGTGGTATTTCCACAGCTCGAAGTTGATGCTGTTGGTCAGCGGGTTTTCCTGCGCGTCCACTTCGCGGGTGGCCACCACCTGCTTCAACTGCTGTACGTCGGTGGTGCGCGCGGTGAAGCCGATGGCATCGAGCGACGCGCGGTACAGCGCGCTGTCGAGCGTGCGGCAGACCAGGCCGGCGCAGTCGGCCGGGGTGCGCAGGGGGCGCACGCCGTTGCTGACGTGGCGAAAACCGTTGTCCCAGAAGCCGAGGATACGCAGGCCGGTCTTGGCGGCCACCGCGGCCTGCAGCATGGCACCGGCCTCGCCGTCGAGCGAGGCCAGGGCGGCACCGCGGTCGCTGACGTTGAAGGGCAGGTCGAGCACCCCCAGTTCACTGACCTGGGCCGAGAGGTAGCCCGAGGCCATGTAGGCCACTTCGCGGCTGCCGTCGGCCACACTCTTGAACAGGCTGCCGGCCGTGGCGCCACTGGCCGTCACATCGAGTTCGACCGTGCAGCCGCCGTCGCCGAAGGCCGGCTGGCAGGCGTCGGCGAAGTGCTGGAGCGCGGCCGACAGGATGGAGCCCGCGCCCTGGTAGCCGGCGGCGCGGAAGGGGGAAACTTGCATGGGGAAAATCTCTTTCAGGCGCGGATACGCGCCACATGGTCGTCGCGGAAACGCCGGGGTGTGCAGCCCACCAGCTGGCGGAAACGCCGGTTGAAATACGCCTCGTCGCAGAAGCCGCACTGGTGCGCCACCTCGCGCACCAGCAGCGAGGACGACACCAGCAGCTCCTTGGCGCGTTCCAGCCGCCGCTCGGTCACCAGGTCGGTGAAGGTGCGGTCGGTTTCCTTCTTCAGCAGGTTGGCCAGGTAGTTGGGCGAGAGGAAGGCTGCGGCCGCCGCATCGGTCAGCGACAGCTCCTTGTCGAGGTTGTCGCGCACGTAGCGCACCACCCGCTGCAGCGCGTCGCGCTGCGAGGTCTTGCCGTTGTGCTGCATCGACAGGCGCATCAGCGCCTGTTCCTGCCGCAGGCAGGCCAGGCCGATGATCTGCTGCACGATGCCGCGGATGGTGGTCATGGCGCCGAAGCTGCGGGCGCCGTTGTGCTCGGCGAGTTCTTCCAGCCAACCCTTCAGGCGCACGAAGTCCTGCCCTTCGAACACGAAGTCGGTGTACTCCTGGAACAGGAAGGGAGCCAGCTCCGGATGGCGCGCCAGCGGCACGTCTTCCAGGTCGAGTGGGTCCACCTCCAGGCCGGGCCAGAGGAAACGCTGGTCGAAATTGACGATGCAGTAGCGTGCCCCCGGCGGGTGCGGGATCACATGCACCCGGTAGGGCAGCACGAAGCTCAGCGAGCCGGCGCCGAAAGGCCGCACCGCGGCGCCGATGGCATGCTGCGTGCCGCCCTCGATGCAGATCTGGATCTGGAAGTACGCATGGCGGTGCGGCAGCGTCAGTTCGTTGCGCGCACCCTGGTAGCGGATATCGAAATCCAGGTGGTCGGCACGCTCGTGCATGCCGTAGGTACGTACGGAGAGCGAGGTGGGGGAACTCATCGGGGAATGGCGGCCGAGAACAGCCGCCGAAAATGGGCAAAGGCCCGAGCGTACGCCGTAGCGCCCGGGCCTGCCATAAAAAGACCTCGAAAAACGCTCAGACGACCTTGACCTGGAGCGCGTCGAAGCCGGCGATCTCGCCGAGCATCACGTCGCCCTTCTGCACAGGACCCACGCCGGCGGGCGTGCCGCTGAAGATCAGGTCGCCCGGCTGCAGTTCGAACAGGGTCGACAGGTAGGCGATGGTCTCGGGCACGTTCCAGATCAGCTCGGACAGGTCGCCGGACTGGGTGACCTTGCCGTTGACCTTGAGGGTGATGGCGCCCTTGGCAGGGTGGCCGATCTTGGCGACGGGCACCAGCGGGCCGCAGGGGCCGGAAGCGTCGAAGGCCTTGCCGGTGTCCCAGGGGCGGCCCATCTTCTTGGCTTCGCCCTGCAGGTCGCGCCGGGTCATGTCCAGGCCCACGCCGTAGCCGAAGACATGGTTCAGCGCATCGGCCACGGCGATGTTGGAGCCGCCGCTTTTGAGCGCGACCACCATCTCGATCTCGTGGTGCACGTCCTTCGACAGGCTGGGGTAAGGGAAGTCGGCGCCGTCGGTGACGATGGCGTTGGCCGGCTTCATGAAGAAGAAGGGCGGCTCGCGGTCCGGGTCATGGCCCATTTCGCGGGCATGGTCGCCGTAGTTGCGGCCCACGCAGTACACCCGGTTGACCGGGAAGCGGCGGGTTTCACCGGCCACGGCCAGGCTGTGGACGGGGGCGGGGGCGATGATGAAGTCGGAAGAAGCGGTCATGTGTTCGTTGAAATGTTGTTAGAGGTTCATTCACTCGTTTTGGCGCCGGCGTCGGTCCAGGTGGCGGTGCGCCCGGCGCGGGCGGCTTCCTCGGCGGAGAAGTTCAGCTCGATCTTCAGGCCGTTGACCGGTTCGCGCATGAACAGCTGGAACAGGTCGGAGTTGTGCGCCTTGCGTTCATTGAACACCGTGCCGTTGCGGTTGAGGCGCTCGACGAATTCCTCGATGCCCTCGCAGTTGAAGCACAGGTGGTCGATGCGGCCGGAGCCCAGTGCGCCGGCGGCGGAATAGTCTTCGCCCGCCTTATCGGTGGGGGTCTTCAGGTAGGTGTCCTGGTGTTCGGAATGGCGTGCCTTGCCGATGTGCACCACGTCCCGGTCGCCGATGTAGAGCCAGTGCACCGGAAAACCGAATTCCGGGTGGTGGCCGCTGACAAAACCCAGGTTGCTCACGAACCAGTCGCGGGTGGCGTCCGGGTCGTGCGTGAGGATCAGCGCGTGTTCGAGGAATTTCAGTCCCATGGTTGTCTCTCCTGACGGGGTTCTTCTGCAAACGTTCGACTGTAGGAGAAGCGGCTGTTTCCTGCACACACCGGTCTACCGAAAGATTGGAGCGAACTACGGCTCTTCGGGCAAACCCTTGTTTTCTATTATTGTAAAAGTGTTGACACTTTAGGCCGTTCCTGCGAACAATGCCCCCGGCGTCCACCGCCCCCTTTTCAGATCCCAGAACCCCGAGACTTCCCACCATGGCCCATCTCCCCGCATCCGCCGCATTGCAGCGTTTCCGTGTCATCGACCTGACCCAGGTCCGCGCTGGTCCCACCTGTGTGCGCCAGCTGGCCGACTGGGGCGCCGACGTGGTGCAGGTGCAGATGCCCGAGCACATGCGCGGCGACGACACGCTGGGCGGCCAGGACGGCTCCGACTACCAGTACACCCACCGCAACAAACGCTCGGTCACCCTCAACCTGAAGGAGGCCGAAGGCATCGCGGTGCTGAAAAAGCTGATCGCCGGTGCCGATGTGGTGGTGGAGAACTTCCGGCCCGACGTGAAGTTCCGCCTCGGCATCGACTACGAAACGCTGGCCCAGGACAACCCGGGCCTGGTGTACGCCAGCATCTCGGGTTTCGGCCAGACCGGCCCGCTGGCCGGCCGGCCCGGCTTCGACCAGATCGCCCAGGGCATGGGCGGGCTGATGTCGGTCACCGGCCAGCCCGGCGAAGGCCCGATGCGGGTGGGCATCCCGATCGCCGATCTGTGCGCCGGCATCTTCGCGGCACAGGGCATCCTGGTGGCGCTGCTGGAGCGCGGGACGTCGGGCAAGGGCCAGTGGGTGCAGACCTCGCTGCTGGAATCCATGGTCTACATGATGGATTTCCAGACCTCGCGCTGGCTGATCGAAGGCGACATTCCCACCCAGGCCGGCAACTTCCACCCCACCAGCATCCCGACCGGGGTGTACAAGGCGCGTGACGGCTACATCAACATCGCCGTCTTCGGCTCCAAGATCTGGGAGCGTTTCTGCGACATCCTGGGCGCGCCCGAATGGCTGACCGACGAACGTTACAAGGACAAGCCCTCGCGTTCCGTCAACCGCGATTCCTTCAACGCCAAGATCAACGAACGCCTGGCCGCGCACGACTGCGCCTACTGGATCGAGCGCCTGAACGCCGGCGGCGTGGCCTGCGGCCTGATCAGCGACATGAAGCAGGCGCTGGAAGAGCCGCAGGTGCAGCACCTGGGCATCGTGAAGGACGTGGTGTCCGACCGCCTGGGCCCGCAGCGCCTGGTCGGCCAGCCGATGCAGCTGTCGCGCACCCCGAGCACCATCGCCCGTGCCGCCTCGCTGCGCGGCGAGCACACCGAAGAAATACTGGGTGAACTGGGCATCGGCCCGGCCGACCTGGCCCGCATGAAAGCAACCGGAGTCTATTGAGCATGAGCACACCTTCCTACACCACCGCGACCGAGCGCGTCGAGACCTGGCTCGACGCCACCACGCTGCACATCCGCTTCAACAACGTGGCGCGCCACAACGCGCTATCGGTCGACATGTGGGAGGCGGTGCCGCCCCTGCTGAAGCTGGCCGAAACGGACGACCGGGTGCGCCTGGTGGTGTTCTCCGGCGCCGGCGAAAAGGCTTTCGTCTCGGGCGCCGACATCTCGCAGTTCGAGGACATGCGCGCCGCGAAAGAGGCCGTCACCCGCTACGAGCAGATGGCCGAAGAGGCGCTGATGAGCATCCACGACTTTCCCAAGCCCACGCTGGCCTGCATCCGCGGCTACTGCATCGGCGGCGGGGTCAACGTGGCCATCAGCTGCGACATCCGCATCGCCACCAGCGACTCGGTGTTCTCGGTGCCGGCTGCGCGCCTGGGCCTGGGCTACCGCTATTCGGCCATGAAGAACCTGGTCGACCTGATCGGCCCTGGCGCCACCAAGGACCTGTTTTATACCGCCCGCAAGTTCGATGGCGACGAGGCCAAGTCGCTTGGCCTGGTCAACCGGGTCTGTGCGTCCGACAAGCTGGCCGAGCTGCTGGCCGAATACACCACGGCCCTGGCCCACAACGCGCCGCTGACCATCCAGGCGGCCAAGGCCATCACCCGGCAGATCCTCAAACCTTCGCCGGAGCTGGACATGGCCCTGTGCCAGTCGCTGATCCGCGGTTGCTTCGACAGCGCCGACTACGCCGAAGGCCGCAAGGCCTTCATGGAAAAACGCAAGCCGGCCTTCACCGGCAAGTAAGCAGAAACAAGGAGAACCCCCATGCAGTCCTGGTGGATGATGATGACCGGTACCGATACGGTGCTGGAACAGCGCGACGTGGCCCGGCCCGATCCCGGCCCGCAGCAGTTGCTGGTGAAGGTGCACGCGGCGTCGCTGAACCGCGGCGAGTTCGTGGCGGGCCACGGCCTGACCAAAGCAGGTGCCTGGAAGGCCATCGGCGGTGAAGGCGCGGGCGAGGTGGTGGCGGTGGGCACGGATGTCACGCGCTTCAAGCCGGGCGACCGGGTCATGGCCCGCACCGGCGGCGCGTTCGCCGAGTACATGCTGATGGACGAGCCCGATGCCATGCTGGTGCCGGCCAATGTGTCGTGGCAGGAGGCCGCCTGCATTCCCATGGCCTACCTGGTGGCCTACGACATGGTGGTACTGCAGGGCAAGCTGGCGGCCGGCCAGTGGCTGCTGGTCAATGGTGTGACCTCGGGTGTGGGTGTGGCCTCGTTGCAGATCGCCAAGGTGCTGGGCGCCAAGGTCTTCGGCACCTCGGGCTCGCAGGACAAGCTGGCCAGGCTCACCCCGCTGGGCCTGGACGTGGGCCTGCGCTCGCGCGGCGCCGACTTCGGTGCCGCGGTGCTGGAGGCCACCGGCGGCAAGGGCGCCAACCTGGCCGTCAATACCGTGGGCGGTACGGTGTTCGCCGAGGACATGCGCTGCCTGGCCTTCGAAGGCCGGCTGGCCATGGTGGGTTACGTGGACGGCGAACTGCACGCCGACATCGACCTGGAACTGCTGCACGGCAAGCGGCTGACGCTGTTCGGCGTGAGCAACAAACTGCGCAGCAAGGCGCAGAAGGCCGCGGCCATTCCCCGGTTCGTGGCCGACATCCTGCCGGCCTTCGCCGACGGCCGCATCCGCCCCCAGATCGACCGTGTCGTGCCTTTCGCCGAACTGCCGGCGGCCAAGCAGGTGATGGAAAGCGGCGGCCATGTCGGCAAGATCGTGCTGCAGATCAGCGCCTGAAGCACCCCTTTTCACTTTCAGTACAACGAGGAGACATACCATGCAAAAAAGAAACCTGATGATCGCCCTGGCCCTTGCGGCGGCGGCCCCCGCCGGCGCCTGGGCCCAGGCCGCGGCCTATCCCAGCAAGCCGATCCGCCTGGTGATCGGCTTCGCACCCGGCGGAGCGGCCGACATCGTCGCCCGCTCCATGAGCGAAGCCTTCAGCAAGGCGCTCGGCCAGACTGTGGTGGTGGATAACAAGCCGGGCAACGGCTCCAGCATCGCGGCCGACATCGTCGCCCATGCGCCGCCCGATGGCTACACCTTGCTGATCGCCAGCCCGAGCAGCATCTCGGTCAATCCTTCGGTCAATCCCAAGCTGAGCTACACCGCGAAGGATCTGCTGCCGGTGACGAAGATGACCACCTCGCCGCTGGTGCTGGCCGTCAGCGAGAAGTCACCCATCCACACGCTGAAGGATTTGATTGCCGCTGCCAAGAAGGATCCGGGTGGTTTGAACTACTCGACTTCAGGCAACGGCTCGGCACCGCACCTTGGCGCTGCATTGCTTTGCCAGGTGGCTGGCATCGACATGACACATGTGCCTTACAAGGGCGGAGCGCTGGCCATCCAGTCGGTGATGGCGGGCGACACCCAGGTCACCTTCGGCACCTCGCCCTCGGTGCTGCCGCAGGCCAAGGGCGGCAAGTTGCGTGCGCTGGCGGTCAGCACCCGCGAGCGTTCGCCCCTGGTGCCCGAGCTGCCCGGCATGAAGGAAGCCGGCCTGCCCGAATACAACCTGGAATTCTGGTACGGCATGTTCCTGCCAGTGGGCACGCCGCCCGCCATCGTCAAGAAGGTGTACGAAGCCACGGTCACGGCCATGAAGCAGCCCTCCGTCAAGGCCGCGCTGGAGCGCGACGGCACCGGCGTGTCGCTCTCGTCCTCGCCCGAGGACTTCAGCAAGGTGCTCGAGGGCGACAACAAGTTCTGGGTCGACCTGGCCAAGACGGCCAAGGTCAGGGTCGATTGATGGCCCGTGGCGGGGAGGTAGCATGCCATCCATGACATCCTCCGCACCGAACACGCGCGGCGCCGGCCTCGTCGGCGCCATGGTCGTGGAACTCAAGCAGCTCATCTACACCGGTGAATACAAGCCGGGCGAGCGCATCAACGAGGCCGCGCTGGCCCTGCGCATGGGTACCAGCCGCGGCCCGATCCGCGAGGCCATCAAGGTGCTGGCGGGGCTGGGCCTGGTCACGGCCGTGCCCAACCGCGGGGTGTTCGTGCGCCAGCTGTCGGTGCGCGAGCTGCTGGAGATCTACGAGCTGCGCGGGCTGGTGTTCGGCTACGCGGCCGACCGCGCCTGCGACAACTTCACCGAAGAGCATGCACTGCAGTTCGAGCATCTGCTGGCCGCCATGGACGAGGCCTGCGAGGCCGAGGACGGCACGCTCTACTACGAACTCAACCTGCAGTTCCATGCACTGATCCTGGTGGTGTCGAACAACCAGCGTGCCCACCAGGCCTATGACGACTACGTCAAGGAACTGCACCTGGTGCGGCGCAAGTACTTCAATGCGCCGGGCAACATGCGCCGCTCCAACCAGGAGCACCGCGCCATCTACGACGCCATCGTGGCATCGAACAAGCCGCGCGCGCGCGCGGCCGCCGAGCGCCACATTTCCGCCGGGCGCGAACGCCTGCTGGCGAACTTCCAGCAGACCCTGTAGGCGTTGCCGGCGGAGGGCCGGCAGGGCGGGGCGGCGGGAAGCGCGCCGTGCCCGTCATGCGTTTTCGGCGCTAGCTAGTACCAAAAGAGTCGTTGGATCGGCGGCCCTGCCGCGTGATAGTGCACACCACACCACACCACATCACGCACACGACAGGGAAACGATGCACGACATCACACGCAGGAAAATCATCCTGGCGGGGCCGCAGCTGGCGGTCGTCGCGGGGCTGGCCGGACTGGCCACGCCGGGTCTTGCGGGCGCCGCCACGGCGGCCACGGCAGGCACCGGAGCCCTCGGCAGCCAGCAGGACCGGCCGGCCACCATCCGCATCGGTGTGGCCCAGCCGGCCATCGGCAACCCGCCGGGGTTCTACGGCAGCGCGTTTTCCATCACGCAAGCCCGGGGCGACATCGAGCAGGAGTTCGCCCGGGACGGCACCAAGGTCGAGTGGGTGTTCTTCAAGGGTGCCGGGCCGGCCGTCAACGAGGCGCTGGCCACCGGCCAGCTCGACTTCGCCACCCAGGGCGACCTGCCGTCCATCGTCGCGCGTTCCGCGGGGCTGAAGACCCGGCTTATCCTGGCGACCGGCATACGCAGCAACATCTACCTGGCGGTGCCGCCCGATTCGCCGATACGCCGGATCGAGGACCTGCGCGGCAAGCGTGTAGCCATTTTCAAGGGCACCAATTCCCAGTTGCCCATCAACCGCCTGCTGGAGGCCCACGGCCTGGCCGAAAAGGACCTGCGCGCGCTCAACCTCGACACCGCTTCCGGCAAGGCAGCCCTGGCCACCAAGGACATCGACGCCCTGTTCGGCGGCCTGGACCTGATCACCCTGCGTGAGCAGAACACCGCACGTATCGTCTACAGCAGCAAGAACGACTCGCCCATCTTCACCCGCCAGAGCCACGTGCTGGTGACCGACGGCTTCGCACGCCAATACCCCGACACCACCGCACGGGTGGTGAAGGCCGCGGTGCGCACCGCGCGCTGGGCCTCGGACGACCGCAACCGCGACGAGGTGTTCCGCTACTGGGCACGCACCGGCTTCCCGCTGCCGGTGTGGCAGGAGGACTATGCCGGCGAGCCGCTGCGGGTGCGTTTCAACCCCCAGTTCGATCCTTTCCTGGTCGCCCGCTACAAGGACGCGGTGGAGCAGGCCTACAAGTTCAAGCTGACCCGCGCGAAATTCGACGTGGACCCCTGGATCGACCGGCGTTTCCTCGACGCCGCCCTGTCGGAACTGCAACTCACCACCTACTGGCCGGTCTTCCAGGCCAACGGAAAGATCGACGGAGCCTGAGACCATGAGCACACCTGTTTCCACCCCCCGCCGCCTGCACCTCAACGCCTTCCTGATGGCGGGCGGCCACCACGTCGCCGCCTGGCGCCATCCCTCGGTGCCCACCGACGCGTGGCACAGCCTGGCGCAGTACCGCGCCATCGCCCAGTCGGCCGAGCGCGCCAAGTTCGACGCCCTGTTCCTGGCCGACAGCGTGGGCATCCGTGACGCCCGTGGCAAGACGCTGCGGCGCACCGCGCGGGCCGCCTTCTTCGAGCCGCTCACGCTGCTGTCGGCGCTGGCCGGCGCCACCGAGCACATCGGCCTGATCGCCACCGTATCGACCACCTACAACGAGCCCTACCACGTGGCGCGCAAGTTCGCCTCGCTCGACCACCTGAGCGGCGGCCGCGCGGGCTGGAACGTGGTGACTTCGTCGAGCGAGTCCGAAGCCCACAACTTCAACCGTGACCACCACCCCGAGCATGCGCTGCGCTACGAGCGTGCCAGCGAGTTCGTCGACGTGGTCACCGGCCTGTGGGACAGCTGGGAGGACGATGCCTTCGTGAACGACAAGGAGGAGGGCGCCTTCTTCGACGCCGACAAGCTGCACGTGCTGAACCACCGGGGCCGCCACTTCCAGGTGCGCGGGCCGCTGAACGTGGCGCGCTCGCCGCAGGGCTGGCCGGTGGTGGTGCAGGCCGGTGCGTCCGAGCCCGGCCAGGCGCTGGCCGCGCGTACCGCCGAGGTGATCTTCACCGCCCAGCAGTCGCTGGCCGGTGCCCAGGCCTTCTATGCCGGCATCAAGGGCCAGCTGCAGAAGTACGGCCGCCGCCCGGACGATCTCAAGATACTGCCGGGGGTCTTTGCCGTGGTCGGCGAAAGCGCTGCGCAGGCGGAAGAGAAATTCCAGCAGTTGCAGGACCTCATCCACCCCGAAGTGGGCGTGGCCCTGCTGTCCACCGTCATCGGCGGCTTCGACCTGTCGGGCTACCCGGTGGACGGGCCGCTGCCGCGCGACATACCCGAACCCAACGGCCCCAAGAGCCGTTTCCACCTGGTCACCAAGCTGGGCTACGACGAGGGCCTGACCATCCGCCAGCTGTACCAGCGTATCGGTACCGCACGCGGCCACTGGTCCATCCACGGCACGGCCTCGCAGATCGCCGACCAGCTGCAGCAATGGTTCGAGGAGGGCGCCGCCGACGGTTTCAACGTGATGCCGCCGACCCTGCCCGAGGGCCTGGACGATTTCACCCGCCTGGTGGTGCCCGAGCTGCAGCGGCGCGGCCTGTTCCGCACCGAATACGAAGGCCGCACCCTGCGTGAGAACCTGGGCCTGCGCCGGCCCGCCAACCGGTTCGCCGCAACAAACGAGCACGCAAAGGAGCGTGTCGCCGCATGAAGACCTTGTCCACTTTCTGGCGCGACGGCGCCACCGCCGCTTTCGCCACCGCCTGCGCGGCCCTGCTGGGCATGTGGCTGGCCGCCTGGACGCCGCCCGCGCATGCGCAGGCGGCTACGGCCGCCAAACTGGCTTCCATCCGCATCGGCTTTTCGGCAGCGCCGGTGGGTGACCCGCCCGTCGCCTCCGGCAATGCGGTGGCCATCGCCCACTGGAAGGGCTGGCTCGACGAGGAGTTCAAGGCCGACGGCATCAAGGTCGAGTATTTCTTCTTCCGTGGCGCCGGCCCGGCGGTCAACGAGTCCCTGTCCACCGGCCAGCTCGACTTCGCGGCGCAGGGCGACCTGCCGGCCGTGGTGGCACGCGCCGCGGGCCTGAAGACCCGGCTGCTGATGACCTCCGGTGCCCGCAACAACCTGTATGTGGCGGTGCCGCCGGATTCGAAGCTGACCTCCATCGCCGACCTGCGCGGCAAACGCGTGGCGCTGTTCAAGGGCACCAGCGGCCAGTTGCCCACCAACCGCCTGCTGGCGAAGAATGGGCTGGCCGAGAAGGACCTGAAGGCCATCAACCTCGACTACGCCGCCATGCAGGCGGCCCTGACCACCCGCGACATCGACGCGGCCTTCGGTGGGCTCGAACTGCTCAAGCTGCGGGATGCCGGGGTGGCGAAGATCCTCTACACCAGCCGCGACGATTCCCCCCTGTTCACCCGGCAGAACCACGTGCTGGTGACCGATGCCTTCGAGCGCGCCCACCCCGACATCGTGCAGCGGGTGGTCAACGTGCTGGTGCGCGCCGCACGCTGGGGCTCGGACGAATCGCACCGCGAGGAACTGCTGCGCCAGTGGGGCCGGGGCGGTACCCCCTACGAGGCCTGGCGCGAAGACCTGCTGGGCCAGCCGCTCAAGGTGCGGCTGTCGCCGGGCTTCGACCCGCTGATGGTCAGCCTCTACAAGGACGCGTCGAAGCAGTTGCTGCAGTACAAGCTGACCCGCCGGGAGGTCGACGTGGACAGCTGGATCGAGCGCAAGTACCTCGACCGTGCGCTGCGTGAACAGAACCTGCAGAACTACTGGCCGAAGCTGGACCCGCAGGGCCGGCAGCTGCCCTAGGAAAAACCCATATGTCCACCGCAACACAGGTTTTTGCCGATCCCTTCGGCCCGCCGGCGGCGGAGCCGGCCGCACCGCCCGCTGCACCCGCCGTATCGTCCGGCGGGGCTCCGTTGCCGTCGCTGTGGCAGCGCCGCCCCTACTGGCTGCGCCTGCTGCTGGCCTGGCCGCTGCCGCTGGCGGTGCTGGCCCTCTGGTGGCTGGCCGCCCGCTATGAGTGGGTGGCGCCGCAGGTGCTGCCCGCGCCCGCCACGGTGGCGGCCACCTTCCACGACCTGCTGGTGAGCGGTGAGCTGTTCGACAACCTGGTCATCAGCTTCTGGCGGGTGGTCTGGGGTTTCGGCGCCGGCGCCGCCGCCGGGCTGCTGCTGGGGGTGGCCATGGGCCTGTCCACCACGGTGAAGGACTATGTCTACCCCCTCTTCAAGGCCTTCAGCCAGATTCCGGTACTGGGCTGGCTGCCGCTGCTGATGCTGCTGGTGGGCATCGACGAGGCGCTGAAGATCATCCTCATCGCCAAGGCCGCGGCCGTGCCCATCGCCATCAACACCTTCAAGGGCATCCAGGGAGTGCCCTCGCAGTACATCGAGCTGGGACGGGTGTTCCGTTTCACCCGCCGGCAGATGCTGTGGAAGGTGGTGTTTCCGGCCGCCATGGCCCCCATCTGGAACGGCATCCGCTACGGGCTGACGCATGCCTGGCTGGCGCTGGTGGTGGTGGAACTGCTGGCCTCGTCCGAGGGGCTGGGTTTCATGATCGTCTACGGCCGGCAGCTGTTCCAGCTCGATGTGGTCATGGCCGCGGTGGTGGTCGTGGGGGCGGTGGGCTACGCGCTCGACAAGCTGCTGGCGCTGGTCGAAACGTATCTGCTGCGCTGGCGCAGGGAGGGGCTGTGATGTATACGATCGATCCGAATGCCGACGCGCAGGCCCTGACCGCCACCGCGCTGGCCGTTGCCCTGCCGGCCTATGTGCCCGACGCGGAGGACATCGCTGCCACACCCGTACCCCTGGGCCGACGCCGCATCGGCCCGCGGGTGATCGTGCCCAAGGTGTTGCGCGGCTGGGTCATTCCGGTGCTGCTGTTCGCCCTGTGGTGGGCGGCGGTGCGTTTCGGCTGGTCGACCTCGCCGCTGCTGGTGCCGCCGGCCAAGGTATGGGCCACCGCGGTGGAGCAGGCGGTGAGCGGCCAGCTGTGGACCGCCCTGGCCGCCAGCCTGTGGCGCGACCTCGCCGGCTTCGTGCTGGGCGCCACGCTGGGCCTGCTGTTCGGTCTGGCCTTCGGCCTGTCGCGCCTGTTCGAGGACCTGGTGGGGCCGAGCTTCCACACACTCAAGCAGATCTCGCTGTTCGCCTGGATTCCGCTGATCTCGGTGTGGTTCGGCCTGGGCGACCTGGCCAAGGTGGTGTTCCTGTCGCTGGCGGCGTTTTTTCCGATGGTGCTCAACACCTTCGAGGGCATCCGCAGCGTGCCGCGTGAATACATCGAAGTGGCGCGGGTGTTTGAGTTCAGCCGCTGGCAGCTGCTGCGCCGCGTGGTGCTGCCGAGCGCCTCGCCCTCGATCCTGGCGGGGGTGCACCTGAGCCTCATCTACGCCTGGCTCGCCACCCTGGGCGCCGAGTACTTGCTGGTGTCCGGCAAGGGCATCGGCAACACCATGATCGATGGGCGCGAGCACTTCTGGATGGACCTGGTGCTGTTCGGCGTGATCGTGGTCGGCATCGTGGGCTTCACGCTCAACTGGCTGGCCTCGCAGCTCGAAAAACGCCTCCTGTCCTGGCGCGGCCGCAGCGTCGCCCAATTCAACTGAGAGAAAAGAGAAATTTCCCATGGCCCACGCAGGCACCCTCGCGCTCCAGAACGTGCACAAGCAGTACCAGGTCGATGGCAAGGCCATGCCGGTGCTGTCGGACATCTCGCTGTCCATCGCACCGGGCGAATTCGTCAGCATCGTCGGCACCAGCGGCTGCGGCAAGTCCACGCTGCTGCGGCTGGTCATCGGCCTGGAGGACGACTACCAGGGCGAGATCCTGCTCGACGGCAAACGCGTGGTCGGCACCAGCCTGCAGCGCGGCATCGTGTTCCAAGAGCACCGGCTGTTCCCCTGGCTCACGGTGGAGCAGAACATCGGCCTGGGCCTGCTCAACGCCGGCCTGTCCGAAGGCGACCGGCACCGCACGGTGAAACGCCACATCGAACTGGTTGGCCTGCAGGGCTTCGAGAAGGCGCACCCGCACCAGCTCTCGGGTGGCATGTCGCAGCGGGTGGCCATTGCCCGCGCCTTGGTCAACCGGCCCGAGATCCTGCTGCTGGACGAACCCTTCGGCGCACTCGACGCCATGACCCGCGCCCACCTGCAGCAGGAACTGCACCGCATCTGGCAGGCCGAAGGCATCACCATGATCCTGGTGACCCACGACGTGGAGGAGGCCGTGTACCTGGGCGACCGGGTGGTGGTGATGGAACCGCGCCCGGGCCGTATCCGCCGCATCGTGCCGGTCCCCCTGGCCCACCCGCGCCAGCGTGCCAGCCTGGACTTCGTGCGCGCCAAGGACGAGGTGCTGCGCGAATTCGCCGGCGACGACAGCGAGCGTGCCGAGCCGCCGCTCAAGGCCGACATTCCGCAGCGCGCCACCGATTGGCACTTCGCGATCTGAAGCGAAGACATGGCAACCACCGCCGATACCGCCTCCCGCGCGAAACCGCGTACTCCCCCGCCCGCCGGCACTGCGCGCCGGACGTTCCTGCGCAGCGTCGGTGCCGGGCTCGGCGGTGCCGCGCTGCTGGCGTCCACCCCGGCGCACGCGGCTGCCGAAGCCGCCACCACCGCGCCGCTCGAAGTGCCGCCCTGGTCGCGCACCCCGGGCGAGCCGGTGCTGTGGCACCCCTACGGCCAGCCGTCGCCCTTCGAGCAGCATGTGGTGCGCCGCAGCCGCGGTGCCACGCCGCTGCCTGGCGCCAACTCGTCGATGACACCGCTGCAGGACCTGTTCGGCACCATCACGCCCACCGGCCTGGTGTTCGAGCGGCACCATGCGGGCATTCCGCAGATCGACCCGGCGTTGCACCGCCTGGCGGTGCATGGCCTGGTGGACCGCCCGCTGTTGTTCAGCCTGGACGACCTGGTGCGTTTTCCCTCGGTGTCGCGTATCCATTTCCTCGAATGCTCGGGCAACACCGGCCGCGAGTGGCGTGGCCCCGACACCCAGTCGGTGCAGATGAGCCATGGCCTGCTGTCGTGCTGCGAGTGGACGGGTGTGCCCTTGTCGGTGGTGCTGCAGGAAGCCGGTGTGCAGCGCGGCGCCGCCTGGATCCTGGCCGAAGGCGCCGACGGCGCGGCGCTGAGCCGCAGTATCCCGCTGGCCAAGGCCTGGGACGATGCCCTGCTGGTCTACGCCCAGAACGGCGAGCGCCTGCGGCCCGAGCACGGCTATCCGCTGCGGCTGTTCCTGCCCGGCTACGAAGGCAATACCAATGTGAAGTGGCTGCGCCGCATCAAGGTCGGCGCTGCGCCCTTCATGTCGCGCGAGGAGACGTCGAAGTACACCGATTCGCTGCCCGACGGTACGGCGCGCCAGTTCACCTTCGGCATGGATGCCAAGTCGGTCATCACCTTTCCGGCGCCCGAGCACCATCTGCGCGGTCCGGGTTTCTACGAAATCTCCGGGCTGGCCTGGACCGGAAACGGCAAGGTGAAGCGGGTGGAAGTCTCCACCGACGGCGGCCGCAACTGGCGTGATGCCGCCCTGCAGGCCCCGGTGCTGGACCGGGCGCTGACGCGTTTCCGCCTGCCCTGGCGCTGGGACGGTGCGCCCGCCGTGCTGCAAAGCCGGGTGTCGGACGAAACCGGCTACCGCCAGCCGACGCCACAGGAGCTGGTGGCCGCGCGCGGTTTCGAGTCCAACTACCACTACAACGCCATCCAGAGCTGGGGCATCACGCCGGATGGGAAGGTGGCCAATGTCCGTGTCTGACCCCTTTGCGCTCCGTACGGCAGGGGCGGTGCTGGCCGGCCTGTGCGCCGTGGCCTGCCTGCCGGCTGTGGCCCAGACCTACGGCCTGGGCACACCGCTGTCGGCGGCGGTCGTCGCTCCCTGGAACATCGACGTGAACGCCGAAGGCGCCGGCCTGCCCAAGGGCCGTGGCAGCGTGGCCGAGGGCAAGGTGGTGTTCGATAACCAATGCGCGGCCTGCCATGGCGCGAAAGGCGAGGGCGGCCTGGCCGACCGGCTGGTGGGCGGGGCGGGCACCCTGGCGTCGGCCAAGCCGGTGAAGACCATCGGCAGCTTCTGGCCCTATGCCACCACGCTGTACGACTTCGTCTACCGTGCCATGCCCTACAACGCGCCGCAAAGCCTGCGGCCGGCCGAGGTGTATGCCGTCACCGCCTACCTGCTGCACCTCAACGGCATCGTGCCGGCCGATACCGTGCTCGACGCGCACAGCCTGCCGGCGGTGCGTATGCCCAACCGCAAGGGCTTCGTCGGCGACCCGCGGCCCGATACCGGACCGGTCGCCCTGACCGGTCCTGCTTCAGCCCCTCCCGTACCCCACCCCCAGGAGTCCCCATGAGCGCAGTCCTCTCGTCTTCTTCCGTGCATCCGGCCGTGGCTGGCGCGGCCGCCCTCGACATCCGCCGCCTGGCCGGGCGCATCGGCGCGGAGATCCGCGGCCTACGCCTGTCCGGCGGCCTGGAGCCGGCCACCTTCGCCGCCATCCACCAGGCGCTGCTGCAGCACAAGGTGCTGTTCTTCCGCGGGCAGCAGCATCTCGACGATGCCGAGCACCAGGCCTTCGGCCGCCTGTGGGGCGAGATCGAGCCGCATCCCACCGTGCCCTCGCCCGACGGCACCCGCCTGCTGGAACTGGACTCGCGCCATGGCGGGCGCGCCAACTCCTGGCACACCGACGTGACCTTCGAGGTGGCGCCGCCCAAGGTGGCGGTGCTGCGTGCGGTGACTATTCCCGAGCTCGGCGGCGACACGTTGTGGGCCAATACCGCGGCCGCCTATGCGGGCCTGCCCGAGTCTCTGAAGAGCCTGGCCGGCACGCTGCGCGCGGTGCATGGCAACGACTACGACTATGCCGCCCAGCGCCCCGATGGCGGCGACGATGTGGGCCGGGAGAAATACCGCAAGGTGTTCACCTCGACCCTCTACGAGGCCGAGCACCCGGTCGTGCGGGTGCACCCGGAGACCGGCGAACGTACGCTGCTGCTCGGCCATTTCGCCAAGAAGCTGGTGGGCTATTCGTCGCACGACTCGCAGCGCCTGATCGAGATCTTCAACGCCCACATCCTGCGGCCGGAGAACACCGTGCGTTGGCACTGGGCGCAGGGCGACGTCGCCATCTGGGACAACCGCGCCACCCAGCACTACGCCATCAACGACTACGGCGACGCCCACCGGGTGGTGCGCCGCGTCACCGTCAGCGGCGACGTGCCGGTGGGCGCCGACGGCCGGCGCAGCACCGCGCTGACGGCCCAGCCGGCCGCCATTGCGGCGACCGCCGCCGCCAACGAGGCCGTGCCGGCGACCGGCGGCGTGCGCGGCCACTGAATGAACATATGCCGATTCCGCGTTTGACGGCGCGCGGCGGCAGGTCTAAGGTCAGCACCCCGATTTTTGCGTTGCCACCGGAAACACCATGGCCGATACCGCTGAGTTATCCCTTCTTCCCACGGTCATCCCCACGGGCGCCGCCCTGGGCGCCGACGTGCTCGGCATCGACCTCAACCAGCCCCTGCGCGGCGAGCAGGCCGACGCCGTCAGGGCCGCCTGGGCGAAGCACCTGGTGCTGCGTTTTCGCGGGCAGCGGCAGCTCACCATCGCCGGGCTGGCCGCGTTCTCGGCGAACTTCGGTGCACTGGACAAACGCCCGGTCGCCAGCGTCGACGCCACCTACACCCATGCCCACCTGCCGCCGGAGATCACGGTCATCTCCAATGTCAAGGTCGAGGGTAAGCCCATTGGCTCGCTGGGCGACGGCGAGGCGGTGTGGCACGCCGACATGACCTACATCGGGCGGCCGCCGCGCGGCGCTTGCCTGTATGCGGTGGAGGTGCCCCCGGCGGGCGGCAACACCTGGTTCGCCAACATGTACCAGGCCTACGACACGCTGCCGGCCGACCTGAAGCAGCAGATCCAGGGCCTGGGCTGCGTGCACGACGCGAGTCGCAACAGCGCCGGCCAGCTGCGCAACGGCTTCGAGGCCAATACCGACCCACGCAAGACCGTGGGTGCGGTCCACCCCTTCGTCATCACCCATGCCGACACGGGCCGCAAGGCCCTGTTGCTGGGCCGCCGCCCCAATGCCTATGTGCCCGGGCTGTCGCTGGAGGACAGCGAGACCCTGCTTGACCGGCTGTGGTCCCATGCGACCCAGACCCGCTTCACCTGGGGCCAGTCTTGGCAGGTGGGCGACGTGATGATGTGGGACAACACCTGCAGCATGCACCGGCGCGATGCCTTCGACCCGAAGACACGCCGCCTGATGTACCGCACCCAGTTCGCCGGCGCCGCCGTGGCCTGAACCCGGCCCCCAGGGCGGTGCTTCAGTGCACGCCCAGCAGGCTCAGGATATCGTCCTTCACCGCGACGAAGGTCGGGTCGGCACGGCGGCGCGGCTTGGCGAAAGGCACGCCGACGATGCGGCGGATGCGGCCCGGGCGCGGGTCCATCACCGCGATGCGGTCGGACAGGTAAACGGCTTCCTCCACGTCGTGGGTGACCATGACCATGGTGATGCGTTCGTGTTCCCAGATGCGCAGCAGCTCGGCCTGCAGGTGGCCGCGGGTAAGCGAGTCCAGGGCGCCGAACGGTTCGTCCAGGAGCAGCAGCCGCGGGCGCGGCGCCAGCGCGCGGGCGATGGCCGCGCGCTGCGACATGCCGCCCGACAGCTGGTGCGGCTGCGCCTTCTCGAAACCCGCCAGGCCCACCAGCGTGATCAGGCCCTGTACCCGCTCGGCCTTCTGCGCCGGAGTAAGAGTCGCCTTGCGCAGCGCCAGCAGGATGTTCTGCTCCACCGTGAGCCAGGGCAGCAGCCGGTGGTCCTGGAACACGACACCGCGCGCCAGGCTGGGCGGCCCGATGGGCGCGCCATGCTCGCGCAGCGTGCCCTTGTCGGGCTGCTCCAGTCCGGCCAGCAGGCGCAGCAGGGTGGACTTGCCGCAGCCGCTCGGGCCGACCAGGCTCACGAACTCGCCGGGGGCGACCGTCAGTGACACGGGGGCCAGTGCCTGCACCGTGCCCTGCGCACCGGCAAAGGACTTGGACACGCCGTGTATCTCGATGGCCGGCGGAAGTGCCGTAGTTCCTGCGTGCCCTGCGTGCGTTCCCAGGGTTTCCTGTTCTAGTGCGATTGCCATGCGAGCAGCCTTCTCGAAATCCAGACGGTGAAGCGGTCCAGCGCCAGCCCGGTCAGGGCCAGCGCCAGGATGCCGACAATGACGATATCCATGCGCCCCAGCTCCCGCGATGCGGCCAGCAACACGCCCAGGCCGTCACCGTGGCCGTTGACGTAGCCGGTGCCGATCAGGTATTCCGCCCCGATGGTGCCGAGCCAGGCGCTGGCCAGTGCGATCTCCAGCCCCGCCACCATGGCCGGCGCCGCGGCCGGCAGCACGATGGAGCGGATCTGCGTACGCCGGTCGAATTCCAGCAGCCGGCCCACCTCCAGGTAGGGCCGGGGCACGTTGCGGCAACCGGCCTCGGTGTTGAGGAGCATCGGAAAAAAGGCGCCCAGCGCGATCAGGGTGATCTTCATGGCCTCGCCGGTGCCGAGCCAGGCGCCCAGCAGCGGGATCCAGGCGAAGAGCGCGATCTGGTTGAGTGCGTTCAGCGTCGGCGAAAAGAGGCGGCGGCTGCCGCCGTGCAGGCCCAGCAGCAGGCCGGCGGCAAACCCCAGAGCCGCGCCGATGGCAAACCCCAACAGCGCCCGCAGCAGCGTGGCGGCAACCGCGTCGGGCAACTGCCCGCTCCGTGTGGTTTCCACCGCGGCATGGACCACGGCCGACACCGGCACGAAGATCTGCGGGTTGCCGAGCCCCAAAGCGCCCACGGCCACCCAGGCCAGTACCAGCAGCACGGGCAGCACCAGCCCGCGCGCCGTGTTGCCGAGGCGGCCGCCGGCGGAGGTGGCGAGGGTGGCGGCACTGTTCACAGGGTCGTCCGTTCCGACCAGGCGCCATAGCGGCGCGACAGGACCAGCGCCGCGCGGTCCAGCGCCCAGCCGGCGATGCCGATGACGACCATGGTGACCAGTACCACGTCGAGCTGGAAGGCCTTGCGGCCCCAGGTCATGAGGTAGCCGATGCCGGCAGCCGAGGCGATCATCTCCACCAGCACCAGGGCCTTCCAGCCCTTGCTGAGCGCCAGCCGGAAACCGTTGGTGAGGGCCGGCAGCGCGGCCGGCAGCACCACATAACGCAGGGTGGCGAAGCGGCCCAGCTCCAGCACGCGGGCGACCTCGCGGTAGCGCACCGGCACCGCCCGGGTGCCTTCGAAGCCGTTGACCATCATCGGCATGAAGCAGGTCTTGGCGATCAGTGCGAACTTCAGCCCCTCGCCGATGCCGAAGGCCAGCATGAAGAAAGGCAGCCAGCCCAGCGAAGGCACCAGGCAGATGGCACGCAGGGTGGGCCCCAGGTAGGCCTCGGTACGGCGCGACAGCCCCATGGCCACGCCGGCCGCCAGGCCCAGGCCGCCGCCGATGGCCAGGCCGGCCACCAGGCGGCCGAAACTCACCGCCAGCGCCTCCTGCACCTGGCCCGAGCGGATCAGGTCCAGCGCCGTGTCCCAGACATAAGCCGGGGGCGGCAGGATCTGCTCGGACATCCAGGCGTGCGCCGCGGCCCACCACCACAGCGCCACCACCAGCGCCGGCACGGCCAGGGCCACCAGCACCGCGCGCAGCCGCGCCACGGCCCAGGCCGCACCGCTGCCGGCGCGGTGGGTCGGACTGCCGGCGATGGCCTGGTGCAGCGTGGCGGTGGAATCGATGGAGATGGAAGACATGGGAATCGCCCTGGAAAAAACGAAGTGCCTGCAGCTGCCTGGAGGCGCCTAGAGGAACGCGCGGATCCGCACGGTGGAGTCGTTCTCTGCGCCGCCAGGGCGCCCGCGCCGCCAGCCGAGTGCGCGGGCGTAGCTGCCGAAATAGCCCTGCGCTTCGGCCTCGTCGGAGGTGATGCCCATCGGCCCTTCGGCCACCGGGGCGACGTACAGCGCGTCGGCCGGGCAGTAGATCTCGCACAGGAAACAGGTCTGGCAGTCGTCCTGCCGGGCGATCACCGGAATGCCACCGGCCACCGCATCGAATACGTTGGCCGGGCAGGCCGTGACACAGATGTCGCAGCCGGTGCAGCGTTCGGTCGAGACGATTTCGATCATGCAGCCTCCCGGCGCAGCGCGGGTACCGACCAGTCGGCGAAGGTCTGGTGCAGTCCACCGGATTCGATGCGCCGTGCGCCCCCGGGCAATGCGTCCGGTGCATCCGTGCGCCGGTGTATGCCACGGCTCTCCCGGCGCAGCTGGGCGCTGGCGACCGACCAGCGCGAGGTGGCCAGCAGGGCACGTGCCTCGCGCTGGCGCAGTTGGGCCAGCGCGTCGGCCGCGCCGGCGGCGGTGCCCCGCGCATGCCACAGCTCGTCGAACAGTGCGGCGGAGCGGGACAGCCCGGCTGCATCGCGGAAAAAATGGCGCTGAGGCGGCAGCATCTGTTCGCGCACCGCGGCGACGACTGCCGCGCTGCCCGCACCCTGCGGAACGGCGTCGGCCGGGGCGGGCGCGGCAAATACCCGCGCTCCAGCCTTGGGGCCGAGGCGGCGGGCATGGCGCGCGGCACCGCGGCCGGCCCATTGTCCGCTGGCGATGGCCCATGACGCATTGGGGCCGCCGCCGCCGGAGAGGGCGCCGGTCAGCCGTTCGCGGCTGGCGGTATCGCCCGCGGCATAGAGTCCGGCCACGTCGGTGGCGCCGCTCTCGTCGGCCAGCAGCACGCCGCCCACGCCGCGCACCGTGCCTTCGCAGCGCAGGGTGACTTCGAAGCGGTCGGTGAACGGGTCGATGCCCTGCCGGTCGTAGGGCAGGAAGCAATTGGGCTGGCCTTGCCGCAGCCAGGCTTGCACCTCGGTGCCGGCCTTGTCGAGGCTGGCGAAGACCGGGCCGTGCTGCATCGCGCGGGCAATGGCGGCATGGCGGTCATCGCCGGTGTCCAGCAGCTGCCCCGACGCATCGAAAAAACGCGCCCAGCGGTAGATGAGGCCCTTGTTGAGCGAGGTGTGCGCCGGCGCCACGCCGTACTGCGCACTGAATTCCATGCCCGACAGGCGCGCGCCGGCTTCGACGGCGAACAGGTAGCCGTCGCCGGTCAGGCCGGTGGCGCCGAGCATACGTTCACCGAAGGCACAGCCACCGGCGGCCAGCACCACCGCGGCGGCGCTGATGCGCCAGGCGGTGTTGCGCTGCCGGTCCACGCCATGGGCGCCGCCCACGCCGTGGGCGTCGGCCAGCAGGCCGAGGGCCGGGTGGTGGTCGAGCACGGTGACACCGGCGGCCTTCACCTCGCGCCGCATGAAACGCATGTAGTCGGGCCCCCGCAGGTTGGCGATGTAGGGCGTGCCGTCCTCCTCGCGCGGGAAGGGGTAGCCCTGTTCCTGCAGCCATAGCAGTCCGCCGTAGGCTGCGGCCAGCACCCGCTCGCCATGGGCGGCATCGGCCAGTCCGCCGGCGCGCGCCGCGCGGCGCCGGGTGGCTTCGGCCCGGCCGGGACCGGGCGGCACACACCAGGTGCCGGTGTTCGACGGTGCGGTGGCACCGCTGGTGCCGAGGAAACCCTTGTCCACCAGCACCACGCTGCAGCCTTCGGCCGCGGCGGCCAGCGCCGCCCAGGCGCCGGCCGGGCCGCCGCCGATCACCAGCACGTCGGCGGCCCGGGCCGTGGTGGTGGGGTCAGTGCTGCGGCTTGCCATGGGCATCGCGGCGCACCCAGGTGCCCTGGAGCCCCTGGGCCTGGACCGCCTTGGCCAGGTAGCTGGGGTCGAGCCACTCCGATACCTTGATGGGGCGGCGGATCAGCTTCTGTTCCTGCGCGAAAGCGATGCCGCGCTGGATGTTGGCGGCGTAGAAGTCGTCGAGCAGCGGACTCAGCCGGTCCTTCAGCAGTTCACCGTCGTAGTCGTCGACGAGGTCCTTGCGGGGAACGCCGGTGAGCTCCCAGAGCTTGATCAACTCGTCGCGGTTGGCCTCCTGCGAGGCGAACTGTGCGGCGCGCACGAAGGCGTTCACCACCCGCTGCGTCGTCTCGGGATACTTCTTCGCAAAGGTATCCGTGACCACGAAGGAGCCGAAGGCGTTGGCCGGATCCGCCCGGCCCTTGGTCGAATAGATGACCTTGCCGATGCCGCGCGCCGGCAGCACCAGCAGGTTGGAACCGCCCACCACCACATCCACGTCGCCCGAGGTCAGCGCGGTGATCTGGTCGGCCGCCTTCAGGTCGAACAGCTGCACGTCCTGCGGCTTGAGCCTGGCCTGCGCCAGCAGGGTGTTGAGCGACAGTTCGATCACGGTGCCGCGCGATACCGTCACCTTGCGGCCCTTCAGATCCTGGATCTTCTCGATACCGGAGCCGTTGCGCACCACCAGGTAGGTGGGCGAGGTGCCATACGAGGCCAGCACCCGGGTCGGCAGGCCTGCGCCCTTGCCCACGATATTGGGCAGGCCGCCGTAGTTGGCGAAGTCCAGCTGGCCGCTGGCCAGGGCTTCGTTGATGGCCGGCCCGGTGCCGCGCGGGAACTGCCACTCGATCTTGGTGCCGTCGGCCTTGAATTCGTCTTCCAGGTACTGTTTGGCGCGCAGCACGCCGATGACGGCGGAGCCGTAGGGCGTGCCGGCCGCGTTGCCCTGGCCGCCGACGTGGATGACGGCAGGGGGTGTTTCCTTGGCTGCTGCCGGCAACACCGTGGCCGCCAGGCCCGCGGCGAGTATCCAGCCGATCGAAAAATAACGCATGTCCCTGGGTCCTTGCTCCGCAAACAAAACGCCATCTTGCGGATGGCGCGCGGGAAGGAGAAGGAAGTTTTTCGAGTTAGTTCATGCGGTCCCTGCCGAGCCGGCGTTGACAGGCACGGCTCCCGGTCCGCACCGTCAGCGCTGCAGGCCCCAGCGCTGCACCGTCACCCGCTCCAGCGTGCGGAAGACCAGGCCCTCGACCACCAGGCCGATGGCGATCACCATCACCAGCCCGGCGAACACCTTGTCGGTATAGAGCTCGTTGCGGTTCTGGAAGATGTACCAGCCCAGGCCGCCCTTGCCGGACGAGGCGCCGAACACCAGCTCGGCGGCGATCAGCGTGCGCCAGGCGAAGGCCCAGCCGATCTTCAGGCCCGACAGGATGGCCGGCAGGGCCGCCGGCACCAGGATCTGCAGCACGTAGGGCACACCACGCAGGCCGTAGTTGCGTCCGGCCATACGCAAGGTTTCCGGCACCGCCTGGAAACCCGAATAGGTGGCCAGCGCCAGCGGCCACAGCACCGAGTGGACCAGCACGAACACCAGGCTGCCCTGGCCCAGGCCGAACCACAGCAGCGCCAGCGGCAGCAGTGCGATGGCCGGCAGCGGGTTAAACATGGAGGTGAGGGTGGTCAGCAGGTCGCGGCCGAAACGGGTCGACACCGCCAGCGTGGTCAGCACAAAAGCGCCGAGGATGCCGGCCAGGTAACCCTTGAGCAGCACGCCGAGCGAAATCGCGGTCTTGTCCAGCAGCTCGCCCGAGGCCAGGCCCTGGCCCAGCGCACGCGCCGTCTGCAGGAAGGTTGGCAGCAGCAGGTCGTTGTCCTGCCAGCGGGCCAGGGCCTCCCACAGGCCGGCCAGCACGGCCAGTATCACCAGCTTGCGCAGCCCGTCCTGTTGCCACAGGCGCGCCGCCAGGGGCAGTGTCGTCACCGGCGTGATGCCGCCCAGCGGCGGCAGGGTGTATTCCACGTCCGGGCGCGCCGGCGGCGTAGGTGGCGGGCCGGCCGGGGTGGTGGCGGTGGTGAGGGTGGAACGGGTGGAAAAAGTAGAAAGGACAGTGCTCATACGGAAATCCGGAACGGCAGCCCACCGTGCAAAGCCGCGGGCGCGGCCGGCGCCTGCGGACGGGTGATGGTCTGCGCGTCCGCCGCTACCGAGCCCGGTGCGGCGGCGGGCGTGCCGCCCACGGGTTCGTCGAACAGCAGCCGGTGGATACGCTGCGCCGTGGCCTGGAAATCGGTACCGCCCAGGCTGTGCAGGCCGAAACGCTGGCTGTCGATCTCGGCCCGCAGGCGGCCCGGGTGCGGCGACAGGATGGCCACGCGGTTGCCCACCACCAGCGCTTCTTCGATGGAATGGGTGACGAAGACCAGGGTGAAGCGGAACTCGTCCCACAGCCCCAGCAGTTCTTCCTGCATGCGCCGGCGGGTGAGTGCGTCCAGCGCGGCAAAGGGTTCGTCCATCAGCAGCACCCGCGGCTGCATGGCCAGCGCACGGGCAATCGCCACGCGCTGCTTCATGCCGCCCGAGAGCTGGTGCGGGTGCACGTCGGCGAATGGCGTCAGTCCCACTTTGTCGAGGTACAGGGCCGCGCGCTCGGCCGCCTCCTTCCGGCCGCAGGCATGCGAGGCCAGCAGGGGGAACATGACGTTTTCACGCACCGTCTTCCACGGCGGCAACTGATCGAATTCCTGGAACACCACGGCGCGGTCGGGGCCGGGCCGGGTCACGGCCTGGCCGCCCAGGCGGATGCTGCCTTCGGTCGGGGCAATGAAACCGCCGATGGCTTTCAGCAGCGTGGACTTGCCGCAGCCCGAGGCCCCCAGCAGCACGAAGCGGTCGGCCTCGTGCACGTCGAAACCCACGCGGTGCGTGGCCCGTACCACCCGGCCGGGGGTGCGGTAGTCGATGCTGACGCCTTCGACCTGCAGCAGCGGCGCGCCGGCCGTGGCGGGGCCGGCCGCGTCACCGGACGCCAGCGGCGCAGGCGGTGCGCTTGCGCGCAGGGCCGCATCGTGCAGGCGCCGCACGGCCGGCGGTGCCATGGCCTCCGCCTCGAAGGTGGCGGCAAAAGGACCGAGGAGGGATTGCCGGAGCTGCTGCAGGACCATGGTGGCGGTCAGCTGCCCGAGGCGACGTGCACGTCGTCGAAGAAATAGTCCTTCACCGACGCGGGTTCGTTCTTGATGGCGCCCACGCGGTGCATGAACTGGCCCAGCGCCAGGGTGTTCTGCGGCTGCACCTTGAACTGCACTTCGGGGTTCTTGATGATTTTCAGCAGCAGCTCGCGGTCGGTCTTGCCGCCCGTCACCTTCAGGTAGATGTCGGCCGCCTTCTCGGGGTTGGCGACGATGAACTTCGCCGCCTCGTCCAGCGCATCGAGGAAAGCCTTGTAGGTCTTCGGATTTTCCTTGCGGAATTTCTCGGTGCCGTAGAGCAGGGTGGCCGAGGCTGGGCCGCCCATCACGTCGTAGGAGTTGAGCACGATCTTCGCGTTGGGGTTGCCGGCCAGCTCCTGCTCCTGGAAGGGCGGGTTGCCGAAATGCGCGCTGATCTCGGTGCCGCCCTTGATGATGGCGGCCGTGGCGTCGGGATGCGGCAGGGTCACGCTGATCTTGTCGAGTTTGTCGAAGGACTTGTCGCCCCACAGCCGGGCCGAGGCCAGTTGCAGCACCCGCGACTGCACCGACACGCCCACGGCGGGCAGGGCGATGCGGTCCTTGTCGGTGAAGTCGGCGATGCTTTTCACGCCCGGCCGGTTGCTGACCAGGTAGTAGGGGAAGTTGCCCAGCGATGCGATGCCCTTGACGTTCTGCCGGCCCCGGGTGCGGTCCCAGATGGTGAAGAGCGGGCCGACGCCGGCGCCGGCCACATCGATGTTGCCGGCCAGCAGCGCGTCGTTCACCGCCGAGCCGCCGGAGAGCTGCAGGAACTCGACCTTGATGTCGACACCCGCGGCCTTGCCGTGTTTTTCGATCAGCTTCTGGTCCTGCGCCACGTTGAGCAGCAGGTAGACGATGCCGAACTGCTCGGCGATGCGCAACGGCCCTTCGGCATGCGCGGCCGTGGCCGCACCCAGGCCGGTGGCCAGCAGGGCGGCCGATGCCAGCAGCGATACGGCAGTGCGCCGGAGGCGGTGGCGGGCGGGAGAAACGGTGCGGGAGGCGGAAGCGGTCACGGAAACTTTCGGGATGTCGGTCGTGGGAGAGGGGATGAGGCGGCAGCAGGAATGCCGGAATCAGAAGGGAAGGTCGCCTTCGACGGTGGTGCGGTCCAGCCGGCGGCGCAGGTGGTCGGGTGTGCCCGCGGCCAGGTGCATCACCGAACGGTTGTCCCAGAACACCATGTCGTGCGGCTTCCATACATGGCGGTAGACGAACTGCGGCAACACGCTGTGGGCGAACAGGCGCGCCAGCAGCTCGCGGCTTTCATCCTCGGGCAGGCCGACGATGCGGGTGCTGAAGTGTTCGCTGACAAAAAGCGCCTTCCTGCCGGTTTCCGGGTGGGTGCGCACCACCGCGTGCACGGCGGGCTTCACCTCGTCGATCTGCTCCTGGGTGAGCTTGGGCCGCCAGGGGCTGCGGGCGCGCAGTTCTTCGTACTTGGCGAGGTAGCTGTGCTCGGCGCGCAGCGGTGCCACGGCGGCCTGGAGGTCGGCCGGCAGCGCCTCGTAGGCGGCGTGCTGGTTGGCGAACAGGGTGTCGCCGCCCTCGGCCGGCAGTTCCTGCGCCAGCAGCAGCGAACCCAGGCTGGGCGTAGCCTTGTACGACAGGTCCGAATGCCAGTAGTGGCCGGCATCGCCCAGGCCCACCGGCTGGCCCTGGGCGTCCTTGATGTTGGAGACGACCAGGATTTCCGGGTGGCCCGGCAGCAGGAAGTTCTTCAGCACGTGGATCTGCAGCGGCCCGAAACGGCGGCTGAATGCCACCTGCTCGTCCGGCGTGATGCGCTGGTCGCGGAACACCAGCACATGGTGCTCCAGGTGCGCCGCGTGGATACGCTGGAAATCCTCTTGCGCCAGCGGGCGGGTCAGGTCAAGCCCGACCACCTCGGCGCCTAGGGCGCCGCCGAACGGACGGATGGCGAAGGACTGGGAGGACTGGGAATGAGCGGCGCCGGCACGGGCGGGCGTGGAAAGTACGGCGGACATGGAGCAGGCCTCGCGGTGCGTAAAACAGCACTGTAGGAGCCGCGTGCCCATTGGAAAACGAATGAATTCGCGTTTGTATATGCGGTAACCAATTGATGGCCAGCGGATAAGCAAACACGGAAAACTTCGTTGTGGCCCGGCCGCCCGGTCCCTAGGCTTCGTTCCTTCTTCACAGCAGCAAGGGAACCACGCCATGACCATCAAGGCCATCAACGTACGCAACCAGTTCAGGGGCAAGGTCCGCGAGATCATCCGCGGCGACGTGGTGTCGGAAGTCGATGTCGAAACGCCTTTCGGCACTGTCACCTCGGTCATCACCACCCGCTCGGTGGACGAGCTGGAACTCGTGGTCGGCTCGGAAGTGGTGGCCCTGGTCAAGTCGACCGAGGTGTCGATCGCCAAGCTCTGACCTTCCCACCCACGTCCACCGGCTATTCCCCCATGCGACACACCAGCATCGTTGCCGTCAACGGCAGCCTGTCCTCCCAATCGCGCACCGGCCAGCTCATCGATGCCGTCGTGCACTCCCTTGCCGGCCGCCTGGGCGGCAGCGATACCCACGTGGTCGATCTGGGGAAGATCGGCATCCACCTCGCGGGCACGCTGGATTTCACCGGCCACCCGCCGGAAATCACCGCAGCGCTGGAGCGTATCCGGCGCGCCGACATCCTCATCGCCGCCTCGCCCGTCTACAAGGGGGGCTACACCGGCCTCTTCAAGCACCTGTTCGACCTGGTCGATCCGGAGGCCCTGGTGGGCAAGCCGGTGCTGCTGGCGGCCACCGGCGGCAGCGACCGCCATTGCCTGGCGGTGGACCACGTGTTCCGGCCCCTCTTTGCCTTCTTCCGCGCCTACACCGTGCCGAGCGCGGTGTATGCCACGGCGGGCGACTTCCGTGACGGCCGGCTGGCCGGCGAAGCGGCGCTCGCGCGGGTCGACGAGGCCGCGGCGCAGGCGGCCGTGCTGGTCCATGGGCCGGTGCCCGCGCCAGCCTCCCGGGTGTCGGTCATCCCCAGGATCGCTGCTGCCGCCGGTTGAACACGCGCGGCATCCCTGCATCTTCATCGGCTCCTAGAGGCCTGGTGTTAACAGGCCCTAACCCATGAACGCTCCCCACATCTTTCCGGCGCAATGCGCCTGCCTGCCGCTCGAAGGCCCGGCCCTGCCGGGTTCGCCGACCCTGCGCACCCTGGTGGAGGCCATCACCGTGGGGGCCTCGGCACGCGACCAGCAGCGTGTACACCCCCACGACGAGATCGCGCTCCTCCGCAAGGCACGCTTCGGCGCATTGCGCCTGCCGGTGGCGCAGGGTGGTGGCGGTGCAAGCCTGCGCCAACTGCTGGAGGCGGTGCTGGAACTGGCCGCGGCCGACTCCAATGTGGCCCACGTCCTGCGCAACCATTTTTCCTTCGTCGAGCGGTTTGTGCTGCCGGTGCCCGGGCAGGCGCCGAGCCGCTGGCTGCAGGCCGTGGCCGACGGGGCCGTCTTCGGTGTGGCCGCCGGCGAGCTTGCCACCACTGCGGTGGGCAACGGCGCGGTCGACACCACAGTGGTACCTGCGCCGGGCGGCGGCTACCTGCTGAACGGAACCAAGTTCTACAGCACCGGCAGCCTGTACGCGGACTATGTGCTGGTGCGCGCGCACCTGCCGGACGGGCGTAATGCCTCGGCCATCGTGCCCACCCACCGCCAGGGGGTGCGCCTGGACGACGACTGGTACGGCATGGGCCAGCGCCTGACGGGTACCGGCACCACCCGCCTGGAGCAGGTGCATGTGGGCGAGGACGAACTCCTGGTGGACACCGACGGCGCCAACTACCGTATTCCGTACAGCGCCACGCTGTCGCAGCTGTTCCTGACGACGGTCAATGCCGGCATCCTGCGTGCGATCCAGCGCGAGGCCGTGGCGCTGGTGCTGCGGCGCGGGGAGCGCAATTTCGCCCATGGACTGGCACCCTGCCCGGCGGACGACCCCCTCCTGCAGCAGACCATCGGCGAGATCGCCAGCAGCGCCTTCGCGGCCGAGGCCACGGTGCTGGCGGCTGCCGATGCGCTCGACCGCGTGGCCGTTTCGCGCCAGCAGGGGGCGCACGACCGGGAACTGGGCCTGCAGGGGTCACTGGCGTCGGCCAAGGCCAAGGTGGTGGTGGACGCGCTGGTGCTGCGTGCGGCCAGCCAGCTGTTCGACGTGGGCGGGGCCTCCGCCACCACCCAGCGCTACAACCTGGACCGCCACTGGCGCAACGCCCGTACCCTGGCATCACACAACCCCGCCAGCCTCAAAGCCCGCATCCTGGGCGAGTACGAGGTGCGCGGCACACCGCTGCCGACCGGCGGTTTCTTCTAGAGCCGCTGGCCGGCCTGGCGCATCAGGGGCAGTACCTGTGCGCCGAAATGTGCCAGGTCGGCCTCGAAGTCGTAGAAACTCAGCTGCACACCGCCGATGCCGGTGCGCTGCAGCGCGGCGAACTGGTCCACGATCTGCGCGGGTGTGCCGACCAGCACCAGGTTGCCGCCGACGATGCGGTGCTCGCGCAGTCGGTCCTTTTTCCAGCCCTGCGCATCGCTGACGGCGCCGCGCGCGATGAAGCCGTCCACGGCGCCATCGTCGGCCGCGTCGACGATGGCCCGGTAGTAGTCCCGCGCCTCCTTCTCCGTGTCGCGGCAGATCACCGTGGGGTTGATCAGGATGCGCACCTGGCGGCCGGCCGCCAGCGCCGCTGCCTGGATACGTGCATTGTGCTGCGGCAGCACCGCCACCGCGTCCTCGATGGCGGTGCCGCCCGGGCTGGGCGTGAAGACGATGTCCGAATGCCGCGCGGCGTAGTCCATGCCGGCGGGCGAACCGGTGGCATTGACCAGGATGGGGCGGCCGTACAAGGGCTTGGGAGTCACGTAGGCGCCCGTGGTCTGCCAGTACTTTCCGGTGAATTCCAGGTTGTCGTCCGCCGCCCAGAAGGCTTCGGCGATACGCGAGAACTCGTCGGCCATGGCGTAGCGCTGGTCGTGCTCCTGGCGCTGCATGCCGAACATCGGCGCTTCGTAGGCCAGGTGGCCCGTCACCAGGTTGATGCCCCAGCGCCCTTTGGAAATATGGTCCAGCGTGGCGCCGAACTTCGCCAGGTGCAGCGGGTGCCAGGGGCCGTACAGCACATGCAATGTGGAGATCAGCAGGATGCGGCTGGTGAGGCCGCACAGCGCCGCGGTGGCCATGAAGGAGTCGAGCGACTGCTCGCGGTAGCGCATCGCGCCGCCGTGCCCGCCCTTGCCGATCCACTGGGCCAGGCCGAAGGCGAGGTCGAAGCCCAGCGCTTCGGCCTGCAGGGTGAGGCGGGCGTTGTAGTCGAAGCTCCAGTCGGTGCCACGGGGCAGGGTGGAGGCCGACCAGCCGCCGCTTTGCAGCGGCAGGAACAGGCCCAGCAACAGGGGCTGGCGCAGTACGGTCGACAGCGGGCTGTCGGGAAACTCGGCGGGGGAGCGCGGGACGGGAAGCTCGGACATGGTTCTGTGCGGCGGGGTTCAGGAGAAGGTGGGGCGCTGCCAGTCCCTGCCGGGCACGGCCGCCAGCAGGGCCTGGGTGTAGGCATGGCGCGGCGCAGCGAACAGGTCGGCGGTGGCCGCCTCTTCCACCACCCGGCCCTGGTGCATGACGGCGATGCGGTCGCAGACCTGGGCCGCCACCCGCAGGTCGTGGGTGATGAAGACGATGGACAGGCCGAGCCGCCGGCGCAGGTCCGCCAGCAGCGCCAGTACCTGGGCCTGCACCGATACGTCCAGCGCGGACACCGGCTCGTCGGCTACCAGCACCTGCGGCTCCAGCGCCAGGGCGCGGGCCAGGCCGATGCGCTGGCGCTGGCCGCCGGAAAATTCGTGCGGGTAGCGGTGCACCGATGCCGGGTCGAGCCCGACCAGGGCGAACAGCTCTCGGCTTCGCTCATGGGCCTGTGCGCGGGGAACGCCATGGGCGATGGGACCCTGCGCCACCAGGTCGCCCACGCGGCGGCGTGGGTCGAGCGAGCTGTAAGGGTCCTGGAAGACCATCTGCACACGGCCGGCCTGCTGGCGCCAGGCCCGGCGCGACAGGGCCGCCAGGTCCGCGCCGTCTAGCCGGATGGTGCCGGCATCGGTCTCCAGCAGCCGCACGATGCAGCGGGCCAGCGTGGACTTGCCCGAGCCGCTTTCGCCGACGATGCCCAGGGTGCTGCCGCGCGGCAGCTGCAGGCCCACCCCGTCGAGCGCCTGGGTGACACGGCGGTTGCGCAGCCAGCGTGCGCCGCTGCGGTAGGTCTTGTGCAGGCCCTCGATGGCCAGCACGGTGCCGGCCGGTCGGCCTGGCGCGGTGGTGGTGCGCGGTATGAGGTCCGGTACCGCTGCCAGCAGCGTCCGGGTGTAGGCATGCTGCGGCCAGCCCAGCACCTCGGTGGCGGTACCGGTTTCGACCACCCGGCCGTGCTGCATCACCGCCACGCGGTCGGCGATGTCGGCCACCACACCGAAGTCGTGGGTGATGAACAGCACCGCCGTGCCCTTGCGCCGCTGCAGGTCGCGGATCAGCCGCAGGATCTGCGCCTGGGTGGTCACGTCGAGCGCGGTGGTGGGTTCGTCGGCGATCAGCACCCGCGGGTCGAGCGCCAGCGCCATGGCGATCATCACGCGCTGCCGCTGGCCGCCCGAAAGCTGGTGCGGGTAAGCGCGTTGGGCGGCGGCGGGGTTGGGCAGGCGCACGTCGTCGAGCAGCTGCAGTGTGCGCTGCGCGATCTCGCGCCGGCCGAGGGCGGTGTGGGTGCGGAAGGTCTCGCCGATCTGCCGGCCGATGGTCAGCAGCGGGTTGAGTGCGGTCATCGGTTCCTGGAACACCATGCCGATGCCCGCGCCGCGGATGCGCCGCATGGCCGATTCGGGCAGGGCCGCCAGGTCCTGGCCCTCGAAACCGACGCTGCCTGCCTGGATGCGCAAGGCCGCCGGCAGCAGCCGCATCACCGCGCTGGCGGCCACCGACTTGCCGGAGCCGCTTTCGCCGACCAGGCACAGCACCTCGCCGGCATGCAGGGCCAGCGAGACGTCGTCGAGCGCCAGCGCGCGGTCGGCACCCGGCGGCAGGCCGATGGTGAGGTGGTCGAGGGTCAGTACGGCGGGCACGGCGGTCATGCGGCGGCTTTCAGGGCAGGGAGCCGCGGTGGCGGGGATTGAGCAGGTCGTTGAGCGCGTTGCCGATCAGGTTCAGCGCGATCACCGTCAGGAAGATCGCCACGCCCGGAATCGCCGTCATGTACCAGGCCGTGCGCAGCACCTCCCGGCCGGAGCCGATCATGCTGCCCCAGGAGGCGATGTTGGGGTCGCCCAGGCCCAGGAAGGACAGCGAGGCCTCGGTCAGGATGGCATGGCCCACCAGGATGGACGCCATCACCACGGCTGGCGACAGGACGTTGGGCAGTATGTGGATCCCGATGATGCGCAGGTCGCCCAGCCCCTGCACGGCAGCCGCCTGCACGAATTCGCTGTGGCGCAGGCGCAGGGCTTCGGCCCGCACCAGGCGCGCGATGTTGGGCCAGCTGGTCACGGCGATGCCCAGCACGATGCTGCCGACGGTCGGCCGCAGGATCACCACCAGCACGATGGTGAAGACCAGCGAGGGCATGGTCTGGAAGATGTCGGTGACCCGCATCAGCAGCGCATCGATGGCGCCACCGCAGTAGCCGGCCACGCTGCCCACCAGCAGGCCGAACAGGGCCGCCAGCAGCCCGGCGGCCAGCCCGATCAGCAGCGAGAAGCGCGCGCCGTGCAGGATGCCGGCCAGCAGGTCGCGCCCGAGCATGTCGGTGCCCAGCGGGTGGGCCATGTCGGTGCCCGGCCACAGGTAGGGCCGCGCCACCATCGCCAGCGGGTCCTTGCCCGCCAGCGGCACAGCCAGCACCGCACCCACCACCACCAGGCCCAGCAGCAGGCCGCCGACGACCAGCCCGGGCTGGCGCAGCCACGGCGTACGGCCGGCGCTCAGGGTGCCGCTCCGATGCGTGGATCGAGCACGGAGTAGAGCAGGTCGGTGAGCAGATTCACCACCATCACGAAAAAGGAGCTGAAAAGCAGGATGCCCAGCAGCAGGTTCACGTCGCGGCTGGTCACTGCGTATAGCGCCAGCTGGCCCAGCCCGGGCCAGGCGAAGACGGTCTCGATGGTGACGGAGCCGCTCAGCAATGCGCCGAACTGCAGGCCGGTCATGGTGACGATGGACAGCATCGCGTTGGGCACGATGTGGCGCCGCACCACCTGGAAGCGGCTGAGCCCCTTGGCAGTGGCCGTGCGCACGAAGTCGAGCCGGTCGACCTCGCGCACCGAGGCACGCATCAGGCGTGCATACACGGCCAGGTAGTAGAGCGACAGGCACAGCCCCGGCAGCACCAGGTGGCGCAGCACGTCCAGCGCGTGCGCCCAGCCTTCGTGGCTGGCGGCCATGTCGTACATGCCGCTGGACGGCAGCCAGCCGAGCTTCACGGAAAACAACACGATCAGCATCAGCCCGACCCAGAACAGCGGCGTGGCGAAACCGATGGCCGAGAGCAGCGACACCACCGGATCGACCCAGCGCCGGCGTGCCAGCGCCGCGAAGGCACCCAGAGCAGTGCCCACCACCAGGGCGACCGCCAGCGCCGACACCACAAGCAGCGCCGTGGCCGGCAGGCGGCCCAGGATGAGGTTGAGCACCGACTCGTTGGCGCGGAAGGACCAGCCCAGGTCGAGCACGGCGATCTTCTGCAGGTAGTGGCCGAACTGCACCGGCAGGGACTGGTCGATGCCGAACTGCTGGCGCAGGGCCGCCATGAATTCCGGCGTGGCGGCACCGGCCTCGCCCGCGATCACGTCGGCCATGTCGCCCGGCGCCATCTTGAGCAAAAAGAAGTTCATCACGATGATGACCAGCGCCACCGGAACCATCTGGAGCAGGCGTTTGAACAGGTATCCGGGCATGGAGGCTTCCGCCCCCGGCCGCGGAAGCGGCAAGGGAGCTGTGACGGGAGAGCGGGAGGACTACGCGGCGTTGGCTGGCGTCAGCCAGGCATCCGCCAGCGTGGAATAGAAACGCAGCGGCCCCTCGCGCAGGCCCTGCAGGCGTTTGCTGTAGACGGCGTAGAAGTTGAGTTCCAGCAGGTTGATGGACGGCACGTCCACCTGCGCCAGGGTCTGCATGTCGCCGATCAGCGCCTTGCGTTTGGCCGGGTTCACCTCGTCGTGGATGGCCTCGATGATGCGGTCCATCTCGGGCGAGGCGTAGCGGCAGGCATTGCTCGACACCGAACCCTTGCGGATGTTCTTCGACCAGTAGCGCCGCTCGACGCCGATCTGCGGATCGGGGTAGGCCGAGTACCAGCCGGCTGCGGTGTCGAAGTCGTAGTCGGTGTACATCTTGCGGATCCAGGTCGGCAGGTCGTAGTTCACCAGGGTGATCTCCACGCCCACCTTGCCCAACTGCTGGCGGAAGTACTCGCCCGCGCGCTGGTACACCGGCCCGTAGGGGCTCACCAGGTGGTTGATGCGCAGGCGCACACCGTCGGCGCCACGCTTCACACCGGCCTCGTCCAGCAGCTTCTCCGCCCTGGCGGGGTCGTATTCGTACTGCGGCAAGCCGGGCTTGAAGAACTGTTTCTGGTAGCTCGGCACCGGACCCTGGGCGGGGGTGGCCAGGCCGTACCAGATGTTGTCGGCCAGGGCCTTGCGGTCGAGAGCGTGGGCGAAGGCGCGGCGCACCCGCACGTCCTTGAACTGCGGCCGCTCCATGTTGAAGTCGACGAAGAACATCGGCGCCGGTGCCTCCCAGCCCTTGGTGTCGACCACCAGCTGCGGGTTCTTGCGCAGGCGGTCCACATCCGATTCGGGCACCGGGTTGGTCACCGCATAGTGCAGTTCGCCGTTTTCCAGCGCCGCGGCGCGGGCGCCCGCATCGGGGATGAACTTGAAGACGATCTTGTCCAGGTGGGGCTTGCCCGCGTCCCAGTAGTTTGGGTTGCGCTCCAGGATGACGTGGCTGCCGCGCACCCATTCCTTGAAGACGAAGGCCCCGGTGCCCACCGGCTTGGCGTTCCACGGGTTGGCCATGACGTTGGTGCCGGCGTAGAGGTGCTTGGGCACGATCTGCGTCTCGGTGCCGAAGAGCGCGGCCCAGATCACCACCGAGGGGCCATCGAGGCGCAGCACCACGGTGTAGTCGTCGGGTGTGTCGACCGCCACCACCTTGCCGAAGGTGGACGAGCCGCGCGGGTGGATCTTCTTGACCACCTCCAGCAGCGAATACTGCACGTCGGCCGAGGTGAAGGGCTGGCCGTCGTGCCACTTGACGCCGCGGCGCAGCCTGAAGGTGACGGTCTTGCCATCCTTGGATTCGGTCCACGATTCGGCCAGCTGCGGCTGGGGCTTGAAGTCCTTGTCGTAGCGCACCAGGCCGTCGAAGATGCTGGCGGAGATCACCACCGCGGGCTGCGAGATGTTGATGCCCGCCACCAGGCCAGCCGGCTCCGGCAGCACGTTGGCGACCAGCGTGCCGCCCTGGACGGGAGTGGTTTCGGCGGCCCAGCCTGCCATGGACAGCAGCGTGGCGCCAATGCCCGCGCCGGTAACTTCGAGGAATTGTCTTCTGCTGGTCATGGGAGGAGGAGGCGCGTTGCGGAGGGGGACCACGGAACTTACGCTGGCGTTGCCGTGGCGGCAACGAACGAAACCGACTGACCATATGCACATCCGGAGCAAAGGGCGCCCAGCGGCGGCTACCGCCCGAACGGGTTCGTGAGCGCAACCGCCGGAGCGCTTGTGCCGTTCGTCATTAGGCCGACTTAATGCTTGCCGACAATCGAGTCGCCTGCCCGGCCAAGCACAGGCTGCGGGCTCCGAAAGGTGGTCCCCATGAGTATTCGTCAACGCATCATCCTGCTTATCGCCCTGGTCTTCGGGGCGCTGGCCGTCATCGGCGGTTATGCCGTCTACCAGTCGCGCAGCAACTCCGCCGAGGTGCGGGTCGTCACGGACAAGGTCGTGCCCAGCACCATCAAGTCCACCGAGCTGATGACCCGCCTGAAAGAGGTGCAGATCGCGGCGCTGGGCCTGCTGGCGGCGCCGGACGCCGACGCGACCAAGACCCTGCTGGAAGAACTGAACGCCAAGAAGGGCGACCTGGAGAAGTCGCTGCAAGAACAACTGGACCAGGCCGATAGCCAGGCCCAGCGCGGCCTGGTGCAGGCGGCACAGGAGAGCATGGGCAACTACTTCGCGGCGATCAACGACACCGCCAAGTTCAAGCTCGCCGGCCAGAAGGAGATGGCCGAGGCCTACATGGGCGCCACGGTCGAGCAGTACCTGCGCGAGCAGGGCCAGATGATCGATGCGGTGCAGGTGGAAAAACGCCGCAGCAAGGATTCCGCCATCGCCAGCCTGAACCAGCGACTGGCCAGCACCACCGCGACCCTGTCGGTCATCAGCCTCGTGTGCATCCTGGGCCTGGCCGTGATCGGCCTGCTGCTGTACCGCCAGGTGATCCACCCCATCGCCGAGATGGAAAGCAAGATGACGGAGATCGCCACCAGCCAGGACTTCACCCACCGGCTGACGGTCAACCGCAAGGACGAGATCGGCCGCTCGATGCTGGCGTTCAACGCCATGATCCAGAAGATCGAGGAAAGCACGGAACTGGTCAAGCTGAAGGCCGCCGACATCCAGGCCATGCTGCACTACATTCCCCAGGGCATCCTGACCGTGGAGGCTTCGGGCCGGGTGCACCCCGAGTATTCGGACCACCTGCGCAGCATCCTGGAGACCGACGGCATCGCCGGCCAGCCCGTCATGGACCTGGTGTTCAAGGATGCCGACCTGGGCGCCGATGCGCTGTCGCAGGTGGAGGCCGCGCTGCAGGCCAGCATCGGCGAGGACGAAATGAATTTCGCGTTCAATTCGCACCTGCTGCCGGCCGAGGTGAATCTCGTGATGGCCGACGGCCGCCGCAAGATTCTCGACCTGAGCTGGGCGCCGATCACCGCCGAGGACGGCACCATCCTGCGGCTCATGCTGTGCGTACGCGACGTGACCGAACTGCGCGCCCTGGCGCAGGCGGCCAGCTCGCAGAAACGTGAGCTGGAGATCATCGGCCAGATCCTTGCCGTGCAGCACGAGAAGTTCCATGCTTTCGTGGAAAGCTCGCGCGCATTTCTCACGGAAAACGACCAGCTCATCCGCGCGGCCGACAGCGCGGCCCAGGCCGCGCATGCGGAGACCATCGGCCTGCTGTTCCGCAACATGCACACCATCAAGGGCAATGCCCGCACCTACGGGCTGAGCGACCTGACCGATGTGGTGCACCAGGCCGAGCAGGCCTACGATGGGCTGCGTTCCGGCCAGGCCGCGTGGTCTGCCGATGCACTGCTGGCCGACGCCGACCGCGCCCGCACGGTGCTGGAGGAATACGCCCGCATCAACAGCACGAAGCTGGGCCGCACCGGTCCGGGCCAGCGGGGTGACCCCGAGAAGTTCCTCATGGTGGCGCACGACGACGTGCAGCGCATGTTGCGTCGCCTGGAAACGGTGGAGTCCGGCGGTACCGATGCCCTGATGGACACCGTCGCCGATGTGCGCGACACGCTGCAGGCGGCCGGCACCGAACCGATGAGCGCGATCCTGCAGGGGGTGACCGACTCCCTGCCGGCGCTGGCGCAGGAGCTGGGCAAGGAGCCGCCGCTGGTGCTGATCGACGACCACGATGTCGTCATCCGCACCCCGTTCGCCGGCCCGCTCCGCAACGCCTGCATGCATATGTTCCGCAATGCGATGGACCATGGCATCGAGGGGCCGATCGAGCGTATCGCGCATGGCAAACACGCCGCCGGCACCATTCGCCTGAACGTCGATCTGCGCGGCAACCAGCTCGTGCTGGTGCTGTCGGACGACGGCAAGGGCCTCAACCTGTCCGGCATCAGGGCCAAGGCCGTCGAGCGCGGTGTGGTCCCGGCCGGCGAGCCGATGGACGACGACAGGGCCGCGCAACTCATCTTCGCGCCTGGTTTTTCCACGGCAGCCCAGGTCACCGCAGTGTCGGGCCGCGGGGTCGGCATGGATGCGGTGAGGGGATTCATCGAGGCCGAAGGCGGTGCCATCGCCATCGTGCTGCACGGGCATCCGGGAGATGCGGCGCGGCCGTTCGAACTGGTGGTCAGCCTGCCGGAGCGGGCCGCGATGCGGCGCAGGACGAAGAGCGCGATCGCGGCATGATGTACTACGTTCTTGTATTCTGCGCCGGCGTGTTCCTGGGTACGCTGGCCCTCGTTCCGCCCCTGCGCCGGCAGCGCGCCAGGGTTTCCCAATTGCTTGCCAGCCAGGCTGAAGCCGCGGCCGCGGCCGACGCCGTGGCGGACTCCCGCCGCCTGGTGGGCGCCGAACTCCAGGCCGACCACCAGGTGGCGCGGCAGCGCGATGCGGAGATGCAGGCCCGCTGGACCCGCATGCGCAGTGAGTTCGAGGACGTGCAAATGGCCCTGCAGACCCTGCGCGAGGCCCAGGGCGGCGCCCTCGACCAGGCCGGTGCGCTCGCATCCTCCATTGACGAACTGCAAGGCGCGGAAATCGTCTTTGACCGCTGGCATACCGACATGAAGCGGCTGTTGGACCATAACCGCCACATGCATGCGAAGAACGACGACTTCTCGCAGATCGTCCGGCAGATGGTGATGGTCGGACTGAATGCATCCATCGAAGCGGCTCACGCGGGCCCGACGGGGCGTGGATTCGGTGTGGTGGCCACCGAGATGCGCGAGCTTTCCGCGCGGGCGGAAGCACTGTCGACCGAATACCGCAAGGCACTCTACGAGAACGACCTGATCACGACCACCACCTTTCAGGACATGCAGGCGAGCGGCCGCATGATCATCGGTGCCGTGCGGGGGCTGGAATTCACCAACCGCAAGAGCATGGAACTGCTCGCCGCACCGGCCGAAACCGCATGATCAGCCCCCAGGCCCGCGCGAGCCTCGACCGCATGGTGGCGCACGGTTTGCAGAATGCGCTGCCTCCCGTCTCGGATGCTCCGGTCGTTGTGGAGCACATCGACGGGGTGAAGCCCGGCCTGGAATCGCACATGGTCGTGCTGATGCTGGCCTCACATACCTTCCGGCTGGTGATCGTGCTGTACGTCCGCGATGACGTGGCCACCCGGTCCTATCTGGAGCGCGTCGGCCGTCTGGTTGCGGGCGACGCGTCGGAACAGGCATTCCGCGACTCGATCTCGGAGAGCGGCAACATGTGCTGTGGCGCGGTCAACCGCGAGCTCGGGAAGTTCTACCGGCATACGGGCATGTCGACGCCGCACATCATCGACAGCCGCAGCGCCCGGTACCTCGACGGGATGAAACACGAGCACATGCGGCACTTCCGCGTGCGTGTGGACGGCGCGTGTTTCGAGGCCAGCCTCTGTGCCTGCGCCCATCGTGGCATGGATTTCGACTGGCAACCCGAGTCCGAGCCGGAGGTATCCGGCGAGCTGGAACTCTTCTGAGCCAGACTATTTTTATTCCTGCCCATGCCCTCTGACAACACTTCGGCGCTCATCAGCAAAGTCCTGGTGCTCGAACCCGATCCGGCGCAGCGCGAGGCCCTCGGCAGGTTCTGCCTTCGGAACCATCTGCAAGGCCACAAGGTTCTCGCGGAAAACATGCTGGCGGTGCTTGCGTCCAACATTGACCTGGGGGCCATATTCCTGCCCGAGAAGCTGGGACAGGATGTGCACGCAGGCTGGAAGCTCGGCAGGCAGATACATACGCTGCGGCCTGAACTGCCCTTGTTTCTCCGGACGGAAAACGAATGCAGGCCGGATGACCTGCCCGAGGAGTTCCGTTCGTGCTTTGCCGCGCTGTACACGGCGTCCGGGCTCCCCACCCTGGACACGGCGGTTCGGCAGTCGATCTTCTCGCTGGTCTATCCCGCGGCGCTGGTCCGCGGAATTTCCGAGATCACCCGGGCGTCGCTGGAAAGCCAGTTCAAGGGCATGCATGTCGAGCTCGATGCGCCCTATGTGGTCCGCGACCGCCTGATTTTCGGCGAAGTGTTTTCGTTGATCCCCATCGACAGCCAGTGGTGCCGGGGTTTCATGACCCTGCAGACGGAGGAGGCTGCGCTGGACCGCCTGGTGAGGAGCAACCGCACCTACCTGGCGGCGTCTGAAGCCGATGACTTCCGGGGGCTGAACGGCATCCTGAGCGAGTTGACCAACCTGGTCTGGGGCGCATTCAAGAACCGCTTCGAGCAGCATGCGCCGGCCACCGCGGTCAAGTCGCAGGTGCCCATCGTCATCAACCACCCGCACCGCTACATCTCGTTCGGTTCGACCGATCCCCAGCTGTGCTTCCGGTGCCGGCTGAGCGCGCCCGACGATGCCGGCTTCGCACCGGTGGTGATCTACCAGCGTTTCATTTTCAGCCTCTACTGGTCTCCGGACGAATTCCGCGAAAACGACCTGGCCGCAGCAAGCCTCGTGGCGTCCGGCGATCTTGAACTTTTTTAATGGGTGTACTCAAAAATGGCTCAAATTCTGGTGGTCGACGATTCCAGCACGGTTCGCAGCGAGGTCGGCGACTTCCTGCAGAAAAGCGGCTTGACCGTCGCATTTGCGGTGGATGGCCGGGACGGCCTTGCCAAGCTGAAGGCCGACCCCTCGGTGAAGCTGGTGGTCTGCGACGTGAACATGCCCAACATGGACGGCTTGACCATGGCCGAAAAGGTGCGGGGAGAGATGGGCAATACATCGGTCAACATCGTGATGCTGACGACCGAAAACTCCCCGAGCATGAAGGAGCGCGGCAAGGCCGCCGGCATTAAGGGATGGATCGTCAAGCCCTTCAATGGTGCGGCGGTCCTGGGGTCCTTCAAGAAGCTGGTAGGGGCCTGAACCCAGGCCCCTGGCCTGGCAAGTGACCGTGGTGCCTAGTGCCGCGGCAGCCGGAAGGTTCCCAGTTCGTCGGCGGTGCACTGCGCCAGCAGGCCGGTTTCCCATTCCAGGTAGCGGCGTGCGGCGTCGAGGTTGCCGTCGTGCCGGTCGTGCACGAAGAACAGGTAGTCGATGGCATCGGCGTCGGCCGGCAGGTGGGGTGTGCTCTCCTGCGGCCAGCCCGCGGCACGGGCAGCCGCCGCGGGCGCCCACGACACACGCTGCCAGCCGGCCTCGCGCAGATCCTGCGCGGCGAGCCGGGCCACGGCCTCCTCGTCGGCCAGCAGCAGCACCGCGTGGCGCTGGTCGCCGCCAGTGCCGCGTGCCACGTCCCGCGGCAGCTGGGGCCGAATGGACCAGGCGGCGCCGCGGCTGTGCTGCCGGCGGTAGGCCAGCGAACCGCGCAGGTCCGCCACGTAATACGGTGCGGGGGTGTTGTCGGGGTTGCGCAGCCCGGCGAGCTGTTCGGCCCCCAGTTCAGGCAACGGTGCCAGCGGCAGCGCGGCAGGGGCCGCGATCCGCAGCGGCGCTGCGATGCCGCCCTGCACGGCCGCGGCTTCGAAACCCAGGCGTTGCAGCCACAAGGCGATGACCGGCGCCCGGGTGCCGTCGTCGTCCAGCAGCAGCACCCGGCTGCCGCGCACGCCGATGGTCAGGTCGGCCGCCTGCAGTAGTTGGCCGCCAGGGGCGTGCACCGCGCCGGGCAGGGTGCCGGCGGCGAATTCGTCGGCGGTACGCACGTCGAGCACGAAGGTGCTGCGCTGCGGGTCGTCGATCCAGGCCTGGGCGGCCTGGACGGTGAGGGGGGCCAGGCCTTCGCGCGCCGCGGCGCTGGCGGCGTCGGCGCGGGACTGGCGCAGCAGGTCTCCCGGTGCGGCCGGCGGTGGCACGCGGGTGCTGCCGCGCTCCAGCGGGTAGCCTGCCAGGGCCCAGCCCTGGGTGCCGTTCTCCAGCGCCAGCACCGGGTTGGGCAGGCCCAGGTCGCGCAGGATCTGCGCACCGATGATGCTGCGGGTGCGGCCCGCGCAATGGACCACCACCGGTGTGCTCGCATCCGGCACCACGCTGCGCCAGCGCAGGGCCAGTTCGCCGTTGGGCACCGGTACCGCGCCGGGAATCGTCATCTTGCGGTGTTCTTCCAGCGTGCGGCCGTCCAGCAGCACCAGGGGCTCGCCGGCATCGAGGCGGGCCTTGAGTTCGGCCGCGCCGATGTGCGGAACACCGAAGGCATGTTCGATCTGCTCGCCAAAGGTCTTCGACGGCAGGTTCACCCCCTTGAACAGGGCGGCGCCGGTGCCGCTCCAGGCCGGGGCGCCGCCTTGCAGCAGGTGCACGCCGGTGTAGCCCAGGGCCCGCAGGCGGGTGGCCGCGCGGGGCGCCACATCGGAGGGCGGGCCGTCGTCGAACACCACGATGCGGGTGGCCAGGCGCGGCACCAGCCGGCCGGCCTCCAGTTCCAGCCGGCTGTAGGGCAGGTGCACCGCCAGGAAGGGATGGCCTTCGCCGTACTGGCCATGCTCACGCACGTCGAGCAGGGCGATCTCGCTGCCGTCCTGCAGCCAGCGGCGCAGGGTGGCGGCATCGATGGTGCGGCCCACGGGGATCGCCGGGGGGGGCGGGACCGTGGAAGCCTGGAGGGGTTCGAGGACGGATGTGGAAGTCATGGACCGACGATAGCGGCTTCGCCCGGCGCCGCCAAGAAAGGGTTTTGCATAAGGTTGGAAGAAGCGTGCAAGGGGAGCCGGCGCGCCTTGCGGTAGAGTTCCAAGGCTGTGATCGAACTGCGCGACATCCACCAGACCTACCGCGGCCCCCAGGGGCCGGTCGAAGCCCTGCGCGGCATCGACCTGTTCGTGCCTGCCGGCGAAGTGTTCGGCATCATCGGGCGCAGCGGAGCGGGCAAGAGTTCGCTGGTGCGCACCATCGCCTTGCTCAGCCGCCCGTCGAAGGGCAGCGTGCACGTGGCCGGGCGCGAACTCACCGCGCTGCCCGACGGCGAGACGCTGCGCGCCGCGCGCCGCGAAATCGGCCTGGTGTTCCAGCACTTCAACCTGCTGTCCTCGCGTACCGTCTATGGCAACGTGGCCCTGCCGCTGGAACTGGCCGGCGTGGGCCGCGACGAGATCCGTGCGCGTGTCGGCCCCTTGCTCGACCTGGTCGGCCTGGGGGCCCTGGCTGACCGCTACCCGGCGCAGATCAGCGGCGGGCAGAAGCAGCGCGTCGGCATCGCCCGCGCGCTGGCCAACCAACCCAAGGTGCTGCTGTCGGACGAGGCCACCTCGGCGCTCGACCCCGAGACCACCCGTTCCATCCTGGCGCTGCTGGAGCAGATCAACCGCGAGTTCGGCCTGACCGTGCTGCTCATCACGCACCAGATGCAGGTCATCAAGCAGGTGGCGCACCAGGTGGCGGTGCTCGATGCCGGCCGCATCGTGGAGCAGGGGGCCGTGCTGGACGTGTTCACCCGGCCGCAGCACGCCACCACCCGCAGCCTGCTCGACGACATCGTGCCGCAGGCGCTGCCCGAGGCGGTGCTGGCACGGGTGCGCCCGCTGCTGGTGACGCCGCCCGGCGCGCCGGAGGCGGCGCTGCTGCGCCTGGTGTTCAGCGGCGAGGTGTCGGACCAGCCGATCCTGTCGTCCATGGCCCGGCGTTTTGGGGTGGACCTGTCCATCGTGCACGGCCAGGTCGACGAGATCCAGGGGCGGCCCTTCGGTACGCTGGCGGTGCTGGTGCGCGGCGCGCGGGAACAGACCGCCATGGTGGTGCGGCAGCTGCGCGCCGCCGGCGTGCTGGTGGAGGACCTAGGCCATGCTTGAGCATTTCACCCAGCCCATGCTGGAGCTGTTTGCCACCTCCCTGTGGGAAACGCTGGTGATGGTGGGGGTCGCCGGTTTCTTCGCGGCACTCATCGGCATACCGCTGGGGGTGTACCTGCGCCTGTCCGACGAAGGTGGCGTGCTGGCCAATCGAATAGCCAACCGCATCGTCGGCGGCCTCGTCAACGCGGTGCGGTCCACGCCCTTCATCATCCTGCTGGTGGCCATCATCCCGTTCACCCGGCTGATCGCCGGCAGCTCCATCGGCACGGTGGCGGCCATCGTGCCGCTGACCATCGCCGCGGCGCCCTTCATCGCGCGGCTGGTCGAGGCCTCGCTGCGTGAGGTCGACCAGGGGCTGATCGAAGCCGCCCTGGCCATGGGCGCGACCACGGGCCAGATCGTCTTCAAGGTGCTGCTGCCCGAGGCGCTGCCCGGCATCGTGGGCGGCCTCACCATCACCCTGGTCAGCCTCACCGGTTATTCGGCCATGGCCGGTGCCATCGGCGGCGGTGGCCTGGGTGACCTGGGCATCCGCTACGGCTACCAGCGTTTTTTGCCCGACATCATGCTGGCCGTGGTGCTGGTGCTGATCCTGTTCGTGCAGGCCATGCAGAGCGCCGGCGACTGGCTGGTGCGGCGGCTTTCGCACAAATAGCGGCACAGCACCACGGCGATTTCCGTTTTCCCTTCCATCCGAGGACTCCGACATGCAAAAACGCCATCTGCTCCGCGCCATCGCCGCGGCATCCGTCGCCCTGGCGACCACGCTGCCCGCGCTGGCGCAGGACAAGCCGATCAAGGTCGGCGTGACCGGCGGCCCGCACGCCCAGATCATGGAACAGGTCAAGAAGGTCGCCGAGAAGGACGGCCTGAAGATCCAGATCATCGAGTTCAGCGACTACGTGCAGCCCAACGCCGCGCTGGCCGCCGGCGACCTCGACGCCAACAGCTACCAGCACCAGCCCTACCTCGACGTACAGGCCAAGGACCGCGGCTACAAGTTCGCCACGCTGGGCTACACGGTCAACTACCCGATGGGGGTCTACTCGAAGAAGGTCAAGGACCTGAAGGAGCTCAAGCCCGGCGCCCGCATCGGCATTCCCAACGACCCGACCAATGGCGGCCGGGCACTGCTGATCTTCCAGGACCAGGGGCTGATCAAGCTCAATCCGACATCGGGCCTCAAGGCCACGCCGCTGGACGTGACCGACAACCCGAAGAAAGTGAAGTTTGTCGAGGTCGATGCGGCACAGCTGCCGCGTACGCTGGACGACGTGGACGCCGCGGCCATCAACACCAACTTCGCGCAGTCGGCGGGCCTGAGTGTGGTCAAGGACGCCATTGCGCACGAAAGCGCCAAGAGCCCCTACGTCAACGTCCTGGTGGTGCGTGCGCAGGACAAGAACCAGCCCTGGGCTGCCAAGCTGCTGAAGGCCTACCACTCGGAAGCGGTGAAGCAGTACATCCAGACCGAGTTCAAGGGCGCGGTGCTGGTGGGGTGGTGAGCGCGTAGCCCGTGCCGCCCCCTCAGGTCAGGGGGTTGTGCGGGTCGTTGGTGATCGGTGCCCAGGTGCCGCCCCGTCCCAGCAGGTTGGCTCCCGACCGGCGGTGTTTGGCTCCGTAGCATTTCTTGCTGTCGTGCCGGCAGGTCTGGTGCACCTCGTCGTCGCGCAGCCATTCGCCCACACGCATCTCCATGTGGCGCCACATGGCGCTTTCCTTGCGTGTCCAGTCATGGCATTGCGCGGCCAGTACGTCGACCATGCCCAGGCAGGGGCCGGCGTAGCGGCTGGCCTTCTCCATCTGCGACACGATCTCCGCGGCCTTGGTGCACAGGGCCATGGCGTCGTTGCACGACTTGACCACCGGGGGAGCGTCGCCCAGCGCGGCCAGCGCCGCCGCGGCCCGGCCGAAGTGCAGCATCAGCTTGGGCAGCATGTTCTGCAGGCCTGCGGCGGCTGTGTGGATTTCCTCGGTGGCGGGCGCCTCTATCAGCGTATGGTCGACCAGGCCGGAACGGATCGGCACGCCGCCAGCGCCCCGCAACAGGTTCTGGTCCATCTGTTCGCGTACGCGCGCCGCGCCCGACGCCGTGCCCGAGATGGCATGGCGGCCCGTGTCGGTCAGTGTATTGGCCCCCAGGGTGGCGGGGAGGAAGACCGAACCCACCGCAGACAACTCGCCGATGACGGCATTGGCCTTTTCGCTGGTGGAATGGCGGCTGAACCAGTGCCCGGCGCGGTGCGCGCCGTGCGCGAAATAGCCGGGCCGGTCGACCTGTTTCCACACGGCGTCCAGCATCGCATCGAGCCGTATCTTGTGCATGTGCATCGCCGCCGGTGTGCTGTCGGCCACCCGGATGGCGGCCGGCCGCTCCGCGCCGTAGTTCCACGCCACGCTGTCGGACTGCTGCATGTCCGCGAGGAGGCGGGCGCGGGCCTGCCGCATGCCGGCCAGCAGGGTATCGATCTCCACTGCGCCGGGTGGTGCCGCCGCGGCGGGCACCGGCGCGAAAGCGGGGGGGATGGGTGTTCTCACGTCGGCGTGGCGCTTGGCCGGCACCGTATAGAGCATGCGGTTGTTGCGCATGCCGCCCAGGGGCGCGTAACACACGTCCCGGGCGCCGCCGCCCGGCGCGCAGCTGTGCTCGGCGTGCGACTCGAACCAGGCCTGCAGGGCTGCCTGCAGGCTGGCCTCCCACACGGCCCATACCTTGGCCAGTTCCTGGTATTCCTCGGTATAGAAGACCAGCAGGTCCAGCACCGGCAGCAGGTAGTTGCGCACCTTGTCGCCGTGGCGGATGAAGCGCGCCACCGCCTTGATGTGGTTGAGCGCTTCTTCGCAGGTGACGAGCGGGGCGGCCTCGGCGGCCTTCACCTCCGCGCCGATGCCCGCCATCGCCTGGTAGTGGTCCATGGCGCGGCGCAGGGCGTCGCTGGCTTCCACCTTCAGGCAGGCATCGTGGTCCGCCTCGGCGCCATGGGCGGCGCCGGGCAAGCGCCGGAGCCAGTGGCGGTCGGCGCGCTTTTCCTGCTGGCCGATCTCTTCGAGGGCCTTGGTGATGGGCCAGCCTTCGCCCCCCAGCCTGAGCAGTACCGGAATCGCCAGCCCCCCGGTGACCAGCCCCGCGATGGGTACACCCGCGCTGCTGGGCAGGCCGGTGCCGATACTGCCCCGGCTGTCCATCGTCAGGCTGGCGATGGCCATCATGGCCGTGCTCGACAGGTAGTGCCGGGTCAGGCCCGTATGCGCCTTGGTCACGCTGTGCACGGCGTCGGCCATCATCATCCGGGCCGATCGGGTCGCTACATCGGGCGCATGGGGCATGGGGTCTCCGCGGGATGGCGGCGTGGCCGCCGACGTCGTTCTTTGTGCATTCGCGGGGCAGTATTACGCGATGCTTCTCCGGCTGTGTTCTTTTTCCTGCATTTATTTGGTTTACTAGGAAACCAATTATGCTTTCCTTGACGATGGTTTCTTAGGAAACTAAAGTCCAGGATTCGTATTGAAGAAGGGAGTGGCTTATGGCCGCGGGAACTGCAGTGCCGGTGGGCGGCATGGATGCCAATCTGGGTTATTGGCTACGCTTCGTGTCCAACCATGTGGCCCATGCCTTCCGCCTGAAGGTCGAGGCCCGGGGCGTCACGATGTCGGAGTGGGTCGTGTTGCGCGAGCTGCACCGCCTCGGTACCGCCTCGCCGGGGGTGCTGGCGGGGGGGCTGGGCCTGAGCAAGGGCGCGGTATCGAAGCTGGTCGACCGGCTGGTGGCCAAGGCGCTGGTGGACCGCAGCGTGACCGAGGAAGACCGGCGGCAGCAGGCGCTGGTGCTGACCCGCACCGGCAAGGCGCTGGTGCCGGTGCTGGGGCGGCTGGCGGCACGCAACGATGCGGAGTGTTTCGGGCACCTGCCGGCAGGGCTGCCGTGGCATTTGATGGAACTGATGCAGGAGATCGTGCGGCACCATGGGTGGCAGGAGGTGCCGTTGCAATAGGGTTTGTTATCGGTCGTTTGTTTTCACTGCGTGGGGCGGGAGCCGGGTAGTCACCCCGGCGGGCGACCTACTTTCTTTTGCTTCGCCAAAAGAAAGTAGGCAAAGAAAAGGCGAGCCTGCTGTGAGGGTGCCTGCGGCACTGCCCTGCGCTGCTCGCGTCAGGCGGGGTCTCGCTCAAACTCGCTCCGCTACGCTCCACTCAAACAGTCGCGAG
>JAZJYT010000088.1:12415-26666 GCA_040390235.1 Pseudomonadota bacterium | reverse complement strand
GCTGGCCGGTCACCGGCATGCCGGTGGTGAACATGTGGTGCGCCCACACGATGAAGGACAGGATGGCGATGGACGAGGTGGCATACACCATGGAGGCGTAGCCGAACAGCTTCTTGCGGGCGAAGGCCGGCACGACCTGGCTGATGATGCCGAAGGCCGGCAAGATCATGATGTAGACCTCGGGGTGGCCGAAGAACCAGAAGATGTGCTGGTACATCACCGGGTCGCCGCCGCCGGCGGGGTTGAAGAAGCTGGTGCCGAAGTGGCGGTCGGTCAGCGTCATGGTGATGGCGCCGGCCAGCACGGGCATGACGGCGATCAGCAGGTAGGCGGTGATGAGCCAGGTCCAGGCGAACATCGGCATCTTCATCAGCGTCATGCCGGGCGCGCGCATGTTGAGGATGGTGACGATGATGTTGATGGAGCCCATGATGGACGAGGCGCCCATGATGTGCATGGCGAAGATGCCGGCATCCATCGAGGGGCCCATCTGCAGGGTCAGCGGGGCGTACAGCGTCCAGCCGGCCGCGGGTGCGCCGCCGGGCATGAAGAACGAACCGACCAGCATCAGAGCGGCGGGAATCAGCAGCCAGAAGCTGAAGTTGTTCATGCGCGCGAAGGCCATGTCCGAGGCGCCGATCTGCAGCGGCACCATCCAGTTCGCGAAGCCCACGAAGGCCGGCATGATGGCGCCGAACACCATGATCAGGCCGTGCATGGTGGTGAGCTGGTTGAACAGTTCGGGGTTGATCAGCTGCAGGCCGGGCTCGAACAGCTCGGCGCGGATCATCATGGCCAGCAGGCCGCCCACCATGAGCATGGTGAACGAGAACAGCAGGTACAGCGTGCCGATGTCCTTGTGGTTGGTCGCGAAGACCCAGCGGCGCCAGCCGTGCGGGGCCCCGTGGTGGTCATGTTCGTCGTGGGTGTGCCCGTCGGGTGCGTGGCTGTGGTCGTCGAGTACGGCGCTCATCTTGAATTCCTCTGGATACTTTGCGACGGCTTACTTGCTGCGCTGTGCCAGCACTTCGGCGGGCTGGACCAACTGGCCGGTCTTGTTGGACCAGTTGTTCTTGGTGTAGGTGACCACGGCGGCGATGTCGGTGTCGCTCAGCGCCTTCCACGACGGCATGGTGCCGTTGTTCTGGCCCTTGAGCAGGACCTGGATCTGCACCGCATGGTCGGGGTTGAGCACCTTCTCGTCGGCGTCGAGCGCCTTGACCGGGCCGCCGCCCTTGCCGTTGGCCTGGTGGCACACCGCGCAGTTGGTGGCGTAGACCTTCTCGCCGCGCTTGACCAGGTCGTCGATGACCCAGACCTTGTTCGGATCATCGGCCTTGGCCGCGGCCTTCTTCTTCTCGCCGTCGACCCACTTGGTGTAGTCCTCGGCCGAGACGACCTTGACGTGGATGGGCATGTAGGCGTGTTCCTTGCCGCACAGTTCCTGGCACTGGCCATAGAAGTCGCCGGTCTTCTCGGCGCGGAACCAGGTGTCGCGCACGAAGCCGGGGATGGCGTCCTGCTTGATGCCGAACTGCGGCACCGCGAAGGCGTGGATCACGTCGTTGGCGGTAGTGATGATGCGGATCTTCTTGTCGACCGGAACCACCAGGGGGTTGTCGACTTCGAACAGGTAGTTGTCCGGCACGTCGCCCTTGGCGCCGTTGTTGGAGAACTCGCGGTGCGACGGCAGCAGCGTGGAGATGAAGCCCAGGCCTTCGCCCTCGCCCTTCAGGTAGTCGTAACCCCACTTCCACTGGTAGCCGGTGGCCTTGATGGTCAGGTCGGCGGCGGTGGTGTCCTTCATCGCGACGATGGTCTTGGTGGCGGGCAGCGCCATGCCGATCACGATGAGGAAGGGCACGATGGTCCACGCGATTTCGACCTTGACCGATTCGTGGAAGTTGGCCGCCTTGTAGCCCTTGGACTTGCGGTGTTTCCAGATGGAATAGAACATCACCGCGAAGACGGCCACGAAGATCACCGTGCAGGCCACCATCATGCCGGTGTGCAGCAGGTGCTGCTCCTCGGAAATCTTGGTGACACCCATCGGGAGGTTCATCTGCCCGACCGACGGACCACCCGCCAGATCGTTGACCGCGTGGGCGGCTGTGGCGTACCCGGCAGCCGCCGACAGCAGCACTTGGGCGACCTTTTGGGAAATGCGCTTCATCGTCTTCACTTGTGTAATTGCTTCAAAAACCACCTGCCGGCGCCGCGGGCGTCATGCCGCCCGCAGTGCCATCCGGAGCTCGCTCGCCAGCGCCGGCCTCAACTCGGGCCGCACAAAACGGCCCACCTCCACCGAACGCCCCTGCGCCGACACCTGGATCAGCGAACGGTCGCCGGCCCGGGGTTCGACACGCACCCACTCGCGCCGGAATTCCGAACGCTCCAGGCGGCCGGCGGTTTCCCGTTCGACCACCAGGCTCGCACCCTGCAGCGAAATCCTTTCGCCGTCGGTCGCGTGCCGTGCATAGACCAGGAAGGCAACGCCGACCGCGGCCAGTTCCAGGCCCGCGAACGGCATCACCAGCCGCGCACCGGCCATCCAGAACACCACCCCGATCCCGAGCGACACCACACACAGCGACGCATACAGCCACGCCAGCTGCGCCGGCGTGACCGAGCAGTTGCGCTTCAGGAACCAGTGCAAGCTCTGGCCCGAAACGGTGGCGAAGCGAAGTACGAGGTTCGACACGGAATATTCGTAAGGGCAGCCCCACCACCCGCGAAGAAAAAGCTCCGCAAAAGGTGCTGGAAGCCGCCGCGCTGCGCGGGACGATTCCCGAAATACCGGTAACCCCTCATTCTAGCGCGGCTTCCCAGCCTCACCTTGGTGCAGGTGCCGCATGTACTGCCGGAGTGTTGCGCCACGGCCCCGCCCGCGGGGTCAGCGGCCACTGCCGGCGCCGCGCCGGAGCATGCTGCGCATGTCACCCAGGGGCAACATGCTTTCGGCCGCCACCTTGAGCCGCGGTGTCGGCTTGAAGGCATGGCCGTAGACGATCTCGAAGGTCAGCGACAGGCGCCCGCCCTCTGCCGGCGCGGCCAGGCGCTGCGCCATGGCGGCCAGCAGCGCGGCACGGAAACCCCGGCCCCGCAGCGCGGGGAAGCGCCCCGGGTGCAGGTTGCGGCCCAGTTCGCGCAGTTCCCGCAGCAGGCGCTCGGGGCTGTCGTAGGTCAGCACGATGCGCTCCATGTCCATCACCGGCTCGGCGAAGCCGGCATGCACCAGCATGTCGCCCCAGTCGTGCATGTCGGTGAAGGCCGAGCCGGCCGGCGGCCAGCCGGCCGCGGTGTACAGGGCGTGCAGTTCGCGCAGCGTGTCCGGGCCGAAGCAGGAGAACATCAGGTAGCCGTCGGTGGCGATGGCCCGGTGCCAGCGGGCGATCAAGGCCTGGGGGTCGGCCGCGTGGTGCAGCGCCATATTGGCCCACAGCATCTGCACGCTGGCGTCCGCCGGCCCCTCGGGCGCCACCAGGAAGCGGGTGGATGCGGCGCCCCAGCGGGCCGGCGTCCACCAGGGTTTTTCCAGCGCCGCCCGGGCCACGCCGGCCTGCTGGGCCGTGGCCTCGACCACGTCGCAGGCCGCGCGCGGAAAGCGCCGGGCCACCAGGCCGTGCCCTTGCAGGCCGCCGCGTGCCGCGTCCCAGTGTGCCCAGCGCTGCGGCTGCGCCACGATCCACTCCAGCCGCTGGTCCATGCGCCGCGCCACCTCCTCGTGCAGCCAGGGCGACGCGGCCGGCGCTGGCGCAGCCCGCCAGCGGGCGGCCGCGGGCGGGGCTATGGTGGGGGGGAGGTCGTTGGGGAGGGGGGGCATGGACTGCGCGCCGACAAAAAGGGCCAGGAAACACCAGAAGGCGCTGGCCGGGGGAACTGGCGGGAAGTAACTGGCGGGAAGTATATTGACCCGCACCATGTTCCGCTCACTGGTCGACAGTACCCTTGCCCGCGCCGCCGCACGGCTGCGCAGCGTGCCCAGCCAGTGCGTGGTGTGCGCCGCCTGGCCGGCGCGCATTTTCTGCGACGACTGCGTGCAGCGTTTTGCCCAGCCGGTGGCCCGCTGCGCCACTTGCGCGCTGGCGGTGGTGCCCGGCACCGAACGCTGCGGCGCCTGCCGGGTCGCCGCGCCGCCGCTCGACCGCTGCCTGGCCGCCGTGACCTACGGCTACCCGTGGGCCGACTGCATCACCGACCTGAAATTCCACGGCCGGACCGGCCTGGCACGCGCCCTGGCCCTGCTGCTGCGCAGCACCCCCTGGGTGGAACCTGCGCTCGACGCCGCGCGCTGGGTGCTGCCCATGCCGCTGTCGCGCGAGCGCCTGCACGAACGCGGCTTCAACCAGGCCGCCCTGCTGGCGCGGCACCTGGCCGGTGCCGCCAAGGTGGACACCGGCCTGCTGCTGCGCACCCGCCACACCCCGGCGCAAAGCGGGCTGGACCGCGCGGCCCGGCTCGCCGGCGTGCGCGGCGCGTTCGCCGTCGATCCGCTGTTGCGCCACCGGCTGGCAGGGCATGCCGTGGTGCTGGTGGACGACGTGATGACCAGCGGCGCCTCGCTGTTCGCCGCCGCCGAGGCACTGCGCCGCGCGGGTGCGGCGCACGTCACCGCCGTCGTCGTGGCCCGCACCGAATTCGGCGACTGATCAGGCGGCGACAATCCTGCCCATGTTCCACATCGTCCTCGTCGCTCCCGAAATCCCGCCCAACACCGGCAACGTGATCCGGCTGGCGGCCAATACCGGCTGCACGCTGCACTTGGTGGAGCCGCTGGGTTTTTCGATGGAAGACAAGTTGCTGCGCCGCGCCGGGCTGGACTACCACGAGTTCGCCGAAGTGCGCCGCCACGCCGACTGGGCCGCGCTGCTGGCCGCGGAGCGGCCGGACCCGCAACGGTTGTTCGCCCTCACCACCCGGGGCACCGGCAGCGTGCACGGCACCGCCTTCGCGGCCGGCGACTGGCTGGTGTTCGGCTCGGAGACCAAGGGGCTGGAGCCAGCGCTGCGCGACACCTTTGCGCCGGAGCGGCAGCTGCGCCTGCCGATGCGGCCGGGGCAAAGGAGCCTGAACCTGTCGAACGCGGTGGCGGTGACGGTGTTCGAGGCCTGGCGGCAGCTGGGGTTCGCGGGAAGCTGAAACCACCCGCCACCCTCCAAGTGTGGGTTTTCTCCTACGCGGCCCACGGCCGAGTTGCCCCAAGCTTCGCGTTTTCACAGGAGGCTTCATGAGCATACTCGGCACGATTTTCAGCAAGATCTTCCCCTCGTCCCATGCGGCCGATGCGCCTGCGGCGCCGGCCCCGACGCCGGCCGATGCGCCCGCCGCGGCCCCCGCAACAACGCCGGTGGCCGAGGTGGACGTCGAACAGATGCTCGATGGCATGGCCGCGAAGTCGCCCGAGAAACTGAACTGGAAGACCTCCATCGTCGACCTGATGAAGCTGCTCGGCCTCGACAGCTCGCTGGCCGCGCGCAAGGCACTGGCCCAGGAACTGCACTACAGCGGCGACATGAACGACTCGGCCTCCATGAACATCTGGCTGCACCGCCAGGTCATGAACAAGGTCGCGGCCAACGGCGGCAAGGTGCCCGCGGACCTGAAGGATTGAGCATGGGTATCGTCTGGACCATCCTCATCGGTTTCGTGGCGGGCCTGGTGGCCCGCGCCATCCTGCCGGGCAAGCAGGCCCTGGGTTTCATCATGACCACGATCCTCGGCATCGCCGGATCGCTGCTGGCGGGCTACGTGGGCCAGGCCCTGGGCTGGTACACGGCCGGCGAAGGTGCGGGGTTTGTGGGCTCGGTGGTGGGCGCCATCGTGGTGCTTGTCATCTACGGCATGGTCGCGCGCAAGTCCTGAGCAAGTCCTGAGCAAGCGCAGCAGGGAGGCGGCCGGGCTCAGTTGCCGACGTCGAACGCCGGTGGCCGCGCCGTGCCGATCTCCTGCACGAATTCGAGAAACGCCCGGGTGCGTGCCGGCACCAGCTGCCGGCTGGGAATGGCGGCGTACAGGGTGAACTGGCCGAAGGCCCAGTCGGGCAGCACATGCACCAGGCTGCCGCTGGCCAGTTGCGGGGCGATCAGCACCCGCGACAGCACGGCGACGCCGGCTCCATCGAGCGCGGCGCGGTACAGCACGTCGTGGCTCAGCGACTGCAGCACCACCGGCATATCGACCTCCACCGGCTCCACACCCGGTGCGCCGGAGGTGGAGTGCAGCCGCAGCCGGCGCCCGCCGTGGCGCCCGGCCTGCTGCCAGGGATAACGCAGGTAGTGGTGCCCGGCCAGCTCCTGCGGCGTAGCCGGGGTGCCGGTGCGCTCCAGGTAGGCCGGCGCCGCGCACAGGATCCAGTGACCGCGCCACAGCGGCCGGGCCACGATGGCGGCGTCGAAACCCTCGTCGCCGATGAGAAAACTCAGGTCGAACTCCTCGACCCGCGTCTGGGGAAAGTTGTCGACCACGATCTCCAGCGCCACCCGCGGGTGCCGGGCATGCCAGCGCGCCACATTGGGCGCCAGCAGGTAGGACGCCAGCACCGGCGTGGCCAGCACCCGCAGCGTGCCCTGCAGCTCGCGGGTGCTGGCAGTGGCGGCGGCCTCGGCGTCTTCCAGGTCCTGCAGCAGCACACGCACCCGCAGCAGGTAGTTTTCGCCGGCCTCGGTCAGGGCGATACGCCGGGTGGTGCGCTGCAGCAGGCGGGTGCCCAGGTGGCTTTCCAGGTCGCCCACCAGCCGCGTCACGGCGGCGGGCGACAGGTCCAGCGCCCGCGCGGCGGCGGCAAAACCGCCCTCGTCCACCACACGCTGGAAAACACGCATCGATTGCAAACGGTCCATGCCTGGAGTCCTTCACCAATAGTTCCGGCGCCATTGTTGCACCAATCGAAACACTCACTTGCCACGGCAGGTATTTCGCTCGGGCAGGGTAATCCCTAAACTTCATTCCATCGATGGGCCGCGAACAACAACACGACACACCGAGGCGGATTCAAGGCTGACCAGCCCTGGAGCCGAAGTTTTTATCCACTTACTGCATTGGAGCCCCTCATGAACGCACGCAACATCCTCTCCGCTTCCGCCCTCGCCCTGCTGGGAAGCTTGGCCGCCGCCGCCCACGCCGGTGGCGAACTCGACGATTCGGCCTACCGCGCCCAGCCGGTGCAGTCCAGCCGCAGCACCGCCGACGCCCACGCCGAAGGCGTCTACGCCGCACAGCACATCAGCCGCATCCCCGCTGGCTCCGAAGTGCATCCCATCGCCCAGTCCGGCACCGCGCGCGCCACGGTGCGCCAGAACGCCATCCAGGCCGCCCGCAGCGGCGACATCGCCACCGGCGAATACCTGAAGTCCTGAGCCTTGCCGCCTGGCGCGACCGCGCGCCCTGGAGCAGCCTCCGGGCTGCCCCGCAAAAAAGCCCGACGGCAGCCTGCCGGCCGGGCTTTGTTGCGTCTTCTGAAATAAATAGCTACATCCGGCAGCCAACCGGTGACCTCAGTTGTCGAGCCAGTCGCACAGCGGTTTCCACTGCGCCAGGTCTTTCTCGACCCGGCCCGGCGTCACGTCGAACAGCGTCAGGCCGCGCGCGGCCAGGTGCACGTAGTTCTGCGTGTCGCGTAAATAGGCCAGCACCGGCAGGCCCAGGCTGTCGATGAATTCATGCAGGTGGTCGGCCGCGATGGTGCGGCCGTCGACCCGCATGCCGACGATGCCGATCTGCAGGCTGCCGGGCCGCTGCGCGTGCAGCTGGTCCAGGAAATCGCGGGTGGCGAAGATGTCGAAGATGCTGGGCTGCAGCGGCACCAGCACCTTGTCGGCCAGCTTCACCACATCCTTGAAGCGCCAGCCATGCAGCCCGGCGGGGGTGTCGAGCACCGCGTGGGTGGTACCCCGCGGGGGTTTCATGACCGCGGATTCGCTTGTGTCCCAGGTGGCGATGGGCCGCGCCTGCGGCGGCCGCAGGCCCAGCCACAGACGCGAGGACTGCTGGCGATCGACGTCGCCCAGCATCACGCCGTGGCCGCGGCTGGCGTAGTAGCCCGCGATATTGGTCGACAGGGTGGACTTGCCTACCCCGCCCTTGGGGTTCGCAACGACGACAACCGGCATGGGACGCTCCTGGACTGGGACGACAGCCCGATGGTAACGGCTGAGCCGCCGGGCTTCAGAGCACCGTGGCTGCCTGGTCGAAGGTCAGGCGCGGATTCCGGTTGAAGGTCTTGCTGTGGTCGGCAAACCCCAGGTTGATGAGGAAGTTGGCCTGGAAACGCCCGTCGGGGAAGAACTCGGCATTCACCTTGGGGATGTCGAAGCCACTCATCGGCCCGCAGTCCAGACCCACGGCGCGCGCCGCCAGGATGAAATAGCCGCCGCCCAGCGTGCCGTTGCGGATGGCCGTGGCGCCCGCCATGGCGGTGTTGCCTTCGAACATTTCCTTGGCGCCCTGGCCGTGCCAGACCTGGGGCATGTTCTCGTAGAACTTGGTGTCAGTCGCCACGATCACGGTCACCGGCGCGAGTTTGGTCTTGTCCACGTTGCCGGGCGACAGCGCCGGTGCCAGCCGGGCCTTGGCTTCGGGGGTGGTGAGGAACACGTAGCGGGTGGGCTGGGTGTTCATCGAGGTCGGCGCCATCTTGGCCAGGTCGTAGGCTTCCTGCAGCAATGCCAGCGGCACCGGCTTGTCGAGGAAGCCGTTGGCGGTGCGGGCGGTGTGGAAGATCTGGTCCAGGGCGGACTTGTCGACAGTGCTCATGCTTGTACCGGGAAGGTTGGAGAAAAGAAAAAAGAATCGACGAAAGCTTAGCGGGTTTGCCCTGCGTACGCTGGCGCGGGTGAATGGAGGGGCGTATAGCGTTGTGCGGCAGCACCGGCAGGCCGCCGTGTGGGCCGAAGCGCACAGGCGGGCGCGCCGCGCGCCGACGCCAGCCGGCGGGCCAACGGACAACCATGGGGGCTTGTCCCACCCCACGGAGCCCTCCCATGACCACCCACGACAACCCACGCGACACCCTCTGGGGCCTGATCAAGGACATCAAGTTCGGCATGTTCACCCACCGCCATACCGATGGCCGCCTGCACAGCCACCCGCTGACCACGCAGAACAAGGACATCGACGAAGCCGCCACCCTGTATTTCTTCGTCTCCAACACGAGCGAGGTCGCCACCCGCGTGCGCAGCGACGGCAACGTGAACATCTCCTTTGCCCACCCGGGCAAGGACAGTTATGTGTCGATCAGCGGCACCGCCCGCGTGTCGCAGGACCGCGCCATCGCCGAACGCCTGTGGAGCAAGATGGCCGAGGCCTGGTTCCCGCAAGGCGCCGGCGACCCCGACCTGGCGGTGCTGGAAGTGCAGATCCAGGACGCCGAGTACTGGGACATCGACGACAGCAAGATGGTGCAGCTCTACAAGATGGCGAAGGCCGCCATGACGGGCAAGCCGCCACAGCACATGGGGGAGCACAAGGAACTGCACCTGGGCTGAGCGCGCTCAGTCCGCAGTGGCCCCCGACACCTTCACGATCTCCGCCCACTTCGCACTCTCCCGCTTCACCAGCGCGGCGTAGTCGACCGCGCCGCCCAGCAGCGGCACGGCGCCCTCCACGCCCAGGCGCGACTGGAATTCCGGCGTGGACGCCACCTGCACGATCTGCGCCGACAAGGTCTTCACCACCTCGGCGGGTGTGCCCCGGGGCGCCAGCAGGCCGTAGGTCAGCGTGCTCTCGAAACCGGCCAGGCCCGCCACGCCGGATTCGGCGATGGTCGGCACGTCCGGTAGGTTCGGCAGGCGCTTGGCACTGGTGACGGCGATGGCGCGCAGCCGGCCGCCCTGCACCAGGGCCAGTGCGGGCGGTATGACACTGAACATCATCTGCACCTGGCCGCCGGCCAGGTCGGCCAGCGCCGGGGCGGTGCCCTTGTAGGGGATGTGCGTGGCCTTGGTGCCGGTCTTCTGCGCGAACAGCTCACCCGTCAGGTGGCCGCCGGTGCCGGCGCCGCTGGACGCGTAATTGAGCGCACCCGGCTGGCTGCGCGCCAGCGCCACCAGGTCGGCCACGTTCTTCACCGGCGACGCAGCGGGCACCACCAGCACCAGGGCCGACGAGGCGAACATGGCGACCGGCACCAGGTCCTTTGCCGGGTCGAACTTCAGGCCCCGGTAGAGCGCCGGATTGATCGACACCGTGCCGGTATGTCCCAGCAGCAGCACCGCGCCGTCGGCCGGCGCACGCACCACGTATTCGGTGCCCAGGTTGCCGCCGGCGCCGGGCTTGTTCTCGACGATGACACTCTGCTTGCGCAGTTCACCCAGGCCCTTGGCCATCTGGCGCGCGAACACGTCGTTGCCGCCACCGGGGGCGAAGGGCACGATGATGCGGATGCCCGCAGCACCGGACTGCGCCCGGGCCGGCAGGCCCGCCAGCCCCAGGCCCAGGCCGCCGCCCAGCAGTGCCGCAGCGCCGGCCGTGCGGGCCAGTGCCTGGCGGCGGTTGACCCGGCCGGGCGTGGTGACTACGCTCATACGCGCTCCAGCACCACGGCGATGCCCTGGCCCACACCGATGCACATGGTGCACAGCGCATAACGCCCGCCGCCACGCTGCAGCTGGTTGACCGCGGTGGTCGCCAACCGCGCGCCGGAGGCGCCCAGCGGGTGGCCCAGCGCGATGGCGCCGCCCCAGGGGTTCACGCGCGGATCGTCGTCCTGCAGGCCGAGGGTGCGCAGCACGGCCAGGCCTTGGGCGGCGAAGGCCTCGTTGAGTTCGATCACGTCCATCTGCGCCAGGCTCAGGCCGGTCAGCGCCAGCACCTTCTGCGTGGCGGGCGCCGGGCCGATGCCCATGGTGCGCGGCGCCACGCCGGCCGTGGCCATGCCGACGACCCGGGCGCGGGGCGTCAGGCCATGCTGCTTGGCGGAGGCTTCGTCGGCCAGCAGCAAAGCCGCGGCGCCGTCGTTCACGCCGCTGGCGTTGCCGGCCGTCACCGTGCCGTCGGGGCGCACGATGGGCTTGAGTTTGGCCAGCACTTCCAGCGTGGTGTCGCGCGGGTGTTCGTCCTTGCTGACGATGAGCGGGTCGCCCTTTTTCTGGGGAATGGAGACGGGCACGATCTCGCTGTCGAAATAGCCCGCCTTCTGCGCCGCCACCGCCTTGAGTTGCGAGGCCAGGGCCATGCGGTCCTGCGAGGCGCGGTCTATTCTGTAGTCGTCGGCGACGTTTTCGGCGGTTTCGGGCATGGAGTCCACGCCGTACTGCTGCTTCATGAGCTTGTTGATGAAACGCCAGCCAATGGTGGTGTCGTACACCGCGTTGTTGCGCGAGAAAGCCGATTCGGCCTTGGGCATGACAAAGGGTGCGCGGCTCATGCTCTCCACGCCGCCGGCGATCATCAGCCCGGCCTCGCCCGACTTGATGGCACGCGCCGCGGTGCCCAGGGCGTCCAGGCCCGAACCGCACAGGCGGTTGACGGTGGCGCCCGGCACGGCGATGGGCAGGCCCGCCAGCAGGCTAGCCATACGCGCCACGTTGCGGTTGTCCTCGCCGGCCTGGTTGGCGTTGCCGTAGATCACGTCGGTGACGGCCGCCCAGTCCACGTTCGGGTTGCGGGCCATCAGCGCCCGCAGCGGGATGGCGCCCAGGTCGTCGGTGCGCACGCTGGAGAGCGCGCCGCCATAACGGCCGAAGGGGGTGCGGATGGCGTCGCAGATAAAGGCTTGGTTGCTCATGGGTGTGTCTCTTGGATAAGGGTGTTCAGCAGGAGATGTTCAGGCAGAGGTGTCAGGCGACAATGGTCAGGCAGCGATCGGCAGGCCGATGAGCTTTTCCAGCTCCTCGCGCGACAGGCCCTCCACCCCATCGACCCACTTCAGGCCCTGCGGGGTGCATTCCAGTGTCGCCAGGTCCGAGTAGATGCGCTTGACGCAGCCCAGGCCGGTGAGCGGGTAACCGCATTGCTCGACCACCTTGCTCTGGCCCTGCTTGGTGAGCAGGTCCATCATGACCCAGGTCTGCTTGGCGCCGATGGCCAGGTCCATGGCGCCGCCGACGGCGGGGATGGCCCCCTCCTCGCCGGTGCTCCAGTTGGCCAGGTCGCCGGTGGCCGACACCTGGAAGGCGCCGAGCACGCAGATGTCGAGGTGGCCGCCGCGCATCATGGAAAAACTGTCGGCGTGGTGGAAGAAGGCGCCGCCCGCCAGCAGGGTGACGGGCTGCTTGCCGGCGTTGATGAGGTCGTAGTCCTCGTCGCCCTTGGCGGGCGCCGGGCCCATGCCGAGGATGCCGTTTTCGCTGTGCAGGATGATTTCCAGCCCGGCGGGGATGTGGTTGGCGACCAGCGTGGGCTGGCCGATGCCGAGGTTGACGTAGGCGCCGTCGTGGATGTCCTGCGCCACGCGCTTCGCCACTTCGTCCTTGCTGCGTTTCTGGTAGGTCATGGTGGTGTGTCCTGTTGCCCTGCTCACGCAGCCTGCCTGAAGCCGCCGGCCTGGGTGGCGACGCGGTCGATCTTGACGATCTTGCTGACGTAGATGCCGGGGGTGACGACCTTTTCCGGGTCCAGTTCACCGAGTTCGACGATCTCGTGCACGGTGGCGATGGTCTGCCTGGCGGCGGTCGCCATGACCGGGCCGAAGTTGCGGGCGGCCTTGCGGTAGACCAGGTTGCCCCAGCGGTCGCCGGCCTCTGCCTTGATCAGCGCCACGTCGCCGCGGATGGGGTACTCCAGCACGTACTGCTTACCGTCGATCTCGCGGGTTTCCTTGCCCTTGGCGAGTTCGGTGCCGTAGGAGGTGGGGCAGAAGAAGGCGCCGATGCCGGCACCGGCGGCGCGGATGCGTTCGGCCAGGTTGCCCTGGGGCACCAGCTCCAGCTCCAGCTTGCCGCTGCGGAACAGGCCGTCGAAGACGTGGCTGTCGACCTGGCGCGGGAAGCTGCAGATGACCTTGCGCACGCGGCCCGCCTTCAGCAGCGCGGCCAGGCCGTGCTCGCCGTTGCCGGCGTTGTTGTTGACGATGACCAGGTCCTTGGCGCCCTGCGCGATGAGGCCGTCGATCAGTTCGCCGGGAATGCCGGAGGTGCCGAAGCCGCCGATGAGCACGGTGGCGCCGTCCTGCACCCCCGCCAGGGCGGCTTCGATCGAAGGCGCGATCTTGTCGATCATGGGAAACGTCTCCTTGAGGGATAAATGTTCGTATTACGAACAAATGTTCGACAGCAAAACAAACCCGGCGGATTCTACGCGCCCGCGGTGCGACCACGGCACGCCAGGGGATAACGCGGCCGTAGCCGACCCCGGTGGGTGGCGCAGGCCTACAGCGGCCCGGCGCCCCACCGCCTACCCTCGGCGCCACGGGGGCGAATGCGGGCCGCCACCCCGCCGGCAGAGCGCCGGCTTGCTCCAACGCCCGCAGACTGGATGGAGGGCTTTTGCCATGACGGGGTTACGCATCACCGGGGTCGTTCTGATCCTGCTCGGCCTGGCCGGCTTTTTCACCGGCGGCTTCGACTTCACCCGCGACAAGACGGCCGCCAAGATCGGCCCGCTGGAGCTGACCGTGAAGGAAAAGGAGTCGGTCAACGTGCCGCAGTGGCTCAGCGTGGGCGCGGTGGTGGCCGGCGTGCTGGTGCTGGCGCTGGGCATGCGCCGCAGCTGAAGGCAGCGCAGGAAGACCGGGAGGGCGGGCAGCGCAAGACGGCGCCCGGCGTACGGGCTTTTCCGGGGGTGGCGGGCCGACAGGCGGCCGGCCCTGCTAGGCTCGGCGCCATGTTCCAGCCCTCCCAACAGGAAGTCCGCCGTTTTTTCTGCGCGGTCCACGCCAAGGCCCAGGCTGGCCAGCCGATGGAAGCCATCGAAACCCTGGCCGCCCTGTGGATCGCCGAGCACCCCGAGTACCACGCCGACCTGGCCGATGCCGATGCGGCGGTGGCCCGGGTCTACGACGACAGCGCCGGCGGGCGCGAGAACCCGTTCCTGCACCTGTCCATGCACCTGTCCATCAGCGAGCAGTGCAGCATCGACCAGCCGCGCGGCATCCGCCAGGCGGTGGAGCTGCTGGCCGCCCGCAAGGGCTCGCTGCTGGAGGCCCACCATGCCGCCATGGAGTGCCTGGGCAGCATGCTGTGGGAAAGCCAGCGCGCCGGCCGGCCGCCGGATGGCGATGCCTACGTGGCGTGTGTGCAGCGCCGGGCAACGCGGGACTGACCGGGGCTGAAGCCAGCCTCCGGTAGCGCTTCAGGAGAGGCCAGGCAACCCATGC
>JAZJYT010000088.1:0-12315 GCA_040390235.1 Pseudomonadota bacterium | reverse complement strand
TGCATCCTGTCACCTGTGACATAGCGAGACCAGGGCCTGGGCACCCCGATAATGCGGCGTGCCTCGCCCATTGCCGCCCTCCGCCACATCCGCCCACCGCACTGGTGCCCTGACCGCGGCCCGGGCGGCGCTGATGGGGCTGGCGGCCCTGCTGCTGGCGGGCTGCGCCGCCCCGGTGGCGCCCACCCACGGCGTGGTGCCCACCACCGAACCGTCGGCGCAAGAACTGGCGCAGACCACCAGCGACCGTCTCGCCACGCTGGCCATGCGTGCCAACCTCGACAGCCTGTACCTGCTGATGGACAAGCTGTATGCCCGCAACCCGGCGCAGTGGCGCAAGACGGGCGCGGCCAGCGCGCAGGCCGCCGCCTTCCGGGTGCGCGATGCGGTGGAACACCACGCGCCCTGGCCCGACCTGCAGGGCAAACGCGACATCGACGCCATGGCCTGGGCGCTCACGCCGCAGTTCCGCGGCGACCGGGTGGGCGCGCTGGTCTACGCCACCGCCGACATGCTCATCACCGCGCACGGCGGGCGCACCGAGTTCTTTATCACCGACCAGATCGATCCGCAGTACATCTACAACTGCGCGCGCAACATCGAGATCCTGGTGTGGATGCTGGCCCACCGCCACGACCCGGCCAGCGGCGGCCTGCTGCTGCTGGCCGACGAGATCGGCGACGGCGGCCGCAACCTGAGCTTCGAGCGCGAGTTCGGCAAGGTCATCGGCCGGCTCGACCTGCTCGCCACCTTCACCACCGAACGCCACCGCCGCGCGGTGATCGGCTACTTCCAGGGCTACCTGGCGGTCGAACTGCTGCGCTTCCTGCCGGTGCGCTGACGGCGCATGCGCGCTCCTTCGGGGGAGCCGGGCATGGCATGGGGTGCGATCATGGTTCACTCCAAAAGACAGATCTTGGGTCTTTCCGCCTGGGCCAAGATGCGGGACCATCAAGTCCTTCCCATCACAACCCAAGGATTCCACCATGACCAACCGCATCGACTACGCCAAGGTTTCGCCCGATGTCTACAAGGCCTTCGGCGCCGTGTACGTCGCGGTCCTGAAAAGCGGCCTGCCCAAGGAACTCGTCGACCTGGTGTACCTGCGGGTATCGCAGATCAACGGCTGCGCCTTCTGCATCGACATGCACTCCCGCGACCTGCTCAAGGCCGGCTTGGCGATTGACAAGCTGGTGCTGGTGCCGGTGTGGCACGAGGCCGGTGCCGTGTTCAGCACCCGCGAGCGTGTCGCCCTGGCCTGGGCCGAAAGCGTCACCCGCGTGGCCGAGACCGGCGTGCCCGATGCGGACTACGCCGCGGCGGCCGCCGAGTTCAGCGAGAAGGAACTGGCCGACCTGACCTACGCCATCGGCCTGATGAACGCCTTCAACCGCCTGGGCATCAGCTTCCGCTCGGTGCCTGCCGCAACGGCAACGGCGGCCACGGCCACGGCCGCCAGGGCCTGAAGCCGTCTTCGCCCCCCGGAACGGACCCGCCCCCCATGGCCTGGACCCTGCTCGGCATCGCCGGCCTGCTCGAAATCGCCTTCGCCTTCGCCATGAAGTCGTCCGACGGTTTTACGCGCCTGCTGCCCTCCTTGTTCACCGTCGGCGCCGGCCTGTCGAGTGTGGTGCTGCTGTCGTTCGCGATGCGCACCCTGCCCATGGGCACCGGCTACGCGGTGTGGACCGGTATCGGCGCAGCGGGCACCGCGATCATCGGCATGGCGCTGATGGGCGATTCCGCCGCGCCGCTGCGCATCCTCTGCATCCTGCTCATCCTGGCGGGTGTCATCGGGCTCAAGCTGGTGTCGGGGAACTGAGGCAAGGAAAAACAGCACAGAATTGGCTGCATGCAAGAATTGGCCAGGTTAGCTAAACTGTACAACCTAGCCAGTTCGGAGCCTCCATGATCATCGTCACATCAGTCGAGGCACAAAACCGCTTCGGCCAACTGCTCGACTCGGCGCAGCGCGAGCCCATCACCATTACCCGGCACGGGCGTACCGCGGCCTACATCATTTCCCCGCAGGAAATGGCGGAACTCGAGGAAGCGCGCCGTGGCCGTAGTGCCCAGCAGGCACTGAACCACCGCAAGTGGGCTGATGCCTGTTCCGAGGGATGGAACACAGTGGAAGAGCAGCTAGGCTCTTTCGCCGACGAACATTCCACCCTGTAGCAGGCGCATGGCGCAGTTCGACGTCCATCGCAACAAGGGCGCGCAAAAGCATGCCATCCCGTTCGTGGTGGTGGTTCAGTCGGCCCAGTTCGACCGCTATCGCCGCCGGGTGGTGGTGCCGCTGGTGCTGCGTAGTGCCCTTCCGTCCGGCGCTCCCCTTGCCGGAACCCGCATGAACCCGGCATTCGATATCGACGGAATCGCCGTGGTACTGCATCCGCTGGACACGGTTTCGGTCGCCATCGACCAGTTGGGCGAATACGCCGGCACACTGGTCGCACAGGGGCAGCAGATCACCGACGCGATGGACGAACTGCTTACCCGGTCCTGGGGCTGAGCGCTACTTCGCCAAGGCCGGACTCTTCCGTCCAATCCCACCCTCCCCCTGACGCGCCGCCGCCCGCAGCAGCAGCGCCAGTTCCTCCGCCGCGGCCGACTGCGCCGCATCGCTGCGCAGCAGCAGGCCCACCGGCTCCCCGGTGCCGGTGGTGTCTATGGGCAAGCGGGCCAGTTGCCCGCCGTCGATGTCGGCGCGCGCCGCGCCCAGGGGCGTGATCCACACTGCGTCGGTGCGCAGTACCAGCTGCCGGGCCAGCGCGCCATCGAGTGTCTGCAATGCCTGAGGCGGCAACACCAGGCCCAGCGCCGCGAAGAAACGCTCGGTATGGTGGCGCGGGATCGTGCCTTCGCCGTAGACCACCAGCGGGTAGTCCAGCACCCGGGCGGGCGACGGCCGGGGACGGCGCGCTGCGGTGTCGAGCGGATGCCCCGGCCGCACCACGAAGGCCAGCGGCTCGTTGTAGAGCAGCTCGAAGCTCAGGCCGGCCATCAGCCGCGGGTCGCTCATGCGCCCGGCCACCACGTCGAGTTCGCCGGCGCGCAACTCATCCAGCAGCACCGCGTTGGTCGCGGTGCGCACGATCACCTGCAGGCCGGGCCGACGCTCGCGCAGGCGCACCAGCACCGCGGGCAGCAGGGCCGGCGACACGCTGGGCAGGGCGCCGATGCGCAGGCGTTCCAGCCCGGCGCCGGCCGCCGGCGCCAGGATGCGCCCGCCGGCATCGACCGCTTCCAGCACCCGCAGCGCCTGGGCCAGCAGCTGTTCGCCGGCGGCGGTCAGGCCGTGCACCCCCCGGCGGCCGGCGCCGCCGCGCTCCACCAGCCGGGTGCCGGCCAGGGTTTCGAGCTCGGCCAGCGTCTTGGAGATGGCCGGCTGGCTCAGCGCCAGCCGCGCGGCGGCACGCGCCAGGTGGCGTTCCTGGGCCACGGCGACCAGGCAGCGCAGGTGGCGCAGCTGCACGTTGCGCGTGAAGGCACCCGTGCCGGCATCCACCGGCACGGCGGCCATACCAGGCACGGCAGCAGACACGGCGGGTATTTTCATAGCCATTGGTAATACTAATACCGAAAATCGTCAATTTACATCATACAAACCGGGGACTAGAGTGGCAACCCTACCGCCCACGCGGCACGAAGGAGACACGACGATGCTCACCAAGACCCAGGATGCTCCGGCCAGCACCACCACGCCCTCGGGCATGACGCCCCGCGACTGGGACAGCCATTCCCCCTACCTCTATCCGCCCTACCAGTCCACCGCCAAACGCGGCCCGACCAGGCCGCTGGTGCCGCTGAAGGCCGCGCTCGGCGAGATGGCCCAGCCGGTCTACGGCCATGAGGACGTGGGCGCGTTGGACCACGACCTGACCCGCAACGCGCGGCGCAACGGCGAGCCGATCGGCGAACGTATGATTCTCGCCGGCCAGGTGCTGGACGAGCGCCGCCGCCCGGTGCGCAACACCCTGGTGGAGCTGTGGCAGGCCAACGCCTGCGGCCGCTACGTACACAAGGCCGACCAGCACGACGCGCCGCTGGACCCCAACTTCCTGGGCGCCGGCCGCTGCCTGACCGATGACGAGGGCCGCTACCGCTTCCTGACCATCAAGCCCGGGGCCTACCCCTGGGGCAACCACGCCAACGGCTGGCGGCCGCAGCACATCCATCTGTCGCTGTTCGGCCAGCACCTGGCCAGCCGGCTGGTGACGCAGATGTATTTCCCCGGCGACCCGCTGCTGCAGTACGACCCGATCTTCCAGGGCACGCCCGAAAAGGCACGCAACCGGCTGGTGGCCGACTTCAGCCTGGACCTCACCGAGGAAGGCTACGCGCTGGGCTACCAGTTCGACATGGTGCTGCGCGGCGCCGCGGAAACCCCGTTCGAGCAGCCGCGCTGAGCACCGGAGACACACGGACATGACAACCACTCCCCTGATGGCCGGCCTGCGCGAAAGCTTCGGACAGACCCCGTCGCAAACCGTCGGCCCCTACTTCGCCTACTGTGTGACGGCGCGGCAGTACGGCTACGACTTTTCCCAGGTGTTCGACCACACGGTGGCCCTGCCGCATGCGGCGGGCGAGCACATCCGCCTGGAAGGCGTGGTCTACGACGGCGACGGCCAGCCGATTCCCGATGCGCTGATCGAGATTCTGCAGGCCGATGCCGCCGGCCACTACGCCCCGCCGTCGGACCAGCCGCGCGACGCCTTGTCCGCCTCGGGTTTCCGCGGTTTCGGCCGCACCGGCACGGGCACCGACCCGCAGGCGCGTTTCTTCTTCGACAGCGTCAAGCCCGGCGCCGCCGCACCGGGCGAGGCGCCGCACATCCAGGTGATCGTGGCCATGCGCGGCATGCTGCTGCACGCCTTCACCCGCATCTACTTCGCCGACGAGGCCGAGGCCAATGCCCAGGACGCGGCCCTGCAGTCGGTGCCGGCGGAGCGCCGCGGCACCCTGCTGGCCCGGCGCAGCGAGCAAGGTGGGCGGGTGGTCTACCGCTTCGACATCCACATGCAGGGGCCCCAGGAAACAGTATTCTTCGACGTGTAGCGCTTTTCCCCAAAGAGACAACCATGCAAGACAACAACCAGAACCCTGCCAACGCCCCCGCCAGCACCCTGCGCCGCACCCTGGCGCTGGGCCTGCTCGCCACCGCGGGACTGGCCGGCAGCGTTGCCGCGCAGGCACAGCCGGCAACCAACTTCCCCACGCGCCCGGTGCGCATCATCAACCCCTTCCCTGTCGGTGGCGGGCCCGACGGCACGGCGCGGCTGGTGGCCGACAAGCTCTCGCGCACCTGGGGCCAGCCGGTGGTGGTGGACAACAAGCCGGGCGGCAACGGCTTCATCGCCATCGACGCCTTCAAGCGCGGCGCCAAGGACGGCACCGACATGATCCAGCTGGACAACGTGCACCTGGCCGCCTACCCGGCCCTGTTCAAGAAGCTGCCCTACGACGCCAAGGCCGACTTCGACCCGCTGCTGCCGCTGTTCCGCACCTACTTTTTCGTGACGGTGGCGGCCAACAGCCCGTACCACAGCATGGCCGACCTGATCGCCGACGCCAAGGCGCACCCAGGCAAGCTCAACTACGGCTCCTGGTCGGTGGGCAACCCGGTGCACCTGGGCTCGGAGCTGCTGAAGTCGATGACCGGCACGCAGATGGAGCATGTCATCTACAAGGAGACTTCGCAGCTCTACACCGCCGTGGCCAACAACGAACTGGCCTTTGCCCTGGGCAGCAGCGGCACCGCCGGCCCCTTGTACCGCGCCGGCAAGATCCGCCTGCTGGCGGTGGCCGCACCGAAACGCGTGGCGGGTTTTGCCGACGTGCCCACCGTGGCCGAGTCCGGCGGGCCGGCCGGCTTCGAGGTGACCGGCTGGAACGCCATCGCCGTGCCGCCGGGACTGCCCAAGGCCACCACGGACAAGATCAAGCACGATATCGAGACCGCCCTGGCGACGCCCGAGGTGCTGGAAAAATTCGCCAGCTTCGGCTACGAGCCCTTCCCGCAGACACGCGAGCAGTTCAACCAGTTCATCCAGAGCGAGTCCAAGCGCTTCGGCGACGTGATCCGCAAGGCGAACATCACGCTGGACTGAGCCGCGCTCCGGGGGGCTTCGGTCGCGCTTCCGGGCGCGGCATTGTTCACGTTTCGGGGTAGCGTCTCGGCGAAGGCCGGCGGGGTACTCGGGGCAAGGGAATGTCATTCCGTCGCCTGCGGCGACTCTCTTCTTGATTTCCCAAGCCCCGAGTACCCCACCGGCCTCTGGGGGTGGAGGGGGGCCGTCGTGGCTATTTGCGGGCGCTCATGGTTGAGTTGCACGCCAGGCCGATCTCGCCGGGTCGGGGCTGAATTTTCCCGCCTGTCTTTGGCTGTCCTGGCGCGGTACCCAGTCAAATCACCGAGCCAACCAGCTTCGAGGCGTGTCGAGAATGACTTCCTTGCGAGTCCTCTTGGCCAGCGGGTCCAGGCCCGCTGTAATCTGAATCATGTCTGCCATTTTCTTGGCCAAGTGCTTTCTGAGTCAGTCCTGTTGCGACCAGTTTTGCAGACCCTTTTTAGCTCGGCGGTAGTAAAATCCTTCCTTTAGTTTTGGGGAGCACCTATGCCACCTTTGTCCCGGTCCACGGTGCGAGACAGCCATCCGTTCCTTGAAATATTTCTGACGTTCCTAACGGTTTGCTTATTGGGAGCATGCGGCGGCGGAGGGAGTGACTCCGAAACCAAAACTTCAGCTGCACCCGATCAAATCAGCACATCTGTTGCCTATGGTGTTGATGCGCCTTTGATGTTCGGCATTACAAAGTCGCGGTCGGGCCTTTTACAGACGGCGAAGCAAGACCTTACCCAGTGTCCCTCCGGTGATGGGCGGCTTCCGAGCGACGCCACGAAGCGATATTGGTTTCCGTGCTTCATAGAAACTGGATTGGATTGGCGTGTTGTCGATACACCGCCAAACGTTCTCATTACTGCTTGGTCGCAGTACATGGGGACTTTCATGTGTCGCTCTTACCAACATATTTTTAACTTGGCTCGCGTGTCTTTTTGTGTTGTTCCGGAGTCACCGAAATTTTTTGGACTAATGTTTGAGAATCTAAGCTTTAACCCAAAGATGTATGCCGTCGTTAATTTGATTCCAACTCTGGGGCAAACGGATCCAATTTCCTTACCCTTTGAGAGTTTTATTTTTGAGCCCGTTGGTGCATTTGGTTCGACGGAGTTGGGCGGTTTTAATGGGATTGATATAAGCCAAGCGAGATATCAATTAAGAGTTGGCGAATTTCTTCGAGAAGAACCCCGGGTGCTCGGGGAGTTGCGCGAGTAAAGCCTACTCGGGCCTACTCGGCAGCAATGGTGAGGGACATCCTACAAAACTCCCCATCGCGTATGGCATGCGTCTGCTTGCTCAGGCATGCTTGACGCCCATGAAGCAAGCCGGCTGAACCTGAGCACGAAGAAGACCCGCAAGCAAGGGTAAATGCCGACTCCGGCCTGGTGCACACCGTGCGCGGCGCCGCGCGGGCCACGTGGGCGACGTGGGCGACGTCACCGAAGGCAACAGCCTGCTGCGCGGCCAAGAGAGAGAAGGTCACGGTGACGCGGGCTACCAGGGCGTGGGCAAGCGCCCGGATGCAAAGCCGGGTGTCCGCTGGCACATCGCCATGAAACCGTCCAAGCGCCGGGCGCTGAACAAGGCGCACCCGGCGCAGGGACTGATCGAGAAGGTAGAGAAGATCAAGGCGAGCATCCGCGCCAAGGTGGAACACCCGTTTCGGGCGGCTTCGGTAGCGCTTCAGGGGCGTTTTGGTAGTGCTTCGGTACCCCGCCGGCCTCCTCCGAAGCGCGACCTCACCTCAGCGGTGCCGAAAGCTGCCACCCATGAAAAAACCGCCCGAAGGCGGTTTGTTTCTGCCGGAGCGAAGAAACGCTCAGCGGCCGGAGCCGTGGAAACGCGATTCCGGCACCGTCTTGAGTTCGCCGTCGAGCGAGCCGATGTAGTTGGCCAGCTCCTTGAGTTCGTTGTTGGAGAACTGCTTGGCCACGCCGCCCATGACGCCGTTGGAGCGGCCGAAATGGGGGTTGTTCTCGGTCTTGTAGGACTTCAGCGCCACGAACAGGTAGTCGGCGTTCTGGCCGGCCAGCTTGGGGTAGGACGGGTCGATCGGGGTCGAGAAGTTGGTGCCGTGGCAGGAGAAGCACACCCCCTTCTTCAGCAGCGCATCGACCTGGGCGCTGGGTTCGCGCGTCGGCTTGGCCGGCAGGGCGGGCGTGCCGGCTTCCTTGCCGTGCTGCTCGTAGTAGGCGGCGACGTCGGCGATGTCCTGGTCGGTCAGGCTGGCGGCGACGCCGCGCATGGACGGGTGCTTGCGGTCGCCGCTGCGGTAGGCGCCGAGCGCGTTGGTCAGGTACTTGCCGTTCTGCCCGGTGAGCTTGGGAACCTTGTAGACCTCGGGGAAGCTGGACTGGTAGCCGATGATGCCGTGGCACCCGAGGCACATGTCGATCTTCTTCTCGCCGGCCTTGGCATCGCCCTTGACTTCCTGGGCATGGACGACCGGTGCCAGGGTAGCGACAGCGGCAATACCCAAGGCGTACATCGTGGTCAACAGCTTATTCATTTTGCGCGCACAATCTGGTGGAGGTTCAGACTTCGAATCAACCTTTGATTATAGCCAGCGTGGCGGCATGGTTGCTGCCCGCCGGCGCCGGCCTCCGGGCCGCCCTCCTTCTCCCTCCCATCCGCCGACTTCTTGCCGACCATGAAATTCCAGGGCTCCGATCACTACGTCGCCACGCAGGACCTGATGCTGGCGGTCAACGCCGCCATCGCCCTCAAGCGCCCCCTGCTGGTCAAGGGCGAACCCGGCACCGGCAAGACCATGCTGGCCGAGGAGGTCGCCGGCGCGCTCGGCATGCCGCTGCTGCAGTGGCACATCAAGTCCACCACCAAGGCCCAGCAGGGCCTGTACGAGTACGACGCGGTGAGCCGCCTGCGCGACAGCCAGATGGCGGGCGTGGCCGGTGGCGACGCGGGCGAGCGGGTGAAAAACATCCACAACTACATCGTCAAGGGTGTGCTGTGGCAGGCCTTCACGGCCGACGAACCGGTGGCGCTGCTGATCGACGAGATCGACAAGGCCGACATCGAGTTCCCCAACGACCTGCTGCGCGAACTCGACCGCATGGAGTTCTACTGCTACGAGACCCGCGAGCTGGTCAAGGCCACGCGCCGCCCGCTGGTCTTCATCACCTCCAACAACGAGAAGGAGTTGCCCGACGCCTTCCTGCGCCGCTGCTTCTTCCACTACATCAAATTCCCCGACGCCGAGACGATGCAGAAAATCGTCGACGTGCATTTCCCCGGCCTGAAGCGCGAACTGCTGGCCGCGGCCCTGAAGACCTTCTACGAGGTGCGCGGCCTGCCGGGGCTGAAGAAGAAGCCCAGCACCTCGGAGCTGATCGACTGGCTCAAGCTGCTGGTGGCCGAGGACATCGGACCCGAGGTGCTGCAGGGCAAGGACGACAAGGTGGCCGTGCCCCCGCTGGTGGGTGCACTGCTGAAGAACGAGCAGGACGTGACCCTGTTCGAGAAACTCGTTTTCATGAATTCAAGAAATAGGTAGCTGGGCTCTCCCCCAGGCTGCGCACTTCGTGTCTTCGCCACCCCCCCTCCGGGGGCAACACCAGCAGCCCGGCAAAGCCGGTTCTGCGGTGTTCCTGGGTCGTTGCTGACGCGGCAGAATACGGGGCATGCCCCATTTCGTCGAACCCGTCACCTTGTCCGCCCATGGCGTGACGCTGCTGCCTCTAGCGCTGGAACACGAGGCCGGCCTGCGCGCCGCGGCCGCCGATGGCGCGCTGTGGACGCTGCGTGTCACCTCGGTGCCCGAACCGGAGCAGACCCGCGCCTACATCGAGGCCGCCCTGAAGGGCCGCGCCGAAGGCCACCGCTTCTCCTTCGCGGTGACCGACACGGCCACCGGCGAGGTGCTGGGCCACAGCGGTTTCCATGACATCGTGCCGGCCATCGGGCGGCTGGAGATCGGCTACACCTGGTACGCCAAGAGCCGGCAGCGCACCCACGTCAACACCACGGCCAAGCTGCTGCTGCTGACCCACGCCTTCGAGACGCTGGGCTGCCGCACCGTGGGCTGGCGCACCGACAACTTCAACTTCGCCTCGCAGCGCGCCATCGAGCGCCTGGGCGCCAGGAAGGACGGTGTGCTGCGCGGCCACCAGGCGCGCCGCGACGGCACCATCCGCGACACGGTGATGTACAGCATGGCGGCCGGCGAATGGCCGGAGGCCAAGGCGCAGCTGCTGTACCTGCTCGGCCCCCTGGTGGACCCGCTGGCGGCCCCCCTGCCGGACCCACTGCCAGACCCACTGCCCACCCCACGGCCGAGCTGAACACCCGCGCCGGCCGGAGCCTCGGCCGGCCGGCCGCGCCCGCACCGGCGCGGCAGCGGGTGCCGGGGCCGTGCCGGGTGGGTCTTGTGTGGAGCTTGTGCCCACGCAAGGCCCGCGCAAAAGACCGCCAAAAACATCGAAATAACCTAGGATGTTTTGCGCACCCGTGACGTGCGGGCAACCTACCGGGCAGTGAAACGATGAGCAGAAACCGAGACGATCTTCAGCGCATGAAGGCTTTCGCGGCGCTGGCGCAGAGCCGCACCAATATCTTCAGTGTGTTCTGCATCGGCACCAGCCATGTACACGAGGAGGAGAACAACACCATCGCCGTGCTGGGGAAGGCATGCGGCAGCGGCGGCCTCATCAATGACGGCCCGGGAACCCGCAAGGGCTGGTTCGACAACAAGTTCAATGGCCTGGTCGGCTGGGGCATGAACGACAAGCTGGAAGCGACCATCGCGGCGATCAAGAAGCTGGCGCCGCTGCCGGACGTGGTGAACATGACGGGGCACAGCCGCGGCGCGATCCTGTGCCACATGATCGCCCACCGGCTCTATACCGACCCCACGACACGCCACATCACGGTCAACATGATCGTGCTGGATCCGGTGCACCAGTCGCTGGTGCCGCACGCGGGCGCCGAGCACCTGGACGACAACCCCAACCTGAAGAGCTACCAGGCGATCCTCATGGAGAACGAGGACCAGGGTGTCAAGGGCGCGCCCAATTTTCCGTTCAAGTTCGTCGAGGCGCCCGAGTCGATGTCCAAGCGCATCCACTACATCCGCATGCCCGGCTCGCACGGATCGGGCAGCCAGAACATCACCAACCCCGTGGGCACCGCGACCCTGCACCTCATCGCCAACTTCATGCGGGCGCGCGGCACGCAGTTCCCCTCGATCGGCAAGCCGACCGCACTGGACATGTGCGAGTATTTCGCGGACATCCACACCAAGAATCCGATGCTGGGCACGGGGCGGGTCGTTTTCGACGACGGCGGGCATGCCCAGGCCCACAAGAAGAAGAACCAGACCGTGCGCACCACCGACTTCCGCCAGAAGGCCCTGGAGCAGGTGCTGTACCACCAGCAGAAGTTCGGCACCCCGCTCGTGCAGGGCGTGCCCCTGGGCCTGGCGCCGCGGTATTTCTTCAACGAGGAGCATGCCTACTATTTCAAGCAGGTCTGCCCCTACTTCTTCGACGTGCTGGCGGCGCCGCAGAACCACCGGATGCGCAACGAGCAGCGTTTCCACCAGGACTACACCACGATGCACTCCCGGACCGAGCTGCGGGGCACCTTCCGCCTGCTGATGGCGCAGATGCCGCCGCACTGGCGCTAGGCCAGGCCAGGCGCGGCCGGGTGCAGGGCTTGCGTTATCCTCGCCCGCACCGTTGTCCCGCACCCCACCATGCGCCTTTCCCCCTGCCCCGCCGCGCCGCGGTATTCCTGGCGAGCCGTGCTGGCCACCACGCTGCTGGTGGCCGCCGCGGCCCAGGCCCAGGCCCAGGCCCAGACGGTGCGCCGCGCCGAGGTCGAACCCGGCCCGCGCGAACTCTCGGTGCCGGCCGGCTCGCCCTTCGCGGCCGAGCTGTCGCAGGCCCTGGCCGACTACGGTTTTGTCGTCAAGCCGGCCAGCGGTGCGCCCTGGCCCACCCGGTATGCGGTGAGCCTGGCCATCGACACCGACGCGCCCCGGGAAGTCTGCGCCAGCACCGGCCACCACATCGTCACCGCCAAGGCCGCGCTGCAGGACACCCAGACCGGCCAGGACATCGCCACCGTGCAGGCGCGGGGCGCCGACGGCCCCTGCGGCGACCGCGAGGAACCGGTGTTCGCGCGGCTGGCCGACGCGGTGGGGGATGTGTGGATGGGGCAGTAGGCC
>JAZJYT010000087.1:0-50488 GCA_040390235.1 Pseudomonadota bacterium | reverse complement strand
GCGCTGCGTCACCCCGGGCCGGGTGGGAATATCCACCACCTGCTGCGTGGCCTGTTCCTGGACCTGGGCCTGGATGGGCGCGGCCAGCGCCATCAGGAGGACTGCTGCGATCCCATACCGGGTGACGCGGGACATCGACGATCTCCTGGGAGGACAGGTTCCGCCATGGTGGCATGAAAAAAGCCGGCGGAGCCGGCTTTTTCGGGGGGGCGGGAGGTCGCTTCAGCTGACGTGCTTGCCGATCAGGGCGGCGAGCTCGAACATCGAGACCTGGGGCTTGCCGAAGATGGCCTTCAGCTTGTCGTCGGCGTTGATGTTGCGCTTGTTGGCCTTGTCCTGCAGGTCGTGCTTCTTGATGTACGTCCACAGCTTGCTGACGATCTCGGTGCGGGGCAGGGGGGTGGTACCCACCACGGCTGCCAGCGCCGGGCTGGGCGTCAGGGCCTTCATGAAGGCCGGGTTCGGTGTGCGCTTGGCGGCCGGTGCCTTCTTGGCGGCCGGTGCCTTGGCCGCAGCCGTCTTGGCGGGGGCGGCAGCCTTTACGGGGGCGGCCTTCTTGGCCGGTGCTTTCGCCGGCGCTTTTTTCGCAGTTGCCATGTGATCGATTCCTAAAGAAGTTGGTCTTATTCACCAGCGAGAAACCGTCTCCGCACTGGCTGCCCGCATGCTACTGGAGAAAAAACGCGTTTCCAAGCGAAAGCACGACTTTTACCAGCCGTTTGTGGCGATGGAGCGTCGGGATTTGGGACGGGGCGGACAAGGGGCGGGGCGGCGGTGACGGGCGGCACCGCCGTGGTGCGGTTCTGGCCGCCTTCAGCGGCATTTTTCGCCTGCGCCCTGGTCGTTTTGTATTGTGAAATATTTAATTGATGCGACGCAGCAAAATTTCTCAATACAAGAAAACGAATTCCATATTGAGAAATTGTTTAGTAACTCATTGATTTTATTGATAAAAATAGTTGTCTTGTATAAGACCTGAAATTCCCGTGCTGGCGGGTGCCTGCCTACAGTGGATCCCAAGGCCGCAACAAAAAGCGGCCCCGAAGTTCCCTCAACCTCCGCACCAACCCCACAGGAGTCCGCACCATGGCCCACACCATCACCGAACAGCTCAGCCGCGAGCAGCAGATTGCCTCGCTCGAAAAGGACTGGGCGACCAACCCGCGCTGGAAAGGCATCAAGCGTGGCTACAGCGCCGCCGACGTGGTTCGCCTGCGCGGCTCCTTCCCGATCGAGCACACTCTGGCGCGCCGCGGTGCCGAGAAGCTCTGGGACCTGCTGCACACCGAGGACTACGTGCACACCCTGGGCGCGCTGACCGGTGGGCAGGCCATGCAGCAGGTCAAGGCCGGCATCAAGGCCATCTACCTGTCGGGCTGGCAGGTCGCGGCCGACAACAACGGCTACGCCACCATGTACCCGGACCAGTCGCTGTACCCGGTGGACTCGGTGCCCACGGTGGTCGAGCGCATCAACAACAGCTTCCGCCGCGCCGACGAGATCCAGTGGGCCAAGGGCGGCAACGCCGAGGACGAAGGCCACATCGACTACTTCGCGCCCATCGTGGCCGATGCCGAGGCCGGCTTCGGCGGTGTGCTCAACGCCTTCGAGCTGATGAAGGCCATGGTCAAGGCCGGCGCCGCCGGGGTGCACTTCGAGGACCAGCTGGCCTCGGTCAAGAAATGCGGCCACATGGGCGGCAAGGTGCTGGTGCCCACCGGCGAAGCGGTGCAGAAGCTCATCGCCGCGCGTATGGCGGCCGACGTGTGCGGTGTGCCCACCCTGGTCATCGCCCGCACCGACGCCGAAGCCGCCGACCTGCTGACCAGCGACCACGACGAGAACGACAAGGAATTCCTGAAGGGCTGGCGCACCGACGAAGGTTTCTACCGCGTGCGCAACGGCATCGACCAGGCCATCTCGCGCGGCATCGCCTACGCCCACTATGCCGACATCGTGTGGTGCGAAACCGGCACGCCCGACCTGGAATTCGCCCGCAAGTTCGCCGAAGCCGTGCACAAGGTGCACCCGGGCAAGCTGCTGGCCTACAACTGCTCGCCGTCCTTCAACTGGAAGAAGAACCTGGACGACGCCACCATCGCCAAGTTCCAGCGCGAGCTGGGCGCCATGGGCTACAAGTTCCAGTTCATCACCCTGGCCGGCATCCACTCGATGTGGTTCAACATGTTCGACCTGACGCAGGACTACGTGAAGCGCGGCATGTCGGCCTATGTCGAGAAGGTGCAGGAGCCCGAATTCGCGGCCCGCGAGCGCGGCTACACCTTCGTGTCGCACCAGCAGGAGGTGGGCACCGGCTACTTCGATGACGTGACCACGGCCATCCAGGGCGGCAAGTCGAGCGTGACGGCGCTGACGGGGTCTACCGAGGAAGAGCAGTTCCACTGATCCGGCCCGGCGCTCAGGAGGAACCCGGCCTTGTGCCGGGTTTTTTCAAGGGCCATGTAAAATCGCCGGATCAATCCCAGCAAGAGCGAGAAAGGCACCCTGGTTATGACACCGCGAACTACGACGGAGACCTCCGCCGGCCGCTGAGGCCGTATCTGTTCGCGCCCGCTCCAGACTGCACCCACCCCAAAAGCGCGGACCTTCCGCGCTTTTTTGTTTTCCGCTCCTGCCTTTCCATTTGCCTGCTTCCGCACCATGATCCACATCACGCTCCCCGACAACTCGCAGCGCGAGTACCCCGGCCCGGTGTCCGTCGCCGAGGTCGCCCAGTCCATCGGCCCGGGGCTGGCCAAGATGACCGTCGCCGGCAAGGTCGATGGCCGGCTGGTCGATGCCAGCGACATCATCGACCACGATGCCAGGCTGCAGATCATCACGCCGCGTGATGCCGAGGGTGTGGAGATCATCCGCCACTCCACCGCCCACTTGGTGGGCCACGCCGTCAAGCAGCTGTACCCGACGGCCAAGATGGTCATCGGCCCGGTGATCGACGAGGGCTTCTACTACGATATTTCGTACGAGCGCCCGTTCACGCCCGAGGACATGGCGGCGATCGAGAAGCGCATGAAGGACCTCATCGCGCAGGACTACGACGTGGTCAAGAAGATGACACCACGTGCCGAGGTGATCGACGTGTTCACCCAGCGCGGCGAGGACTACAAGCTGCGCCTGGTCGAAGACATGCCCGACGAGCAGGCCATGGGCCTGTACTACCACCAGGAATACGTGGACATGTGCCGCGGCCCGCACGTGCCCAACACACGTTTCCTGAAAGTCTTCAAGCTCACCAAGCTGGCCGGCGCCTACTGGCGCGGCGACGCCAAGAACGAGCAGCTGCAGCGTATCTACGGCACCGCCTGGGCCGACAAGAAGGACCTCGAAGCCTATGTGAAGCGCATCGAGGAGGCCGAGAAGCGCGACCACCGCCGCCTGGGCCGGGAGCTCGACCTGTACCACATCGACGACGTGGCGCCGGGTGTGGTGTTCTGGCACCCCAAGGGCTGGGCCGTGTGGCAGGCGGTGGAGCAGTACATGCGCCAGGTCTACCGCGACACCGGCTACCAGGAGGTCAAGGGCCCGCAGATCCTCGACAAGGGCCTGTGGGAAAAAACCGGCCACTGGCAGAACTACCGCGACAACATGTTCGTGACCGAGTCGGAAAAGCGCGAGTACGCGCTGAAGCCGATGAACTGCCCCGGCCATGTGCTGATCTTCAAGAGCGACCTGCGCAGCTACCGCGACCTGCCGCTGCGTTATGGCGAATTCGGCCAGTGCCACCGCAACGAGCCTTCGGGCGCGCTGCACGGCATCATGCGGGTGCGCGGTTTCACCCAGGACGACGGCCATGCCTTCGTGACGGAAGACCAGATCCTCGACGAGGTGGTTGCCTTCACCGCCAAGCTGCAGGCGGTGTACCAGGATTTCGGTTTTACCGATGTTCTGTACAAGCTGGCGACCCGGCCGGAGAACCGTGTGGGCTCCGACGCCCTGTGGGACAAGGCCGAACATGCCTGCATGGAGGCACTGCGCCGTTCGGGCGTGGACTTCGTCATCTCGCCCGGCGACGGTGCCTTCTACGGCCCGAAGATCGAGTACACCCTGCGCGACGCCATCGGCCGCCACTGGCAGTGCGGCACCATCCAGGTGGACTTCAACACGGCCGAGCGCCTGGGCGCCGAGTATGTGACCGAAACCAGCGGCCGCGCCCACCCGGTGATGCTGCACCGCGCCATCGTCGGCAGCCTGGAGCGTTTTATCGGCATGCTGGTCGAACACCATGCCGGTGCGCTGCCCGCCTGGCTGGCGCCGGTGCAGGTTTCCGTGCTCAACATCACCGATTCCCAGGCCGATTACGCCCGAAGCGTTGCTAAAACATTGCAGGATCAAGGGCTTAGGGTCAAGCTGGATCTGCGCAACGAGAAGATTACGTATAAAATCCGGGAGCATTCATTGCAGAAGCTGCCATACATCCTCGTCGTTGGCGACAAGGAAATGGCGGCCGGCGCCGTTGCAGTGCGCGCCCGGGGTAACCTAGACCTCGGCGTAATGTCCCTCGATGCGTTCGCGCAAAAAATCGCAGGCGACATTGCTCTCAAGAGCTGATCTTTCCTGGCCTCCCCTTGGAAATTCGCTGTTGAAGCGTGCACTGTCGTCGGCATTCGCTACACTTTTCGTAGCATTTTGATGAAGGATGTGAGCCATCGCTACTGAATTTCGTGACCGCCGCCACCGCGAAGAGCGCAAACACCGCTTGAACCGCGAGATCATGGCGCCTGAAGTGCGCCTGTCCGGCCCTGAGAACGAGCCCCTGGGCATCGTGAGCATTACCGAAGCCCTGCGTATGGCGGGTGAGCTGGATGTCGACCTAGTCGAGATCGCCGCCACCGCCACGCCGCCGGTGTGCCGGCTCATGGACTACGGCAAGTTCAAGTACCAGGAGCAGAAGCGTGCTGCGGAGGCCAAGGCCAAGCAGACGGTCATCGAAATCAAGGAAATCAAGTTCCGTCCGGGAACTGACGATGGCGACTACAACATCAAGATGCGCAACATCCGCCGCTTCCTGGAAGAGGGCGACAAGTGCAAGATCACGCTGCGCTTCCGCGGCCGCGAGATCACGCACCAGGAGATCGGCATGGCGTTGCTCACGCGCATCCGTACCGATCTCGCCGACACGATTTTGATCGAGCAGTTCCCCAAGCTCGAAGGCCGGCAGATGATCATGATGATCGCGCCGAGCCGCAAGAAGCAGGCTGCCAAGCCGGCTGCGGAAGCCTCGCCGGCAACGGCTTGAGGCTGGGGCGGTAGAGGTAGAAGGAATTTGCCCGGCGGGCGCTTCGGCGCCGGTCGGGTGATGGCAGCGGGTTTCGGCCGGCTGCCGCGGTGCCGCAAGGCGCCGCACAGAAGTGTCTCGGGGCCAACAAGTTCGCGAAAGTCTCGCAAACGCCTCACGAGCACAAATAAAGGAGCATTCACATGCCCAAAATGAAGACCAAGAGCAGCGCAAAGAAGCGCTTTCGAGTTCGTCCGGGTGGCACCGTCAAGCGCGGCCAAGCCTTCAAACGTCACATCTTGACCAAGAAGACCACCAAGAACAAGCGGCACCTGCGCGGTTCGGTTGCAGTGCATGAGACCAATATGGGTCACATCGCACAAATGCTTCCGTTCGCCGGCCTCTGATCAACTGACGAACAAGGAGTACTGATATGCCTCGCGTCAAACGTGGTGTTACCGCCCGAGCCCGCCACAAGAAGGTTCTCGCCCTTGCAAAGGGTTTCCGTGGCCGCCGTGGCAACGTCTACCGCATCGCCAAACAGGCGGTGATGAAGGCGGGCCAATACGCCTACCGTGACCGCCGTACCAAGAAGCGTGTGTTCCGCCAACTGTGGATCGCCCGTATCAATGCGGCTTCCCGTGAACTGGGCCTGACCTACAGCCAGTTCGCCAACGGCCTCAAGAAGGCTGCCATCGAAATCGACCGCAAGATGCTCGCCGACCTGGCGGTGCATGACCGCGCCGGTTTTGCCAGCATCGTGGAACAGGTCAAGGCCAAGCTGGCTGCTTGATGTTCGACGGCCGGCGGTGGCTTCGCAGCCGCTGCCGGCGCACCCGGAACAAGGGCTAGGGCTTTTCTACAAGCACTAGCCCTTTTTCATTTTTCGCGTCAGAAGAAAAATCGCATGAACGAATTGGAAGCCCTGGTCGAGAGCGCCGAGCGCAGTTTTGCCGCCGCCGCCACGCCGGCCGACCTGGAAAACGCCAAGGCCCAGTTCCTGGGCAAGGCCGGCCGCATCACCGAACTGATGAAGGGCCTGGCCGCGCTGCCGGTGGACGAGAAAAAAACCCGCGGCGCCGTCATCAACACCACCAAGCAGGCGATCGAGGCAGCACTGGCGCTGCGCCGCCAGGCGCTGGCCGATGCCGAGCTCGACCGCCAGTTGCAGGCCGAGGCGCTCGACGTGTCGCTGCCCGGCCGCCGCCGCGGCGAGGGCGGCCTGCACCCGGTGTCGCGCACGCTGGAGCGCATCGAGGGCATCTTCGGCTCCATGGGTTTCGCGGTGGCCGACGGCCCCGAGATCGAGACCGACTGGTTCAACTTCACCGCACTGAACACGCCCGAGGACCACCCGGCGCGTTCCATGCACGACACCTTCTACGTCGAGGGCGGCACCACCGCCGCCCCGCTGCTGCTGCGCACCCACACCAGCCCGATGCAGATCCGCCACGCGGTGCAGCACGTCAAGAAATACCGCAACCTGATCGATGCCGGCCAGGCCATGCCCGAGATCCGTGTCATCGCGCCGGGCCGCACCTACCGGGTCGACAGCGACGCCACCCACTCGCCCATGTTCCACCAGTGCGAAGGCCTGTGGATCGGCGAGAACGTGAGTTTCAAGGACCTGAAGGTGGTCTTCACCGACTTCTGCCGTACCTTCTTCGAGAGCGACGACCTGGTGCTGCGCTACCGGCCGAGCTTCTTCCCCTTCACCGAGCCCAGCGCCGAGATCGACATCCAGTTCCAGTCCGGCCCCAACGCCGGCCGCTGGCTGGAAGTGGCGGGCTCCGGCCAGGTGCACCCGAACGTGGTGTGCAACATGGGGCTGGACCCCGAGCGCTACATCGGCTTTGCCTTCGGCATGGGGCCGGACCGGCTCACCATGCTGCGCTACGGCGTGAACGACCTGCGCCTGTTCTTCGACGGCGACATGCGCTTCTTGCGCCAGTTCCAGTAAGCCGCCCGACCCCCAGAACAAGACAGAGAACGAGAACATGCAATTTCCGGAATCCTGGCTGCGCGCCTTCTGCGACCCGGCCCTGGGCACGCAGGCGCTGGCCGACACCCTGACCATGGCGGGCCTCGAAGTCGAGGAACTGGACCCCGTAGCCCCCGCCTTCAGCAACATAGTGGTGGGCGAGATACTGTCCACCGAGCAGCATCCCAACGCCGACCGCCTGCGGGTATGCCAGGTGAATGTCGGGGAAGCAGGCGGGCAGGGCGCACCGCTGACCATCGTCTGCGGCGCGGCCAATGCGCGGCCGGGCATCAAGGTGCCCTGTGCGCTGGTGGGTGCCGAACTGCCGCCGGGCGCCGACGGCAAGCCCTTCCAGATCAAGGTGGGCAAGCTGCGCGGGGTGGAAAGCTTTGGCATGCTGTGCTCGGCCAAGGAGCTGGGCATCGGCGAAGGCAACGAAGGCCTGCTGGAACTGGCGGCCGATGCGCCGGTGGGGCAGGACATCCGCGCCTGGCTGAACCTGGACGACACGCTGTTCACCCTCAAGCTCACACCCAACCTGGCGCACTGCCTGAGTGTGTATGGCATCGCCCGCGAAGTGGCGGCGCTGACACGTGCACCGCTGAAGGCGACCGCCTTCCCGGTGGTGCCGGTGGCACACGAAACGCGCCTGCCGGTGTCGGTGGAGGCCACCGACCTGTGCGGCCGTTTCTCCGGCCGTGTGGTGCGCGGGGTGAACCCGCGTGTCGCCACGCCGCAGTGGATGGTGGACCGGCTGGCACGCTGCGGCCAGCGCAGCGTGTCGCCGCTGGTGGACATCTCGAACTACGTGATGTTCGAGTACGGCCAGCCCACCCACATCTTCGACCTCGACAAGATCCACGGCGGCCTGCAGGTGCGCTGGGCGCGCGCCGGTGAGTCGCTCAAGCTGCTGAACGGCACCACCGTGGTCCTGGACGACAAGGTGGGTGTGATCGCCGACGACCAGCAGGTCGAATCGCTCGCCGGCATCATGGGCGGCGACGCCACGGCGGTGGGTGACGACACCAGCAACATCTACATCGAGGCGGCCTTCTGGTACCCGCGCGCGGTGGCCGGGCGCTCGCGCCGCTTCAACTTCTCGACCGACGCGGGCCACCGTTTCGAGCGCGGGGTGGACCCGGGCCGTACGGTGGACATCATCGAACACATCACCGCGCTGGTGCAGCAGGTGTGCGGCGGCGAAGCCGGCCCCATCGATGACGTGCAGGCCAATATGCCGGTGGCCAGGCCGGTGACGCTGCGCGCCGCGCGCGCGGCCAAGGTCATCGGCATGCCGCTGACGCAGCAGCAGTGCGCCGACGCGCTGCTGTCGCTGGGGCTGCCGGTGGAGCAGGGCCAGGGTGTGCTGACGGTGCAACCGCCGACCTGGCGCTTCGACCTCGCCATCGAGGAAGACCTCATCGAAGAAATCGCGCGTATGGTCGGCTACGAAAAGCTGCCGACCACGCCGCCGCTGGGCCCCATCACCCCGCGCCTGCGCGCCGAGGCCCAGCGTGGCCCGTTCGCGGTGCGCCGCGCGCTGGCCGATGCGGGTTACCAGGAAACCATCAATTTCAGCTTCGTCGAAGAACGCTGGGAGCAGGAACTGGCCGGCCATGCCGACCCGATCCGCCTGCTCAACCCCATCGCCAGCCAGATGGGCGTGATGCGCTCGACGCTCATCGGCTCGCTGCTGCAGGTGCTCAAGTTCAACCTCGACCGCAAGCTGCCGCGGGTGCGCGCCTTCGAGCTGGGGCGTGTGTTCCTGCGCAATCCGTCGGTGGTGAATTCCGACACCACGGTGCAGGGTTTCGACCAGCCCATGCGGGTGGCGGGCGTGGCCTGTGGCCCGGCCAGCATGGTGCAGTGGGGCACGGCCGAGACGGTGGTCGATTTCTTCGACGTGAAGGGCGACGTGGAGGCGCTGCTGGCGCCGCGCCAGGCGGTGTTCGAGCCGGCCGAGCATCCGGCGCTGCACCCCGGGCGTTGCGCGCGGGTGCTGGTGGACGGCCAGGCCATCGGCTACGTGGGCGAGCTGCATCCGCGCTGGCGCCAGGGCTGGGGTTTCGGCGCGCAGGCGCCGGTGCTGTTCGAGCTGGACCTGGACGCGGTGCTGGCCCGGCCGGTGCCCCGGCCGCAGCCGGTGCCCAGGCACCAGGACGTGGAGCGCGACATCGCGGTGGTGGTGGCCGAGCAGGTCAGCTACGCCCAGGTGCAGGCCGCCGTCGATGCCGTGCGGCAGACCGCTGCCGGCAGCACGCTGCGCGGCCTGGCCCTGTTCGATATCTACCGGCCGAAGCCGGCCAAGGACGGTTCGCTGCCGGCTGGCCTGGCCGCCGACGAGAAGAGCCTGGCACTGCGCCTGGTGCTCAATGGCGGCGATGCCGCGCTGACCGACGAGGGCATCGAGCAGGCGGTGCAGGCGGTCATTTCGCAACTTGCCAACAGCGTGGGAGCCCGTTTGCGTGGATGATCGGAACATGGACGAACCCGCAGATTTTTCCGTCGAGAGCCTGGAGACCCCGGCGCTCACCAAGGCGCAGCTGGCCGAGCTGCTGTTCGACCAGATCGGGCTGAACAAGCGCGAGTCGAAGGACATGATCGACGCCTTCTTTGTCCTGGTCAGCAACAGCCTGGTGGCCGGCGACGACGTGAAGATCTCGGGCTTCGGCAACTTCCAGATCCGCACCAAGGCGCCGCGCCCGGGGCGCAACCCGCGCACCGGCGAGGCCATCCCGATCCAGGCGCGCCGCGTCGTCACCTTCCACGCCAGCAGCAAGCTCAAGGAACAGATCCAGGGCTGAGGTTTTCGCCGCCGCGCGCCACGGCGCGCGGCGCAGGCAACGCTACGTTACCTTATGGCGCGTGTGCGGGGCACCGGATGTGCAAAAGTGCCTTTTCTCGCGGCCCTTGTTGCGGTAACCTCTGGCGCTCTCCCGCTCACCGCACGCACCATCCCATGGGCAACCCGCTTCCGGCTATTCCCGCCAAACGCTATTTCACCATCGGCGAAGTGGGCGATCTGTGCGAAGTGAAGCCCCACGTCCTGCGCTACTGGGAGCAGGAGTTCACCCAGCTGCGGCCCATGAAGCGCCGTGGCAACCGCCGCTACTACCAGCACCACGAGGTGCTGATGATCCGCCGCATCCGCGACCTGCTGTACGAACAGGGCTTCACCATCAGCGGTGCACGCAACAAGCTGCAGGAGTGGATGCAGGCCGAACGCAGTGTGCGTGCGCTCGCCACCTCCCTGGCCACGCAGCCGGTCGATGCGCTGGCGGAGGAACGTATCGCGGTGCTGGCCGATGGCAGCGTGGAGGCCGCGGACGACGAGTGCGGCGACGATGCACCGCACGGCATTCCCTCGCTGCGCCGCGAACTCTACGAAATCCGCGAACTGCTGTCCGTACCGGCCTAGCAGATGGCATATAATTCAAGGCTCGGCGTGTAGCGCAGCCTGGTAGCGCACTTGCATGGGGTGCAAGGGGTCGAAGGTTCGAATCCTTTCACGCCGACCAACATTTTTCGAACAAGATCATAGGGTTAGGACCACAAGTCCTAGCCCTTTTTTCTTTGCTCTGACAAACCCGGGCAGGGCCTCTGACAAACGCAGGCCGATTTCACCCCTTTTCGCGCCCGCCGATGGCCGATGGCAGCGGCTTGGACGTGGGCACCCTGCGCCGGTACACCTTGCGCGTCACCTTCATGTCGGCATGGTGCAACAGTGCCTTCGCCGCTTCGTCGGAAACCTCATCGGAACCGGCCTTGGCGCGCATGTCGTGGAACGTAAGTTCCCGCGGCTTCAGCCCCAGCTTCTTGCGCACGTTGGCCCACAGCCGCTTGAACGACTCCTTGGCGTAGGGCTTGCCCTGCTTCGTGATGAAAAGATAGTCGCTGGGCAGGCTGGCAGCGCCGCCGCGATTCTTCTTGCGCAGCTCGACCGCCCTGCACAGCGCTGTCCACAGGTCGGGCGTCATTTCGTAGGGCTTCGTCACCCAGCCGCGGTCGTTGCGTTTTTTCGTCACCCGCAGAACTATTTTTTCCGGGCTGAAGTCAGCCAGGCGGATGTCAAAAATCATCCCCTCGCGTGCACCAGTTTGGGTCGAGATTTCCATCATGCACTGCAGGATCGGCGCCGCAGCATCGTAGACCTCCAAGTAGCGGTCATCGTCCACGTAGGTGTCCCGGGGCGGCTCTGCTAGGTATTCGATGGCCGCGCAGGGGTTATAGGTGGTCAGGCCCCATCGCACGATGGCCAGCCGGAACATGCGGGACAGGAGCTGCACGTCCTTGTTCGCCGACGACTTGCGGTGTGCGTTGTCGTGCAGGTGCTTCGTCAGCACCACGGAGCCCAGCCGGTCCGGTCGCAAGGCCTCCGCTTCGGTCTTGGCGTACCTGCGGGTGCCGAAGGCCTCGCGGATGCGCCCTATCCGCCCCTCGTACTCCTTGCGGGTCAGCAACCGCTTCTTGGTCGGCAGCTCGTCGGCCTCGTACTTGCGGACAAGCTCCTCCACCGTGCCGGCAATGTCCGTGGCTGGCATCGCCGCCTCAAGCTTGGGCGCGACGTGCTTCCCCCACCAGGTGCGCGCCTCGTTCGGCGTGTCGCCGCAGCGCATGGACAGGCCGGCTTGCTTGAGCTGGTCCTGTATTTCCTTTGTGGCCGCATCGGTGCCCCGCCAGTACCAGCGTCCGAAAGCCTTCCGCATCCCCCGGGGGAAGTCCGGAATCTTCTCGTTAACCGTGCGCGGCCGCGGCATCGTCCAGCTCCTTGGAGATGGAGGCGAACGTGCGTACCGCCGCCGCCGCCGACTCCATCCGGGCCAGATTCTGCGCGTCAACTTCCACGGTGTGCCAGCGGTGGCCGCAGGCGATGCAGTCCCGCAGCCGGCTTACCCGCGCCGGACCGTGCTTCGTGGTGGCGACCTTGCTTTCATCACTGCAGCAGGCTGGGCACTTCATGGGGAAGCCTCGTGCGCCTTTGAAAACACGCCGCCGAATTCGTCGGCCAGGCTGACGAACCATGTATCCGCGAACTCGGCCGCGGCCCATGCGTCGGCCGCCGCGGTCACGATCTTGTGCCCAACGTTTGGGTGTTGCACGGCGTAGATGCCCGGAGCCACACAGCGCACCACCAGCGCGCCGAAATGGCGCGACTGCACATAGGCAGTTTCGCCGCCGGCCAGTTCGACCCGCGGCCAAGCGCGGAACGAGGTCCAGTCGTGGAAGCGGAGCGACCAGGCGGACCACCGCGTGAAGGCCATCAGCGGATGGGCGACGGCGTCATGCATGAACGCCCATCCGCCGCGCTCGACCACGTTGGCACAGGCTGCGCGGGGATCGGTCTTCATGCCGGCACCGCCTTGCGGATCTTGGCTGGGGCAGGAGGGGCCGGGGCCTTCGGAGCGTTGGCAATGGCGCGCGCCACGCGCTTCTGTTCGCGGGCAACACGCATGCGGGTCACGAATGCCTGCTTCTCCCGGGCCATTTCAGCCTCCTGCTCGCCAGCACGCTTCTCGAAGTAGGCGATCTGCTTGTCCCAGCCGGTCGAGTCCGAGATCATGAGGGCAAAGGCCCGGAGAACTTCCTCCAGGGCGTCGATGAAGCCGATGGTGACGTTGTCAACATGAACCCCGTAGTAGCTACCGATATTCAAGTTTCCGTGCCCGCGCAGCGCCTCGCCCAACATCGAATCCAGACGGAAATTGAAGCGCTCAGTGCGGGATTGAACGGCCTCCACCAGAAGTTTCATCATCCTTCGGCCTTCGGCTTGCCCCCTGTAGTGAGAGGCGGGCGCGACCCTGTACCGCTCAAACCTGATCAGCTTGCCGTTCGCCTGTCTGTGAAACTGTCTCCACGGGAACTCGTCCATTTCGAGCAGAGTGCCGTCGGGGAGCACCTGGGTGTCCTGCGCTCGCTGTGCTCTACGCCGCAGGTCGTGCACCAAGGCGATACGCGCGCCTTCGGCATCCAGCGCCTCGGCAGTGGCCAGTGCGCCGTCGCTCAAGTAAACGAGGCCATCGAGCGCCTTCGCGAGAAGCTCGGTGTTGTCGCGCATTTTCTTAAAGGAAAGGAAGTGTGGTTCATCGTTGTCCAGGTCCATCGCCACCGTGATCTCGGTGAGCTTGTTGTGCATGGAAAAGTTTTGCCTGTACGACAAGCAGCAGACTGGCCGTTTTTTGAATTCGCCTGGCACTACCAGCACACCCACAACGCGGTGGTGGTCGTGGGTGAAGCCGCACTTGTCGGCTGCCTCCTGGATTTCGTTGCCGCCCCACTTGCGGTCACCGGTGGCGCGCACGAATAACGTGAAGGTGTTCGGGGTGGCGTCGGCCACCACCGCGGGGGTGGTGGCCTTGCTCATGCTGCCTCCGCCGCGTTGCTGAGATATTCCGCCGGCTCTACGTCTTCGTCCATGAGGATGACCTGCGCAGCCTTGTGCATGGTCAGCGGATCTTCGATCAGGTAGTCCATGAGGATGGAATTCAGGGACCGTGCGCGGCTCATGGTGACCCGCAGCATTTCCTCGTCGTCCGTGTCGCCAACGATGTTCCCGGCAATCTTGCCGATGGCACCGATCATCGTGGCAAGGCCCCAGCCCACCTGGAGCATTAGGTTTTTGCCATCCTTGCCCGCTTCACGAACCTGCGTTTCTGGCGTGACAGCTCCGGCTTTGCCCGCGGCAAGTGCTGGCCGCGTGCGCGCCTTGGGCTTCGTGGTGTGGATGGAGAAAGGCTTCGCGCGGTGGCGCAAGCACAGCACCTCCGAAATCAGTACCTCGGATAGGGTGACGGCCTGCTCCACCAGCATGCACCGCCCAGCGCTGCAGTCCTTGGCGTAGGCCGCGCCGCGCAGCATCGCGCCGAGCTCGGTCAGGTGCGCCAGCTTGCGGTCGTCCGGCAGGGAGTCATTGGAAATGTCGACTTGGTAAGCCTTCTCCGCAGCCATGTGCAGCAACGGGCCGGCGCAGAACCGATCATCCAACGTGGCGCCATCGTCGCGGAAGGCGATGGCCGACTGGATCATGTCCCGCAGCATGGTGAAGCCAGCGCGGCGGATACCAGGGGAGTTCTCGATGCCCAGGCGCTCGGCCACCGTGGGCGCGGGTGCTACCACTTCGGGAGCATCGGCTTTGCCAAAATTGGGTAATTTGGTAGTATTCATAGTGAAACGGTTCTCTTGACGGGGTTCTGGATCACGCTGCCTGGACGCTCTCACCTGTCCGGGCAGCACCTTTTTGGACGGCTTCGCCGGCCTCTATCAGCATCAACAGTTGCTTGTTGAGCGTGCGTTTGTCGCGTTTGGCCTGCGCCTTGATGCGGGCACGGTGGCCCGGCGTCTCGAATCGCAGGATGTACTTTTCATCCGTGGGTTTCTGGGCTGACACTTCGGTTCTCCGGTTGATGGCGACTCGCCATGTGATGTATTGTGGCGAATCGCCATGTCTTTGGCAAATAAAAGATGGCGACTCGCCATTGTTTTTAACTATAGCGAGTCGCCACTACAATAGGCCATGGCTACTGAGAAACCATTCCCCTCTGACGCGGCAGAAAAATTTGTTGTGCGGTTCCCCGAAGGAATGCGCGACCGCATAGCGGCTTCCGCCAAGGTGGCGGCCCGGTCGATGAATGCAGAAGTGGTGCATCGCCTGGCGCGCAGCTTTGAGTCGGAAAACGAGTTGGAGGAATACGCCTTCAAGGACGGCTTCGACTCCGCCGGCAAGCAGATCGAAATCGAGGAGCTCAAGGCCGAGAATGCAGAACTGCGCGAGCGGCTCAAGCTGCATTTCGAGTTGATCCGCACGCTGGGATCCACGGTCAATGCACTTGCCGCGGGGACCCAGCCAGTTGATGAGCGGAACAGGGGGGTCCTTGCCCGCATGGCAGAGGCCGGCGCGCACTTTGCCGAGTTGGGGCTACCCGAGGGAATCAAGGCGCTCAGAGGGGCCTTTTCCGAGCTGGCCGAGGTACACGGCTCCACGCCGACGCTGTAACGCTTCCGCCCAGCTACACCCGAGGCCGCCCAAGCGAGGCTGAGTGGGTGTCGTAAAGATTTGCGATCCGTCATGGGTCCAACGATAGAACAAGAAAATGCCCGTGCCGGAGATGCCTGTGGACAAGGCTGTGGATAAGGCGTGCTCCAAAGGTAGGACTCCCCGGGACTCAAGGGGCCGGCGCCCGACCAGAGCGGTGCAGCGCTCGTTGCAGACGATGAAGTGGCCATGCGCCATGTTCTCGGCAACGTCGTCCTGCAGGTCGTCGGCCTCAATGCGGTGTGGAAGGCGTCCCGGCCGCGAGCATGTTGATGAATACCGCGGATTCTGCATGTGGTCGTAGCGGTCGAAGCCATCACCATCATGCCCGCCCCCGTTCCAGCGGCCTGCGAACCAGGCCTTGCGCATACGCCGCATCGCCCTGGCCAACGTCCTGCACAAAGCAGGTGTCGCACACGTCGAAAAATTCAGCCGCAGGTACTCCGATGTCATCGGCCGCCGCCTGGATCTGGTCTGCCGTCCACGGACCATGCGCCAACGGTTGGCCACACGTTTCGCAGATGCCCCGGATTAGATGTTCACGGCAGACGGTCAGCGGTTGGCCGGCACCGTGTGACGCAACGGCGCTCACTGGGCGCCACCGTTGCCGGCCTGGGCCTGCTGCTGGGCGCGAGACTGCTCCAGGCGCACCACGACCTCCGATGTCAAGCTCCGGCGGCCCTTGTCGGCCTCCGATTGCAGCCAGCCTTTGAGTTCGGCCGGGATGCGCAAATTTGTCTGCTCTACAGGCGCGGGCATGATGTTCCTAGGTGGGTAGCACTTTGCTTGGACGCATCCTAGCAGTGTGCTACATGGGTTGCAAGCACTTTGCTTGATAATTCGCGGATGACCGAAGATGTCCAGACCAACCTCCGACTTCCATCTGACCTGAAAGACCGCGTCGTGCGAGCTGCCGCGCAAGCCAATCGATCGCTTAGTGCGGAAGTCGCCCATCGACTGGAGGAATCCTTTGCCCGGGCGGGGGAGGATCTCAAGCGCGAGATAGATTCCAAGATTGAAGCCATCCAAGCTCGCCTTGAAATGCTGGTCCTTAGGCGAACCATTGTGGAAAGCCGCTTTGAAGGGCAGCGCGAAAGGCTTGGGCGGCTGGCGAGCGAATCGCAGCGAATGGCCGAAACGGCCAAAACCGATGCCGAGTTCGCCGCGGCCGAGGCCAAAGTCGCAGAAATTGGGGATGTTGAGCGTCAGATCGATGTGCTTCAAAATGACATGAAGGAGATTGAGGCTGCCCGTAATGCACTCCTGTCGGAAATCTCCTATCTCGGAAAGCTCTACGAGCAGGCGGGCAATGACTTGCGCGGAAAGATGAGCAGCTACCTGGCCTCCGGTTCCAAGCCCAAGCCCTGAACCGCGGCGGGCGCAGGCCGACCGCAGATGTGCAGGTGGTGCAGGCCGACGGCGAAAGTGCAGGCGGTGCAGGTGTCGAATCACAGGCGGCTCCTGCCGGCCCGCTCGACCTGTTCTTTGCGGTGCATGCGCTGCCGCCGGTCGTCGGCGTGCCGATTGCGGACAAGGATGCCGGCGGCCCACCGCAGCGCATTGAGTCGGCTTTGGCCAACGGCGCGTGCCATGCGCGCGAGGCTCCACCAGGTTGCAAGCGCGCTCACGCTTCGAGCCCCCGGTACAGGCTGTCCATCTCGCCATCGTGGGCACCCTTGCGGAAGTCGCGGCACCGCATGCACAGGGCCAGGTGCACGTACCGACGCAGGCCGACTTCCTCCGCGGTGCTGACACCGTGGATGTTGCTGGGCGTGCTGTCGGCAACCGCCTGGAACAGGCCGGCTGCGTCAGCCCAGTTCGCCGCGCGCCATGCGATGTGTGCGTGCTCCAGCACCAGCGCCCGGCCCTGGGGGCTGGCCGTGCAACCCAGCCGGGCCAGTGCGATCCTTTCCGCAGCGATGGTTTCCAGAATCTTGCGGTGACGGCGGGAGCCGATCTGTATGGGGCGCCCGCCATAGGTCATTAGCACGGGGCGGGGCGGGGCGGTGGGTGCGGTGCGGCGCATGCCGAACTGCGGGGCAAGGACGCTCATGGTCAGTACCCCAACCAGGCCAAAACCTGGCCGCCGTTGTAGGCGGTGCGGTCGCCTACGTCATCCAGAAATTCAGCGAAATCGCAGCCGTGCTTGGCGATTTCTCGCTTGGCCTCGGCGCGGGAGACGGTCGCTTCCGTCGCTTCTTCGTAGTCCATTTCACGCTCCATTCGCGCAGCAAAGGTGCTGCCGATGGGGTGAATCTAGGCTTTTATGCCCGATTGGTCAAGGCTTTTAAGCCTAGCATGGGAAATAAAGCCTAACTTTTTGCGGGAACCGCTGCGAGGCCCGGCGCGGTCGCGGATGCGCCCGAGGCTGAGTCAATCAAGGTTCTAAGCCTGTCGAGCAGCTCACGTTCTGCCGGCACCAGCGTGGCGAGCGTCGGAGGCAGAGCCGGATCAAAGCCAGGCACCAGCAACTGCCAGGGCTCAAATTTGTACACGCGGGCAATCTTCGTGACTACATCTAGCCCGGGCTCGGTCTGGCCGTTGTAAATCCGCCAGACGGTCTTCTGATCAATCTTGGCGGCGCGCGCCAAGGCAGGGCCGGTGAGTTCGTACCTAGCTATCAGCGTGCGGACGTTTTCTGAGAACGCGCGGGCGCCGTCGCTCAGGTTGGGGTTTTCTTCCATGGAATTGATGATGCCCGGTCTGTCTAGGCTTTTGTGCCTTGCATGGCTAGGCTTTACTGCCTAGAGTCGCCGCACGATGTACCAAAAACCACGAACCCTCGAAGAAGTGCAGGAAGCATTGGTGGCGCAGAAGGGCCAGATGTTCCGCATTTCGCAGGATTGCAACCTGTCGTACGACACCGTGCTCCGAATCCGCCGAGGCAAGACCGACCCGGTCTATTCCACGGTGGTGGCGCTGCATGAAAAGCTGCTGGGCCCGGAGAAGCGGGACTAACGTGGAGCGCAACTACGCACCCCGCCGCGTCGGCCGCGGTCGCACCGTCACCGGTCGCGCCCCGCTTCCAGTGAGCGCCAGGCGTGACGCAGCGCAGCGGATCTGCAACTGCCCCGCCTCCCAGCCCATTTCAAGCCGACTCACGGTCATGACCTGGCTGCGCTGCAGCGTGACCGCGTCGGTGTTCTCGCTGACGCTGGATCGGGTGCTGACGTGGAAGACCTGGGCGGCGGGCAGTAGGCGGGTGCTGGGCATGTGCGCTTTCGTTGGTGACGGCATGCAGTTTCTGGCGCCTTGCCTGGAACGCCCAGCAAGTTCGATTGCAGGGCGGTGTCAAGTTCTTGCAGCGCCTGGAACCCGCTGCACCGCGGCGCAAGGCCCCGCATGAACATGGAACCCACCCCTACCGAACGGGCTAGCCGGATCGTTTCATCGGTCCTCAAGGCCACCCAGCAGGGCACCAAACAGGTTGCCATCGCTGCTGCCACCGGCATGCCGGAAAGCACCCTGTCGCGTTTGCTGTCCGACCACCTGGAAAAGCTGGCACTGGTGCTGGCCCATGCCGGGCTCAAGGTCGTGAGCGCCGACGCCAAGTGCTTCAACCCCGAATACATCTCCGCCCTCATGACCCTGGCCAAAGAGCATATGGGCAGCGTGAAGAGCGTTAGCAGCTTGGAGTGGGACGACTAGTGGCACGCGCACGCAACATCAAGCCAGCTCTGTACCAGAACGAGGATTTGGCCGAATGCTCGATCTGGGCACGCTATATCTTTCCCGGTCTGTGGTGCTTAGCCGATAGGGAAGGGCGCCTGGAAGATCGGCCGAAGCGCATCAAGGCCGCGCTGCTGCCGTTCGACACCATCGACGTGGAGCCGCTGTTGGAGGAGCTGGAGCAGCGCAACTTCATAGTGCGGTACCAAGTCGCCGGCATCGCGTACATCGATCTGCCGACGTTCAAAAAGCATCAGGCTCCGCACGGCACAGAAAAGGATAGCCTCATCCCCGGCCCCGACGGTTTCCTAACGGTTCACCCACGCAGCGGCAACGGGTACATAACTGGTGAAGCCCAGTTGGTGCCCTGTGGCTTAACAGTTAAAGCGCCCACATCAACCGTTGCCGAAAACAGTTCTTTAACTGTTAAGGATGCCAGTCCAGCGCTGCCAAATAACGGTGCGGCAACGGTTGGCCAACAGTCCCTTAACGCCCTGATTCCTGATTCACTGATTCCTGATTCACTGATTCCTGAACTAACCCCCCCTACCCCCCTGGAGGGGGGCGGCAAAAAGCAGCGCGGTCGGAAGCCGAAGACCGCCTACACCACGACGCAGGGGTTTGATCGGCTGTGGTTGATCTGGCCGAGCCACCCCCGCAAGGGCCAAAAAGGCGACTGCGTCCGGCTGTGGGTGGAGCGGAACTTCGAGCCATTGACGGACGCCATCCTGGCCCACGTCGGCATGCTGAAGAAGTCGACGCAATGGACCAAGGATGGGGGGGAGTACATCCCCGCGCCGCTGGTCTACCTCCGGGCCCAAGTGTGGGAGGGCGCCGATCTGCCGACTGCTGGCCCCAACGCGCCGCAATGGGTCACCGACGCCGGGTTCACCTGCGTGGCCGAAGCCAGCAATTCGCGGTGCTACGAGCACAACGCCGAGAACTTCCGCGATGGCCGGCGGCTGCCTGATGCCGAGGTGCCAGCGTGAGGTGGCCCAAAGCCTTCATCGTCCGCCTGGCCATGCTGGGCCTGCTGGACGCCGCGTGGTTCCGCGCTGCCGGTACATGGCTGGTGCGCGTCACCGGAGGGTGCGCCCGATGAACGCCTCGGAACTGAGCGGCCGGATGGCTGATGCCGTGGAGCGCATCGCCGAGTACCTGCTGCCCGCCGGCAAGCGCCACGGCAAGGAGTGGAAGGCCGGTAGCGCCGGGGGCGAGGAGGGCGCCAGCCTGTCGCTGTGCATCAAGGGCCACAAGGCGGGCGTGTGGAAGGACTTCGCGTCGGGGGAGGGTGGCGACCTGCTGGACCTCTGGATGGCGGCGCGCGGCATGTCGCTGGTGGCGGCCATGGCCGACGCCAAGACCTTCCTGGGCATCCGCGACGACATGCCGCAGCGGCCCGCCAAGACGTTCACCAGACCCGACAAGCCCCGCGGCAAGCTGGCCCACGGCCGCGCCGCGGAATGGCTCCGCTCGCGCGGCCTAACAGACGTGACGATTGGGGCTTTCAAGATCGTGGAGCAGGTCCGCGGGGAAAAGGTCTATGCCGTCTTCCCGTACATCGATGAGGCCGGCGAGTACATCAACGGCAAGACCCGCAACATCGATGACAAAAAGGACATGCGCCAGGAGGCCGGCGCCATGCCCTGCCTTTTCGGCTGGCACCTGATCGACCCGAAGCAACGGGTGATCGCCATCGCCGAGGGCGAGCTCGACGCCATGACGCTGCACCAAGTCGGAATTCCCGCCCTGTCGGTGAATGCCGGCGCCGGGAATCACCAGTGGATAGAAAACGACTGGGAAAAGCTGGAGCGGTTTAACGAGATCCTGATTTTCTTCGACACCGACGAGGCTGGCGAAAAGGGCGCGCGCGAGGTGATGCAGCGCCTGGGCCTGGACCGTTGCCGCCGGGTGGCCTTCGACAACGGCGCCAAGGATGCGAACGAGTACCTGCAGCGCGGCGCCGCCGGGCCGGACTTCCTGGCCATGGTGGAGGCGGCCCAGCCGATGGACCCCGAGGAACTGCGCTCCATCGCCGACTATGCCGGCGAGGTCAAGGACAGCTTCTACCCGCCCGGCGGCGTTTCGCACGACCCGCGGCTGCACCTCGACAAGGACCTGGACTGGTTCGAGTTCCGCGGCGGTGAAGTCACTCTATGGACCGGCATCAACGGCCACGGCAAAAGCCTGCTGCTGTCCCAGGTGCAGCTCGGCCTGATGGCCCAGGATGAGCAGTTCGCCATTTTCTCGGGCGAGATGAGGCCCATGCGCCTGCTGAAACGCATGGTCAAGCAGGCCACCGGCATAGACCGCCCGACGCTGGCCTACATCGATGCGGTGGCGGCCTGGCTGCGGGGCCGCTGCTGGGTGTTCGACCAAACCGGCGTTGCGAAGCTGGACCGCGTGCTGGAGGTGTTTACCTATGCCGCCCGGCGGTACGGCGTGACGCAGTTCGTGATCGACAGCCTCATGACCCTGGACATTCCCGACGACGGCCCGCGTGCCAACACCGCGCAGAAAGAGGCGGTGGCGAAGCTGTGCGCCTTCGCCAAGCGGTTCAACGCCCACGTCCATCTGGTGGCCCATCCCCGCAAAGGCCGCGACGAAAAGGATGCCCCGGGAAAGATGGACGTTTCGGGCAGCGGGCACCTCACCAATGGCGTGGACAACGTGTTTTCCGTCTGGCGCGCCCAGAAGGACGAGGCCAAGCCCGGCGACCCCTCCGACATCGACGCCAAGCTGGAGCTGTCAAAGCAGCGCAACGCTGAGAACGCGCCGCAAAATTACACCCTGCTGCTGTGGTTCAACAAGGCTTGCATGCAGTACCGCACCACCGTCCGGTGGATACCTCTGTCTTTCGTATCTTTTTCGAATCAGGAGCATTCATGAATTCGCCCAGCAACAAGGCCACCGATTCCGAGGCGTATGCCGCAGCCGCCGCAGGTCTGTACGTGCTCCTGTGGAGCCATAACCAGTGCGCGACGCACATCGAGTCGCTCGAAACCATGCTGCGCTCGAATCGACACGCGTTCGCTGATGACCGTCCGATGGACTACATCGTCTTGCACGTCGGAACTGACGACGCATGCCACGCCGCCTCGGCGCACATCCGTTCCGAGATGCACGCGCGCCAGGAAGCGCGCGGCAACTCTGGCACGAATCACATCTGAGGGGCGTGCATTGGGCGGCGAGATCTACCGGGTGCCCGACGACGTGCACCTAGAACTGCTGAACTGGTCCCGGTGGTGCTGGACCGGCGATTGGCCCCACCCCGGCATGGTGATGTTCGCCGAAGACGACGACGAAGTCCGCCCGGCGGCGCCGAACGAGCGCCACGCCCGCATCGTCCAGGCCGCCTGGGAGCGCATGCACACATCCGCCCGCCTGGTGCTGCGCGCCGAGTATCCACAGCGCACGGGCAAGGGCAGGGCGTTCGAGGCCTCCAAGCTGCAGATGACCGCGCTGGAATACGAAACTGCGCTTCGCTGGGGTGTCTTGAGGATCGAGGAGGCTTTCGATGCTGTATGCGCGTGAACTGATCGAGCTGATGCAGCCCTACCCGGGCCGGCGCTTCAAGATGCGCCAGTTGGTGGGCTACGTGATGCGTTCGGGGCGCGACGATCCGAAGGCCAAGGCTGCCGCCCGTCAGGCCGTGCTGCGCGCCCTGGACAGCTTGGCGTACACCGGTCATGTGGAGATCACCGGAGCGGCTGCGCGGGGCGGCGGCGCTGAGTACGCATGGCACGATCAAAGTGCGACATGTGCCCCCCAAAAGCACGACAGCAAGCGCGACAATTGCGCTCGGGTCAATACGCTCGCGATGACCTGAAGCCGCCCGGTAGCAATGCCCGGCGGCTTTTTCGTTTTCGTCGCCAGCCGGAGCCCGCCCCACCTCTTCCACGACGCCGGAGATCGCCTCCGCGCCTGGCGGCACCACTCAACTCCCGGAATCATCCCTGAACCTGACAGGGCCCGCCACGGGTAAATGGCGGGGCTACCTCACGAATGCGCACCCGTGCAATCAGGGGAGTCGCTACGGCAGTCGCCCAGCAGGGCCAGATCAAGCCCTGTAGTCCGATGGGCTGCTTCAACTACGGACACGCCGAGAGGCACCCGACATGGCAAGCACTGAAAAGAATCAATCCAAATCAAAAGAATCAACCGGCCGCGGTGGTGCCCGAGCGGGCGCAGGGCGGAAGGCAGGTTCTGCGACAACGAAGACCCGCGAGATTGCCGAGAAGGCCATGGCCGGCGGGCTGACCCCGCTGGAGTACATGTTGGAGATCATGCGCACACTGCCGACAGAGACGGAAGACGTCCGACTGATGGTGGCGCAGCGGGAAATGCGGTTCGAGGCGGCCAAGGCTGCGGCGCCCTACATCCACCCCCGGCTCGCAGCGGTGGAGCACACCGGCCCCGATGGCGGGGCCCTGACGGTCATCGTGAAGAAGCTGACGCAGTGACCGAGATTGTCCTGCCGGCCCATGGCTGGGTTCCCCGGCCGTACCAGATGGGCGCCTGGGGGGCGCTGGAGCGCGGGGTGAAGCGGCTGGCATTGGCCTGGCACCGCCGGGCGGGCAAGGATGATGTCTGCCTGCACTGGTCGGCGACGGCGGCCATGGAGCGTGTCGGCCCCTACTGGCACATGCTGCCCCAGGCCAACCAGGCGCGGAAGGCTATATGGGACGCGGTGAACCCGAAGACGGGACGCCGGCGCATCGATGACGCCTTCCCGGAAGAGATCCGGGATTCGACCCGCGAGAACGACATGTTCATCCGCTTCAAGAACGGATCGACATGGCAGGTTGTCGGGTCGGACAACTACAACAGTCTGGTCGGCTCGCCGCCGGTGGGCATCGTGTTCAGCGAGTACGCGCTGGCGGACCCAGCGGCCTGGGCGCTGCTGCGGCCGATTCTGGCGGAAAACGGCGGATGGGCACTGTTCATCAGTACCACCCGCGGCCGGAACCACTTTCACAAGCTGGTCGAGTACGCCAAGAAGGCGGAAGACTGGTACGGCGAGACGCTGACCATTGAGGACACCGGTGCTCTGTCGCTGGAGGCCATCGAGACCGAGCGCCGCGAGCTGGAGGCGGAGCGGGGCAAGCAGGAGGCCGACGCGATCATCGCGCAGGAGTACTACTGCGACGCCGACGCCTCGCTGCCGGGCGCTTACTACGGCGCCTTCATGTCGAAGGCGCTGAAAGAGGAGCGGATTGGCCTGTTCCCCTGGATTCCCAGCGAGCCAGTCGGCACGGCCTGGGACCTGGGGCATGGCGACAGCACGGTGGTGTGGTGCTACCAGCAGCCGCCGAGCGGCCGGGTGCGGATCATCGACTGCATCAGCGGCTCGGGTGTCGGCATCGACTGGTACGCCCGCCGGCTGAAGGATCGGCCCTACCTCTACGCGGACCACATATGGCCGCACGACGGTGGCCACGCGAATATTCGGGATGTGAACGCCGCCACCCTCAAGGTGACGGCGGAAAGCCTGGGCATCCGGCCCCTTCGGGTGCTGGAGCGCGACCAAAGCGTCGAGCATGGCATCCAGGCGGTGCGCGACATGCTGCCGCTGGTCGAGTTCAACGACTTTCCGCTGCCGTTCGATGACGAGAACGCCGAGCAGGCGAAACAGCGCATGGGCCGAGGGCTCGACGCGCTGAAGATGTACCGCAGGGTGTGGGACGAGAAGCTGCAGCGCTTCGGCGACCACCCGCTGCACGACTGGACGAGCGACTTTGCCGACGCGCTGCGCTACTTGGCGCGCGGACGGCGGGCCTTCCCGGGCAAGGAGTGGGGCGGCGCACTTTCCTACCCCAAGATGAACAACGCATAGGCATCGCTGCGAAGCGACCCACACACCCATGGCAGAAACCAAAGAGAAGATGACCGAGGAGGACCTCAAGGCCATCACCGACTCTGCGATGAGCCAAGCTATCGGCCTGTACGGCGGGAAGCTGGCCGACCAGCGCCAGAAGGCCGAGCGGTACTACCTGGCGGAAGCCGTGGGCGATCTGGCCCCGCCCGAGGTGGAAGGGCGCTCCCGCGTGGTGAGCCCCGACGTGCGCAACACCATCGAGGCCATGCTGCCGCAACTGATGGTGAAGTTCACCGGCGGCGACACCGTGGTCGAGTTCGAGCCCACGCTGCCCGGCGACGAGGAAAAGGCCTCGCTGTGCACCGACTACCTGAACTACCTGTTTTTCAAGAAGAACAACGGCCACGACGTGACCTTGACCTGGTTCAAGGACGCCCTGCTGCAGAAGCGCGGGATCGTGAAGGTCTGGTGGGATACCCGGGTGGTCGAGACCCGCGAGGAATACCGCGCGCTGTCCGACGTGGAGCTGGCGCAGATCCTTGAGGACAAGGAGCTCACGCCCATCGAGGCGAAGAATTACCCCGACGAGGACGACGCCAAGCACCGCCAGGAGGCCATGCAGCAGCTGGCGCAACAACTCGCCCAGGCCCAGCAGGCCGCGGCACAGCCGGGCCCGCAGCAGCAACAGGCCACCGAAGCCGCGCAGCAAGTCGCCCAGCACATGCAGCAGATCCAGGCCCAGCCGCCGGTCATGCTCCACGACATCACGGTCAAGCGCACGAAGACCAACGGCAAGATCTGCGTCGAGAACGTGCCGCCGGAAGAATTCCTGATCAGCCGCATCGCGAAGTCGATCAACGACGCCCCGTTTGTGGGACATCGCCTGCGCCGCACGGTGTCTGACCTGAAGTCGATGGGCTACAAGAATGTCGACAACTTGACCAGCGACGACGTCGCGGCCTCGCTCAACGCCGAGGCGGTCGAGCGCTACTCCTGGGACGACGACGGCCCGATGTACACCGACCAGAACACGCTGGACGCGTCGCAGCGCCAGGTGTGGCTGACCGAGTGCTACATCCGCGTGGACTGGGACGGAGACGGTATCTCCGAGCTGCGCAAGGTGGTCCGGTCGGGTAACGAGATCCTCGAAAACGAGGTGGTCGATGTGGTGCCGTTTGCCAGCATCTGCCCGGTGCCGATGCCCCACAAGTTTTTCGGCCTGTCCATCGCCGACCTGGGGTTCGAGGGCCAGAAGACCCGCACGAGCATCCTGCGCGCCAGCCTGGACAACATGTACCTGGAGGCCAACGGCCGGTATTTCGCGGTCGAGAACCAGGTGAACCTGGATGATCTGCTGGTCAGCCGCCCCGGCGGTATCGTGCGCGTCAAGGCCCCCGGCATGGTCGGCCGGCTGGACCAGGGCAAGGGCAACACGTCCGACACCATGGGCATGCTGGAGTACATGCACACCTTCCTGGAGGACTCCACCGGCTGGAGCCGGGCCAGCCAGGGCACGGATGCCAACGGGCTGCACCAGACCGCCACGCAAGCCAACATCGTCACCAACAAGGCCGACATGCGGCTGGACCTGATCGCGCGCAACTTCGCCGAGGGGTTCGTGGACATGTTCCGGCTCATGCTGAAGCTGGTGTGCCAGTACCAGGACCGCAAGACCGAGGTTCGGCTGCACGGCGAGTTCGTGGATATTGACCCGCGCGAGTGGTACAACGAATTCGACGTGTCCATCAACGTCGGCCTGGGCATGGGCAACAAGGACCAGCAGGTCGCGCACCTGGGCATGTTGGGCGCGCACCAGGCGCAGACGCTGCAGATTGGCGTCGCCACCCCGGAGAACGTCTACAAGCTGAGCCTGAAGCTGGCCCAGGCGCTGGGCTTCAAGCACGGCGATGAGTTTTTCACCGACCCGGTGAAGAACCCGATGCCGAAGCAGCCCAACCCCGAGATGCTGAAGCTGCAGATGCAGGGCCAGGTCGAACAGGCCAAACTGAAGCAGGGCGCCGAGCTGGAGCGGATGAAGTTGGACTACCAGGCCAAGGCTGGCGAGATGCAGCGCAACCAGGAAGCCCAACTGGAGGCCCTGCGCCAGCAGATGCAGCAGGCCACCGACCAGAACCGCCAGCAACTGGAAGCCCAGCAGCAGGCCCTGAAAGCCCAGGGCGAGGCGCAGATGCACGCCCTGGAGCAGCAGTACAAAAACGAGCAGCACGGGCAGCAAATGATGTTCCAGCGCTGGAAGGCCGAGCTGGAGGCCGCCACGAAGATCGAGGTGGCCAACGTCATGTCCAAGGCCAAGGTCGCCGACGCCGCCACCGCGGCCGCCACCAATGAAATCGCCCAGGAAGTACAGCAATGAGCATTGAAGACGACCTGCACCTTGGCGGCCGCGCCCGCGAGGTGCTGGAAAACGAGGCCTACATCGCAGCCTTTGATGCGATCAAGCAGGAGTTGATCGGAAAATGGGAGAACTCCCCCGTACGCGACGAGGACGGCCGCGAAAAGCTGTGGCTGATGCTGTGGTCGCTCAACAAGGTCCAAGCGGCGCTGTCCGCCACGATGGACTCGGGCAAGCTGGCCCGGGCCGAACTGAACCACCGGCAGAGCCTGGCCGACCGCGCGAAGTCATGGGCTGGAGTGGCGTGAGCGCGCATATCGTGCAGCACAACTCCCGCCGGCGACAGATCGCCACCGTGTGGCACCCGGAAGCCTGCGGTGAGACGCTGGAGACGGGCTTCGGCCATGTGCGCGTGGCTGTCGGCCCGGCGCAGTACCAACTGACCACCGGCGAGGTCGTTCCCCTATAAGCGGCATCGGCGGCCCGCCCTTGCCGCCTTCCTAGCGTCGAGAGACGCCGGAGATTCATTTTGGACACTCCTTCATCGGAATCCAGCGCTGCCGAAAGCAGCACCGCCCCCCTCACCACGGACCAGGCTGGCAGCGCCTTCGCTGCGCTGTTCCAGCCTCCGGAAAAGAAAGAGGCCGAAGCCGACCCCGACGCACCCGCGTTGGAAGAGGTGCCGGCCGATCCTGACGCCGAACCCCTAGAAGCCGATGCGGCTGCGCAGGCCGACGCGACCGTCACCGTCGAAGTAGACGGCAAGCCGGTCGAGTTGACCCATGCGCAGATCGCGGAGCTTCACAAGGGTGGGCTGCGTCAGGAGGACTACACGCGCAAGACGATGGCCGCCGCCGATGCCAAGAAGGCAGCGGATGCGGAAGTCGTCAAAACGCGTGCCGAGCGCCAACAGTACGCCGCCAACCTCAACCGGATGGAGGCGCAGCTGGAAGGCGCGCTGCAACAGCAGCAAAGCATCGATTGGGACAAGCTGATCTCGGAAGATCCTGTCGAGGCGATGCGCCAGAAGCACCTCTATGACCAGAGGCAAGCCGCTCTCGCGCAGACCCGCCAGGAAAAAGCCGGGATCGAGTCCCAAACCAAAGCTGAGCAGGCTGCGAACTTTGAGCGCCATCTCGCAACGCAGCGTGAACTCCTTCACGCCAAGCTGCCCGAGTGGAAGGACGCAAAGCGAGCGACTGCGGAGCAGGGTGCTATGACCGACTACCTCGTCAAGACCATGGGGTTCACGCCGCAGGAAGTCTTCGGTGAAAAGGACGCGCAGGGCAACCTGATCCGCCCTGGCATCGCGGACCACCGGGCCATGCTCCTCGCCCACAAGGCGATGAAGTACGACGAGATCGTCGGCAAAGCGGCCGCCGCCGCAAAGAAGCTCACCGGGCTCCCCTCCAAGACGGAGCGCCCCGGTGTGGCTGCAACCACCTCGCAAGCCCTCGACAAGCGAACCGCTGCCCAGCAGCGCCTGGCGAAGTCGGGCTCCGTGGAAGACGCAGGACGCGTCTTCTCGTCCATGTTCAGTTCGTAAGAAAGGAGGCGACCTATGGCCGCCCCGACCAATACTTTCCTCACCACCGCCGCCATCGGTAACCGTGAAGACCTCACGGACACCATCTACCGCATCTCGCCGACCGAAACCCCGCTGCTCAACATGGCACCCAAGGGCAAGGCCACGGCGACGCTGCACGAATGGCAGACCCAGGACCTGGCCGCACCCGCGGCCAACGCCCAAGCCGAAGGCGACGACGCCACCGCCATCGCGGTCATCCCGACCGTGCGCCTGTCGAACCGCACGCAGATCTCGACCAAGACTGTGATCGTGTCCGGCACCCAGCAAGCGGTCAACTCCGCCGGCCGGGCCGACGAAATGGGCTACCAGATGGCCATGAAGGCCCTGGAGCTGAAGCGCGACATGGAATTCGCCCTGACGCAGAACAACGTCACCGCGACTGCCCCGCGCCAACTCCGCGGCCTACTCGGCTGGGTGGTGGACAACACCAGCATCGGCGCCGGCACCACGGTGGCCAGCTACGCGACCAACACCGCGCAGACGGACGGCACCACCCGCGCTTTCACCGAAGCGCAACTCAAGACTGTGCTGCAGCTGCAGTGGACCGCCGGCGGCATGCCCAACACGCTGATGCTCGGCGGCGCGGCCAAGCAGTCGTTCTCGACCTTCACCGGCAACGCGAGCCGCATGGACAAGTCGGAAGACTCCACGCTGTTCGCCTCGGTGGACATCTACAAGTCCGACTTCGGCGAAATCAAGGCGGTGCCCAACCGCTTTCAGCGCACCCGCGACGTGTTCATCCTCCAGAACGACAAGCTGGCGGTGTCCTACCTGCGGCCGTTCAAGACCAAGGACCTGGCCGTCACGGGCGACTCCGAGAAGAAGGAGATCATCGTGGAGTACACGCTGGAAATGCGCGCTCCGCATGCCCACGGCGCGGTCTACGACATCGCCTAAGGTCTGACCATGGGCGTGCAACTGAAACAACTGCCGGACGGGTCCCTGGGCCTGGAAGGCAGCGCGAACGGAGATGGCGGGTTCATTCCCGTCACCTTCAACTACACGGCCAGCTCGACGGACGCTTCGTTCTTCGTGGCTGACCGGCCCTACGTCGTCAAGGCCATTCGTGGCCGCGTCGATGTGGCGGGAACGGGTGGCGCCTGCACCGCGGTTATCCGCAAAGTGCCGACGACCATTGCCTTGACCTCTGGGACGGCGCTCCACACGGGCTCCTTCAACCTCGCGGGCACGGCCCTGGCCCAACAGGCCTTGACCCTGTCCACCACCGCCAGCGACATCCTGCTGGCCGCTGGCGATGCGCTGGCGTTCGATCTGACCGGAACCGCCACCTCGGCAGTCGGTTGCATCACGGTCACGCTGAATCCGGCCTGACCCTCGGCGGGGCTTCGGCCCTGCTCCCTTTTTCTCTCACCGCTGCGAAGCGTCGGAGTTTCTATGGACGATTTCGTCACCGTCACCGCGACCGGCATCCTGCTGACCACGTCGGGTGCTTCCGCCGGCGGCGCGTTGCCCGTCGCTTCCAGTGGTGAGATTCCCCGCTATGTGCGGGTGGCTGCTACTGCTGCTGCTACCGTGCGCATGGGCGTCGGCGCGCAGACCGCGCTCACAACCGACATGCTGGTCCAGCCCGGGGACGCGCAGATCATGGTCGTGCCGCGCGGCGTGACCCACATGGCGGCCCTCCAGGTGACGGCGCCCGGCGTGGTGCAGGTCTCCCCGCTTGAGGACTGCTGACATGGGTGTCGCGACCGCCATCCAGGTGCGCGACGGGCAGATGCTCGTCCGGCGCACCCAGGACTGCACGCCCATCGCGGAAGACGCCAAGGCGCGCCACAACGCGGGTTACTTGGGCACGGGCGAGATGAAACACGCGGCCCGGCTGCCGAGCGTGATGATCGAGGCCTACTGCAACGCCCGCGGCATCACCTTCCAGGAATGGATGGCCAACCCCGCGCATGCCAAGGCGATGTGCGAGGACTCGGCGCTGGCGCACTTCCGCATCTGGAAAGGTCGGATGTAAATGGCGCTGGACGGAACCTACGCGGGCTTGCAGTCCTCGGTTGCGGCCTGGCTGCACCGCACGGACCTGACGGCGGTCATTCCCTCGGACCTGATTGTCCTGGCCGAGCAGCGGATTTCCCGCGAACTGCGGCTGCGGGCGCAGTTGACCGTCGCGGCCCTGACCACCGTGGCGGGCACGCAGGCGCTGGCGCTGCCGACCGACTACCTGGAGGCGGAGACCGTCACTGTGACCGGTTCGCCGGTGCGCAACCTGGATTTCATGACGCCGCAGGAGCTGGCGCTGAAATTCCCCATCGGCTACTGCACGGCATTGCCGGCGGTGTATTCCATCCTGGGCACTAACCTGCTGTTCGGCCCGACGCCGGATGCCGCCTACCCGCTGGCGATGGCCTATTACGCCAAATTCCCCGCGCTGTCGGCGAGCAACGCGACCAACTGGCTGCTGGCGAACCACGCAGCTATCTACCTGTTCGGCGCCCTGGCGGAAGCCGAGACCTACAACAACCACGACGAGCGCTCGACCACCTGGGAGGCGAAGTATCAGCACGAGCTGAAGACGCTGCAGGCCGCCGACGACCGCGCTGCGCACTCCGGCTCCGTGCTGCGGGTGCGAAAGGCCTGATATGTCTGTAGAAAACGCAACCACCATTGCCGGATTGAACCCCAACTGGCCGCCGGATATCGACCCTCTGGCCGAAGCTGCGGCGCATTTGCGTGAAATCAAGTTGGTTCTTCAGAACGCGCAAAACGCGACTATCTCCCCATCCTCCACGGCAAAGATCCTGGCCAACATGGAGGCGGTGCAAAATGCCATCCTGAATTCTGTGCTTGCCCCGGGCAGCCTTCCGGCTCAATCCGGGAACGCCGGAAAGTTTCTCGGCACAGATGGGGCGAGCGTATCCTGGCAATCCGCCGGCTCCATAGTACGGATGCCAGTCACGGCATCCCAGGCCATAACCGCAGCCAATAAAGCCAACCTGCTGGAATGCTCCGGCATCGGGATTTCCCTTACGGCAGCGGCTTCTACGACCCTGACGGGCGGCTATTTTTGCTACGTTAGCAACTCCGGCACCGATCCGGTGACCATCACGCCCAATGGATCTGAAACGATCAACGGGCGTACGGCCTGGCCCGTGAACGCAGGCGATGTGTTGCTGCTAGTCAGCGACGGGTTGAATCTGTACATCAAGCGCCTCGATGGCGCGCCACAATTCGGCTCCCCAGGAACTGCCGTCGTCGCCGCGGCATCAGCCACGAATGCTTTCATAGCAACTTGCGCACTTTCTGCAACACGTTCGTTCGGAATCTACCAGAACGGCAGCACATTTTTCCCTCAAGCAGTGTTGCGCGATGCCACTGGCGCCACCATAGCCACGGCTCAGATTGAGGCGGCGCAAGTCACATCGGGCACGGCGCCGCAAATCATTCCCCTGACGGCTACAACCGCGCTTCTTATGTATGTTTCTGGCGCGCCGGCTGTGCAACTAGTTATCCTGACGGACAACGGCGCATCTATCGGCGTTGGGAGCATCGCAACTCTGGCGAGCGCTTCTTCCAGCGCCGTATGCCTCATGCCATTCAGCGCCACGAAGGTGGGGGCGTTTTACTTCGACAGCACGAATACTCTGAACAAGTATTCCGTAGCAACCATTGCGGGGACTGCCGTAACAGCCCCTGCGGTTGCCACACTCTCAGGTCCCTCAAATTATTCCACCATGATGCGGGCGGCCGCGATATCTGCCACTCAGGGTGTTTTGATGGGAGTATCGGGCGTCACAAATCTGACGCTTGCTGTGCCTATCACGGAAGCCAGCACAGTTATTACGGTTGGCGTTGAGCGCACTGTTGCAAATAACGTATTTTCTGGCGGTGCAGGCGGAGACATTGGCTACGTTAGTGGATCTCGCGTAGTCATGTGCACCGGAGCCAGCGGAAGTGCTGTTGGATACGCCTTCACCGTCGATATGAGTGGCGCCGGCTCTACCGCCATTCTTGCAAACGGCAAGATGACGCCTGTTGCCCCAACGGGAGCCAGAAAATTCCGCATCACCAAAGTATCCCCAACAACATTTATCGCCATAGGCATGGACAACGCGGGAATAAGCGAAGTTCTGTTGCCCATGTTTGTTCGGGGTCAGGCTGTGGAGGTTGGAGCGGGAATAGGCATTGCGGCTGGAGGTTCCGGGGAGGATATCTGCGTCACTGGCGCGGTGGCGCTCGCCTTCTTTGCAGACTCCAAGAATTCCGGGTTCCCGACTAGCAAGCCAATCCCCCTGGGGAGCATCCTATGAACGTCATTATTCGCCTAGGGGACAACGTGGCCCTGTATCGCGGCGATGACTTGTCATTGACCGCCTCCTGCGCATCAGGGGATGGATGGGCCGACCCCACAACTACCGCTGCAAATGCTGTACTGACCGAAGGCGGAACTTTGCCTGCGGACTGGATTGGGGGCGCCTACAGCTATGCCGGTGGTGAGTGGACACTGGTGGACGCATCGCTGATTCCGAAGGCTCCTGTGCCCGAATCCGTGCCCAAGAAGAACGGCAAAAAAGCAATCCTCATGTCCGGGCACTGGGATGCGCTGATGACATTCGTCAACGCGCTGCCGACCGAGCAGAAGGTGGCGGCGCTGTTCGAGCTGAACGATTCGGAAACGTACCGCCGCGACGACGACTTCCTGAAGGAAGCCGCCGCTGGCATCGGGTTGACCGATATCGATTTGGACCACCTGTTTATCTTGGCCGGCTCGCTGTAATGCCCGTCACGACTATCGCCAACGCTGCGCTAGGGTGGAATGCCGACTCCACCCCTGAGGAGCTCGCGCCTGGCCAGTGGAGCGACGTGCGAAACATGCGGTTTCGCGATGGGTATGCCGAGCGCGTCAAGGGCATGGCGCAAATCTTCGCAACGCCGAGCATCACACCCTATAGTGTGGGCCCCTACGGTACGACCACGGCACGGTTCTGGTTCCATGCCGGGCTGCAGCGCGTGTTTGTGGACGACGGCGCGACCCGGACCGACATCACGCCGTACACGCCTCTGCCGACGATCAGCACCATCACGGCATCGACCACAACGGCAACGATGACCTTCGCCAGCGCCCACGGCCGGACGACGGGCGATACCGTCGTAGTGGACGGCGCGACGCCTGCGGCCTACAACGGCACGTTCGTGGTGACAGTCACCGGGGCCACCACGCTGACCTATACCACGCTGACCGCGCCAGGCGGCTCCGCTACCGTGGTCGGACTGGCTTGGCTGGCCGTGGTTCAGCTGCTCACCGGCGGGGTCGATGACCGCTGGACCGGCGGCGTCTTCAACGGCGTGTTGGTGCTCAACAATGGCGTGGACGTGCCCATGTACTGGGGCGGCGATGTGACCAAGAAGCTGCGCATGCTGCCCGGCTGGGACACGACGCATCGCGCCGCAGTGATCCGCCCCTTCAAGACGCACCTGATCGCTCTGGATATCACAAAGGGCGTCGGCACCACTCCGGTGCGCTACCCGAACATGCTGAAGGGCTCGTGGGCCGCTATCCCCGGCGCCGTTCCGCCAGGATGGGATACCTCCAACGCCGGCCAGGACGGCATCGAGCGTGACTTGGCAGAAACCGCCGACCTGATGGTCGATTGCAAGGCCTACGGCGACACGCTGATCGTTTACAAGGGCCTGACTGCCTACGCGGTTCGGGAGTCGTTCACCAACACGATTTACAACAGCCAGCGCATCCAGGGGAGCCAGGGCATGCTGACTCGCGGGTGTGTCGCCGAGACGCCGAAGGGGCACGTCGTGCTAACCAACGGCGACCTGGTGCTGCACCAAGGCGGCGCACCGACCAGCTTGGCCGAGGGGCGCATCAAGCGCTACCTGTTCAACACGATGGACCCCGCCAAGCGCGCGCGGGCCTTCGTGGTGGTCAACCCGAAGTGCAAGGAGGTTTGGGTGTGCTTCGCCTCGCGCTATTCCGATTCCTGCGACACCGCAGTGACCTGGAACTGGGATGCTGACACCTTCGGACACCGCAGCCTGCCGGGCGTGACCTATGGCGCCTCGGGCCAGATCGCCCAGGTGCTGGGCGGCGACACCTATGCGACCAACACCACCCGGTACATCGACAACGTGCGGGCCTACAACGAAGTCGAATATTCGCCGAGCGAGGATCTGCTGCTGCTGTCCCGCGCGCTACCTATGATCACCCTCGCGGAAGTTGGCGGGACTGACGCGGGAACGTTGCTGACCGACTATCTGGAGCGCCGCGGCATGCCGATGGGGGATGGTCGCATGCAGAAGGCCATCAGCATCGTCAACCCCCGTGCGTCGGCAATTTCGGGGACGCTGCTGGGGGTGTCGGTGGGCGCAGCCAAGAACGCCGACCAGGCGCCGAGCTATATGCCAGCCGCCACTTTCGTTATCGGCCAGCAGCAGGAGGTCACTCAGACCTCCGACAACGGCGGCTTCCTCGCCCTGCGGTTCTCGCGCAGCGCCGTGGACCCGTCTCCCATCCAGCCCTACCGCCTGCGGTCGCTGGATATCGAATACATGAACCTCGGGCGCAACTGATGTACCAACCACCCGACTCGCCGCCGAGCGACTTCACGCCGGCGCAGGGCGCCTGGCTGCTGGGCGAACTGCGCCGCATCGCGGACGGCGCGAACCAGAACAACCAGCTGCAGCGCATGCAGCAACTCGGCGCCGCGCCGGAAAAGCCCCAGAACGGCGACCTGGCCAGCGCCAACGGCACGACATGGATGCCCGGTGCGCCAGGACTTTACGAATACAGGAGTGGCGCATGGGCCAAGCTTTAAACGCCGACGTCGTCGGTCGCAGATTCACATTGCGTGAGCGGTTCGAGTCAAACATTTCACCGGAGCCAATTTCCGGTTGTTTTATCTGGACTGGCCCGCTTAAAAACGCATTCGGCTATGGCGCATTCAAGCTTGGAAGCCGCAAATCCAAGGTTGAGTTTGCCCATCGTGTTGCGTACATGCTCGCGCACGGAGAGCTGCAAAGCGGCTCGGTCGTTCGGCATCGTTGCGACAACCCTTCATGGGTGAATCCTGCCCATTTGGTTTGTGGAACACACGCTGACAACGTGCAGGACAAGATTTCACGCGGCCGTCACATCTTCGGAGAGGCGCACTACCAAGCTGTAGCCACCGATGCGCTTGTACAGGAAATGCTCTTCCTGCCTAGGCAGGCGGGAGTGGAAAGAGGTGTTCAGGCCGGGCTCAGCAAGCAGGCCGCGCACGACGTCATGAGTCGCAGGACGTGGCAGCACGTCGGTAAGTCAGTTTAGGGAGAACGATATGGCATCCAGTACCAACAGCACCAGCACTGCGCTCAGCACGGCTGGCGGGGCCATCGGGACGGCCTTTGGCCCCGTGGGGACCGTCGTCGGCGCCGGGATAGGAGGGCTTCTAGGAGGCTTTTTTGGCGGCGATGGAGGGGATACGCAGCAGACCACGCAAGCTCAGCTTGACCCCGGCGCTCGCTCGCTGCTGTACGGCGACAAGACCCTGGCAGGCGGCGGACTGCTGCCCAACGCCTACAACCAGTTCCTTCTGCAGAACTCCATGCAGGGGCTGAACCCGTTGATGAACGCCGGGCTGGAGTCGCAGCGCCAGGTGCTGTCGAGTCCGAACTACACGCGCGGCTACGACCAGATGGCTGGGCTTGGTTCCTCGCTGTTGAGCCAGCCTATTGCTGGAAATCCTTTCACCGCCGGCGGCACCGCGGGGCGCCCGGCAAGCCTTCTGAGCGGGGCGCCTGCTCCAACCGCCAGCTACAGCCCGCAGGGCTCCTACCAGCCCTTCCAACTGCAGAACAACCCGGCGCTCGATTGGCAAAACGCGCAGATCAAGCAAGTGGCAAACCCGATTGCTGCCGCACCCACTTCGCCGCCTGCGCCCCAGGCATCCACAACCGACGCGCCGATGACGCCCGAGCAGTTGCTCCAGGCCTACATCCAGCAAATGAACGCGCAGCAACTGGCACAAGGAGGCGGCTGATATGGCATTCGATTGGGCCAACCCCACCGACATCAACGCTGCGTACCAGCAGTTCGGCAACCGTGCGGGCGACCAGGCGGGCATCGACTACTGGACGGGGCAAAAGGCTGCGGGCGCCTCCGACGAGGCGCTGCAGGACTCGTTTTTGAAGTCCATCGCCGGCGAGGCGCAACCCCAGGCTGCAACTGCTCCTGCGGCTGCCGCGCCGCAGGGCTACCAGCCCAATCCGTACCTCGACAAGATCGCGTCCAGTCTGACCGCGCAGTCGAACCAGAACCTCAACCAGATCGTCCTGCCCGGCATTGACCGCCAGCAGCAGGCCGCCGGTGGGTACGGCGACACCCGTCAGGGCATTGCGCAGGGCATCGCCATCGGCAATGCGCAGACCGGGCTGAATTCGAGCATCGCGAACCTGTACGGAACAAGCTTTGAGAACCAGCAGAACCGCGACCTGAGCAAGTACGGGATCGACAGCGGCGCCTACACGGCCAACCGGCAACTCGACCAGTCCGGTGCGGCGTTGGGAGCATCGCTGTTCGGGCAAGGGCAGACCGGCCTGCTGTCGCAGGGGCAGGGACTGTATGGCCTTGGTCAAACGCAGACCACGGCATCGGAGCAGCCCTACAACTGGTTCTCCAGCATGGTCAGCCCATACAGCGGCTTGGGCGGCAGCACGTCGAGCACTGGGAGCGTCAGCGGCAGCACCCTCGGCAACGCTGCCGGCGGGGCGCTGGTGGGCAGCCAGCTCGCGAAGTTGTACGGCGGCGGCAGCGGGTACAGCGGCAGTTTTGTTCCAGACACCAGCGGCAGCGATGCGCTGAAGCAGTGGGACATCTAGAGGATCACTATGGACACCAGTCTTTTCGGTAGCCCCGACACCCTGAACAACCCACTGCTGAATATTGGCCTGAGCCTGCTGGGCCACGGCAACGTAGGCGCGAAGCTGCAGGCCGGCTTCGCGCAGGCGCAGGCGATGCAACTGGCGCAGGCGGAGCGCGCGCAGAAGCAGAAGCTGATGGAGGCGCAGCTTGCCAACTACACCAGCGAGATCGGCGCGCGCGATGTGTCGACAAAACAGGCGCAGCAGCTGCAGGACCTGATCCGCTCCCGATTTCCGGGCGGCATGCCGGGTGCGGCTGCGCCTGGCGGTGCTGCGCCGGCGCCCGACGTTGTCGCGGCGCCTGCCGGCGCCCCTGGCGTCCCGCCTACGCAGAGCATGGGTGCTCCCGCACCCGCAGCGCCGGCCCGCCCCGGCGGCATTGCTGGTTTCACGCCCGACGATCTGGCCCTGTTCAAGCTGTCCGGCAAGGACCTGACGGACGTGTGGAAGGAAACCCAGCCCGACATGCAGGTGTCGAACGGGTATGCCTACGACAAGAAGAAACTGCCGCCGGGGTACATCCCGCAGCTCAACTATTCGTCCACTGGCCAGGCCTCCCAGGTGCAAATCGGCCCCGACGGCCAGCCTGTAATCAGCGCGCCCCGCGGCGCCCTGGATACCTACCGCTCCTACAAGGAAGCCGACGCCGGCATCACCGACCGGCACACCCCGCAAAAGATCTACAACCCGGCCACGAAACGGTTCGAGTGGGGCACTCAGGCCGAGGTAACGGCGCCAGGCGGCAGCACTGGGCAGAACCCGCCGGGCCTGCGCCCCGATGGCGATGTGGAGGGTCTCGCCATCCGCCAGCGCGAACTTGAAATCGCGCAGAAGCAGTTGGCCGAGGCCACCCAGGCCGGCGACAAGCCGCGCGCGATGCGTCTGCAGAGCGACGTGGCTGGCCTCGGCCGGGAAATCTCTCGCATGAGCGGCAAGGTGGCGATGGCTGCGCCTGCCGGCCGGTTGGCCGCCGAGCCTTCGGTGGACGAGGCCGCCGCCGCCGCCGCACAGTCTGCAGCCGGATCTTCCGTGGCTGGGCAGACCGGCCCGCTTATGAAAGAGAGCGTGGAGGCCGCCAACGGCGCCGTGCAGGCCGTCCAGTCCGCGCAGCGTATGCAGCAGGCCCTAGACTCCGACAAGGTGCTCAGCGGCCCGACCGCGTCTCTGCGCCTGAAGGGGCTGCAGATCGCCTCCGTGCTGGGTATTGGCGGGAAGGACGACGCCGAGAAGATTGCCAACACCCGCCAGGCCGTGCAGGAAATGGCCAAGTTGACCTTGGCCGGTCGAAAGCAGATGCAGGGCCAGGGCGCCATCACCAACCAGGAAAGCAACCTGGCCGAGCGCGCCACCTCCGGCAGTATCGACGACCTGACCGCGGCGGAAATCCGCCAACTGGCCGTCGCCGCAGAGCGTGTCGGCCGGTTCCAGTACGCCCAGCACCAGACCAAGCTGGACGCCATGGGCAAGAACCCGGCCACCGCCGGCAACGTGCCGTTCTTCACGCCGGCGGCAATGCCCGATGTGCTGCAGGCGGCCCCGGCGGGCAGCGGCGCGCATCCCAAGGACATTGGCGCGTTGCTCAACAAATACGGGGGCCGCTGATGGCTGATCGGGAAGAGCTCTACACCGCGCTCCGAAACGCGGATGCGGCCGGCGATACGCAGGGCGCGCAGACGCTGGCGAAGTACATCCAGTCCCTGCCCGCCGACGAGCCGGCCGCCGTGAGCGCGGGCAAGGCCTTGAACGGAATCCCGCGCCAGCTTGGCCTGACGGCCCGGTACGCGCTGGAGGGCCCGGCCCAGGCGGCGCAGATCGTGACCGAGCCCCTGCGCACCCTGGTTACCGACCCGGTGCTCAAACTGTTCGGCGGTGGCCCCAGCAAGCCTCTCGGCCAAGTGGCCAGTGGCGCGGCGGATGCGATGGGCCTGCCTAGCCCCGAAGGCGCCAATGAGCGGGTTGTCGGAGATGCGACGCGCATGTTGGCCGGTACGGGCCTCACCGTGGGGCTAGGCGGCCTAGCCAGCAAGCTGGCCGGCATGCCAGGGCAGATCGGTTCGTTCTTCGCCGCCAATCCCGCGCAGCAGCTCGTGGGCGCCGGATTGGCCGGAGGCGCGGCTGGCGCGTCCCGAGAGGCCGGTGGCAGCCCTCTGCAGCAGGCCTTGGTTGGCGCAGCCGGAGGTGTTGCCGGAGGCTATATCCCTAGCCTAGCGAGTGCGTCCGCCGGGCTGGTGCGTCGCGCAGTTTCGCCGGCGATGACAGATATGCAGATCGACGCCCGGCTAACGCCTATGTTCAGCGCGCAGCAGGTGGACTACAGCCTGATTCCAGAGCGCACCCGCCAAGCGTTGCGCGCCGAGACCCGCACGGCGCTGCAGTCGGGCAAGGAAATCAACCCCGACGCGCTGCGCCGGCTGGCCGACTTCCAGACCGCGGGCCTGACCCCGACCCGCGGCATGCTGACGCAGGACCCGGTCCAGATTACCCGCGAGCAGAACCTGGCCAAGATCGGCGCCAACAGCGCGGACGGCCAACTGCACGGCCTGCCGCTGCTGCAGAACCGGAACAACTCGGCGGCCATCGGCAACCTCAACGGCGCAGGTGCGGCGCGCGGCGACCAATTTGGCGCCGGCGAGCGGGCCATCGGCGGGGTGCGCGCGGAGGATGCTCGCCAGAGCGCGAACGTGGACAGCCTCTACGCGGCCGCGCGCGCCCAGGCCGGCGGCGACATCCCCATCCAGCGCGCGCCGATCATCAACAACATCTTCGACAGCCTGGCGCGCGAGAACCGCATGGCCTTCCTGCCAAGCGACATCGGGTCGATGCTCAACAACATCGCCCGCGGCTCGATCACGGTGGAGGGGCGTACCCACGCGGTGCCGTTCAATGCGCAGACGGTGGACACGCTGAAGACCATGATCGCTACCGCGCAGCGCGGCACGCAGGACGGCAACGTCAAGGCGGCGCTGAAGCTGGCTCGGGATGCCATCGACAGCGCGCCGTTCAATGTCGAAAAGACGGCCATCGGTGGCAACCAAGTGCTGACGCCTGAGATGGCGGCCCGATTGACCGCGCACGACGGGCAGCCTGCCAGCTTCATGGATGCGCTCAATCAGGCGCGCGCCGCGGCCCGGTCGCGCTTCGGCTGGCAGGAGAGCAGCATGCCAGTCGAGCGCGCGCTGGGCGGCGCGCAGCCGGACAAGTTTTTTCAGCAGCACGTCATCACGGGATCGGTTGCCGACACTCGGGCCTTCCTTGAGCACGCCGGCCCGCAGGCCACACGCGATGCGGTTCTGGCGTTCTTGAAGGAAAAGGCGCTGAACAGTGCCTCGGACGAGGTGGGGAAGTTCAGCCAGTCGGCCTTCAACAAGGCCCTGACCACGCTGGGCGACCGCAAGCTGGCGGCCATTTTCGAGCCCGAGCAGCTCACGCAGCTACGCGCACTGGGCCGGGCGACCAGCTATGCCCAGGCGCAGCCGGTGGGGTCGGCGGTGAACAACAGCAACTCTGGCGCCCTGGTGCTGGGGCGGGCCTACGACTTTCTCAAAAACGGGGTCAGCCTGCTGCCGGGAGTGGGCCCGCTAGGAGCTGGAGCCCTCGACCTCACCATCGGCCAACCTACGCGCAACGCCGCTTCCTGGCTGGCTCAGCGTCAGGCGCGGGATATTCCTGCAAGTCTGTTGGCCGCACCGCCGGTCGGACCGATGGGGGCCAGATTGGTCGGCCCCGCTACGGCGGCTGGCGGCCTACTTGCCGCGCCAGGCACCCAGTAGCGTCAGGATGAGACACGCGATCATCCACCCCAACATGCCGGGCGAGATGCCGGACTGCCGAATCCACCCGTTGAGCATTTCTTCCATTGCTCGCGAATCTACCACCAGCCGCCTCCGGGCGGCTTTTTCATTTCGGAAAGATCCGATGAACCGACCTACAACCCTTCAGCAGCCGACCGACCGTCTATCCCGCATGGTTGATCTGCGCATCCCCCTGTGGGGCCTCCTGTGCGGCTGCACGGTCGTCGGATGGGGCCTCATCTCAATGTGGTTCATGGTCAACCAGCTGGTCAAAGATGTTGGAGAGCTGCAGATCACCGTTAAGGCGGGCGGTAGCCAGGCCACCACCATCGCCGGGGAAATGGCCATCCTCCGCTTCCGGGTCGAAAACCTGGAAGGTGACAAGCGGGCCGCTGCCGCGGTGCAGGCCAAATGAGCCCCGACATCCTCGCCCGCGCCGTGGGCTGCTCGGTCGATCTGGCCGAAAAGTGGGCCGATCCCCTCGACGCGGCGATGACCGAATACGGCATCCTGTCGCGCCTTCGGGCGGCCATGTTCCTCGCGCAGATCGGCCACGAAACCGGCGGCTTCCACTGGATCACCGAACTGTGGGGGCCGACTCCCGCGCAGAAGGGCTACGAAGGCAGCGCCGACCTGGGCAACGTCAAGCCCGGTGACGGTGCGTTGTACCGAGGCCGTGGGCTGATCCAGGTGACGGGCCGGGCGAACTACGCCGCTGCGCGCGACCGGTTGCGCAAGCGTCTGGGCGAGCAGGTGCCTGACTTCGAGCGCGACCCCATCGACCTTTGCTATCCCGAGTGGGCCAGCTATTCGGCCGGCGACTACTGGGACTCCCGCCACCTCAACGCGAAGGCCGATGCTGGCGACGTGTTGGGTGTGACCCGCGCCGTCAACGGCGGAACGAATGGGCTTGCCGACCGGCAGGCTCGCTACGACCAAGCTCTGAAAGTGCTGCTATGAAAATCGTCTCGAACTGGCGTCACCTGTGGAAAGCTTGGAGCCTGTGGGTGCTGTCGCTGGGGGCGCTGCTGCCCGAGCTGCTGCAGGTCCTGGCCGACCACTCGGACCTGATCCCGTACCTGGACGATGGCTACAAGAGCGGGATCCGCCTGGGCTGCATCCTGCTGGCCATCGTGCTCAAGCCCATCCACCAGCCGGGCATGCACCCGGATGAGGACCGGCGATGAGTGCGGTCCTGCTGTTCCTGAAGGCCTTCTGGAAGCCCATCGCTGGCGCCGCGCTGCTGCTGGCCCTTTGGCTCGCCTGGCACACCTGGCTCGGCCGGCACGACACCTTCGTCGGCGGCCAGGCCGCCGCCGCCGAGGCCGGCCGCTGGAAGGTGGCCAACGACGCCCAAAAGGCCCAAGCCGACCGGCAACTACTGGCGGCCAACAAACGCGCGGACGCCGCCGAAGGGCTGCTCAATGCGGCCCGCGCAACCATCGATGAACAGGACTTCCGTTATGGAACTGCAAACGCATCGGCCGGCACTGCGCTGGCTACCCTTGCTGGCCGCGCTAGTGGCCGGCTGCGCGACCCAAACGCAACCCCCGCCGTCGCCCGATGTGGGTCGGGTAGTGGAGGGCAGGGCGTACCGGGTGACGCCGGAGCCGGCCATCGTGACGGCGACGGAGCCGAAACCGGCGGGTTACTTTCAAAAGAGCTTTCTGGACTACTTCGCGCCCGTCTCGACGAAGCCGACGACATCAACCGCGCCTACGCAGCCTGCCGGCCAGACGCCCGGGCATTGAGAAACGCGACTGCCGCCGCGGCAACGCCTGCCAGCCCCTGAGTTTGCCCAAACCGCCGACTTGCACAGAATCGCAAACTCGGCCATGGCCGCCCTGGGCTTTGTCCTACATCAGCCATGGGTAAATTCGGCGGCCGGCGTGCAAACTGCCGGTAAAAAATCCCCCTGCCACGCAAGTGGTGGCTTGCAAGCAGCCTGTGAAGGTGTCATTGCTCGCCGGGGGACCGCGCTCCGGGGTTTGTTTCGCTGGTCCCCCTATCCTCCCTGTCTCGATGCCCGTGGCCCCGGGCATCATTGGTCCCCCATCGTCCCTTGCGGGCGGTGGGGGTCTTTTTGCGTTTGGGGCGGGCGGAATGCCGGCTCGCGGCTGGCTCGGCGGTTCGGGCACAATCCCGTCCGCATTGAAGGGGAGGGAAAAGGTCGCATATAGCAACATCACCTTCCCGAAGTGGCTCTACCCTAGGGGCTTCCCCTAAAAAGGGCCAGCGACATTGAACTGTCGCGCAAATGTGACATACTGAAACATAAATGCCGATCTATCAGCTCATCCCGCTTGCCGACAATGCTGCTGATCTGGACGTCACGATGACCCAGCGGATGCCGGAGGCCAACCGGTTCCCTCTGCAAAATCAGAGGGGGTGGTTGGCTGACTACGCTGGAACGTCGGTTGAGCTTTCGAATTTTCTTGGCATCACTGGCACGCCGGAGGGGGTTCCTCCGAGCGTGAGCCCGATCCTGATTACTGGCATCACCAACTACTACGGCCGCGGCCCAGCTGACATGTGGGAGTGGCTCAAGACTCGCTTCGAAAGAGCGCCTTGAACGCCACGCGCACCCGCAGGTCACCGCAGGACGATTCCGTTCCGCAGGCACCCGAAACTACGCCTACCTTTGGCGGAAGCGCGCACGATCACAGTTTTACGTTGCAAGCAATCATGGAGCTGAAGGGCTCCGTCGGCGGGATGACCGAAGCGATCAACGGCCTTCGCGAGTCGATCAATCTGGCGGTGGCTGCCGCGGCCAAGACTGAGGAGCGGTTGAACGCGAAGCTGTCAAAGATCGATGGCGAGGTCGTCTCTCTAGCCAAGGACCACCATGCCGCAAAATGGGTGCTCAGCGTATCTGCCGTATTTGCAATCGCGGTGCTGGGTGCAGCGGGGTGGGTCGCCAATGAGGTCTGGTCCTTCGCGAAGCCGGTCATCAAGGAAAAAATCGAGGCGCCTGGTCGGCCGACGGCTGCGGCCCCAGCAGTTGCACCGGCCTTCGAGAATCCCTATGCCGTCCCCAGTCCAGCACAGCAGGGCAGCCGAGGAGCCCCGGCCGCGAAGCGCGCGTCAGGCGGCTAAGAACTGAGGTTTTCCATTGGTTGATGGAGCATAGGCATGCTCGCCGCCGCCATGATCTGCCTCGTCGTCGGGATTGCCGATGGCGACACGCTCACCGCCCGCTGTGGCGACCCTGGGACCTACCAGCAGGTGAAGGTCCGGCTCGCCGCGATTGACGCCCCGGAGAAAAAGCAGCCCTACGGCCAGCGCTCCCGCGCCACTCTGGCCAGGCTGTGCTTCCAGCATCAGGCCACCATCCGCCCGCAGGGCCAGGACCGCTACGGCCGCACGGTGGCCGATGTCGAGTGCCAGGACATGGACGCCGGCAAGTCCCAGGTGCGTGCCGGCATGGCCTGGGTGTATCGCCAATACGCCAAGGGCCGTGGATACCTGCAGCGCGCGGAGGATGAAGCCCGGGGCGAACGCCTCGGCCTGTGGGCCGACGCCGCGCCGGTGCCGCCCTGGGAGTTTCGGCATCCGTCGGCCCAGCCCGACGCGGCCGGCTGCATCACGGGCCCACGCGGCGGCCGATACACGCTGGGCACCGACGGGCGGAAGCACTACGGCTGCTGAAGCCCGCGCTCGGCGCGCACCCGCGACCAGAAGGCCCGGATGATCACAGCCGAGGCATCGTCCGGGTCATACGCGCCGGTATCGGCCAGCAGCTCCTCGTTGCCTTGCCATAGGCCCATGTTCTCCCGGATCCACATTCCCATGCCGAGCTGAAGGCCGGCCAGGTCTTCCTCGGGAAGGTCCGCGAGCATTGCCTGTTCATTTTCAGAGATCAAGTCCAGCAGGACTTCAACGGCACCTTCGACAGTTTGGGGTAGGGGCATATCGTGCCTCGCAGTTATCTGACTGACCCTTGATATACGGGCTCAGTCCGGATTTTCTACGGAGCCGGCCAGTCGGTGCGTGCTGCCTTCGCCGAGGCCGGCCCGGTACTGCTCCACCAGGGCCATGGTGAAGTCGTGGGCATGCTGGCGCTGTTCATGTTCCTGCCGCGTTGCCGGCCACACCGCCCAGTCTTCGCACATCATCTGCCCGCGCAGGTTGGGGTCGAGCTGGGCCCGCTGCGCCGGCGCGAGCATGGGCAGCACCATGGCCAGCGTGGCGCGCATGCAGCCCTCCCAGGTGCGGCGGGTGATTTCGGCTTCGTCCATGGTGCTCCTTCAGGTCAGAACAGGGCGCTCTGCCGCGGCGGCGCTGGCGCAGGGCTGGGGGTGGCTTCGTGCGTCGGTTCCCGCGCGGCAGCCCGGAAGCTGTACAGCGGTGGTGCAGTCTGCACCTGGAACCAGAAATCCATGCCGCCGCCCAGCAGGGCCCGGCCGGCGACGGTGGCCTTCCGGTAGGCCCCGACGAACTCCAGCAGCAGCGGGCGCTCGACCAACTTCAGGTGGCTGATGGCGTGGTCCCGGGCAGTCTCGCTGCAGCGCACGGCATTGAACAGCCGCACGGGGCCCTTCAGCGTGGCCTCCAGCAGTTCGCGGACGTGCCACTCGGCGGCTACCACTTGGTCGGCGGTGAAGCGGCTGGGCCCGTGCTCACGCAGCAGGATGGACACCCGGCAGCGCGCTTCGAACGTGCGGTCTTCGGGGTCCGGATGCGCCAGGCGGATTGCCTCCATCACCTCCTCGTGGGTGCGGGTCGGGGGCGGGGGAGGAGGCCGAACTGCAGTTGGTTCCGGCAGCGGATTCGCGGCGCGCCATCGGTCCACGCTAGCTTCGATGGCGCCACTGATGCTGGGCGTGCTGTCCAGGAAGTGCGCGCGTTCGAAATCAGTCTCCAGTCGCCGGGCGATGGTGGCCGGCTCGGCCGGCGTCGCTTCGGGGTAGCACTCCCGGATCTCGGGCTCCGTGGTGCTCCAGCGGGTGACGTGCCATCCGCCCGTCATTTCGTTGAAGATGCGCCAGCGGCGGGTCTCGACCAACTGCATACCAGCCTCACAGCCCGAACACGGCCCGTATGTGCGCGCCCGCGGTGGCGTCGCCCAGCCCCCGGCCGTAGCCGTCGCCGATCAGCGCGCAGTGCTCGGCAGTCAACTCGACCAGCGCCTGCAGGTGCTCCGGCACGGGGCAGCCGGGGGGCAGGGCGCGGGCCTGCACCGCCAGGTGCTGCACCAGCGCGCCGTCGCATAGGAGTTGGTCAGGCAAGCCGCACCTCGAAATACGCGGTGTCGCTCTCGCCCAGGTCGCGCAGGCCGTCCTGCTTGGCCTGCTGGAAGGCCTTGGCCCAGCCAGCGGCCTGTGCCTTGTCCTCGGGTGCCGCGTCGGAGTCGTCGGTGTCGGCTGCCGCGCACCAGGCGCTATAGGCCGCGGCCACGCCCTCCTGGCCGCCCAGCAGGCGTTCCAGGGTGCGGCATAACCGGAGCTCGGCCTGCATGCGTTCCTTGGGCGGCAGGCCCGGGTAGTCGTTGAGGGAGACGGTGTAGAGGGATTCGGTGATGATGTCCATGGTGTGGCTCCTGCGGGCCGGCAGTCGTTGGACTGATAGAATACTGGTTAAACATACAGCAATCAACGGGCAGGAGCGTCCGCCATGGGGTCGTTACAGTTCTTCATCGTGGTGGTCAGCGGCACGGGCGGGCTCGTGCTCTCGTTCATGGGCCTGCAGCGTGCGGCGTGCCTGGTGGGCATGGTCGGGCAGCCGTTTTGGCTCGTCCACACCTGGCACGGACCGCAGGAATTCTTCATCGTCAGCGTGTCCGCGACCGCTGCCTGGGCGGTGGGCATCCTGCTCCACTGGGTGCGGCCCTGGTGGGCGGGCCGCAGCGAGCGCCGGCGCCAGCGGCTGCGCCGGGCGAGCTGGTAGAAAATCAGATTTTTCCTACACAGCGGACGCTTCGTCTTTGCTGAAATACGTCCCGCATCGAAAGATGCGATTTCCTTTCCTAGCAACGTTGGCCCGCCCCCTCGGCGGGCCTTTTTTTTGGCGCCGGTCCTACAGCCGAGCCGGGCCGCCGGGCATACCCTGCGTATCCCCTTCACGCTCAAGGAGCCGCCATGGCCGCCGGTCAAGCCCCCACCTCCAGCCGCACCATCTGGAAAGGCGCCATCAGCTTCGGGCTGGTGCATGTGCCGGTGGCGCTGTATTCGGCCACTACCACCAGCGGCGTGGACTTCGACTGGCTCGACAAGCGCTCCATGGACCCGGTCGGCTACAAGCGCATCAACAAGAAAACCGGGCAGGAGATCCAGGCGGAGGACATCGTCAAGGGCGTGAAGTACGACGATGGCCGCTACGTCGTCCTGACCCCCGAAGAGATCAACGAGGCCTATCCCAAGACCACGCAGACGATCGAAATCGAGGCGTTCATGGACGCCGACCAGATCCCGTTCATCTACCTGGAAAAGCCGTACTACACGGCGCCGATCAACCGCGGCGAAAAGGTCTTCGCCCTGCTGCGCGAGGCGCTGCGCGAAACGAACAAGGTGGGAGTGGCCAAGGTGGTGATCGCCAGCAAGCAGCACCTGGCGGTGCTGATCCCCTGCGGGCCCGGCCTCATCCTCAACCTGCTGCGCTGGGGCGACGAAATCCGCTCCTGGGACGCGCTGAAGCTGCCGCCGCGCGACTTGAAGGCCGCGGGCGTGAAGGATGCCGAAATGGCGATGGCCAAGCAGCTCATCGACGATATGGACGCGGAGTGGGACCCTGCGAACTTCCAGGACTCTTTCCGCGAGGCCATCATGGGCCTGGTGGAGCAAAAGGCCGAGGCTGGGCACATCGAGAACGTCACGAAACTGGATGGGGAAACAGAAGGTCCAACCGGCGAAGTTCTCGACCTTACGGCACTGCTGCGCCGCAGTCTAGAAAAGGGTGGTGCGAAAAAAGCCCCTGTGCAGCTGAGCATGGTCGCACCGGCCGAGCCCAAGAAGAAGCCAGCGGCGCCCAAGCGCCAGGCAGTGGCACCTGCGAAGGCGGCGCAGGCGAAGCCCGCTCCAGCCAAGCGCGTGGCGCCCGCTCCAACTGCAGCGCGCGGGAAGCCGGCAGGACGCAAGGCGGCCTGAGGGGAGCAGGCAGCCATTGGCCGAAAGGTACTCACCTACTCGTCGCTTGACGTCGGTTTCGACGGTTTGGTCAGGGTCCACGCGGTGCGGCGCACAACTGTAGCGGTATGACTGATCTCGCGAAAGGAGTTGCGCGCTTCGTCGGCCGCCAAGCGTGCCCGCTTGGCGTTGGCGTAAGCCTCTTCAAGCAGTGCGGCGCGGCGGGTCCGTTGTATTTGGAGTTCGGGGATGAGGGAAGGCGAGGGCATGGGGGCGTCGATGTGCGGAGTTGTGCTTACTCAAAGCTAGCGATAGGCCCTCGAGGCGCGTCTGCGCCGGTTTCGATAGTCGTGCGTCGTGCCTCAACCGTGGGTAAGCGATGGTTTCGGGGGGTGGGGGCGGCCGCGAAGCGTGGAATTCATGCGGCAGTTTCCGGCGGATCGGCTGGTGGCAGTGGGTGAGCCGAAGGACGGCGCTGCAGCGGCCGCGGCCTAAGGCTCTGGTCGGGCACGGGTCAGGTTTCCCCGTCTAAGCTGCCACCAGCCGTACGGAACTTGGAAGCCGTGCGGTCAGAGCGCCGCAGCACCATGAGTGCGTTTCAGCTGCGGCGCTTGCCTTTTTTTCCAGCCAGCGGGCCAGGCCCGGCGAGCATCGACAATGCCGGAATGAGCATGAACATTCACGAAGCGATCACGATCGCGCTGCAGGCCCACTGGAAGGCCCACGACAACAAGTACCCCCAGCGGATTGCCCTGACCCCGGCGGACCACGCCGAGCTGATGCGGACCATCAAGCTTGTGCGCAGCACGGCCGGGGACATGCAAGAGCCCGACCGGCACAGATTCATGGGCACGCCGCTGGAAGTGGAGGTAGCCGGGCCCAGCATGCTGGTAGCGGTGGACGGCACCACGGTGGCGCTTTCGAGCAACTCGTAACGCCTGCCTGCACGTCGCCGGCTTGGCACTTCGGGCTGCGACTGGGGAAGGGGCTTAGGGGTTACGCCTTCAGCTTGTGTCGGACGACAGATCCGCGCCATGGATGCTCAGGGCTGGGACCGCCCAGCCTCGCTGGATCGTCTGGCGCCGGCAGGGGACTCTGCGGACTTGTCGGAGCCGATGGTGGTTGGTCTTCATCGGGAGCTTGGAGAAAAGTTGAGTCCGACGCGCCGCGGACGGCCACTATGTAAGCCACTTCCGCGTAGGCAGTGTTGACGATCACCTGGCCTAGCTCGGCCACGCCTTTGGATCGTCGCAGTTCCTCGGCCAACTGCTCGGTCGAGGCGGCCTGTAGCCTGCGCAGTTGATCGGTAAGCATCGCGCGGATGTCACTTATGTGCAGGCCGGCGGAGGTCATTTCACCCATGGCAGCTCCTTGGAACGTTTGTTGATGGCGCGTGTTAGCGCGATTCGAACGCAGCGCAGCTCCCGCAGGTCGGGATCATTCGGCCAAGGGTGGGGCATGCCGCAAGCAAGCATGTAGTCGTCGGCTTTATAGATTGCCCTGCGGTGGCAATAGTTTTCGAGGGGCTTGGTGGCCATGCCCAAGAAGGTGGCCAACTCGCGGGTGCTCATGTGCGGAAACATCAGCTCGACAATTTCCCGTATGCCCGGATAGCGGGCGACAGGGCCATCGGCGATCCGCGCGCAGGTCTTGCTGCAGTACTGCGTTGGGCGAGCCCTGTGGATAGAGAAGTCGTCACCGCAGGACCGGCAGGCGCGCAGCTCCATGAGGTGGGGCGGGACAATCATCTATAGAGCTCCAGTCGGAGGTTTGCCGGGGCCCTGATTCCATGACAAACGCCGATGGGCTCCCTCTGCAGCATATGCCCGAGAATGCCTCAAATCGGGGATGCGTTTGAAATTTAGTTTTCGGTTTTTATGTTGAAAATCAAGAAGTTAGAACGCTTGCGGCGCCTTCATGGGGTGCAAGGGGTCGAAGGTTCGAATCCTTTCACGCCGACCAACATTTTTCGAACAAGATCATAGGGTTAGGACCACAAGTCCTAGCCCTTTTTTCTTTGCTCTGACAAACCCGGGCAGGGCCTCTGACAAACGCAGGCCGATTTCACCCCTTTTCGCGCCCGCCGAT
>JAZJYT010000086.1:0-22334 GCA_040390235.1 Pseudomonadota bacterium | reverse complement strand
ACGGCCAGCCTGGGCCGGCGCGGTCAAATTCGTCATGGGGGTCTCCGGGGGAGGGATAACGGGGATGAAATAACAGGGGTGGAATATAGCCGTACCGGTGGTTTTTCGCCGCCGATCTGATCAATCGCTCATTATTCGCTCTTGATGTTGGCGTCTTTCACCAGCTTGGCGTACTTGGCGTACTCGGCCCGCACGAAGCGGTCGTATTCCTCGGGGGTGTTGCCGACGGCGTCGGCGCCTTCCTTGATGAAACGCGCCTTCACTTCCGGGTCCATCAGCACGGCGTGGGTTTCCTTGTACAGGCGCTGCACGATGGCCGGCGGTGTCTTGGCCGGAGCGAACAAACCGAACCAGGCCGACAGGGTGAAGTTCTGCGGGCCGCCGGCCGCTGCCACGGTGGGTACGTTGGGCGCGGCCGGCGTGGGTTTGGCCGAGGTGACGGCCAGCGCACGCAGGCGGCCACCTTCCACCTGGGGCATCACCGCCACGATGGGGGCGAACATGAACTGGATCTCGCCGCCCAGCAGGGCATTGATGGCGGGGCCGCCGCCCTTGTAGGGCACGTGCACGGTCTTCGTGCCGGCGGCGCCGTCGAACAGGGCGCCGGCCACGTGGCTGGGCGAACCGCTGCCCGACGAGCCGTAGTTCAGCTCACCCGGGTGGGCCTTGGCATAGGCGATGAATTCCTTCAGGGTGTGCACCGGCACGCTCGGGTGCACCACCAGCACCATGGGCTGCGAGGCCACCAGGGTGATCGGCTTGAGGTCGGTCAGCGTGTTGTAGCTGAGCTTCTGGTAGATGTGCGGCGCCACCACCATGCCGGTGGACTGGCCCATGAGGATGGTGTAGCCGTCGGCCGGCGCGGTGGCCACCGCGATGCTGCCGATGGTGCCCGAGGCACCGCCGCGGTTGTCGACGACGATGCTCTGGCCGAGCTTTTCGGTCAGGCCCACACCGACGGCACGGGCGAAGTAGTCGGCCGCGCCGCCGGGAGGGGCGGCCACAATCATGCGGATCGGCTTGTCAGGATAACCGGCGGCGGCGGCGGGAAGGGCATGGACGCACAGCGCGGCGATGGCGCAGGCCCAGATCTTGAATTTCACGGGAGTCGCTCCTTTGGAAGACGCCGGCCCCGCAGGTGCGAATTCCCGCCGGGCCCGGTGCCGCAGGCCGCCCGCCCGAGGTGGCGGGGATCCAGCGCACACGGCCGCATGCTACGGCGGACCGACGATTCCAAAAAGGACTATTTATTTATGGCGCCATAGGGTCCGGTTATCACGGTGGGGACAGCTCCGCCCGGCCGGTTTCGGGCCAGCGGCGGCGCAGCACGGTCCAGGCGACCAGGCCCACGGCCAGCAGCAGCAGCGAGCAGGCGGCCAGCGCCACCGTCGAATGCATCACCAGCGGCGCCAGCGCGCCGGCCACCAGGCCGTTGGCCGACGAGCCGATGAAGGCCTGCAGCGAAGAGGCCATGCCGCGCCGCTCGGGGTACAGGTCAAGCAGCAGCAGCGTCACCACCGGCACCATCAGTGCCCAGCCGAAGGCGAAGACGGCGATGGGCAGCAGCGCCCAGCGGGCGTCCGGCACGAACAGCAGGTTGGCCAGCAGGTTGAGTATGGCGATGCACAGCATTACCACGAAGCCGTGGCGGATCTGCCGCGCCGGCGCGATGCGCCCGGCCAGCCGGCCGCTGAGCCAGGCGCCGGCCATGATGCCGCCGATGGTGAGCAGGAAGAACCAGAAGAACTGCGTCGGTCCCAGCCCGAGGCGGTCGCCCAGCCAGGCCGGAGCCGACAGCACGTACAGGAACATGCCGTTGAAGGGCACGCCGCTGGCCAGCGCCAGCAGCAGGAAACGCGGGCTGGAGCCCAGCTGCCAGTAGCCGTGCATCAGGTTGCGTACGTTGAAGGCCTGGCGGTGGGTGGCGTGCAGGGTTTCGGGCAGCAGGCGGAAGTTGGCCGACCACAGCACCACGCCCACCCCGGTAAGGAACCAGAACACGCTGTGCCAGCCCAGGTGCACGAAGAGCCAGCCGCCGACGATGGGCGCCACGGCAGGGGCCACGCCGAAATAGATGGTGATCTGGCTCATCACCTTCTGCGCCTGCGCCGGCGGGAACATGTCGCGCACCACCGCACGCGACACGACGATGCCCGCGCCGGTCGAGAAACCCTGCAGCGCGCGGAACAGCACCAGCTGGCCCACCGTCTGCGACAGCGCGCAGCCGGCCGAAGCCAGGGTGAAGGCGGCCAGGCCCCACAGCACCACCGGGCGGCGGCCGAAACTGTCGGCCAGCGCGCCGTGGAACAGGTTCATGAAGGCGAAACCGAACAGGTAGGCCGACAGCGTCTGTTGCATTTCCACCGGCTCGGCATGCAGCGCCGCGGCGATGCCCGAGAACGCCGGGATATAGGTGTCGATCGAGAACGGCCCCAGCATGCCGAGTACCGCCAGCAGGGCGGCCAGGGCCCACTGCGGGGCTTTCCAGAGGGTCTTCGCGTCGGGATTCATGGGGAGGAACGAAACTTGCAGCGTGCGGTGCCGTGCGCCGCTGGGGGCGCAAAACCAGCCGCCCGTCGGGAGGTGGACCGTTCATCCTACCGGATGCGCGGCCATGGTGTACCAGACGCTACAAAGCGCGGGAATCGGCGCTTTAGCATCTAGGATGCTTGGTGTACGGACATTGTTGTCCTGTGAAAACCGCTTGTCGAGGAGAACGTTATGGTCAACCTGACCGACGAAGGTATTGTCCAGGAACTCAACCACGCCCGGGCCGATGACCGGCTGTTGTTCGTACAGTCGCTGACGAAGGGCGAGGGGCTGCGCCTGCGCGACCAGCAGTCGATCTCGCCGCTGAACTTCGGCGGTGAGGCAGCCGTGCTGATCAGCCATCCGCCCGAGGCCGACCAGTCGCCGCCGCCCTCGGGCTACGGCACCTTTGGCCCGGAGCCGGCCGGCCAGCCGGAATACGCGGTGCGCTGCACCGAGCAGGGCAGCGGCTTCAACGTGGAGCTGTTCCACCGCGGCGCCGACGGCAGCGGCGAGAAGATCGTGGCGCTGTGGCGCGGCGAATTCGTCGGCGGGGTGCGCGACCTCGATGCCGCCCGCATCGCCGCCACGGCGATTGCCTGCCGGCAACTGGATTTCTAGAGGCAAGGGCCGGGCCGCCAGGCCCCTGGCCCGCTGCGCCGCCCGCATCCCCAACGCTCGCCGGGGGTATGTATAACGGCCGCTTATGCAAACAAGGCATGGCGGCACTGGCGGCCGGGTGATGGGCTCCCTAGACTTGCGTTCCGGGCGCGGCATTTCCGCCGCCTGCCCGCGACGACAACAAGGAGACCCCGACATGCATCTCGACCGCCGCACCTTCTCCACCGCCCTTGCCCTGGCGGCCACCGGCACCCCGCTGGCAGGCCGCGCGCAGGCGGCTTTCCCGACCAAGCCGATCCGCATCGTCTGCCCTTTCGCGCCGGGCGGGGGTTCCGACTTCATCGCCCGGGTGGCGGCCGCCAAGCTGACCGAGCGTCTCGGGCAAACCGTGCTGGTCGACAACCGGCCGGGTGCCGGCGGCACGCTGGGCACCGATATCGGGGTGAAGGCCGCGCCGGACGGCTACACCCTGCTGCTGGTGGCCGGCAGCTATACCGTCAATCCGGCACTGTACAAACTCAATTTCGACCCGGTGGCCGACATCGCGCCGCTCATCCAGCTGTCGCGCGGCGCCTATGTGCTGTGTGTCAATCCCAAGGTGCCCGCCCAGAATCTGCAGGAACTGCTGGCCCTGGCGCGCAAGGACCCCGGCAAACTCACCTTCGCCTCCAGCGGCGCCGGCGGCCACCTGCACGTGGTGACCGAGTACATGTTCGACATGGCCAAGGCCAAGGCCACCCATGTGCCCTACAAAGGCACCGGTCCGGCCGTCAACGACCTGCTGGCCGGCAACGTCGACATGATGTTCGGCGGCACCGAGGCGCTGATGCAGCACGTCAAGGCCGGCAAGCTGCGCGCCCTCGCGGTGGGCACGAAGGAGCGCCTGGCCGCCTACCCCAACATTCCTTCGGTGGCCGAAAGCGGCCTGCCCGGCTACGACGTGGTGGCCTGGCACGGGCTGGTGGCCCCCCGGCGGGTGCCGCCGGCCATCATCGCCCAGCTCAATACGGCCCTCAACGCCGCCCTCAAGTCCAAGGAGACCGAAGCCCAGCTGGAACCCACCGGTGTGGCCGCCGCGGGGGGCACGCCGGAGCAGTTCGGTGAACTGATCAAGGTCGAGATCGCCCGCTACGGCAAGGTCGTGCGTGATGCCGGCATCAAGACGGAATAAGCCGCATGTCCTTATCCATCAGCAACGTCCGCCCCGAATGGGATCAGGTCATCGTCGACATCGTCGACTACGCACTGTCCTATGAAATCCAGTCGCCTCTGGCCTACGACACCGCCCGCAATATCCTGATGGATACGCTGGGCTGCGGCCTGGAGGCGCTCGAATACCCCGCCGCCCGCAAGCTGCTGGGGCCCGTGGTCAAGGGCACGGTGGTGCCGAACGGCGCCAAGGTGCCGGGCACGCAGTTCCAGCTCGACCCGGTGCACGCGGCCTTCAACATCGGCACGTTGATCCGCTGGCTCGACTTCAACGACACCTGGCTGGCCGCCGAATGGGGCCACCCCAGCGACAACCTGGGTGGCATCCTGGCGGTGGCCGACTGGCTGAGCCGCACCGCAGTGGCCGCCGGCAAGCCGCCGCTGGCCATGCGTGCGGTGCTCACCGGCATCATCAAGGCGCACGAGATCCAGGGGGTGATCGCGCTGGAGAATTCGTTCAACCAGGTCGGCCTCGACCACGTGCTGCTGGTCAAGGTGGCATCCACCGCCGTGGTGTCGCAGCTGCTGGGCCTGACACGCGACGAGACGCTCGCGGCCGTGTCGCTGGCCTGGGTCGACGGGCAGTCGCTGCGCACCTACCGCCACGCACCCAATGCCGGCAGCCGCAAGAGCTGGGCTGCGGGCGACGCCACCAGCCGCGCGGTGCGCCTGGCGCTGATGGCGCAGACCGGCGAGATGGGTTATCCCTCGGCGCTGACGGCGAAGACCTGGGGTTTCTACGACGTGCTGTTCAAGGGCCGGCCTTTTGTGTTCCAGCGGCCCTACGGCAGCTACGTGTCGGAGAACGTGCTGTTCAAGATCAGTTTCCCGGCCGAGTTCCACAGCCAGACGGCGGTGGAGGCGGCGGTGACCCTGCACGGCCTGCTGAAGACGGCGGGCAAGACGGTGGAGGACATCGAGAAGATCACCATCCGCACGCACGAGGCCTGCATCCGCATCATCGACAAGCAGGGACCGCTGAACAACGAGGCCGACCGCGACCACTGCATCCAGTACATGGTGGCGGTCCCCCTGATCTTCGGCAACCTGACGGCCGCCGACTATGAAGACCGGGTGGCGGCCGATCCGCGCATCGACGCCCTGCGCGCCAGGATCCACTGCGTGGAGGACGTGCAGTACACACGGGACTACCACGACCCCGAGAAACGCAGCATCGCCAACGCGCTCACGGTGCGGTTCAAGGACGGCAGCGCCCTGGCCGAACTGGCGGTGGAATACCCCATCGGCCACCAACGCCGCCGGGCCGATGGCATCCCGTTGCTGGAGGCCAAGTTCCGCACCAACCTGGCCCGGCAGTTCCCGAAGAAGCAGCAGGACGCGATCCTGGCGGTGTCGCTCGACCAGGCGCGGCTCGAAGCCATGCCGGTGCACGAGTACGTCGACCTCTACGTGATCTGAGCACGGGCGTGGCAGCGGTCGGCTGCCTGGTTTCGTGCACACTCTCGTATGCCCATCGGCCCCGTCCTGCCGCGCCTGATCTGTTTCAACAAGCCCTATGGTGTGCTCAGCCAGTTCACCGCCGAAGGGCGTTGGTCGAGCCTGAAGGGTTTTATCGACCTGCCCGGTGTGTACGTGGCGGGACGGCTGGACGCCGACAGCGAAGGCCTGCTGCTGCTCACCGATGATGGACGGCTGCAGGCGCGTATCTCCGATCCGCGCCACAAGACCGACAAGACCTACTGGGCGCAGGTCGAAGGTATCCCCGACGAGGCGGCGCTGGCCGCCCTGCGCGGGGGCGTCAACCTCAGGGATGGGCCGACGCTGCCGGCGCAGGCACGCCTGCTGGACCCGCCCCCGTCCGTGGGGGAGCGCCAGCCGCCCATCCGGGTGCGCCAGGCCATTCCCACGGCCTGGCTGGAACTGGTGATACGCGAAGGGCGCAACCGCCAGGTGCGGCGCATGACGGCGGCCGTCGGTTTCCCCACCCTGCGGCTGGTCCGCGCCGCCATCGGCCCCTACACGCTGGGCGACCTGGCCCCGGGCACCTGGCGGGACGAGGACTCCAGCCGGTTGCTAGACCGCACCCCCCTGTTCGGCCCGGCCTGACGAGCGGCGGGCCAGGTCGACGAAGGCCTGCAGGTAGTCGACATCCGCATCCCCCTCGCGTGCACCGAGAAAAATCTGCTTGGCGATGCCGCGCGGCCCCAGGCGGACCGGCACGACGTCCATCTTCCCGGCATATTCCTGCGCCAGCCAGCGGGGCAGGGCCGCCACGCCGCGGCCGCTGGCGACCATCTGCAGCATGATGTCGGTGGTCTCGATGGTCTTGTGCCGCTTCGGCGTGGCGCCCGCCGGCAGCAGGAACTGGTTGTAGATGTCGAGCCGGTCGGTGGCCACGGGGTAGGTGATCAGCACCTCCTGCGCCAACTGCCGCGGCTTGACGTAGGCAAGGTTCGCCAGAGGGTGCGCACGGTTCACCACCAGCACCTGTTCGTAGTCGAACACCGGCTCGAAGCGCAGGCCGGGCTTGTGCACGGGGTCGGGTGTCACCAGCAGGTCGATCTCGTAGGCGAACAGCGCGCCGATACCGCCGAACTGGAATTTCTGCTTCACGTCCACGTCCACGTCGGGCCAGTCCGCCAGGTAGGGCGATACCACCTTCAGCAGCCACTGGTAGCACGGGTGGCATTCCATGCCGATGCGCAGTGTGCCGCGCTCGCCCTGGGCGAACTGGCGCATGCGCTCCTCGGCCAGGTCCAGCTGCGGCAGCACCCGGTGGGCAACGGCCAGCAGGTACTGCCCGGCCTGTGTCAGCCGCAGGTGGCGGCCCTCGCGCAGCCAGACGTCGGTGCCCAGCTGCGTCTCCAGCTTCTTCATCGCGTGGCTCAACGCGGACTGCGTGAGGCACAGCACCCCCGCCGCCGCGGTGAGCGAGCCCTGCTTTTCGACCTCGCGGACGATGGAAAGATGTGACCGCTCCAGCATGTCCGGCCGCCCTGTACATGAGCTGTGCTCATGGTTTGTTGAAATAAGACCATTTTACTTCATGGGTAACGCTGCCTACCATCTGCGCACTTTTCAAGGAAACCGGCAGCAGCCATGAGCATCACCACCCACAACCTCGGCTTTCCGCGCATCGGCGCGAAGCGTGAACTGAAGTTCGCGCTGGAGTCCTACTGGAAGGGCGAATCCACGCGTGACGAACTCAAGGCGCTGGGCGCGCAGCTGCGCCGCCGGCACTGGGAGCACCAGTCGCACCTGGACCTGGCGCCCGTGGGCGACTTCGCCTTCTACGACCAGATGCTGGACATGAGCTTCACCCTGGGCAACCTGCCGGAGCGGGTGTCGGGTTTCCACGGCGACATGCTGGACAACTACTTCCGCGTGGCCCGCGGCCGCTCCGCCACTCCGGCTGCTGCCCACGCCGACGACCATGCCGCCTGCTGTGGGGGCGGCGTCGCCGCCGGCGAGATGACCAAGTGGTTCGACACCAACTACCACTACATCGTCCCCGAATTCACCGCGGCCACCGCCTTCAGGCTCGACGCCTCCCGCCTGCTGGAGCAACTGGCCGAAGCCAGGGCCCAGGGTGTCACGGCCAAGCCCGTGATCGTCGGCCCGCTCACCTACCTGGCGCTGGGCAAGGCCAAGGACGATTCGGACAAGCTCGCCCTGCTGCCGCGCCTGCTGCCGGTGTATGCCGAACTGCTGGAGACGCTGGCCGCCTTGGGTGTGGCGTGGGTGCAGATCGACGAACCCATCCTCGCCACCGAACTCGACGCCGACTGGCAGCATGCCTTCAACGACAGCTACCACCAGCTCAAGGCCTGCCGCGTCAAGCTGCTGCTGGCCACCTACTTCGGCCAGCTGCGGGAGAACCAGTACCTCGCCGCCCACCTGCCGGTGGCGGGCCTGCACCTCGATGCGATCAACGGCCGCGACGACGTGCTGCCGCTGCTCAACCTGCTGCCGGCCCACAAGGTGCTGTCGCTGGGCGTGGTCAACGGCCGCAACATCTGGAAGACCGACCTCACCGCGGTACTGGACTGGATCGAACCCCTGGCGCAGCGCCTGGGCGAGCGCCTGTGGATCGCACCCAGTTGCTCGCTGCTGCATGTGCCGGTGGACCTGGACAGCGAAGCCCAGCTGGATGCCGAGGTCAAGTCCTGGCTGGCCTACGCCCTGGAGAAGCTGGACGAACTGCAGGTGCTGGGTGTGGCGCTGAACCAGGGCCGCGGTGCCGTCCGGGATGCGCTGGCCGCGAACCACGCCGCCATCACCGCGCGCCGCCACTCGCCGCGGGTGCACAACCCCGCCGTCAAGGCCGCCCTCGCACAACTCGATGCGGCCCTGGGCGAGCGCAAGCACCCCTATGCGGTGCGTGCGGCCCGGCAATCCGCGCTGCTGAAGCTGCCGGCCTACCCGACCACCACCATCGGCTCCTTCCCGCAGACCGCCGACATCCGCCATGCGCGCAGCCAGTTCAAGGCCGGCCGGCTCGACGCGGCCGGCTACCAGGCCGCCATGCAGGCCGAGATCGGCCGCGGCGTGCGCGAACAGGAGGCCCTCGGCCTGGACGTGCTGGTGCACGGCGAAGCCGAGCGCAACGACATGGTCGAATATTTCGGCGAACAGCTCGACGGCTACGCCTTCAGCCAGTTCGGCTGGGTGCAGTCCTACGGTTCGCGCTGCGTGAAGCCGCCGATCCTGTTCGGCGACATCAGCCGCCCGAAGGCGATGACGGTGGAATGGACCCGGTACGCGCAGTCACTGACCCACAAGCCGATGAAGGGCATGCTGACGGGGCCGGTCACCCTGCTGAACTGGTCCTTCGTGCGCGACGACCAGCCGCGTTCAGTGTCCTGCCAGCAGCTCGCGCTGGCCATCCGCGCCGAAGTGCTGGACCTGGAAAAGGCGGGCGTGCGGGTGATCCAGATCGACGAGGCCGCGCTGCGCGAAGGCCTGCCGCTGCGCAAGGCGCAGTGGCAGGCGTACCTGGACTGGGCGGTCGAGTCGTTCCGCATCACCGCCAACGGCGTGGAAGACGAAACGCAGATCCACACCCACATGTGCTATTCGGAGTTCAACGACATCATCGCGGCTATCGCGGGCATGGACGCGGATGTCATCACCATCGAGACCTCGCGCTCGGACATGGAGCTGCTCGACGCCTTCGACCACTTCAAGTACCCCAACGAGATCGGCCCGGGTGTCTACGACATCCACTCGCCCAACATCCCGTCGCAGGCGCACATCGAGCAGCTGATGCGCAAGGCCGCCGAGCGTATTCCGGCCGGGCGGCTCTGGGTCAACCCGGACTGCGGCCTGAAGACACGACAGTGGGCCGAGGTCATCCCGGCGCTGGCCAACATGGTCGCCGCGGCCAGGGCCCTGCGCGCGACGGCCTGAGACCTACATCAGCATGCCGCGCCGGTAGGTCTCGGCGATCAGCATGCGCGGGCCTTCGGGGGTGACGATGCGGTAGGTACGCGAAGCCGCCACATCGGGCTCGCCGCAGGCCCCCCACAGGCGTTCGCAGAGCCCGGCCGCCGGCGCCAGGAACTCGCGGCGCACCCACATGCGCGCCAGCAGGTGGCCGATGGGCATGGTGCCGGCTTCCAGGTCGCGCCGGATGTCGGGGGCCAGGCCTTCCAGCGCGATGTACGACAGGTTGTCCATCATCACCTGGCCGTGGGCCGCCAGAAACGTGATACGTTCGATGAAATCCCGCCCGGGCAGGGCGGCGCGGACTTCCGCCGGCACCTCCTGCACCACCTGCTGTTCCAGCACATGGACCGTGATCGGCCCGCCGGCCACGGTTTCGCACAGGCGCGTGGTGGAGCCGTCCTGCGCCAGCAGCAGGCGTAGCGTGTCGCGGGCATGGGCCGCCTGCGCGGGTGGGTCGGAGGCTTGGAGGAAACTCTGGCGCTGCGTCACGTGATGAACAGAATGAAGAACAGACAATGAGCGGTATCCGGGTGGACATCCGCCGCGTAACCCTGCCCGACGGCCCGCGCGGCACCATGGCACGGCTGCGGGGGCAGGGCGGGGAAGACGGCTTCGCGCTGCTGGAAAGCGCCCTGCCGATGACGCGCCAGGCCCAGTGGTCCTACCTCGCCGGGCCGGCGCTGGCCACACTGTACACGGACGAAAACACCACTCGGCTGGAACGGGCGGGCCGCGTGCTCGCGTCCTGGGCCGATCCGTTCGATGCCCTGGCGGCCGTGGCCGGAGGGCGGGCGGACGCCATCACCATCGGCGGCGAAGGTGTGCCCGAGGGCATGGATTTCATCGGCGGCTGGGTCGGCCTGCTCGGCTACGACCTGGCGCGCAACGTCGAGCGGCTGCCGGTGCTGGCGCGGCATGACCCGGTGCTGCCGCGCCAGTGGTGGATGGCGGTGGACCAGGTGCTGGCCTACCACCACCCCAGCGGCCAGTGGTGGCAGGCTACCTGCACCGGGCCGCAGGATGCGTGGCCCTGGACGCAGGAGGGACGGCCGGCGGTGTGGGAGCGCACGCTGGCCTGCGCGCGGGGTCCGCTGCCGGCACGCGCGTCCTGGTCGGCCGGTGCGCTGGAGCGGCGTACTTCCCGCGAAGTTTTCGAGGCGTGGGTGTCCACCGTGCGCGAGGCCATCGCCCGCGGCGACCTGCTGCAGGCCAACCTCACGCGGCGCGAGGAAGCGGCGTTCGCGGGCGATGCCTGGGCGCTGTACGAGGATCTGTGTGCGGTGAATCCGGCGCCCTTCGCGGCCTTCCTGGAGGGGCCGGGCTTTGCCATCGCCAGCTGCTCGCCCGAGCGTTTCCTGCAGTGCCGGGGCGGCCGCGTCGAGGCGCGCCCCATCAAGGGTACGGCGCCGCGCGGCGAGAACCCGGCCGACGACGCCCTGCAGCGCCAGTGGCTGGCCGGCAGCGCCAAGGACCGGGCCGAGAACGTGATGATCGTCGACCTGATGCGCAACGACCTGGGCCGGGTGGCGGTGACCGGCAGCGTCGAGGTGCCGGAGCTGTTCACGCTCGAACCCCATGCCAGCGTGTGGCAGATGGTGTCGACGGTGCGGGCGCGGCTGCGGCCGGACTGCGGTGTGGCCGAACTGCTGCGTGCCTGCTGGCCGCCGGGTTCCATGACCGGGGCGCCCAAGGTCCAGGCCCTGCGCCTGATCGAGGCACTGGAGCCGGTGCGCCGCGGCTGGTATGCCGGCTCCATCGGCTACCTGGACTGCCGGGGCAACCTGGACCTGTCGGTGGTCATCCGCTCGGCGGTGGTGGCGGGCGGCCGGGTCATGGTGCAGCTCGGCGGCGGCATCGTGGCCGATTCGCAGCCGGCACCGGAATGGGCCGAGACGGTGGCCAAGGGCCTGCACATCGTCGCCCTGCTGCGGCGCGGCGGGAATCCCGGATAATCGACCGCATGCACGCCCTGCGCAACGCCCGCCACCTCGCCCGCTTCCTGCTGGTGTGGTTCGCGTTGTACCTGGGCGCGGCGGTGGCCTCGCCGATCCTCGCGCCGCAGGGCTTCGAGCTGATCTGCTCCAGCGCGGGCACCACCAAGCTGCTGGTGAAGACCGGAGACGGCAGCAGCAGCGGCGCCCAGGCCTCGGCCATGGACTGCCCGCTGTGCCTGCCAGTGGGCGCGCCGCCGCCGCCGGCTGCCGCCACGGCGGTGCTGCCGGCCCTGCCGCTGGCCCATGTGCTGCGCCCGGTGCCGGCCGCGCACATCGCTGCGCTGACGGCCGCGCCGCCGCCCGGCCGCGGGCCCCCCGCCTTCCTCTGAACGACAGCCCCCGCGGCGCCCGCAACCGGAGATAGTCCGGCGCAGGCACCGCCCTGCGATGGTGGCCGCACGTCCCTTGCCGGGGCCGGCCGCGCCTTCGCTCGTGTCTCATCCGAAAGAGGAAAAGCATGCACAGGACCACCCTGGCCGCGGCCATCGCCGTGGCATTCCCCCTGGCCGCGCCGGTATGGGCGCAGGACGCCGCCGAGGCGTCGCCGGACACACCGAGCAAGTCCCTCGGCGTGGTCACCATCACCGGTGGCCAGCCGACCTCGCTGCCGACGCAGATCCCGACCACCATGGAGGGCATCACCCGCGAACAGGTCGAGCGCACCATCAACGCCACCGACAGCGAGGACGCCCTCAAATACTTTCCCAGCCTGCTGGTGCGCAAGCGCTACATCGGCGACTACAACCATGCCATCCTGTCGAGCCGCGCCTCGGGCACCGGCAACAGCGCACGCTCGGCGGTGTATGCCGACGGCATCCTGCTGTCCAACTTCCTGGGCAACGGGGTCGGGGGCCTGACGTTTCCGCCGCGCTGGAGCATGGTGACACCGGAGGAAATCGAGCGGGTGGACGTCATGTACGGCCCGTTCTCCGCCGCCTACCCGGGCAACTCGGTAGGCGCGGTGGTCGACTACACCACCCGCATGCCGACGCAGTTCGAGGCCCATGCCAAGGCCGGCTACGTGTCCCAGCCCTTCAATCTGTACGGCACGGACCAGACCTTCCGCGCCTGGCAGACCAGTGCCTCGCTGGGCAACAAGGCCGGCGACTGGTCCTGGTTCCTCAACTTCAACCACACGGACAGCCAGGGCCAGCCGCTGACCTTCGCGACCCGGCTGCGCAGCGCCGGAACGGCGGGCACGGCGGGCGTGCCGGTCACCGGGGCCTGGGCCAACGCCAGCAACACCAACGCGCCGTGGTACGTACTGGGCACCGGCACGCAGTACAACACGCAACAGGACCACATGAAGGCGAAGATCGCCTACGACATCACACCCGCGGTGCGCGCCACCTATGTGCTGGGCCTGTGGCAGAACACCTCGGCCGGCAACCCGGTGTCCTACCTGCGCAACGCGTCCGGCCAGCCGGTCTACAGCGGCCCGGTCAACATCGGCGGCGTGGCCTACACCGGTGCGCAGGCCCTGGCGGGCGGCGACTTCGCCACCACCCGCGAAAGCCTGACCCACGTGATGCAGGGGCTGACCGTGAAGAGCCATACCGGCGGCGTGTTCGACTGGGAGGTCGCCGGCAGCCTGTACGACTACCAGCGCGACGACAAGCGGCAGAACGCGGCGTCGAACCCGCCGCCGGGCGCCTTCAGCGGCGGCCCGGGCACCCTGGCCGACGGCAGCGGCACCGGCTGGAACACGCTGGCGCTCAAGGGCATCTGGCGGCCGACCGGCACGCTGGCCGGCCATGTGGTGGACTTCGGCTTCCAGCAGGAGAACTACCGCCTGCGTTACCTGACGTCCAACATCGCCGGCAACTTCCTGGTCGACGGCCCCGGGTCGGTCGCCAGCAACGTCCGCGGCAACACCCAGCTGCAAAGCCTGTACGCGCAGGACGCCTGGCTGCTGGCGCCGCGGTGGAAGGCGGTGGTCGGTGCCCGGGCCGAGCGCTGGCAGGCGTCCGACGGCAGTACCTCGTTCTCGGCGGCCAGCACGCAGAACTTTCCCACGCGCCAGGTCTCCGACATTTCACCCAAGGGCGCGCTGTCCTGGCAGTGGCTACCGGACACGGTGCTGAAGGCCTCGGTCGGCCGGGCGGTGCGCATGCCGACGGTCAGCGAGCTCTACGGGGCGACTTCCACCACCAATTCGCAGTACATCAACGATCCGAATCTCAAACCCGAGAAATCATGGACCACCGAGCTGTCCCTGGAAAAGGACCTGGGCAATGCGCTGGCACGGCTGACTTTCTTCACCGAAGATACCCGCGACGCGCTGTACTCGCAGACCACCTACGACCCGAACGCCAACCTCAACATCAGCCGGGTGCAGAACATCGGCCGCATCGCCACCCAGGGGCTGGAGGCAGCGTTCAGCGGCAACGACGTGCTGCTGCGCGGGCTCGACCTCAATGGCAGCGTGACCTATGCGCATTCGGTCATCAAGGAGAACGCCGGTTTTGTCAGCGTGCCGGGCGACACCATCGGCAAACAGCAGCCCAACATCCCCAAATGGCGTGCCACCGTGCTGGCCAGCTACCGCTTCGACGACCGGTGGTCGGCCTCGTTCGGTGCGCGCTACAGCGGCACCCAGTACCGCACGCTGAACAACAGCGACACCAACGGCTACACCTACCAGGGCGTCAGCAGGTTCTTCACCACCGACCTGCGTGTGCGTTACCGGGTCAACAAGCAGTGGAGCGCCGCCTTCGGCATCGACAACCTCAACAACTACCAGTACTGGAATTTCCACCCCTACCCGCAGCGCAGCTACACCGCCGAGCTGAAATGGGACCTGTGAGCCACACCATGAAAAACCACCCCCATCTCCGTACCCCCTTTGCCCTGACCGTGCCGGCCGGACTGCTGCTGGCCTGCACCGGCGCCCTGGCGCACGTCACGCTGCCACCGGGCGGCGCCACCGCCGGCGCGGCCTACGAGGCGGCCTTCCATGTCGGCCATGCCTGCCAGGGGGCCGAGGCCACCACCGGCATCACCGTGCGCCTGCCGGCGGGTTTTGTCTTCACCGGCGCCGAGCCGCGCACCGGCTGGACGCTGAAGACCGGCGCCCGCCAGGTGGTGTGGACCGCGGCCACGCCCGCCGCCGCCCTGCCGACCAAGGAGCACGCCGAATTCCTGGTGCGCGGCACGCTGCCGCGCCAGCCCGGCACGCTGTGGTTCAAGGTGCTGCAGACCTGCGACCAGGGCAGCGCCGACTGGGCGCAGCTGCCGGCAGTCGAGGGCGCAGCCAAACCGGAATTCCCGGCCGCGCGGCTCGACGTGCTGGCGCCCGGCGTGGCGCCGGTCGACGTGCGCGATGCCTGGATGCGGCCGGCCGTGCCGGGGCAGAGCGGCACCGGGGTCTTCATGAAGCTGGCCGCGCCCTCCGGTTCGCGGCTGGTCGGCATCACCACGTCGGCGGCGGACACGGCCGAGGTCCACGAGATGAAGATGGACGGCGACATCATGCGCATGCGGCCGATCGTGGGCGGGCTGGTCTTGCCGGCGCGCAAGACGGTCGAGCTGACGCCTGGTGGCAGCCACGTCATGCTGATGGGCCTGAAGCAGCCGATCGTGCGCGGATCGACGCTCACCCTGACCCTGCGATTCGCCGATGCCCAGGGCCGGCAGGGCACGCGTGAGGTGCAGGTGCCGGTGGGCGACCCGCCCGCGGGCAGCAGCGGTGGCATGGCGGGCATGGCCGATATGCCCGGCATGTCCGGTCACAAGCACTGAGTTGCCGGGCGGTGGGCCGGAGGCGGGTGGCGCGGGCGCTCAGGCGCCGGGAACCACCGGCAGCCGGGCCACGAAGCGGGTGCCGGCCTCCGCCGAGGAGCTCGCGGTGAGACTGCCGCCGTGCGCCTTGACGATCTGGGAGCAGATGTAGAGGCCCAGTCCCAATCCGCCCAGTCCGCCCGGGCCGCTGGTCGCCGGCCGCCAGTAGGGCTGGAAGACCTTGTCCAGGTCCTGCGGCAGAATCGGTGTGCCCCCGTTGGCCACCGCGAGCTCCAGCGTGCCATTGGCTACCGAGGCCTCCACCCGCACCGGCTGGCCCGGCGCGCCGTAGGCCAGGGCGTTGCCCAGCAGGTTCGACAGCAGTTGCTGCAGCCGCCCGCGGTCGCAGCGCACCGGCACGCCGATGGCGATGCGCTCCAGCACCTCGCGCCCCGGGTGGGCGTCGCGCAATTCGGCCACCACCTCGTGCAGCGCCAGCGCCAGGTCGGCGGCCTCGGCGAGCGACACGCCGATGCCCGAGCCCAGGCGTCCGCGCGCGAAGTCCAGCACGTCGTCGATCAGCCGCGACATGCGGCGTGTGCTGGCGCGCAGCCGCTGGCCGAGCGTGGCCAGACCGGCGTCATCGCTGCGGCGCGCCAGCAGCTCGGCCGTGGCACCGACCGAGGCCAGCGGGTTGCGCAGGTCGTGGCCCAGCACCGCGATGAACTGCTCACGCAGGTCGGCGGTGGCCCTTTCGTCGAGCAGGGCGGACTCGGCGGCCTCGCGGCGGCCCTCGTTCTCCAGTTGCAGCGCGATGAGTTCGGCAAACACCTTGAACATGGTCCGCGTGCGTTCGTCCGACACCATGGCCGGGCGCGGGTCGATGGCGCACAGGTTGCCGAAGTAGTCGCCGTTGGGCAGGACGATGGGCACCGAGATGTAGCTCTCGATCCTGTAGAGGCGTGGTGTGTGGTGGTCGCGGTAGGCCGGGTCGGTGCTGGCGTGGTCGATCACCACCGGTTGGCGCGCCGCGCGGGATTCGCTGCACAGGGTGGTCTGCACGTCGAGCTGACCGCCCACCGGCAGGCCGAAGGCGATGTCGTCCTGCACCGCGCAGGCGGTCCAGGTGCCGTCGGTGACCCGCGCCACCGCCGCGAAACCCATGCCGGTATTCTGGCAGATGACCCGCAGCAGCGACGGTATGGCGCCGATGCGGCCGATGGCCTCCACGTCGCGTGCGATCGCTGCCGGATCGTCAGCTGTCATGGCAGAGAAAAAAGGGAGGCGGTTGCACGGTCTTTGATAATACAGGGTGATGCAAGCCCCGTTCCCCCCGCCGCCGCGGCGCAGCAACCTGCTGCTGCGCTGGGGGTTGCCCCTGCTCGGCCTGGCCGTGCTCGCCAGCATGTGGCTGGCCCTGGCGCAGTTGTTGGTGGCGGAGCGCGAGCGCATCGCGGCAGACGCGCTGGTGCGCAGCCAGGGCCTGGCGCGGGCCTACGCCGAATACACCCAGCGCAAGCTGGACCAGATCGACCAGCTCGCCCGCTTCGTGGCGCACACCCAGCAGCAGCATGGCGTGGATGAAGACCTCAACGCTCTGGTGCGTGCGCAGATTTCCGGAGACCCCGGCCTGCGGGCCGTGTCGGTGACCGACAGCACCGGACGGGTTATCGCGTCCTCCCTGCCGGAACTGCCTGCCAGCGCGGCCGACCGCGACTATTTCCGGGTGCAGGCGGCGAGCGACGACGACAACCTCTACATCACCGAAGTGCTGTTCGCGCGGCGCAGCCAGCGGCCGCTGGTGATCCTGAGCCGGCGCATCAATACGCCGGACGGCAGCTTCGCCGGTGTGGTCGTCGTGGCGACCGACCCGGCGTATTTTTCCCGGTTCTACGACGCCACCACCTTCGGCCAGCATGGCTTGCTGAGCCTGATCGGCCTGGACGCCAAGATACGGGTGCGGCGCACGGGCGACCAGGTCGAATATGGCGGCACGTCCTTGAACCGCTTCGTGATGGAGGGCGTGGCCACCCGCGCCGAAGGTGCAGCGCGCATGAACGGCAGCCGGTTCGACCAGCGGCCCCGTTACCTGGCCTACCACAAGCTGCCCGACTATCCCCTGCTGGTGGTCGCTGCGCTCGATGAGTCAGAGGTGCTGGCCGCGCATGAACGGCACCGCGATCGCCTGCTGGCCGTATTCGGTGTGCTGAGTGTTGTGCTGCTGGCGGCATTCGCCGGCCTGGTCCTGCTGGTGCGGCGGCTGCGCCACAGCCAGGCCCAGGCGCTGGCGGCACGCGCCCATTTCGAGGCGGCGTCCAACGCCAGCCTGGACGCCTTCCTGATCCTGCAGGCGGTGCGCAACGCCCGCGGCGAGATCGTCGATTTCACCTACATGCACTGCAACGACATCGCCGCGCGCCTGCTGCGGCGCGACAAGGCCGATATCCTCGGCCGGACCTGCCGTGTGTTGCGCGGCGGTGATGGCGATGGCGATGATGGCGACGAACGTTTCACCGACCTGTGCCGCCAGGTCGCGTCGTCGCGCCGGGCCGCCGAGGCCGACCTGTTCGTTCTCCGCGCCCCGGCCCCTGCCGGCCGCTGGCTGCACCACCAGGTGGTGCCGGTCGGCGACGGCGTAGCCGTCACCACCCGCGACATCACCGAGGCGCGCGCGCAGACCGAACAGGTGGCCGCCAGCCGCGAGGCGCTGCAGCAGCGCGAGCAGATGCTGCGCGCCATCGCCGACAACATCCCGGCCCTGGTGGCCCATCTGGACCAGAACCTGCGTTATACCTTCGTCAATGCGGCGGTGAGCGAGGCCTACGGACGCGCCGACCTGGTCGGCCAGTCCATGCGCGCGGTGCAGGGGGAAGAGGAATATGCGGTGGTGGACGCCCATTTCGCCCGGGCGCTCGCAGGCGAGGGCGTGTCTTTCGAGCGGACCGGCCGCGCCACGGCGGGCACGGCGCCGCGCAGCTACCAGGCCAGCCTGATCCCCGACGTGGACGCCGATGGCCAGGTGCGCGGTGTGTACGCCATGGGTTTCGATGTGACCGAACTGATCCGCGCGCGCGCGGCCACCGCGGCCCAGGAAAAGCGCCTGCGCGACATCGCCGACAACCTGCCCGCGCTGATCGCCTACGTGGACAGCCGGGAGTGCTGGGGTTTCGCCAATGAAACCTACCGCGCGTGGCTCGGCCTCGATCCCCTGGCCATGGTGGGCCAGCCGGTGCGCGAGGTGGTCGGCGAGGCGGTCTATGGCCCGCGCCGGCAGTATGTGCAGCGGGCGCTGGCCGGTGAGCGGGTGGCATTCGAAAGCGAGATCGCCACCCCCCGCGCCACCCGCAGCACCCAGACCAGCTACGTGCCCGACATCGGGCCCCAGGGTCAGGTGCTGGGCATCTACACCCTGAGTGTAGACGTGACCGAACTCAAGCAGACCCAGAGGCGGCTGTCGGAGCTGGCGCGGGTCGACATGCTCACCGCCCTGCCGAACCGGCTGGCGCTGGGCGAGGCGTTGCCGCGGGTGCTGTCGCGCGCCGGGCGCACCGGCGCGCCGCTGGCCCTGCTGTTCCTGGACATCGACCGCTTCAAGTCCATCAACGACCGCTTCGGCCATGCCGGCGGCGACGCGGTGCTGGTCGAGTTCGCGCGGCGCCTCAGGCAGGCGGTGCGCAGCACCGACACGGTGGCGCGGCTGGCCGGCGATGAATTCGTGGTGATCCTGGAACAGGTGAGCGACCGCGACGCGGCGCGCGCGGCGGCGGCCAAGATCGGGGCGCACATTGCCGGCGTACCGTTCCTGGTGGACGACCGGCCGCTGGACGTCAGCGCCAGCATCGGTATCGCCTGGCATGCCGCCAGCCTGCCGACGACCACCGCCGCCGACCTGCTGGCGCGGGCGGACGCCGCCCTGTACGGGGCCAAGGCCGCGGGGCGCAACCGCTTCCAGTTCGAGGCCTGAGAACACACGTTCTGAACCCCGGGGGGCGGGGTTGGGGTGTCAGGCCGCCTGCAGCGTGGGTGCGGTGGCCCGGCCGGGCAGGGCGCGCAGGCTGGCCACGGTCTTCAGGCAGGCCTGGGCGGCTTCCCGCCCCTTCACTGCGAAGTGGCTCCGGAAAAAGTCCCGGTGCTCCGCATGTTCGTGGAAATGGTGCGGTGTCAGCACCACGGAGAACACCGGCACGCTGGTGTCGAGCTGTACCCGCATCAGCCCGTCGATGACCGCGGTGGCCACGAAGTCGTGGCGGTAGATGCCGCCATCGACCACCAGCCCGCAGGCGACGATGGCGTCGAAGCGGCCGGAACGCGCGAGCGCCTGCGCGTGCAGCGGGATCTCGTAGGCGCCCGGCACCTCGAACAGCACCACCTGGCCGGCGGGCACACCTTGCTGGCCCATCTCGGCGACGAAGGCGGTGTGCGCCTCGCACACGATCTCGGCATGCCAGCCGGAATGGATGTAGGCCACGCGTGGTGGACGCGGTTCGGCGGCCGGTGCTCCGGGGGAGGCGGCGGTGGAAACAGTGGAAAGGGAAGTCTTCTGATTCATGGTGGACTGCATCGACGGATGGACCTGAACCAGGGCGCACGGCTCGCGCGGCCAGCATGCGGTGGCGCATGCCGGCCGGCAACGGGAACCGCGCTCTCTTTCATCCGGACTGTGACCGTCGGCCCCGGGATCGCACCGGGTCTGCTGACCCCGCCGTGCTGGCCCGAAGGCCGCGCGGCGGGCGCTCGCGGGCTCGTGCGGCCCCCTGTCGAAGACAAAGGCCCGCCATTACCGCCGGTAGGGAATTGCACCCTGCCCTGAGAACGCTTGTGCCCCGGCGCTTGGGCCGGGGCAGGGCTATTCTAGGATGGCGCCTCCAGCGCCGCTGCCGGGCTCGCCATAATCCCCCAGCCGATCGCGGCCCATTCGAGGCCGCTGTTGCGGCCCCTGTGCAGACAACACCCCTAACGGAGACCCCATGACCCGCCAGCTCGCCGGCCACCTCATCGTCGAATGCCTTGCCGCGCAGGGCGCCACCCATGCGTTCGGTGTACCCGGCGAAAGCTACCTGGCCGTGCTCGACGGCTTCCACACCTACGCCGACCGCATCCAGTTCATCAACTGCCGCCACGAGGGCGGTGCGGCCTTCATGGCCGATGCCCACGGCAAGCTCACCGGCCGGCCGGGTGTGTGTTTTGTCACCCGCGGGCCAGGCGCCACCAACGCCACCATCGGTGTGCACACCGCCTTCCAGGACTCCACCCCCATGGTGCTGCTGGTGGGCGACGTGGGCAGCGACTTCCGCGACCGCGAAGCTTTTCAGGAAGTGAACTTCCAGAGTTTCTTCGGCCCCAGCACCAAGGGCCTGGCCAAGCTGGTGGAGCGTATCGACGACGCCAGCCGCATCCCCGAATACGTGGCGCGCGCCTTCGCCACCGCCATGGCCGGCCGCCCCGGCCCGGTGGTGCTGGTGCTGCCCGAGGACATGCTGCGCGAGACGGTGGAGGCCGAGGCCCTGCCGCGTGTCGAGCCGGTGGCCGCCTGGAGCGATCCCGGCGCGCTGCGCCGCCTGCGCGAGATGCTGGTGGCTGCAAAGCAGCCCCTGGTCATCGCCGGCGGCAGCGGCTGGACCCCGCAGTCGGCCCAGGCCCTGCAGCGCTTTGCCGAAAGCTGGCACCTGCCGGTGACCAATGCCTTCCGTTTCCAGGACACCTTCGACAACCACCACCCGCTGTACGCGGGTGAGGTCGGCATCGGCATCAGCCCGAAACTGGCCGCCCGCATCCGCGACAGCGACCTGGTCATCGCCATCGGCCCGCGCCTGGGCGAGATCACCACCGGTGGCTACACTCTGCTGCAGGCGCCAAAATCGAAGCAGCCGCTGGTGCACATCCACGGCAGCGCCGACGAACTCAACCGCGTCTACCAGGCCGACCTGGCGATCCACGCCTCCATGGCCGCTGCCGCGCGCAGCCTGGAGGTGCTGGCTGCGCCCCCGGAACTGCCATGGCGCGCCTGGACCGATGCCGCCCACGCCGACTACGAGGCCAACATCCAGCCGCAGAAGCTGCCCGGCCTGGACGAAAGCCTGCCCGGCGCGGTCGACATGCCGGCCGTCATCGCCGCGGTGCAGAAGCACCTGCCGGCCGATGCGGTGGTGACCAACGGCGCCGGCAACTTCGCCAGCTGGATGCACCGCTATTTCCGCCACCACGGCCTGGCCAAGGGGCAACGGACCCAGCTGGCGCCGACCTCGGGCGCCATGGGCTACGGCGTGCCGGCGGGTGTGGCCGCGGCCATCGCCACCGGGCGCATCGCCTTCACCGTGGCGGGCGACGGCGATTTCCAGATGAACGGCCAGGAAATGGCCACCGCCGTGCAGTACGGCGCCAAGAGCATCATCCTGCTGCTCGACAACAGCATGTACGGCACCATCCGCATGCACCAGGAGCGCGATTACCCCAAGCGTATCAGCGGCACCGCGCTGCACAACCCCGACTTCTGCGCCTGGGCCCGCGCCTGCGGCTACGCCGCCGAGAAGGTCACCACCGCCGCCGAGTTCGACGCCGCGCTGGAGCGCGCGGTGAAGGCCGATACCGGCACGCTGCTCTATATGCCGCTGAGCCAGGAAGTCATCACGACGCGGGGTACGCTGACCAGCATTACCAATGCGTCTCTTGCCAAGCAGAAGGGTTAGATCTGGGCGGCACGAGGATTGCCATTCAGGACGCTTCGAGGAGAGGCCGACGGGGCACCCGGGCACTGGACTGTCATTCCGCCGCCTGCGGCGGCTCCCTTCTTGATGTCCTGTGCCCGGGTGCCCCGCCGACCTCGGGGGGTTAATGGACGATTGCGCCCGCTGC
>JAZJYT010000085.1:0-32432 GCA_040390235.1 Pseudomonadota bacterium | reverse complement strand
GCAGGCAGGAGAACGTGCCGCTCACCCGGGACTACATGGCGGGACAGAAGGCCAGATTGCTGGAGCGGGAAGCGGCGCGCGGATAAGCCGCCCCATAAGCCGCGGCGCTTGCGTTTGGTTCACGGGCGGGGGGTTGTGTGCTTTTTTCCCGGTTGTCGCGTTGTTCTTGCTGCGTCCGGCCGGCCATGTGCCCGAACCGCACGCTGACCGGGCGCGCCAGGTGGCCGCAGCGCTCGCTGCTTCTGCGGTGCTGCTGGCTGCTGCGCTTGCCGTCGTGCTGGGCTTGATTGGCGGCCAGGCCCGCCTTCAGCGCACTTCTCATGCACAGCCACCCGGCTCGCTGACTGTGACAAGCACACTGGCCCGCGGGACGGCATCGCTCACTCAACCATCTCCCGCGACCGCCGCGGCCGGCGCAGTCCCGGCCTATCCGATGGTGTAGACCGGTTGGCAACTGCCGCTTGGCTGTGACGGTGCTGACGGTGCTGAGCAGCATCGCAACGGATGGGACAGGCAGGAGATGAGCCTGCGGCTCGCCAAGGCTCGCAAGGCGCGGCTATTGGACATCGCGAAGGGACTGCCCCCCGGCGCCACGCCCACCGACGCGATCGACCGCGCGCTCGAACTGGCGCTGGCTCCGCGGACCGAAGGAGGCCAACTCGAAGACCTCGAATTCGTCCTTGAAGCGCACGCGGCGGAGCGACGGCTCGACGCGGACAGGCTCCAAGCCGCCCTCGCGGCGGCCGCGCGCGATCTGGCGGAGGCGCTGGCGCTCCTTCGCAGCGCGGTCGAAGGGGAAGACTAAGCCTGCGCCGCCCGCAAAGGCGGGGTGGCGGCCGGCGCCTTGTTGAGCTGCCCTTCGATTCCAGCCCCGCGAAGGAGCTCCCGGACCATGCGCGCGCGGCGGGGCAGGTCGTCGTTCGCCACGATCCAGCGGCAGGCGTCCAAGAAGCGGTCCATGGCTCCGCCGAAGCGGTTCTCGTAAGTGGCGCGGTCGCGGAGCCACTCGACGTTCTTCGACATGAACGCCTTGAGGTCGTCCGCGCCGAGCGACCGGATCGCGGCTACGTATTCCTCGACGGTGGAGGCGGCCAACCGCTCCGAGTCCGCGGGATTCCAGCCCATTTGCGTCGCCATCTTCAGCACTTGCTCGGGCAGGCTCAGCTCAGGCGTCATCTGCACCTTGCGCTCCGCCACCTTCGCCAAGATGTCGGGGTGGATTGGGCCGTGCGCGTGCTCGGTCCAGTCTGTGTAATTCCCCCCGTAAGCTTCCATTCCCTCGATCCATCTGGCGATCATCCGCGCGCCGATATCGGCGCCGCCCGGCAAGCATTCGACGCTAGACGCCACCGCGGTCGCGCTCACCGGATCGGCCACCGCGACGTCCGATATCAGCCGCTCCGCCGCCATCGCCAGGTCTTCGTCGGAGGTCCCATGGTCGTAGAGCACGCGCATGAGGAATGCCCAGCAACGCTCCCGGGCTGCCAGGATGTTGTGCTTGGCGACGAATTGGTCGATGTGGGCCGACAGCGCGGCGGCGTCGAACAGGCCCGACCTCAGCCACCCGCTGAGCGACTCCTCGAACGACGAGCTCGCGGAGAACTCCATCGCGCCGAGCAGCGACGCCCAACGAAGGTGCTTCTCCTGCAGCGCCTTCTCGGCCTCGGTAGCGTCCTGCTTGTTGTGGATGCGCCCGATCAGCTGCGCGAACGAATTGAAGCGGAGCACGAAATCCTCGTCCGGGCCGTCGGGAATGCCTTTGAGGTGCACCCCGACGAAAAGCACCGTCGGCGGGATCACGCGCCGAAGCACTTCGGGCGGCAGCCCCTCGCGGCCCGCCAGCAGCCGGTCCACCGCCCTGATCGCCTTCCTCGCGATGCGGATGTTGGAGATGCCTCCCGCGACCACGGCCGCCTTGACATGCTCGGCGTGAGCCGAGGGGGATAGCGCCGCCGCGACGTCGAACGCTTCTTCCGGCGTGGTCTGCAAGACCACCTCGTGGTCGATGACCTTCTCCCGGAATTTCTCCCACATCGGAGCGTCCAGCAAACCGCCGCTGTTGAGGATCAATAGGAAGCGGGCGCCGTGGAGCTGGGTGAATTCGTCGATGAAGCCCATCACCTCGTCGATGTCGAGACCGGCGTTCTTGCGCTCGATGTCGTCGATGACCACGAAGCGCCCCTTGAGGATCGCCGGCACCGCCAGCATCGCGATCTCGTCGAGCGCCGCGAACGCGGGGCTGGCCTTCTTCAACACCTCGCGGGAGTGCCTCCACGCGGCTTGGGCGACGTCCGATATCGTCTGCCCGCTTCCGGCGGCGGGCAAGGCGCTCTGCATCAGGCGCAGCTTGAATTGCGCGATGTCCTTGATCCCGAAGAGGGAGACGTAGAAGGCGCCCTTGACCTTGGGGTCCGGAGAGGCGTCGCGGACCTCGCGCCACAGATGGGTCTTGCCGGTGCCCCACGCGCCCGACAGGGCGACCACGCGGTTGTCCTTGTCGGCCACCAGCTCGGCCAGGTTCTTCTTGACACTCGCCATCGACACTACATTCTCCTCAGTTTATCGACCGGGTCGGCCGTCCCGGCCCGCTGATATCAGGCAGGGGCCTACTTTTTCCGGATGGAATCTATGAGCGCCAAGGCGCAGTCCCGAAACTCGTCCACGGCGTCGGCGGACCGCTGACGTTGCACCTCGCCATTGACCATCTTCGTGTCCACCACCGTGAGGTCGATCTTCATCAGCACGTCCGACTGCCCGGCCTTGCGGTTGAACCCGACCACCATCTGCTTGTTCTCGATGATCGACTGATAGGCCGCCATGAGCTGTTGATCGAACGCCCCGATGTAGAGCGCGTAGCCCGGCGAATCGGAATCGACCCGGATCGCCTTCTTCGGCGCGAGGCCCAAGGGAGCCCTTACGAAGGCGTTGGCGGGGGCGACAGGGACCGGGTCGGGGCCGAAGTCGTCGAACATGCCCAGCTTGAGCATGTAGCCGAGCCCGCCGTTGAGCTCCCTGATGTAGAACGATCCCGAGGTCTTCACCGGAGCTCCCTGCCGTGTGGCGAAGTCGCGGACTAGGGTGGCGAACTCAAGCCCGCAGCCTCGCAGCGCGCCGTCCACCGAGTCCGTCCTTGGCACCACGAAGATAGTGCCCTCCAACATCGCGGCTACCGTCGCGACGTCGGCCGGGGTTTGAGCTGCGCCCGAAAGAGGGAGCAGCGCCGCCAACGCGGTGGTTCCCGCCAGGGACCAGCATGTTGTGTTCATGGCGCGCCTCGTTTGTGGAGTGGGCATTTTGCCAGCCAGGCGGAGCGATCGCGGTTTATGCGGCGCATTCGTGGCGCGCCGCCAAAGCGGCACCTTCAGTGCGTCGGGTGCATACTCAAAATCTGCGTCTACTCGACGCCGCCAGTTGGAGGTCTGCCGTGTCGCATCGACATGTCGCCGGCCTGAACCAACGTGCCCAGCGCGGTAGTCCCCACCGCCGCCAGAGCTGACCCTTCGTCGAGTTGCAGGCTCAACGCCACGTAGTTGAGCAAGGACAGGGCTCGCAGGCTATTCTCCTTCGTGTCGTAGTCGAGGGAGGCGCCGTGCATCACCGCATGGCGGTTGAGCGCCTGCGAGCCGCCGGCCGACCAGCTCGAGATCTTTTCGCGGATGGCCAGAGTCTCGATGAGCGCCAGGTGCGCCATGCGGTCGATGGGGTTGTGGTCGAAGCCTCGCGCGTAGGCGGCCGTCTCCTGCTCCCGAGTCTTGCGATCCGTCAAAAAGAAGTATCCGCCGCGCAATTCGGCGCTGACGCCATCGGCCTGCGCGATGAACGCCAGTATGGAGAGGTCGTATTCCCCTCTGCGGTGCGCGGCAAACGCCGACTTGAACTTCGACGCCCTCTTGGGAAGCGCGGCGACGAGCTTGGCCTCAATGTCGGCGAGCCGGTCCTCGAAGTGCTCCGCCATGATGGCCTCGGCTTCGTCGGCCCTTCCCGATTCAATCAGGTTCTTCGCCAGCCACACCCGTTGCAAATACATGTGCGGGTCGTAGAACCATCCCCGATCCGCGAGCGCGCGAACAGATTCGCGCAGCTCCGCGGGGAGCATCGCCATGATCTGGGCCGCCACTGCCATCGCCTTTCCCACGGCGGCCACGACCGGACGGAGAGGTTCGAGGAGCTCCGCGACTTTCCTCAGCGCGTTTCCGACGAAATCCTGCACCTCCGGGAGCTCCGCCAACTCTTGCAGCATTCGGGCGATCTCCGCCCATTCTTGCCGCGCGAGCGCGTCGCCCAGCCTCGCGGTCATGTGGTCCGGCGCAGGCGCGGCGGAAAGCGTCCCGCTCGCCATGGCGGCGTGGGGAGCCTGCGGGGTGCGAGGCGGCGGCTTTTGTTCGTCCATGCCGGAGGTATACACCCGACCGCGGATATCAGCCGTCCAGCCAAACAACTTCCCCCCCGCTCAGATCGGTGTCGCGTCGGGCAACGCTCGAACGTAGTTCGATGCGGCCGTGATCTTCTTCCCGGCCTTCCCGAGCTTCCACGCGAAGAGGCGCGCGTCGAGGTCGCGTCGATCTTGGTCCACGCCGAGCTCTCGGCCGGTGGCGAGGGCAGCGCCCGCTTCGAGTTGACGCAGGCGCACCGCGACAACCACAGTGCCTACATCAAACACTGGATCGAGGCGTCCAGGCGCGACCCGATGGCGATCTTCATCGCCATCCGCGACGCCGAGAAGGTTGCAGGATATATGCTTGGCTTGGAGCGGGAGTTGCGCGCGGAGCGAGAGCAGGCCGCCACCAGAGAGTGGGTCGCGGAATACGAGCGAGAGCCTATGGCCGGGCGCTGACGATCGACCGACGACGCCCAAACGGCGGCCTGTGGGCCGCCGTTTCGCATGGGCGACCTGCCGCTAGCGGCTAGAGGCCAGCGCGCCGAGCAAGCCGCGTCGGGCCATGCCGTAGATCGAATCAAGCGGCGGCTCGGACGGCGGAAGGCCCGCGGCGGTGCCGATCAAGCCCCTCTGGAACTCGGGGAGGCTTAGGAGGTTGTCCCGCGTGGTGTCGTCGGCGCGCGTTTGCACGTAGGGCTCGCTGAGCAAGCCGCGCTGCATGGCGACGACTTCGATCTCGCTGCCGTCCAGGGGGTCCACCACAAAGAAGGAGTAGCCCTTTTCGGTGATGAGGAGTGCGAGCTCGGCGCTGGTCTGCTTCCAACCGGGATCGCTGCCATACGCGGCGCAGCCCAGCCACTGGATGCGCTCGACGGGCGAGTAACGATCGGGCTTGGTGACGTTCTTGATTTCAAAGCGAAGCATGGCATGGCCTTTCAGGTCCAACTCCGGCCTAGGTTCACTTCCACTCGTCGAAGGGCGCCGCGATGGCGCGTCCGGCTTTCAACCTGCGACGGGGCCGACGCCGCCGAGGGGCCTGCGGTCTGGTTGGTGCGACTCAGCCACGGGCAAGTGTGAAACCCCATATCTAGGGGATGCTGGATGCTAAATCACTATTAGCAGGGTGGCCCACCTATTAATTGTGCAGATATGCAACGGCGCAACCATTGAGGTTGCGGCGCCGAACGATGTCCGCTGCCCCTTGATCCGAGGCGGTCAATCTCTCCGGTCAGAAGCGTGCGATGAGGCTGACGAATTCGTCGGAGCTGAAGATCAGCTTGCCGCGCGGCTTCCAGAGATCGGCGAACGCGGTCGCCATGAACCCCTTCTCGTCCGTCACCAATGCGTCCGCGCGCAGCAGGTGCGTCATCAGGTCCAAGTCGGACTGCGCGTTGACATCCACCTGTCCGTTCGGGTGCAGCATGCCATACGCGTTCAGATAGACCATGTTCTCCGCGAAGGCCGTGTAGTAGGCATACTTGCTCTTCTCGCTTGCCCATCGGTCGGCTAGGATGATGGGGTTGGCGCTCGGTACCTGTGACGGCATCAGCTCGCGGCCGACCTCGTCCAATAGTCTGTCGCGGATGTCGGGCCATTGCTCCGATCCGGGTTTGAAGCCGCGGAGGCCGCGCTCCTTCATGGCCTCGACGCTCTCGGCGCGCATGGCGATCACCGTCTTGCGCTGCCGCCCCCGTTTTTGTTGCTCGCTCTCCCGCTCAGCCCGCGTCTCCTCCCAGCCAGGCCAGCTTCCGTCGGCCGGCAGCTCGGCGAGCGCCGCGAGCAGCCTACGCTGCTCAGCCGGCCGCATGAAGATGTCGGCGTGCGGGCCGCGGCCTTGCACCAGCTCCCGTTGCCAGATCGCCGACAGCTGATCGCAAAGTCGCGGGGCCGTGTTGACCATCATCGGCAGCCAGCGTTGCAGCAGATCGTCTCGAATCTGATCGTTGCCGTATGCCCTGAGCATCTCGTCGAAGAACACATGCCCATATAGAGGCGCTACGCGCCCTCGCTTGCAGAGTTCCAAAAAGCGGCTGTCGGCGAGCCGTGCATAGGTTTGCGGGGAGAACACGTTTGTGTCGAGCACCACGCGCAATACAGCTTTGCTCATCGTTTCAGCCTTTCGACGCGACTCAAATGCCTGGAAGACTTGTCGCCTCTGCTCGGGCGCCTTGGCACCGTGAGCCGCGACCTCCAGTGAGTCGCCTTCAAGTGAAGCCCGCGCGCGGACTTGGCGCAGGCTGAGCCGCTCTTGTGAAACGCGCGCAGCGCGATCCCCGGCGCTGGCCATCCCCGCGGAGATGCTCGACCCGGTGGGTCCAGCGCCGAGCGCGTTGAGCGTGGTCGGCAAATCCTTTCCGGCGTTCCCGGTCTTTCATGGCTCTCTTCGGACTAGCACTGCTGGGGTAGCCCGAGACCTCATCCGCCTACCTTCGCTCTCTTGGCCGCCAGTTCCTTGTATGCAGCGACTAGCTTCTTGGGCAACCAGACATATTTCTCGACCTCGTCGATCAACTCCGGGCGCAGCCAAAGCGGCGCATTTTCCGAGCCGGTTGCTGTGGAAACTTTTACCGTGCGGCGACGGCTCGTTCCGAAATACCCGTTTTGCAGCACGAGGGCGGCTCGGGAAGGGTGGCCTGGCGTCGCGACGATTTGTTCCAGGCGGCCACCGAGAATGCGGAAGCGCTGCGGGTGATCCTGTTCCGCTGCCGCGAGCCGCCTGATTTCGGCGTCAAAGATCGCCTTCCCCTCTTGCTTGAGCCAGGCGATGGGCTGGGCATACCGCCGAATTTCCCACACGGCCTTGTCGAGTTCCAACAACTCGCCACCACGCGTGTAGCTGCCAACCTCCAGGTAGCGGTGCGGGCCATACGTGTCCACATAAGAGAGGAATTTCCTGGTGCCCTCGCTTATGCGCAGCTCGAACGGGGACTTTTTCGTGAACGCGTCGAGCACGTCCGCGAGGCTGTGGCCTTTGGGCGCCGGGATGCGGTTCAGCACCAAGATGCATTTGAGGTATTTCTCGATCGCTTGCGACGAGCTCCATAGGAACTGCGGCGTGAGGCCGGCTCGGTGGCAGAGCCGGGCCGCGATGTAGTCGTTGTCCGCCACGTCGCGGAACGAGCGAATGGCGAAGCTGTTCAACTGCGCGTCGAGGTCTTCTTGACGTGTGGGAGATTTCATCCGGACATCATGCCAGTGGTTCCGCAACCTAGCTCTTGTATGCTTGCGAATGAGTTATCCCTCGAAGCGCGTCTGCTGGATGCCGAGGCCGGCCGCGCGGGAGCCGGCCAGCATCCGTTTGGCGGCGCAAATGGAGACACGATGGAAGACATGACGGGCGAGCTGTTGCAGACCGCGGACAGGTTAAGGGCGTTCCACGCGAAGTTCAAGGCGGCCGATTTCACTGCCGCTCTCGACGGGATGTGGGAGCGCGCTGGAGAACTGGGCAAGAGCGCGTCAGGCTCATGGCTCGGCTACCAGGCGAACGTCTACTTCAAGGACTTTGCCCTGCCCCCGCCGGGCCGCCACTTCAACATCGAATACGGACTTGGACACCCCTTGGCTCGGGGCGACACGGGCTGGCGAGAATACGACCGGGCCGCTGTGATGGAGCGGCTGCTGGGCCAGGATGGGAAGGCGGCATTGAAGTCGGCTGAGGCGATGGCCGAAGAGGGGGAGACCCTATTCAACCGATGCAAGGCCGACGCCCTCTCCATACTGAATGTCTACGTTGCGGAGCGGCCCGACAGCTATGTCCAACGCATCGCCGAAGAGATCGACAAGATGGTCGTCCTCGACCTGGCTCAAATCGTGAATGAGATGTCGCCCAAAGGCTCCGTCCTCACTTCGGACACCAAAGCCGCCCAGCAGGGCAACCGCGCCCCTCCGCACGCGAACATGAGAGCCGCTGTCAACGCTGTGCACCAGCCGGCGGCGCACTGTTTCGCGATGGCCGACAAGTTGGAGATGGTCGCGACGCACATGAGGCGCGCCGGAAGAGCGGCGGTCCGCGACGCCCGCGTCGGAACCAACGTGTTCATTGGGCACGGGCGGTCCCGAGTCTGGATGGACTTGCGTGACTTCGTGAGGGATCGCTTGAGGCTGCCCTTCGACGAGTTCAACCGCGTCCCGGTGGCGGGCATCACGAACATCGCGCGCCTCTCGGAGATGCTAGATGCGGCCGCCGTCGCGTTCGTGGTGATGACCGCCGAGGACGAGCAAGCCGATGGGTCGGTCCAAGCCCGCATGAACGTGATCCACGAAGTCGGCCTGTTCCAAGGGCGGCTTGGATTCACGAGGGCGATCGTCTTGCTCGAGGAGGGTTGCGAAGAGTTCAGCAACATCCAAGGGCTGGGGCAAATTCGGTTTCCGAAGGGGAACATCGGAGCCAAGTTCGAGGACATACGCTTAGTGCTCGAACGTGAGCATCTGGTCCCGCCTCCCTGACGCGATCGCCGTTGGACCCGGCGCGCGTCGCGCTGGCGTCTAGCTTGCCGGCGCGCGTTCTACACTTGGAGATGCCGCGCCAACGAACACCATCGCCCGGGAGTTTCCTTTGAACGAAGACGCCCTCCCACGCCGAGCGTATTACTCCGAGCGGGCTGGCCTGCGGTCCGGCACCGCCGGCTTCACGCTCGAGGAGTTCCGCGGCCACTTTTTGGACTTGCATCGCAAGCACGACAACGAGGGTCTGTTCCAGCGTTGGTTCGGCTACTTCTGCGTCGATCGGGGAGACGTGGCGGGGACCGTCGGCATGAGCTTGGACTTTTTCGAGATGCGAATCCCCTCGAACGGGTTCTCCTCCGTCTCTTCGTTGCCCATCGCCCACTTGAAGAATTCGGAAAGCTGGCCGATCTTCGTGTTGACCCGCCCAGGCTTGGCCCGGGTCTCCTTCAACAGGTGCGTCTTGAACGACACCGCCATGGCCTTGTCGATCGCGTCCATGCGCGGGTTCTCAAACCGGGCGGCGAACGCGGCGTAGGTGGACTCCTTATCCTCCCGCGTCTTCAAATTGTTGACCCCCTCGAGCTCCATCTCCGCCATGTAGGGCTTCACGGCGGCCAAGAATTTCTTGGGGTTGGCCTTGTGGAACCCCGAGGCCTCCGGCGCTCGGCCGGCTGCCGGCCGCGGGATGCGGATGTCGGGCTCGATCCGGCCTATCAACTCCACGCGCTTCTCCATCAGCTCCTTGGCCCGGCGCAGGTCGTCGTCGCTGTTGATCCCGGTGATCTTAGTGCCGTCCGGAAACTCGGCGTCGAACTCGCGGACCTTCCCCGCCTTGAAGGCGGCCGAAATCTCGGCGATCGTCGGCTCTTTCGGACTTCCCATGGCGCTCAGTTCCCAGTTCAACGCGGCGGCCTTGATGTTAGCCAAAGCCGGGAGCTTGGTGCGCAGGGAGCGCTTGATCGTTTTCCCGCCCACGGTGAGGCGGAAATAGAAGGTGCCGTGCCTGTCGCGGTGCAGGTGCGGGAGCGGCTTTTTCATGGGCGGATTGGCCCACTTCTTGGACCACCGGCCCCGGAAAGCAAAAACCCGCCACAGCTAGCGCTGGTGCGGGTTTCGGGTGTTTTGGTGGCGCTTCACGGATTCGAACCGCGGACCTGTGGATTATGATTCCATCGCTCTAACCGACTGAGCTAAAGCGCCGAGCCTTGGATTATAGCGTGGAAATCGGGGCCTTCTTGCGCGGGGCTGGCTGGGGCTTGGTCCTGGTCTTGGCCCGAGGGCTCGCAGCCTTGGCACGCGCTGCCGCCACGGGCTGGGGCTCCTCCAGCCACAGGGCTAGCTTGTCCTTCTCCGCTTCGCGGGGGACGAGGCGGGCGGTGGTGTCTTTTTCGGGCAGTTCCAGCGGCAGGCGCAGCAGGCGTTTGTCGCGGGCCAGCAGGGCGGTGGCCTTGCGATCGGCGCTGCCCAGGTACAGGGCCAGGTCGTCGAGCTTGGCCAGGCGCCAGGCGGCAGCCGCCGCGGTCTTGGTCTGCGCGGTTTCCAGCCCGATCCATTCGTCGCCCGCGGCAAAACCCGCCTGTTCGGCGGCGCCGCCGCGCAGCACCGTCTTGACCTGGATGCCGCCGTTGGCCTCCGTCACCCGCAGGCCCAGGCGCTGGGCCGGCTGGCTGGGGTCGGCGGAGATGTCCACGCCGTGGCTGCCCAGCAGGTCGGCCAGCGGCAGGTGGCCGGTGCCGTGTACCCAGGCGGCGAATTCGGGTCCGAAGCTGCGGCCGGCCTGGGCGGCCAGCACCTCGGCGAAGTCCTGCTCGGCCATGGGGCCGGCGGCGCAGCGCTGCCACAGGGTGCGCATGGCGTCGTCGAGGCTGCCCTTGCCTTCGCGGCGCAAGGTCAAGTCAAAACACATCGCCACCAGGGAGCCCTTGGTGTAGTAGCTCACCGTGGCGTTGGCGGTGTTCTCGTCCTGGCGGTAGTACTTGACCCAGGCGTCGAAACTCGCGTCGGCCACCGACTGCAGCAGCCGGCCGGGGGTCTGCAGCACCTGGTTGATGGTTTTGTTGAGCAGGCGCAGGTAGGCCGCGTCGTCGATCAGGCCGGCGCGGCGCAGCAGCACGTCGTCGTAGTAGCTGGTGAAGCCTTCGAAGAACCACAGCAGCCGGGTGTAGTTCTCCTGCGTGTAGTCGTAGCGGGCGAATTCGGCCGGGCGCAGGCGCTTGACGTTCCAGGTGTGGAAGTACTCGTGGCTGATGAGGCCCAGCAGCGTGGTGTAGCCCTCGCTGGCGCGGGCCTCGCCGGTGCGCGGCAGGTCGCGCCGGTTGGCGATGAGGGCCGTGCCGTGGCGGTGCTCCAGGCCGCCATAGCCGTCGTCCACCGCGTTGAGCATGAACACGTAGCGGTCGTGCGGGGGCTTGCCGCCGCCGGGGTGCCAGAAACGCATCTGCGCCTCGCAGATCTTCTGCGTGTCGGCCAGCAGGCGCGCGCCGTCGAAGGTGGAAGCGGCGCCGGCCACCACGAAGCGGTGGGGCACACCGCCGGCGGTGAAGGTGCCGCTCCAGAAGGCGCCCATTTCCACCGGGCTGTCGGCCAGGGTGTCGTAGCCGTCGGCGGCGTAGGTGCCGAAGCCGTGTTTGTCGAGCTGCACCGGCAACAGGGGGGTGGCCAGGCTCCAGGCCGTGCCGCCGTGCGGTGTGCGCGGGGGCACCACTTCCAGCGCATGGGGTTTCTGCTCCAGGCCCTCGACCCGCAGGCACAGGCCGGTGGCGTTGAAGAAGCCGCGCTGCGCGTCGAGCCAGCAGGCGCGCACCGAGTTGTCGAAGGCGTAGACCTGGTAGCGCAGCGTCAGTGCCGCCTTGCCGCCGCGGCTGGCGATGGACCAACTGCATTTGTCCAGTTGCTGCACCGCCGCCGGCTTGCCGCCCTGCTCGGCGCTCAAGGCCTGCAGGTGGCGGGCGAATTCACGCACCAGGTAGCTGCCCGGGATCCACACCGGCAGCGACACCCGCTGGCCGGCGGCCGGCGTGGCGATGGTGAGGGTGACCTGGAACAGGTGGGCGTTGCGGTCGGCTGCCTCCACCCGGTAGTGCACCGGCGGGGGGGCGACAGGGGGCGCGGTGCGGCGGGCGGGCGGGGCGGGCAGGGGCATGCGGTGGGGGGCGGTGCGGTGAGCAGTGCGGAGAGGGCGGTGCGTCGGTGGAGGCCGTCAGCGCACGACCGAGCCGGAGCCGGCGGCGAGCGCTTTTTCGATCATGGCGGTGTCGATGGCGCCGGGCACACGGCTGCCGTCGGCGAAGAACAGGGTGGGCGTGCCGGTGATCTTGTACTTGCGGCCGAAGGCGACGTTGCGCTCCAGTGCGGTGGTGTCGCACTGGGCAGCGGGAATCGGCTTGTTCTCCAGCATCCAATCCTGCCAGGCGCGGCCCTTGTCGGCGGCGCACCAGAGGTTCTTGGCCTTGGCCACCGAGTCCGGGCCGAGGATGGGGTAGAGGTACAGGTGCACGGTGACGTTGTCGACCGCCTTCAGGTCTTTCTCGAAGCGGTGGCAGTAGCTGCAGTTGGGGTCTTCGAATACCGCGACGTGGCGCTTGCCGTTGCCGCGCACGATGGTGAAACTGTCCTTGGCGGGCAGGGCGGCGAAGTCGACCGCGGTGAGCTTGTCGATCCGCTGCTGGGTCAGGTTGGCCCGGGCCTTGGTGTCGATCAGCTCGCCCTGCAGCAGGAAGTCGCCCTTGGCGTCGGTGTAGATCAGGTCGCTGCCCACCCGCACCTCGAAGATGCCGGGCAGGGGGGTGGGGCGCACCTCGTCGATCTTCTGCAACTGCGGCACCCGTTCTGCCAGTGCCTTGCGGATGGCCGCCTCCTGGGCGAAGGCACCGTGGCTGTAGAGCGCGGCGAACAGGCCCAGGCCGAACAGCGCGGCGGTCACCAGGCGGAAGCGGTGGCGGTGGGTGGAGGGCGCAAGCCGGGAAGCGGTGGTGGCGGGCATGGCGGTTTCCAGGAAAAAAGGGGGATGCCTTGGGGGAAGCGGCGGCGGCAAGGCTGTTGGTGTCGGCCGGCCGGGAATGGTTCAGCGTATACCCATGGCCTGCCGCGCCACCCAGGCCTTGACCGGGCCGCTGGCGTCGAAACCGCGCAGGCCCCAGTTGCGCAGGGCCTGCCAGGGCCGGCCGGGCAGGGAGAAGACCTGCTGCAGCCCGTCGGTGGCCAGGCCCATGGGCCACAGCGCGGCCTTGCGGCTGCGTTCGTAGCGGCGCAGCAGGCGGGCATCGCCGGGGCTGCGCCAGTAGTCGCGTTCGTGCAGCACCCGGGCCAGCTCGGCCGCGTCGGCCAGGCCCAGGTTCAGGCCCTGGCCGGCCAGCGGGTGCACGGTGTGGGCGGCGTCGCCTGCGAGCACCCAACTGCGGGTGGCACCTTTGGTCCCTGCTGCTGCAGGCACGGCACCGGTCCAGCGGTCGGCGCTGGAGAACTGCAGCGGCCAGTCGGCGCGCGGGCTGTGCAGGGTGATGGCGCCCAGCGCGTCCTGCGTGGCGGCCTGCACCGCGCGGGCGAAGGCTTCGGCGTCCAGTGCCATCAGGGCCGGGGCGCGGGCCAGGTCGGCCGACCACACCAGGGCGGCGGTGCTGCCCCCGGGGCCGCCCAGGGGCAGCAGGGCCAGCACGCCGTCGGGCAGGAACCACTGGCGGGCGATGCCGCCATGCGGTTTTTCGCAGGCCACACGTGCGGCGATGGCGCGCTGCGGGTAGGGGGTCGTGTCGAAGGCCACACCGAACTCGGCCCGGGTGGCGCTGGTCCGGCCTTCGCACACCACGGTCAGGGCGGCGGGGCGGGGGGCGGCTAGCATTTCCACCAGCGGCTGGTAGCGCAGCGCCTCGGCCAGCCGGGTTTCCAGCGCGGGCAGGTCCACGATCCAGGCCAGTGCGTCGGTGGCCTGCGCCGCGGCGTCGAAGTACAACTGGCCGCCGTCGTCGCCCTGTACCTCCATGCCCGCCACCGGCGTGCAGAAGGGGGCGTCGGGCCAGGCCCGCAGCGATTCGAGCAGGCCGCGCGAGGCGGCGTTGAGGGCGTAGGCCCGCACGTCCGTATGGGGTTCGGCCGTGCCGGCGGGGGTCTGAGGCTCGGCCGCGCCAACCGGGGCGGCCGCCGGTGGCGTGGGCACCAGGCCCACCCGCAGCCGGTCGCGCGCCAGCAGCAGGGCCAGGGTGCGGCCCACCACGCCGGCACCGCGGATACAGACATCGAGAGGAAGCGTCGCCATCGCGTCCATTGTAGGGAGGGCGCCGGGGCGGTCCGCGCGGCGCGGCACAATGGCCCCATGCCGGCCCCACCGTACGACGATTTCCATGCCCGCGCCACCGTGGCGCAGTTGTTTGTCTACCCCGTCAAGTCCTGCGGAGGCATCGCCCTGCAACAGTCGCCGCTGGCGGCCTCCGGCCTGGCCTTCGACCGCGCCTGGATGGTGGTGGACGAGCAGGGTTTTTTCGTCACCCAGCGCAGCCTGCCGCGCATGGCGCTGGTGCGGCCGGAACTGCGGGCGCACGACCTGGTGCTGCGTGCACCGGGCATGCCCGAGCTGGCGGTGCCGCTGGCGCTGGCCGGCCCGCAGCTGCAGGTGCGGGTGTGGCGCGACACCCTGCTGGCGCGTGAGCAGGGCGACCTGGCGGCGCAGTGGTTCAGCGATTTCCTGGGCCAGCGCCTGTGGCTGGTGCGTTGCGACCCGGCGCACCCGCGCCTGTCCAGCAAGGACTGGACCGGCGGGCGCGATGCGCCCAACCTGTTCAGCGACGGCTATGCGCTGCTGGTGGTCAGCCAGGCCTCGCTCGACGGCCTGAACGAACGGCTGCTGCGCCAGGGCCGGGCGCCGGTGGGCATGGAGCGTTTCCGGCCCAACCTGGTGCTGGCCGAGGTGGAGGCGCACGACGAGGACCGCTTCGAGATGCTGCATATCGGGGGTGGCGACGGTGATGGTGCCGGGGAGGAGATCCAGCTGCAGCCGGTCAAGCCCTGCGTGCGCTGCCCCATTCCCAACATCGACCCGGCCACCGCGCTGAGCGACCCGGCGGTGGGCGATGCGCTGCAGGGCTACCGCAGCGATCCGCGCATGGGCGGCGGGGTGACCTTCGGCACCAACGCCATCGTGCGGGCCGGCGCCGGGCAGGTGCTGCGGGTGGGCCAGCCGGTGTACGCCAACTACCGCTTCGACTGAGGTTTTGTCCCGGCCGGTAAAATCATGCCCTTCGCGGCGCCGCACGGCTGCCCGCGCCGCTGTTTAGCTAGCCTTCCCTTCTTCCCGCCTTTTTCCGGAAAATTCCCGCCATGAGCCTCCAATGCGGCATCGTGGGCCTGCCCAACGTCGGCAAGTCCACCCTCTTCAACGCGCTGACCAAGGCCGGCATCGCCGCCGAGAACTACCCGTTCTGCACCATCGAGCCCAACGTGGGCATCGTGGAAGTGCCGGACCCGCGCCTGGCGGCGCTGTCCGACATCGTCAAGCCCGAGCGGGTGGTGCCGGCCATCATGGAATTCGTGGACATCGCCGGCCTGGTGGCCGGTGCCAGCCAGGGCGAAGGCCTGGGCAACCAGTTCCTGGCCCACATCCGCGAGACCGACGCCATCGTCAACGTGGTGCGCTGCTTCGAGGACGACAACGTCATCCACGTCGCCGGCAAGGTGGACCCGATCGCCGACATCGAGATCATCCAGACCGAACTCTGCCTGGCCGACATGGCCACGGTGGACAAGGCCCTGGCCCGTGCCGTCAAGCTGGCCAAGTCCGGCACCGACAAGGAGGCCGCCAAGCTGGTGCCCCTGCTGACCAAGGTGCTGGCCGCGCTGAACGAAGGCAAGCCGGCGCGCTCGGTCGTGCTCTCGAAGGACGACCTGCCGCTGTTGAAGCCCCTGTGCCTGATCACCGCCAAGCCAGCGATGTTTGTCGGCAATGTGAGCGAGGACGGCTTCGACAACAACCCGCTGCTCGACCGCCTGAAAGAATACGCCGACAGCCAGAAGGCCCCGGTAGTCGCCATCTGCGCCAAGATGGAAGCCGACATGGCCGACATGAGCGACGAGGACAAGCAGATGTTCCTCGAAGAAATCGGCCAGGAGGAACCGGGCCTGAACCGCCTGGTGCGCGCCGCCTTCAAGCTGCTGGGCCTGCAGACCTACTTCACCGCCGGCGTGAAGGAAGTGCGCGCCTGGACCATCCACATCGGCGACACCGGCCCGCAGGCGGCCGGTGTGATCCATGGTGATTTCGAGCGCGGTTTTATCCGGGCCCAGACCATCGCCTTCGACGACTACGTGGCCTTGAAGGGCGAGCAGGGGGCGAAGGACGCGGGGAAGATGCGCTCGGAGGGCAAGGAATACGTGGTCAAGGATGGGGATGTGATGAACTTTTTGTTCAACGTCTGAGCCGCAAGTCCTGTTCGCCACGGTTTGCGCGCAGGCAGCGCTTCGTTAGCGTCTCGGGGGAGGCCGGCGGGGTACTCGGGGCAAGGGAATGTCATTCCAGAGCCTGCGGCTCTTCCCTTCTTGATTTCCCAAGCCCCGAGTACCCCACCGACCTCTGGTGGTGGTGGGACCGTCCTGCCCTTTGCGTTGTGGCTATTTGCGGGCGCTCATCAGGGTGGTTGGCATGAAGATCGATCCCACCCCGCCGGCCTCCCCCGAAACGCGGCCAAGGGGAATGGGTGTAAATGGGCGTGGTATTGGGCCATGTTGGCGGCGGCAATCGCGCGGCTCATAGGTTTCCCCCCATAGCTGCGACAGCGTCGCATATCCGCCCATTGTGCGGCCGGGCATGGGTGCCAATGTTGTTGCGTTTTCGCATAAGAAATAGCCTTCCGGCTGCAACCAGGTCGCATTGCGGAGACTGGCATGGGCGCGGCTTGCTGATTAACCCGGCTTTCGCGCCGGGAGCCTGGAAACCCAGGAGGAACCATAGGTGTCTCCCCAACGTGGCGTGCTGAAATTTACGCCGGCCAACGACAGGCATTGCGCTGGTCGGGTTGCATCAAACGTTGAAGAGAAACAAATGAAAAGATTACTGGTTTCGGCGGGACTCGTGGCTGCCAGCGTCTGCGTCCACGCGCAGTCTTCCGTCCTCCTGTTCGGTGTCGCCGACATCGGGGTCGGGCGTACCAGCGGAACGGGCGCAGGGCATGTGGATGGTGTGCTCTTCGGCGGCAATACCGCCACGCGCCTCGGCTTCCGTGCCACGGAAGACCTGGGCGGGGGCCTTGCCGCCAATGTCTGGATGGAGGGCCAATTGAACATGGACACCGGCACCGGGTCCACCGGCGGAGGGTTCGACTTTCTGCGCCGCTCCACGGTGAGCCTGCTGGGGCGGTTCGGCGAAGTGCGGCTGGGGCGCGATTACCTGCCGTCCTACCTGAACATGGTGAACTTCGACGCGTGGTCACGGGTCGGCTTCGGCTCCATCGAGATCACGGGCCCGGCGGCCGCGGGTGGCGGGCCGAGCTATGTGCGCAACAGCAATACGGTGGCCTACCTGCTTCCTTCGACCCTGGGGGGTATCTACGGGCATGTGCAATATGCCTTTGGCGAGCAGCAGTCGGACAAGTCGGCCCTGGGCGTCGGCTCGACCGCGGCGGCCGTCACCACCAAACGTACGGGCAATTTCCTCGGTGGCCGGCTCGGTTATGCATCCGGTCGCCTGGACGTGGGCGGTGCCTATTCGCGCTTCTACGATGCGACCCGTTCGGCCAACACCCCGGCGACCTTCTTCGCCTCGGACTACCAGCTGGCCAACATCGGTGTGTCCTACGATTTCGGTTTCGTGAAGCCCCTGCTGTTCGTGCAGCAGGAGCGCATCGACGGCAATGGCGCGGTGCCGGCATTCGTCTACAACACGGTCTCGCTCAGTGCACGTGTGCCCCTCGGGGCCGGCATGTTCAGGGCGGGCGTCTCCCATTACGATATCAAGAACAGCGCGAATGACTTCAACAAGGTCTCGCTCGGGTATGTCTACAGCCTCTCGAAGCGGACCTCGCTGTACGCGGACCTGGGCCGTATCAGCAACAAGGGGGCGTCCCGCGTGGCCATCGGCGGTGTGGGTGGGTCCATTGCGTCGGGCGCACCCCTGGCCGGCGGCAACTCGACCGGCATCGCGTTCGGTATCACCCACGCGTTCTGAGCTGCCCACTGGCCGCATGGGGGAGGGGGAATGGTGGTCCTGCCATTCCCGCCATTCCCGCCATGCGGCAGGAGCGCGGTCGTCCTGGGTAGAATTGACCGGGCTTCATCTGGCGCTATTCTGGGCGGGTGGAGTGCGCCGACGATGGTGTCGTCAAGACGCTCTGGGGATGGATCACGGATAAGGCGCTTGAATGTGAAAAATGCAGGGCTGGTGGCCGCCGACGGCGAAGCGAGGACCGAGGTCGCCTATGACGTCGTGCGCACGTCGAGGGCGTTCGAAGAGGTGATCTCGCAGCTCCGGCGGCACACCCTCCAGGGCCAGCTCAGGCCGGGGGACCGGCTACCCTCGGAACGGGACCTGGCGGAAAGGCTGGGCGTAAGCCGCAACACCGTCCGGGAAGCGCTCCGCTGCCTGGAAATGTCCGGTGTGATCAAGTTGCACAAGGGTGTGCAGGGCGGCGCATTCCTGGTCGCTCCCAACGGGAACATCGTGGCCACGGGCCTGCAGGACATGTTCCAGCTGGGCAGCGTGACACCCGCCCAGTTGACCGAAGCCCGCCTCCACATCACGGCGTCGGTCGTGAAACTGGTGTGCGAGAAGATCGACGATGCCGGTGTCCAGCGGCTGGAGGCGAATGTCAAGGAGGCACAACAGGCTTCCGAGGCGGGCAATCTGGTGCGCCGGTCCCACGTGAACCTGGAGTTCCACAAGATTCTCGCCGAGCTCTCGGGCAACCCCATCATGGTCGCCATCATGAACGGGGTCATCGCCATCATGGAGCGCTTCGTCGAGACACTCGGGCCGCCGATGAGTGGCTCGGTGTTTCCGTCGCGCGCCCGTTTCCTGGCCCATGTCAGGAAGCGGGACGCCGGGGCGGCGACCGCCGAAATGGAAAAGTACCTCAAGCTGGTCCACCGGGAATACCTGTCGCGCGTGGACACCATGGCGGGTCCGCTGCAGGCGCTGGGGCCGGCCCCAGCGCCGGCCAAGCGCGTGGCAAAGGCCAGAAAATGACGCTGGACTACCTGAACGGGTAGAGCGGCAGACCCGGGACGTCGACCCGCATCGTGAGCACCTGGCCGCGTGCCGATGCCGTGATGAAGAGGTCCCGCATGTCGGCGCCGCCAAAACAGCAATTGGTGGTCATCGAGCCTTCGCCTATCTCGATGCGCTTCACGAAGCGGCCCTCGGCCGTGAACACTTCAATGCCCCCCGTGCCGGGGGTGCACACCCAGAGCTTGCCCTCCAGGTCGACCGCCATGCCGTCGGGGCGGCCGTTCACCGTTTCGCACAGCGTGCCCTCCGACGTGAGTGTGCCGGCGTGGAAACCGAAGCGCTCGATGGCACGGAGATAGGTCAGGGCCAGGTAGAAGCGCTGCCCCGATGCGTCGAAGGCGACACCGTTCGGGAAAAGCCGCGATGCCACCGCGACCTCCCACGCGCCGGTGTGCAGGTCGCACGCGAGGACCCGGCCTTCCACCGGTTCGGTGAGGGCCTTGTCCGTCAGCGGATCCGAGACGTACAGGCGGCCGTCGGGTCCGAAACACAGGTCGTTCGGAGCGGTCGCGCCCTCGGCGAACAGGAGTTCGACCTGGTTGCCGGCGATGCGCTGGACGCCGCCCGGGGTGCTGCCCGAGGCCCCGAAGATGCCGCCGTTCTGCGCGACATAGAGGCCGGCGGCGGAGCAGGCCAGTCCGTTGGGGCCACCCCCCGTCTCGTGGCGCGCCACGACCCGGCCGCTGCCGTCGAGTTGGAAAACGCAGCCCTTGCTGATGGAGGCGACCACCAGGTGGCCGCTGCGGGTCCATGCCGGCCCTTCGATGAAACCCAGCCCACCCTGGAAAACGGAAATCACGGCATTGCCCCCTTTGCCACCTTAATGGTTGGTCCATTCTACCGATGAGGCGGACTATTTTCCAAGGAGGGAAGGGAGGGAGCGGAGGCTTTTTTTTCCGCCAGAACCACGCGGTGCAAGAAATCCTGTTGACGGCCTAATGGTAGAACCATTAAACTTCGATCGAGGTCGCGCCACACCGGCGCCGCCAGGAACCATTCGGAGATAACGATGAGCGAGGCGTCGACCGACAGCATTGCACTGGACATCGAGGGCGGCATTGCCACGGTGACCCTGAACCGCCCCCAGGTGCGCAATTCCATTGACCTGGCCACCGCGCGCCGTCTCTCGGAGGTGGTCGAGCAGATCGAGCGCGATCCGCAGGTCCGCGTGGGCATCATCACCGGCGCGGGGGGCATCGCCTTCTGCGCCGGTGCCGACCTCCAGGCGCGCGCCCGCGGCGAGGCCCGGGCCAGCTTCCCGCCCCATGGCTTCGCCGGCTTCGTGCGGCGCCAGCGCAGCAAGCCCTTCATCGCGGCGGTGAACGGCTACGCGGTGGGCGGTGGCCTCGAAATCGCCATGGCCTGCGAACTGGTGGTGGCGGCGCCGAATGCCGTGTTCTCGCTGCCGGAGCCGCTGCGCGGCCTGATCGCGGGCGGCGACTGCCTGCCGAGCGTCCTGTCGCGCCTGCCGAAGGCCATCGCCTGGGACATGGCGCTGACCTGCCGGCGCCTGAGCGCGGACGAGGCGCTTTTGTACGGCATGGTCAATGCCGTCAGCCCCCAGGTGCTGGACGCCGCGAAGGCGATGGCACGGCGTGTGGTCGCCGGTGCGCCCGGGGCCATCACCGGCACCATGCGCCTGCTGCAGGCCTTGCTGGCCGCCACCCCCGCCGGGTACGACGAGCTGACCGAATCGACCCAGGGCAGGCTTTTTGCCACGGAAGATGCCCAGGAGGGTTCCCGGGCCTTCCTGGAAAAGCGCGAGCCGGTATGGACGGGCGCCTGATGGAGACCCGGGTGGCCACCGCCTTCGACCCCGCCGGCGCGACCGCTGTCGTCACCGGGGGCGGCAGCGGTATCGGGCGCGCGCTGGGCGCGGCACTGCTCCAGCGGGGCGCCCGCCATGTGGTGCTGGCCGACGTCAGTGCCGAGAACGTAGCCAGTGCGGCGGAGGCGCTGCGCCGGCTGGGATGTGGCGGACAGGTGCATGCCCGGGGGGTGGACGTTTCCGTCGACGAGGCGGTGCGCCAGCTCGTGTCGGACGTCGAAAGCGCCATCGGTCCGATCGATCTCTGGTGCTCCAACGCCGGTGTCACCGGTGGATGCGGGATCGGGGAGCCGCACGAGTGGGCGGCGGCACTGGGGGTGAATGTGCTGGGCCACGTGCACAGCGCCCGGCATGTGCTGCCCGTGATGCGGGGCCGCGGGGCCGGGCATTTTGTGGTGACGGCGTCGGCGGCCGGCTTGCTCTCGGACTTGCGCAGTGCGCCCTATACCGCCAGCAAGCATGCGGCCGTGGCCTTCGCCGAATGGCTGGCCATCACCTGCGCGGGAGAGGGCATCGCCGTCCACTGCGTGTGCCCCGAGGGCGTGAAGACGGCCATGACACGGAGCAGCAGTGCCAACGCCGCGAAGGGGCTCGTCTTCCTCGAAGCCTCCGAGGTGGCGGAGTGCACCCTGGACCGCATGCGGGAAGGCCGCTTTTTGGTCCTGCCGCATGCGCGGGTGGCGGAGTTCGAGGTCCGCCGCGCCACGGACCGGGAGCGCTGGCTGAACAGCATGCGCCAAGCGTTCTCGCAGCGTGCGCGGGCCGCCAGCGTCAACTAAGCAAGTGAGGGTACCGATATGAGCACCGATATGAGCACCGATATGACTACCGATATGACTACCGAGATGGGCACCGGGACGACCGAACTGGTCTACCCCATGCAGCGCAGTTGCCCCTTCAATCCGCCGGACGAGTACAGCCGCCTGCGCCGGGAGGCGCCGTTCGCGCGGGTACGGCTGTGGGACGGAACCCGCCCCTATCTGCTGACCAGTTTTGCCGACATCAAGGCCGTGCTGAGCCACCCGCAGTTCAGCTGCGAGCCCGGCCGCGAGGGCTTCCCCCATGTCTATGAAGGCCGCAAGGCGGCGGACCTGGCCGACCGGTCCTTCCTGCGCATCGACAACCCGGAGCACGACCGCCTGCGGCGCATGGTGACAAAGGAGTTCACCGTGAAGAAGGTCAACGCCCTGCGCCCGGTGATGCAGGACACCGTCGACCGGCTGGTCGAGCGGTATTCGCAGATGCCGCAGGGTTCGGACTTCGTGGAGCACTTTGCCGGTCCGCTGCCCACCGAGATCATTACCTACCTGCTGGGCATTCCCTACGAGGACCACGACTTCTTTCACGGAGCGACCCGGGTCCAGTTCGGCAACCGCTCCACGCCGGCCGAGGTGCGGGAGTCGCTGGCCCAGATGTTCGAGTACCTCGACCGGCTGATCACCCGCAAGACCGAGGACCCGCAGGACGACATCGTGTCCCGGCTGGTGGAGGAGCAGCTGACGCCCGGCCACGTGGACCGGATCACGCTGATCAACATCGTGCGCCTGCTGCTCAGCGCCGGGCACCAGACGACGCAGAACATGACGGCACTCGGCGTGCTGACGCTGTTGCAGCACCCGGACCAGCTCCAGCTGCTCGCCGCGAAACCCGAGCTGATCCCGAACGCGGTGGAGGAACTGCTGCGCTACTCCAGCGTGCTGCATACCGGTGCGCGGCGCGTGGCGCTGGAGGACATAGACGTCAATGGCCACCTGGTGAAGAAGGGCGAAGGTGTCATCTGCGCCATCCCGTCGGCCAACCGCGACGAGCGCCTGTTCCCCGATCCGGACCACTTCGACATCGAGCGCGACGCGGCGGGCCACGTGGCCTTCGGCTACGGCGTGCACCAGTGCCTGGGCCAGGTGCTCGCACGCGCCGAGCTGCAGATCGTCTACGGCACGCTCTTCCAGAAGCTGCCGAAGCTGCGGCTGGCCGTGCCGGTCGAACAACTGCGCTTTCGCCATGACATGTTTGTCTACGGCGTCCACGAACTTCCCCTCCACTGGAACTGAATGATGAAAGTCACTATCGACAGGAGCCGCTGCATCGCGGCCGGGCAATGTGTCCTGAAATCGCCCGCGGTCTTCGACCAGAACGAGGAGGACGGCATCGTGGTGCTGCTCAACCCGAACCCGCCGCCGGAACTCCGGGAGTCGGTGCTGCTGGCGGCCCGTGTCTGCCCGGCGGAAGCCATCAAGGTGCAGCTCGACTGAGCCACCAGGCCAGGCGAGCGCGCAAACACATTACAAGGACTGATAGAGACTATGGAAAATAATGCACAGCCAGGGCCCGGCGCCCTGGCCGGTATCCGGGTGCTGGACCTGACCCAGTGGGAGGCCGGGTCGACCTGCGCCACCTCGCTGGCCTTCCTCGGCGCGGAGGTGATCAAGATCGAGCGGCCCCAGGGGGGCGACCCGGCACGCATCGCGTCGATGGACCATGCCAGCGCCGATTCGCTGTACTTCCTGGTCCTCAACTCGAACAAGAAGGGCCTGACGCTGGACCTGGCCAAACCCGAGGGCAAGGCACTGCTGCGGCGCCTCATCCAGGAAAGCGACGTGCTGCTGGAGAATTTCGCGCCCGGCACCATCGAGCGCCTGGGCTTTGGTTACGAGGCGCTGCAGGAACTGAACCCCCGCCTGGTGTTCGGCTCCATCCAGGGGTTCAGCGACGCCAGCCCCTACCGGTCCTTCCGCTGTTTCGACGCCATCGCCCAGTCCATGGGCGGTGCCGTCGCCATCACCGGGACCGCCGATGGTCCGCCCCTCAAGCCCGGCCCCACCTTCGCCGACACGGGTTCCGGCATCTACCTGGCGACCGGCATCCTCGCGGCGCTGTACCAGCGGCACCTGACGGGCAAGGGCCAGTATGTGCGGGTGGCCATGCAGGATGCGGTGATCACCTTCTCCCGCATGGCGCTGGCGCGCCAGCAGGTGACGGGCCAGGCCGCCGAGCGGGTGGGCAATGCCTCGCCCAGCAGCAGCTCGGCGCCTTCGGCGCTGTACGCCTGCCAGGGCGGCGGGCCGAACGACTACTGTTTTATCTATACCGCGCGGGACAACATCACCGGCAACCAGCAGTGGAACGCGCTGCTGCAGGTCATCGGGCGGAGCGAGCTGGTCGACCATCCGCGCTACAAGGACCCGGGCCTGCGCTTCGCGCACAAGGACGAGGTGGACGCCATCATCCAGCCCTGGATGCTGGCGCAGGAAAAACGCGACGCCATGGCCCGGCTCAATGCCGCGGGCGTGCCGGCCGGTGCGGTGCTGGACAGTTCGGACCTGGTGCAGGACGAGTCCCTGTTCGCCAGCGGCATCCTGAACCGGGTGCAGCACCCCACCCGCGGCCCGGTCGTGCTACCGGGCTGGCCGGTCAAGATGTCCAATTCCCCGACGCCGCCGGTGTCCTGCCCGCCGCTGCTGGGCGAGCACACGGATGCCATTCTGGGCGGGGTGCTGGGCATGGGCGCCGACGAGATCCGTGCGCAGCGCGCGGCGCGCGTCGTGTAGGCCCCACGGGCCGGAGCTTTCCCATGGACAAGCATGTCGTCATCATCGGCGCCTCCGTCGCGGGCGTGGGCGCCGCCAACGAACTGCGGGCCTGCGGTTTCGCGGGCCGCATCACGCTGCTGGATACCCAGCCGCATCTTCCCTATGACCGGCCGCCGCTGTCAAAAGGCGTTCTGGTCGACGACGGGGCGCATGCCCGGCTGGGTTTCCACGCCGAGGACCACTACACGTCGGCAGGTATCGAACTGAGGACGGGCTGTGCGGTGCTGGCGCTGGACGCGGCCGCGCGCACGCTGGCGCTCGCCACGGGCGACACGCTGCGGGCCGACGCGGTCGTCATCGCCACGGGCGCGCGGGCCCGGGTCCTGCCCGGCACCGAACATCTGCCGGGGGTGGTCACGGTCCGCGGGGTGGACGACGCGCTCCGGCTCAAGCAGGCACTGCGCAGCGCGCGCAAGCTCGCGGTCGTCGGCGGCGGCTTCGTGGGTGCCGAGGTGGCGTCGAGTGCCCGCAAGCTCGGCATCCCCGTGGATGTCTACGAGGCGGAGGCATGGCCTTTCCTCAGGATCCTGGGCCAGGACATCGCCGCGCGGCTGGCGCGGTTCCACACCGAGGCCGGGGTGCACCTGGTGACGGGGGTGCGGGTGGCCGCGGTGACGGCCCGCCAGCCGTCCGGCTACACGCTGGCCCTCTCCAGCGGCGAGACCCGCAGCGCGGATGTGGTGGTGGTCGGCCTGGGCGCGGTGCCCAACGTGGAGTTCCTCGTGGACTCAGGCGTCGAGGTGGCCGACGGTGTGGTGTGTGATGCGTTCGGCCATACCAGCGTTCCCGGTGTCTATGCCGCGGGGGATGTCGCCAACTGGCCGAATGTCCACGGCGGGCCACGCCACCGCGACGAACACTGGACCAGTGCACGCGAGCAGGCGCGCATCGTGGCCCACCACATCGTGGGCCAGGCGACTTCGGCCTGGGCTGCCTACGTTCCCTACTTCTGGTCGGACCTGTACGGCAGGCGGATCCAGGTGCTGGGGACACCGCAGTACGCGGACGAGGTCCGCCTGGTCTTCGAAGACCCGGAGAAGGGGGCCTTCGTGGCCGAGTACCTGAGCGGTGGCGAGGTGATCGCCGTGGCGGGTTGCGGCGCCGCGGTGCGGGTGTCGAAGTACCGCGCCCAGTTGCCCAGGCCCCCCAGGCAGTGGGCGGCCCCGCGGGACCAGGCGCCCGCCGTGCCGGCGCACTGCTGATCCACCCAGACAAAGGAGACAAGCCGTGGCAGCCTATGTCATCGTCCAGGCGGCGTTCCATCCGGGGCCCGCACTGCAGCGCTACCGTGCGCTGGCCGGCCCGGCCATCGCGGCGTTCGGCGGCAGCTTTGTCGTGCGGGGCGTCGAGAAGATTTTTTCCGAATCGCCCAGCCCGCTGAACCAGGTCGTGGTCATCGCGTTTCCCTCCGTGGACATGGCCCGGGCCTGGTACGACTCCCCGGCCTACCGCGAGGCCCGCGCCATCGGCGCGCAGGCGATGGACCGCGAGCTGTTCATCGTCCCGGACGCGGGCTCGCCGTGAGCCGCGTTCCGAACAGTAGCGGGCGCTGACGTGTCCGCGGTCTTTGCGGTGGATGCCATGCCGGCGAAAACAGCCGCCACGGGCGAGTGCCGGTCGGCGAAGGACTATTGCACCGGGCTGCTGCGTGCCCATGGTGTCATCGCCACGGCGGGCAGCGTGGCGGTGCTGGAGTTGCTGCGATCGAGCGATGGGCCGCTGACGCACGAGCGGATTCTGCGTGAAAGCTCCCGGGACGACGGCGCCGGGATCGAGCGGGCGACGCTCTACCGGATCCTGAACCGCCTGGTCAAGGCCGGGCTGTGCAAGACCGTGTGCGGCTCCGACGGTGTCCTGCGCTACATGGACGCGTCGCTGACCTCCGACATCGCATTCGAGTGCACGCGGTGCCACACGATCACCGGGTTCTCGGCCGACGCGGGCGTACGCCACTCGCTGCAGCGGGTGATCGAGCAGCTGCAAAAGGGCGGCCTCAGCGCCGGCAGTGCCCATGTGTCGCTGCGCGGGCGCTGTACCCGCTGCGGCGGTTAGTTTCAGGGCGACGGCAACCCGTCGACGCCCGCCAGGACGTGTCCAGGGGACATGCCAACATCAATGGAGACGATACTGTGGACCAGGTAGAAGAAAAGATGTTTCGCGAAACCGTGCGGCGGTTTGTCGATAAGGAGATGGCTCCCGGCCTCATGCGGGAATGGGCCAGGAAAGCCGAGTTCCCGGAGCACGTTTTCAAGCGATGGGCTGAACTGGGTTGGCTGGCGTTGGGCCAGCCGGAAGCGTACGGCGGCATCGAAGCGGAACCGAGGCAGATGATCGTGCTGGCCGAGGAACTGGCACGGAACGGTTTCGACATCACGGGCGCCTATGCGACCGCATTGTTTCTGGGCATGGCCATCGCCCGCCACGGGACCGAGCAGCAGAAGAGCGAGATCATTCCAGGACTGATCGCCGGCATCGGGCACCTCTCGACGGCCATCACGGAGCCTGACACCGGCTCTGACATCTCCGGCGTGAAGTGCCGGGCCAGCTTCGATGGCGAGGTGTGGACCATCCGCGGCGAGAAGGTGTATTGCAGCGGGGCCCACTTGCCCAACACGACCATTCTGGTCACATGCCGCACCAACACGACGCTGGCCAACCCGCGGCAGGGGCTCACGATCCTGCTGGTGAAAAACACCACGCCTGGCTTGTCGATCACCAGGATGGACACGATGGGCAGGAAGATCTTCGGCACCAACCGGCTGTTCTTCGACGATGTCAAAGTGCCCGCTGCCGCGGTGCTGGGTACGGTCGACGATGCCTGGTCGATCTTGAGCGGTAGCCTGGACATGGAGCGCCTGTTCATTTCCGGGGGGCTCGTGGGCAATGCCCAGTCGGCGGTCGACCTGGCTTGCGAGTATGCGAAACAGCGTATCCAGTTCGGAAAACCCATCAGCAAGTACCAGGCCGTCTCGCACTCCCTGGTGGACATGCGGGTGAGGGTCGATGCGGCGCGCCAGATGGTCTACCACGCCGCGTCCCTGCTGGAGGCCGGCCAGCACTGCCGCGCCGAGGCATCGATGGCGAAGCTCATGGCGTCGGAAGCCCTGGTCGATGTCACCAACCGCGGCATGCAGGTCCTGGGTGGCTACGGCTACACCACCGAGGTGGACATGGAGCGCTGGTTCCGGGACGGACGGGTGACGACCCTGATGGGCGGCAGTTCGGAAATTCAGAAAAACATCATCGCCCACGAAATGGGGCTGTAAATGTCTGCGCACCACAAGCCATGGAGACAGCAATGAGCCCACAACCGAACAAGCGGCCACTCGACGGGGTACGTGTCATCGATTTCAGCATGCACATGGCAGGGCCCTTCTGCACACGGGCACTGGCCGACCTCGGCGCAGACGTCGTCAAGGTGGAGCCGCCCGGCGGCGACAACATGCGGACCATGCCTCCGTTGCGAGAAGGGGCCAGCAGCTATTTCGGCCATGTCAATGTCGGCAAGCGCAGCGTGGTGCTGGACTTGAAGCTGGAGGACCAGAAGGCGCTTGCGCTCGACCTGCTCCGGGATGCCGACGTGCTGGTCGAGAACGGCAGGCCAGGGGCCATGAAAGGGCTGGGCCTGGACTACGACACGGTCGGGCGCATGAATCCGCGCTTGATCTATTGTTCGATCTCCGGGTTCGGCCAATACGGGCCGGGCGCGCAGCGGCCGGCCTATGCCATGACGATCCATGCCGCGAGCGGGATGGACCTCGCGCACATGCACTACCAGGAGGGCCAGGATCGCCCGCCGAACGTGGGCATCTTCACGGCGGATTTCCTGGCAGGGGTCTATGCCCAGTCGGCCGTACTCGCCGCCCTATATGACCGGGAGCGGACCTGCAGGGGCCAGGCCATCGACCTTTCCCTCATGGATTGCATCCTGAGCATGCTGCCGTACGAGGTTCAGGAGTCCCAATTCCCGAGCCCCAAAAAGCGCAACACCTACCGGCCCCTCAAAACGGCCGACGGATTCATCATGCTGGCCCTGGTCTCGCAGAAGAATTTCGAGGGCGCCTTCGCCGCCATGGAAAGGAAAGACCTGCTCGACGATCCACGGTATGTCTCGGCCGCGGCCCGTGGCAGGAACTGGAGCGGGCTCTTCAAGGAAATCGAGTGCTGGACAGCCACCCGCACGGCAGCGGCCTGCCTTGCGGCCTTTGAAGCGGCCGGCATTCCCGCCACCAAGTACCAGACCGTCAAGGAAGCGCTGCAGGACCCGCAACTCGCAACGCGCGGCACGCTGGCCCGCGTATCTGACAACGTGGGCCCATTTGCGGTGGTGAACCAGCCTTACCAGCTCTCCAGGGTCGATATCTCGGCGGTGGGCGAGGCCCCGGCATTGGGTCAGCATACGGCCGAAGTGCTTCACGGGCTGGCCGGCAAACCGGGCGGCATGGCGGTGGATCTGCCCTGCGTGGCCGGCACCGGCGGGAGGCCGCGAGACAACGGTGGCTGATGCCGGTTGCGCCATCGTCGCACCCGTGCCCGCCGTGCCCCGCGAACCCACGTGGCATACCCCGATGGCTACGCCATTGATCCAAATTTAAGATTCCCTGGCGATGTACGGCGCGCGGCCAGGAGCTGCTGCCTGTGCCCTTCGGCACACGACGCCACCACAAGGAGAAGGTAGAGATGAGAGCGAAGTTCCTGAGTTCGCTGGCGCTTGCGCTGGGCATGGCCCTGGCGCCGGTCCAGTCGGCCCTGTCGCAGCAGCAGTACCCCCATGCGCCGGTCCGGATTCTCTGTGGGTTTTCAGCGGGCGGCTCTACCGATTCGGCGGCACGGCTCGCCGCCAAGTGGTTGCAGGACGAACTCAAGCAGTCGTTCTACGTCGACAACCGCGTGGGGGCCAACGGTGTCGTCGCCATCCAGGCGCTGAAGTCGAGCAAGCCCGATGGGTATACGCTGATGATGGTCACCGGGGGGCTCATGACGATGACCCCGGCGGTCAAGACCGACGTGGTCTACAACCCGCTGGAAGATTTCACGCCGATCGCCATCGTGGGCTGGTACCCCTACGCGGTCGTCGCGCGGCCGGGCTTCCCCGCGAATGACGTGCCGGGCCTGATCGACTACGCCAAGAAGAACCCCGGCAAGCTGACCTATGGCTCGGCGGGCATCGGTTCGACCAACCACCTGGGCACGGAGTGGTTCGACCACCTCGCCGGCATCTCGATGAACCATGTGCCCTACAAGGGGGATGCGCCGGGCATCAGCGATCTGCTGGCCGACCGCCTCGACGTGTACTTCATGACGCCCAGCGTGGTCATGCCGCATGTGAAGATGGGCAAGGTCAAGCTGCTGGGGTCTACCGGCAACGGTCCGAGCCCGTTGATCGAGGGCGAGAAACGCATGGTGTCATCGACGGTCCCGGGCTACGAGCTGGGGAGCTGGCTCGCGCTAGTGGGTCCGGCCGGGATGGCGCGCGCGGATGTCGAGAAGCTCAACAAGATCCTGAACAACGCGATGCAGAAGCCGGAGATGAAGGCGCAGATGGCCTCTGCCGGGCTGGTGCCGATCCTCGTCACACCGGATGCATTCCGCCACAGGATCCAGGCCGAGCTGACGCAGTGGCAGGCGGTGGCCAGGAGCGCCAACATCCGCATCTCCGATTGACACGGCAGGCAGCAGGCCGAGGCCTTGCCGAACCCTGGCCACCGGCACCCATGTACCCCGGCACGACCCTGCGCACGCGCGTCGAGGCCCGCAGCGGCCTGCTCGTGCCGCGGGCGGCGCATGCGCTGGCCGCCAGTGTGACCGAAACCCTGGGTTTCGACGCCTTGTACCTCGACGCCGAAGGGCTGCAGGGGTGGGGCGCGGCCGCGATGGGGCCTGGCGCAAGCCCCCCTTTGATCCGACGGGTTGCCGCCTCGCGCGCGGTCACGCGCATTCCGATCGTGGTCGACGGAGGCGTGTGCGGGGATACGGGGTGGGATATCAAAAAAACGGTGCGTGCGATCGAGGACGCGGGAGCCAACGCCTTGTTCCTGCACGACCGGAGTTCCCTGGGGGCCGATGGCGATGGCGGTGATGACCGCGGTGTGCGGCATGACCGTACCGCGGCCCGCATGGTGGAGGCGGTCCAGGCCGCGGTGGACGCACGGCGGCGGCGGGACTTTCTCATCATCGCCACGACGGTGCGCCCGGTGTCGGGGCTGGAGCAGGCGCTGGACCGGTCCCGCGCCTACGCCGCGGCGGGGGCCGACCTCGGGTTTGTGCGCAGGCCCCGCGGATCCGACGAACTGCAGCGGATCGCCTGCCATACGACAACGCCCCAGGTGGTCGACGCGTTTTCGGATGCGCAGGCCCCGCGGCCCGGGGGCGGCGCGCTGTCCCTGATGGGTTTTGGCCTGGTGCTGTGGGGGCCCCGGCGGCGCAATGTCCGTTTCGGCACGTGGGAGTGGTCGCTGCAGAACGCCGACCCTGTCCGGAGTTTGCTGGAGGACGCGGCGTGGGCCGCGCAGGCGGCGGGACGTTCTGGCCCCCATGCTGCTGCATCCCGGGTGCTCGCCGCGCTGGACCGAGTTCTGGTCTAGGGATGCGGGCAAACCCGCGGAGTGTGACGAATTCCGCGTTCCGCCGGGCGGCAGGCGGGTGCGTGCAAGAGAGTTCGGCCCTTTTTGGCACACCCACGGGTAACAAATGGTAGGCTGGCCCCGTTTGGTCTGGGGCCGGGATCCGCAGGGTAGGGGACATGGCATCCGGACAGGCGCTTTTTTAGTTCCTTTCTTTCTTGAGGGAAATGCCGTGGGATTCTTCAGTTCCAAGCCGAAGGTGACCAGTTACGACCTGGGGGCCTTTATCCGATTGATGCAGAACGAGACGGACAGCGTGCAGTACAAGGCCAAGGCTGGCTCGGCGCTCACGCAGGCGCTGCTGGCGTCGGTGTTCGATGAGCAGGTGCGCCGCTGCAAGGCACCCGATGGCCTGTGGGCGGGTGTGGGCTCGCCCGCCGACCGCACCATGACCGTGGCGGCGAATGCCGTGCTCAAGTGCAAGGCGCCCAACGACGAGGCGAAGCTGAAAAAAGACTGCGGCATGGTCATCGGCGGTGACCTGATGAAGGTCAAGGACCGCGAGAGTTATGTCATGCGCATGCTGGCCCAGGCCAAGAACGCGGAGCTTTCCGCCGCCATGGCCGACGGCAAGACACGCCCCGAGGCCGAGTACTACACACCGCCCGTGTTTGTCGCCGGGCCCGGCGCGCCGCCGATCCCGCCCTGGCCCGCGAAGTGGATCGCACGCGACGCCGCCATCGGCTGGCTGACCCAGGGGCTGCACAGCGGTGCGGAGCGTTTTCGCTCGGTCATCGAAGAGAACCTCAAGCCCGGCTTCCCGCTGGGCAGCAACCCGGCCTTCGTCAACCAGCTGTGGAACCTGCTGGTGGGTTATGACGCCTCGGTGCCGCGCAGCCGCGCGCCGTCGATCCAGCCGGTGCCCTACCCCTCCTCCATGGGGGGCACCTACCTGCTCAAGCGCATTTTCGAGATGACGGCCGGCGAGGTATGGCCCGCGCAGGGCGATGCCGCCTGGTACGACTGGGCCCTGTTCTTCTTCGGCGCCATGATGACGGTGCAGGGCTTCCCCGACGGCAACAAACGGGTGTGCCGTACCGTGTATGCCCTGATCCTGCTGTGTGGCGGTGTGCCCTTCAAGGCGCCGACGGACAAATACGGCGCCAAGCTGGCAGGCATGATGGGCTGAGGGCTGCGCCGCTCGCGGCCTGATCTTGATCCCATTGTCTTCCGCGAGCCTTCGCGCGCGATCAGCCCTGTCGGGATCGCGCTCTGCCTGATCGGTATCCAGCAGCACAAACTTATCGTGTGGCGCTGTCCGTGTTCTTCGCAGCAGATCGAGGCGCCTTACTTTCCAGTTTTTTCCCCATGCAAGCTTTTGACGGTATCCGTGTCATCGACCTGACCCGCGTGTTGGCGG